>JALHRM010000001.1:0-177726 GCA_022841445.1 Candidatus Saccharimonadota bacterium
TCCTACTAAAAATGCGGCACCAACTGCAAGAATTGCAAGTCCTGTACCACCGCCCCAACGGGCGAGCCTATTATTTCGAATTCCTGTCATTGCACCGCCAGACTCTGTAGTAGTATCTGCCGGACTAACAATACGTTCTTCGCCCGGTGTTGGGCCTCCTGGTGTTTCAGCCATCTAAATACTCCTTGTATGTTACTTCTCAACCACCTCTGTTCTTGCAGCCGGGTAGGCCGCAAAAACGTGTGTTAGCCATACTCTATCACAACATTACGCTAATGTCAATACCTTCCAGCATAGTTTTCCACATATATCAAATAAATGGCAGTTGCATATAAAACACCCGCCTCTACTACTGTAAAAGCGGGTGTTTGCCCAATCGGCTTGCAGATACTTTAGTTACATAAAACTTTGTAGTCCTACATAGATGTATAAAGCGTACCTGTCTGGCTTAAAACGTAGCCTGACGCCGATCAGTATCCAAGATCAAGCGGGTGAAATTCACCGCACACCTTTACTCGAACAGAGCAATTATACTACCAAATTCGTTAAATAGTACCGTATTTTAATTTATGAGCGAATGAAGCATCGATTCCTTTGCCGAACGTCGCATAGACATGATCTCTCAGGTAGGGTCCTGCGTACCAACGAGCTTGTGTGGCGGGATTTGTTGCCCAATCGGGACCAGATATTCTCATTTTATAACCAGGATTAGCCTGAACGATCCCATAAGCAGTTCCGAGCCAATGGTCACCTCTCGGGATAGCGATATGGCATGGAGTTTTCAATCTAGAGTAGGAAGCACAAGGGTTCCAAATTTCATTCTCTGCTAAATTTGTTGGCACACCCATGCCGCCTTCGACAATGGCGTTCGCTTTGGCTACTTGCAAATCTGTCCAGCGGTATTCTTCGCGCCAAATTTTGTTTGCCGCTTGTTTAGGGTGCATTTTGGCTATGTCCAATTCGCGATCAACTAAAGGGTTAAGCCGCAAATAAAGCTGTACTCTATCTTTTCTGCGACTAAGGCCGGGTTTAGCCAAGCCGGCAACCATGGTCAATTTGGGGTTGCTGGCAAGTTTCTTGCGTTTTGCAGCACTGTAGGCGTTTTCGTACTGTTCGCCTGGGTTATAGGCGGCTTGCTCAAGACTAACGCGACCGCTCGTAATGGTGCGGGCGACAGTAATAGCTTTAGGCAGTCGTGCGAGCTGCGCTGGAGTCAGTACATCTGGGTTCAAAGTAGCGTTCTCAGCGTTCAGTGACGGTGCAGCAAGTAAATTAGCATCCCTCGGTTGAGCTGGTTCTGCCGATAAGGTCGCTGGCATAGCGGCAAGCCCAAGCACTCCTGCCGCTCCGAGACCTACCCTAACTAATGGAGAGCGTAGCCTCATGTTCATAGTAGTTCGTTTTCGTTCCATGCTAGCACCTCGCCCTTATTGATGCTCGTGCGCTCACTGGGCAGGGAAATGAACCTTCTGCTTTATAGCTGCTCGGCCACGGTCTAAGCCCCCTTGAAACATAGGCAAGATCAGCAGCCTTAAGCTGGGCCGGCTTCGGCCATTTGTCCGCTGTGCCCCACAATATAAATGCGTGAGGATTGTAAGTTTGTTGAAAATCTCTGTCCATCTGTAGCCCACCGTAGTAACCGTTTCCCGTATTGCAATTCCAAGTATCACGGCACTCACGATCATTTACCCTGTCCCACATATTCTGACGCGGTGATGTGTAGTACATTCCGGCTTCGGTTTCCTGGCGCATCAACCGATACTCGCCGGGATAAGCTATCCAATACAGTCTTTTCCGATCAGCCTTATCTTCAGTTCCAGGCCTCGAAATGCCTCTATTACTGACCAATAGCGGGTACCTTTTCTTTGCTGCTGCAAATGCACCCGGGTACTCACAGGTAGTAAAAGATCGTGCATCAAGCTCTTTTTGGCGTTTGCAAGCCGCTTTGCCAAGTGCGCTGAGCGACGTTATTCCTTTGGCAAAAGTGGCGGCAGATTCTAGGATCTGGTCTCTTCGTTCAGGCGCAGTCGATTCAACGCCTGCAGCGGATGTTGCAGATGCATCTGCCGCCATAGCTGATGCTGGAAGCGCTGGGGCAAGTACCGCAACACCCCAGACAGCTAGTCTTGATAATGGCCGTCGAAGGCCTGTAATTTTCCTGGTTCTACCAAATAGAGGTTCTGTATCTGACACTGGTGGGTTAATAATTGATGGGGATGTTGGGTTACCTATAGGCACGCGCACTCCTTGTTGGTTAAGGGTTAATGAAGTGAAATACAGCACAGACTTCTTAAATATGAAGCTATGCTGCTTTAAGCCGGAATATCCGTCTTGGCTGTTTGTGGGTTTTATTTTGGTGAAGCTGCAGGTAAGCACTTACCACAATGGTCACTTTAGTGCTCGCTTGCTGCCTCGCCGCCACCGAAGGACGACTAACTTGTAATCTTATTAAAGACTACATCTTAAATTATACCATGTTAGTTTACTAAATACGAACTAAGCTAGTGCCTTCATCTAACTATCTAACTTTGCCATCCTTGATCGGAAAACTGAAGCCGAATGTACTACCCTTACCTTCTTCGGTGTTAAATAACATGGTACCACCCTGCGCCTTGATAATTTTTTTCGCCATGTATAGCCCTAAGCCAGTGCCGTCAGGTCGTATTTTACGAGCATTCGCGGCTCTGTAAAATTTAGTAAATAGTAGATGCTGTTCTGAGCTTGGAACCCCAGCGCCGTTGTCGGTGACGGTATAGCTGACTTTTTCACTATCATGAGTAACGGTAACTGATATCATCCCTCCTACGGGAGTGTAATAAATAGCATTATCCATAAAATTCATAATTACTTGCCGAATTTTATTCTCATCGAGCATTAATACGGGGCAGTCCTTGGTACTACTGAAGATAAGTTGCAGCCCCTTAGCTGTAGCTGTTTTTTGAAGCTGGTTGGCCTCTGTTGCTGCAACCGCATCAATAGCAACTGGCTCCTTTACGAATAAAAAAGTACCGGTCTTCATGCGGGTAAAATTGAGTAGATCGCCAACTACATATACCATGCGCTGTGAACTTTCATATGCTTGTTCAAGCACTGGCCGCTGGGCACTGGTCAACCTGCCCATATCGCCATCCAGCACCATACTGAGGTAGCCTTTTATACTAGTGAGTGGCGTACGTAACTGATGGCTGGCCATGCTAATAAACTCATCCTTAGCAACATCGAGGGATACTAATTTGGCGTTATAGCTTCTAAGTTCTCTGGTGGCATCAGAGACCTTTTGCTGCAAGGTAACATTGAACTGTGAAACTTCCTGGAATAGAAGGGCGTTCTGGATTGCCAACCCTGCTTGAGCGACAATTACCTTGATAATATCGAGATCTTGGTTGGTGTAGGGCAAGCCGGTGGATTTTTCGGAAATATATAGTAGACCCTTTTTGGATGCACCGTGTTTTATAGCGACCATAATGGCCAGCTCATATTCGAGCATCATATCGGCGAGTGCTTTTTTGTCCGGGTCGGTCACAATATCGCGAATGCTTACCATATCTCGATCAGTTTTTTTAAATTCATGTTCCAACGCTGTCAATATTTCGGAATGTATACCCGAACCATCTCCTTGTCGAAACAGTGTATGGTCAGACAATTGGATGATCGTATATTTAGTATCGATGTTGGTTCTGATCACCTTTTGCAGCCTCAGCATTAATGGCTTGAGGTGCAGGTTGGCAACCAGTACACCATTGAGTTCATTTACGACGTTTTGAGGTTCGTAGATATGGTGCAAGAAGAGTCGCCCGCTTATTGTCCAAAATAATTTATAGAGTGGGTGTACCAGGAATCCAAGAGCAATAAATACCAATATGTACAGAAACTGTACGGAATTGGCTGGTTGATATCCTTCGAATATGACACCGTTGAGATTAATGATGATGGTACTGTACAAAGTTCCGAGGGTAATTAGGAGCATGGCAAAAGCGGTGATACGGGCAGCAATAGGTCGTACATCAAGCAAACGGTGCTTGATAAGTGCATAGCCGATAGGCACGGTCACAAGCAAAGTAAGCAACGGCGTTCCGAAGCCGGCCGTTTGGAATTCAGGAAATATTGCTGGTAATAAAACATTAGTTACCATACCGACCGATATTGCCAAAACTAGTCCGTAGGTAATGAAACGAGCCTGTGTCTTTTCGACATAATTACCGTGGCGAATACGTATACGTAAATCTTTGAGCGAAACAGACACAAGCAGAATAAGCATGAGCGCATACACTAAAATAAGCGGTCCTTGGGTGAAAATAAGGATCCCTTCTTCGTTACGCGTAACATTGCTGGCCATGAGGTGGGTGAAAGATAAGACTCCAAAAACAATAAAAACGCCCGCTAGCAGCAGTTTCTTTTGCTGCGATTTACGGTTTGGGATAAGAGGCGCAATAAAGCTACGACAGAACAGCATAGTGAACAGTACACCAAGATAAGCAGCAACCGTAGCTACTTGAGTCAATAGGCCATTAATGGCGATGTCACCTGTGTGTATTTCGGCAACGGCATTGCTGACAACCCAAATGCTTAAGCACAAGCTGAGCAAAAAATAGTAGTAGGTCGTTAGGCTATTTCGTGGATTTTTTATCAGTACTGAGAGTGCTAAAAAGCCATTTATCGCGACAGTACAGACGAGGAACAGCTCAAGCACGGTACGCCCCCACTAAAATTACCGGCATTTTACTCATATCATTTGGACTTCACTTCGCACTTTGCCCGAGGAAAACTAAAGCCAAAGGTGCTACCCTGGCCTTCCTCGGTTTTGAAAATTATTGCCCCACCCTGCGCGACGATTACTTTTTTTGCCATAAATAAACCTAAACCAGTACCGTCAGGTCGCATCTTTTTGGCATTTCCAGCCCGGTAAAACTTATTAAACAAGTGGTGCCGTTCATTCTTAGGCACGCCAACACCATTGTCATTGACGGTGTAAGACACGCTCTCAGGAGTTACTTCAAGCCTAACGTCAATTTTGCCTCCGGCGGGCGTGTAATAAATGGCGTTATCGAGGAAGTTCATTACTACTTGACGAACTTTTGTTTCGTCAAGCATCAGACGAGGGAACTGCTTTGGTTTTTCATAATTGAGAGTTAGCTTGCGCCCGGCCGCGGATTCACGAAGTTGATTAACTTCGCCCTCTACCACATCCGGTAGATAGGTTTCCTTGTTCTCGATGACGAACTTACCCGTGCGCAACCTTGAGACGTTCAACAGATCAGCAATCAAATACACCATTCTTTGCGAGCTCGTAAACGCCTGTTCTAATAGTTCTGTTTGCGGCCTTTTAAGTGGCCCAGTGTCACCTTCCAGCACCATACTAAGGTAGCCTTTCACGCTGGTTAATGGCGTACGCAGCTGGTGACTGGCCATACTAATGAACTCATCTTTCGCTTCGTCCAATGCCTTAAGTTTTTCATTGGTCTTACGTAGCTCTTTTGTCGCATCCGTTACTTTATCTTGCAACGTGTTGGCAAAGTTCTGAATCTCCTCAAACCTCAGTGAGTTCTGCACAGCCAGCGCCAGCTCATCGGCAACAATCTCAAGCATCTTTATATCGCTGCCAGAATACGGATTACCACTGCTCTTTGAGCCTAATATTAAATAACCAACCTTTTCCGAATGGGTGACCATGCCAGCCAAAATTGCTATTGAGCGTGAACGCAATACTTCCTGTAGCTCAGGATATTCTTCCAAATCATCTGTGACAATAATTTTCCTACGCATAACACCGCTATGTTTGCGAATTTCGTTAACATCATTTTGATCAAGCTTTAGGGTGCCATTACCGAAAAATCGCGATCCGTTCTTTCCCTCGCCCCTAATAACAAACTCACAATATTCTGCTTTAATATTGGATCTAATCGTCGAAGCACTCTTATCTAATAACGGCGCAAGATCTATAGTAGTTACGAGTGTGGAGTTCAGCTCATCCAGAAAAACCTGCGGATCATATGCATCCCGATAAAATAGTGCATTTGTAGTTCTATCAAAGAACCGCTTCAGCCTTGCAAAAGATAGCGCGGCTATTGCCGTGCCACCCGATATAACTGCCTGCTGGAACAAGGAGATTCGCAAATCAAAAACAAATACAAGTAACCCAAAGATAATAGAACCGTACAAAGTAGCAAGAACAGTTAAAGTAAGTGCATAACCAAGAGCTCTTACAATAATTAGCCTAATATCAAACAGTTGATGCTTGAGAATTGCGTAGCTGAATGCACATATATATGTGAGTGAGAAAACAGGCCCCAGCCATATGTAGTTTAGATTACCTAAAAATGGAAGTAGTAAATTGGTAATAGCAGCTCCTAGCATCGTGAACAAAATTCCTATAAACAATAGGCTTAATTGTTTTCTTTCCTTACCTTGCGACTGCTTTCTTTTAAGATGTAAAAGTACTAAGCACGCTGAAAAATATACACTGAAAAAGAGGGTGTAAGCCTGAAAACCATTCGCATTTACTTCTAATACGTTGCTCGGATGACTAATATCCACCGAACTAATCGCATAATGGGGGTTGATAGTAAAAATAAGTATCCAGGCTAAAGCTGCAAGACTAAGCATTATAAATAACGCCCTCTCTTTAACTGTGCCTATCACCGGTTTAAATTTTCTAATAAAACCGTAGAGTAGCAGTGCGGCAATCATAGGAGTTACAGTCCAGGTTATCCTGCCAAATTCTATTTGCGAGTTGGTATTACCATAGAGTAGAAAGTAATCTCCTAAAACCCATAATGCTATAAAAAAAATAACGCTAGAGAATAAAAGGCTTATGCCATTCTTTTGTAGCCCCCTAAAAAAAAACTAAAAGAAAAAGTATAAGATTTATTGATAATACTAAGAATAGTAATAACTTAACCATTTTGCTATCTTAGCTTCCAGAATAGCAAAGTCAATTACTTACTCCTAACCAAACATACTAGATTAAGCGGGTAGCCCGTATGATTGAGCGTCTCCCGGCACTATGTGATTCTTGTCAAGTAAGCGACCAATTTCTCTAATCTGCTCCACAGTAGCAGCCTGTGTTATTGCACGCGACTTTCTTTCGCTAAGTGGCAATGCGGCTATAACAGCAGCTTCTGCCTCACATCCAAATAAATCTCTTTCGGACATAACAGTTCCCCCGAAGTTTAGATTTGAGCTTCTGGAAAAACCGTTATTTGATCTGCCGACTACCCATAGCAATCTTCCGCCTAAATCGTGCACCTGCTCCCTAGAAAACGCTCCCGGTTGGCTATCATCAATTATAATAGTTCCTTCTACTACAGATCTTGGCACACCAGACAAGTCAACCGGACTTGTTAGTGCAGATATAACAACATTTGAACCACGAAGAACATCTTGAACACTATCGGCTATGTTAACTTGACCTGTAAGCCTTAGTTTTGTCCTTAATGCAAGTTTATCATTTATATCGTAAACAGACAGAGGCACATTTGGCAGCATGTCTCGAACTGTATCTACTAATGCACTACCCATTGCACCTAAACCAACGACACCAATAGACCCATCACTGCCGCCTTCCCTAAAAGCATTCAGAGCAATATTCCCTGCGAGCCACGCCGTACCACCATGTCCAGTTGTTAAAACATAATCTTCTGCACCCGGAATCGCCCGGCCATAGTTAGTTAGGGAAGGCAGGGTTGCGCCTAAACCGATTACTTCCGCGCCAAGCCTACCAGCGTATGCTACCGTTTGTGAAACAATTCTCCTTGCAGTGCCAACTGCTTCCGGAGTACTAGACATATCCATGGGTAGCATTGCCGTTATTGGGGTATAGACTATCGCACCATTAACTTCTTTATATCTATCTATGATATTAGGAGGTAGAATTTCTAGTAGTCTTAGCGCCAAGACACCGTACCTACTTCGATCTAAAGCGTCTTTGGGCACGTCATCAATGCCCCTCAGGAGAGGGATGAAGTTATACGCCTCGCGTAAACCATGAAGTTCGGTGTGAGTAGCCCGAGTTGGAACTAAAAATGCATGACCACCTTCAAGTTCCCGTTTAGGTTCTTCTAGCTCAAAATGATCATAAGCATCCTCAATTCGCTCAACCGTTTGTTCAAACAGACCATCTGAAACACTAGAACCATCGCGCTGTAATTGTTCAGCGAAACTCTCAACTCTCGATAGTGCAAGGCCTCTATCAAACTCACCGTGTGCAGGGCTCCATATAGAGCCCGCATCGGATTCACTTCGACTAGGTGTAAATGTTGTTGCCATATTTTTTAAAAAAAGACGCCTCGCCTTGACTTACATCAAGGACAAGGCGTCGATTAATATTACAAAGTGCGGAACTGTTTTGAATTATAATTTAAAAGTGTTAAAATGTCAATAGTCATTATTTACAACAAAAACGACAATAAATGCTTAAAATTGCTGTCATAGAAGACGATACACCGATTCGAGACATGTACCTCATGAAACTACGCAATCATGGGTTTGAAGTTCAAGGTGCTGAAGATGGTGAAAAAGGTCTTGCCTTGATTGAATCGTTCCGACCCGACTTAGCTCTTTTAGATTTGCGTATGCCAGTTATGTCTGGGGATGAGATGCTACGAAGACTGCGTGGAGAAGATTGGGGTACTGAGCTGCTCGTTGCAGTTTTAACAAACGTCAGCCCCAGCGAGGCACCTTTATCGCTTCGCTACCTAAAGGTAGAACGCTACATCGTCAAAGCTCATCACACCCCAACCCAAGTGCTAGACATGGTTATCGATATCTTCAAACGCTACAACAAAAGCTAGCTAGATTTAATTTGCAATTTAACATCCTACGCTACAATTTAGACAGTGAAATTTTTCATTGTTGGACTAACCGGGAATTTTGGGCAATTATTTCGAAATGAGCTAGCAAAACAAGGTCATTCCATCGACGGGTGCGGCAGCAAGGATTTTCAGCAGAAAAAATCACTTACAGCAGACGCCGATATTGTCATATTTACCTTACCGCTTAGTAAAATGGATCAAACCACTTCGGCACTCTCTCCATACAGCCATGAAGACCAATTGTGGATCGACATAGGCTCACTGAAACAGAAACCCGTAGAATCTATGTTGCGCAGCAAAGCAAAAGTGATGGGCGCTCACCCACTTTTTGCGCCGAGCGTTGGCTTTCAAGGCCAGAATGTCATCATCTGCCCTGCGCGTGACACTAATAATAAAAAGTATGAAAAGATGGTCATTGATTTATTCGATAATTTGGGAACAAAAACTACTGTGCTGCAAGCTGCGGAGCATGATCAAATAATGGGGGCAGTCCAGCAACTGCCGCACTTTATACTCATAGCCTGGGGCATGACACTGAAAGAAATGGCCCTTGACCCAAATAGATTCGAAATAGCATCTACCCCTGTTTTCCGCCTAATGAAAGAAGCGTTAGACAAAATGACCACCCAAGACCCGTCAATTTATCATGCCATTCAAAAAGAGAACCCTTTAACAGACGAAAACATAGCACTACTTAATAAAAATATGCAGTTGCTGCAGTCTGCTATTAATGAACCTGATGTCAAAGATTTCACCAAGATACTCACATCACTAACTTAGGTGTTGTTGTGGATAACATTAAGTTCAGGGCAATACAGTAAGCGGTTTCATAAGATCAAGCTCTCTACTACCAGAGATTCACGTCAAATAGTTGCAAAAAATACCTCTTGTATCCTTAAACTTTTGTACATATTATTGCTGTACTTAAGGGAGTCGGAGATTATGAAAAAGAAAATCGCCATCGCAATAGCCGCGATGGCTGTTGTTTTAATTGGAGTCATACTCTGGCAAATCCAAAAAACCAGCGACAATAGTACCGGTAAGTCTCAAACGAGTACCACTGCCGACCATTCAGAGGGTGGCAAATACTTGGTGGTCAAGGAGTGGGATGTAAGATTTAAGCTACCGGATAAGCTTAAAAATAAAGTCATATATGGTTTAAAGAATAGCGTCACAGGTGAATTTGACATTATTAAACCAGAAGGGGTCAAAGGGCAGATAGCCTCTTTTGAGATAAGTGATTTAAGCAATCTGCCAAATAATAAGTGCACACTCTTTGATGAATCAGACGGATCTGGAAAAGGAGGGGGCATGGGTGCGGCCTTATCTAGAGTTGAAAGCTCAAAAATTGATCAATCTGAGAATTACACAGGCATAAAAATATACAGTGATGCTAAGTATACTTACCTAAGATTTGGAGCTAAAGGTTCTTGTGTAGCACCCGAATATAGGTCGAAAGAGGCAGCGTTTCAGCAAAGCCTTTATAAATCCTTTGAGAGTCTTAAGGAGGTGAACCAAAACTAACTTCGTTTTTAGTTTGGAGTACTAGAAGTAAGGAGGTTGAGCTTAATGAGCGAGGTGCTAATTTCTCATCCTGAAGAGGTGGCTTCAGAGACAATAAAAAGAATAGGTTTGATGACAAGGTTGAGGGGCGTTGCATGTAGGTCATTACTAGCCGTAGCACCCGTTGGTGTTGGTACAGGAAGTTCTACTGCAAGAACTATCATCACCTAGTCAAGCCGTATCTGCAATGACGGATCCAGGGTATCCGCTAAATCAAGCTGGTTTTGTAGATATTTCACCTGTATTGGGTCAATACTCTTGGGGCTATGAGACATGCCTATCTGGCATGAATTGTTCCAAGACTGCCACTATGAGTGGTAAGACATACTACTATAGAGATAACTATGGATACGATATCAAGAACTGCACTTCCTACGCCGCTTGGAGGGTGAAACAGGCGTTAGGGGTAAATATTCCTTGGTGGGGGAATGGGGGCGATTGGGATAATAATCAGACTGGCTATACTGTCGACAACACTCCTGAGCCAGGAGATCTTGCCGTATGGGATGGTACAACAGGTAATCCAGCAGGTCATGTAGCATTTGTTGAAAGTGTTAACTCTGATGGTTCAGTGAATGTTTCTCAATACAACCGTGGGGGAAATGGGGAATTCTCATACGAACCAAATAGAAGAGCACTACACTACATTGACGTCAACGGTACCGGCAATGGAATCAGTGGCAACCCTGCCAGCACTCCTACCCCAACCCCTAACGGAACAGCCGAATATACCTCTATCGGGGAAGGTGGTGAAGTAACCAATGGTAGCTGGGTATACACCAAAGTCGGTGGTAGGCTATGGCCGATTGAACCAAAATCTGGATGGACTGCAAGTGACAGCAATTACTGGAGTGGTGGTCATGCCCCTGCTACCATATCTGACGCAGACGTTAAGGCAAATGAGGTCGGCTACACTACCACTGGCAGAGTTGTCGGCGCCAACCCACCAGGAGACGGAACGGCCGTGTATATTGACGGCAGCGATGGCCAACAATACTATTTCAGATCAGGCCGGGCGTACCCTGTCACCGCTGCAGAAGTTGATGATCTGGGTATAAGAAACCGTGCCCAGCCGATCCCCGCTACGGGCAATAGGCTAGCGGATTTTACAAATAGAAACTTCCCGCTGTCTAATCGCTTACGGTATCGGTTTGCCGGTACGGCAGCGGTACGGCTTATGGCACAGCAAAATGGTGGTGGATTCCATTCCCACACCGTCCCAACCGATACCATGCTTGACTGCTTGGAAAAAATAGAAGGCGGATCAACAATTGTGCTTCCCGTATCGGCACGACCATATGTTGAGGGCGGAAACAGTGTAGCAGTACTAAGCCAACCAGCCGCCTGTGAATACAGGAGCAACATGGTACTCAACGGACCTGGCGGGTCTGAACGCTGGAGCATAAAAGGCAATGGTTCTAGTCAACCGTACACCAGGCATTACTATCCTAGTTTGTTTTCAATATACATGAATACTACAGCACAGCCCGACTACCAGACGATGCGTAGTGTCGCCGCTTTAAATAACCTCCCAGTAGGTGCACAAATGACCATGCCAGATAAACCGTTTAGAATTGCCGAAACAGGGCAGGTTCTTTGGATGCAAAACGGTCTAGCCAGACCAGTGCCAAATGCAGATACGCTAACATGCAGTGGTAATCCGTCGTTATTCGACGTACCACAGTCAGTAGCAGTAAATATCCCACAAGGAAGTCCGGTTACATGCACATATGAGGACAGGCTAATCCAAGGTTCTGATGGCAGCGTATACTCTGTGGATGATTCGCGCGCTTACCATATCCAAAATGCCGTAATCTTAGCCTGTATCAAGGCCAGAAAAAACACTGGCAACCCCACCCCCGTACCGCTCAGCGTCTCAAACAGTTATGCATTATCCCCTAATGCTGCTCACTGTCCGTATGAACTACAACCTGGAATAAATTTTGTCCGAGAAGCTGGAACAACGACGGTAAAATTAGTTTTACCAGGCGGCACTTACCGACATGTTGGCAACCTATGTCTTACTAATGAAGCAAGGCATCGAGTTTATGAAGTCCCGGCTGGTGAAACTGCTGGGCACCGTAAGGTTGGTGATTGGTTTGCAGACCCGACACTGTGTGCGGCTTTGCCGGGGTAGATAATTAGCAGGATACTGTATAGTTAAGGGTATGAGGATTGCTATCGTCGAAGATGATTTAGCTATCGCCCAGATGTATCGGATTAAGTTTGAATCCGAAGGGTATGAAGTAGAGGTTGCCGAAAACGGCAAACTTGGGCTGGAACTTTGCAAAGAAATGCAGCCGGATATGCTGCTGCTTGATCTGATGATGCCGGAAATGAACGGCGATGAAATGCTTGCTAAACTACGCTCTACCGATTGGGGTAAAAATACAAAAGTTATCATCTTAACCAATATGGGAGAAACTGAAGCTCCGGAAACACTTAAGGGACTGGGCGTTCTAGATTATGTTGTGAAAGCTGACATGACCCCCCGTCAGGTCGCCGAATTGGTAAAATCCAAGCTATAATTTAGCTTATGAACGTTGCTATTCTCGGTTATGGTCTGGAGGGTCATGTTTCTGCACAGCATTGGAGCAAATTAGGTCATAAAATTACAATTCGAGACCGAAATAAAAACATAGTTAAAGACAATACTGGCTACACTTATAAACTTGGTGATTCATACCTGCAGGGCTTAGACCAGTACGACTTGATTGTGCGTTCACCCGGTATCCACCCCAGTAAAATTAAGTCAGCGAATCCTGATTTTCCAGACATCCTAAATAATGTAACCAGCAACGTTAACGAGTTTTTTGCTACCTGCCCGACTAAAAACATTATCGGCGTAACCGGAACAAAAGGAAAAGGCACGACGTCAACACTTATAACCCGGATGCTAGAAGCCACGGGTAAAACCGTGCACCTAGCCGGAAATATAGGTACAGCGCCTCTTGAGCTACTGCCTGCCATAAACGCAGATGATTGGGTGGTGCTAGAACTAAGCAGTTTTCAACTGATTGACTTAAAAACCTCTCCGCGTATTGCAATTTGCCTGATGGTCGTCGATGAACACCTGGATTGGCATGCCGACCGCCCCGAATACATATATGCAAAACAGCAGCTATTCGCTCATCAGAAAGAAGCAGATACGGCTATATATATGGCACAAAATCACCCTTTAACTATCGAAATAGTAAACGCCACTAACGGCAAAAAAATAGGCTTTATGGAAAGTCCAGGCGCCCATATAGATAAAAATAAAATTATTATCGATGACACCGCCATTTGTGAACTAGATGATGTTAAGCTGCCCGGCAAGCACAATTGGCAAAATATTTGTGCCGCCGTAACAACGGTCTGGCAAGTAAGCAAAGATGCTGACACTATACGAGGTGTGCTCACTAACTTTCATGGATTGCCACACCGTATCGAACTAGTACGAGAATTCGAGAACGTTCGATTCTATAATGACTCCTTCGCTTCGAATCCCGGCGCGACCATAGCAGCTGCACATTCGGTGAGTGGACCGAAAGTACTCATCATTGGCGGTTTCGATAGGATGCTTGATCTAACACAACTAGCAAGCGAACTGCTCAAAATAAAAGACGAATTTCGTAAGATAATGCTCATCGGTGCATCGGCCGGGCGGCTAAAGAAAGTGATGGACGAAGCGGGCTTGAGTAATACGATTATCTGCACAGCTCAAACAATGCCCAAAATCATTGAACACGCCCGCTTTTTTGCCAAAAAGGGAGATTCGGTAGTCTTTTCGCCCGGTTTTCCTAGTTTTGACATGTTTAAAAACTTTGAAGACCGCGGCAATCAATTTAAAAAAACTGTGCAAGACCTATGAAATACCAGAAGTTTATTTTTAAGAACTACGAGTTTGATGCGTCTTCAGGGATACTAAATCTTTACTACAGTTACGACGATACTATTAATTTTGTAGAAACATATGTCTTTGACTTCCCGCTCAAACAATATGATGAACAAGCAGCCAAGCGGGCAATTGAGATACTATTTTTTGTAGCCGGTGTTTCCTATTACAAGACCTACTTGGCGAAGGAAATAGTTGTTGAGTCGGGTTTGATAGATGCGCCAACTGCTAGTTTTCTGGAACGAACATATCAGCGTGGGCTTGGCGAATTTTTCTATATAAACAGACTTAGTCCAAATACGCCGGTTACTTTTCCCGTGAACAGTGAATCACTGCCTACTGTTAATCACTCATCGCGCACGGGGCTACTCATTGGCCTGGGCGGAGGCAAAGATTCTTTGGTAAGTGTTGAAATTTTAAGGAATCAGCCAAATGCAGCCACCTGGAGTCTGGGGCACAAAGAACAACTTGAACCTTTGACTAAAAAAATTGGACTTCCCCATTTTTGGGTACAAAGAACATGGGACAAAACACTACTTGAACATAATAAATTAGGCTACAACGGGCACGTACCGATATCGGCAATCTTCGCCTGCGTTGGAACAATTGTGTCCGTTTTGTCAGGCTACCTGGATGTAGTGGTGTCTAACGAACAGTCTGCCGGCGAACCAAATTTGGTTTACCAGGGAATCGAGATTAATCATCAATATTCCAAGTCTCCTCAGTTCGAGAAAGATTACCAAGGACTGCTGCATATAAAATTCGGTGAATCAACACGTTACTACTCACTGCTCAGACCACTAAGCGAAGTGTACATCGCTAAAATTTTTTCAAAAATAGCTTTTCAAAAGTATAAGTCGCTGTTCAGTTCGTGCAACAAAGCCTTTACCCATAGCAGTAATTCAATGAGTTGGTGCGGGGATTGTCCTAAATGCGCATTTACTTTCCTAATTTTCACGCCGTTTATCGATAAAGCCGAGCTTGAATCGATATTTGGTGGTAAAAACCTGCTGCTTTCCGAAGCACTAGAACCTACTTACCGACAACTGCTTGGTATCGAAGGAACAAAGCCTCTTGACTGCGTCGGCGAAATCAAAGAGTCTCGTTTTGCCATGAGACTTGCCCAGGAAATATACCCCGAGCTTAGTAAGTATGTGTTCGATATTCCGGATTCGTACAATTACACAAAAATGTCAGCCCACTTTATGCCTGAAGAAATATACCCCGAACTTATTGAAACAATAGATAAAATTACTTAGCTGGTTGTGCGTTGAGCCGCACGGATGACATTTTCGAACAATGCACAGACAGTCAGCGGCCCTACCCCGCCTTTTTCAGGGGTAATGGTGATATCGGGTAGCTCACGAACAGCAGGGTCAACATCACCAACCAGGCCATTTTTGTCTGTCGCCACACCGGCATCGACAATAACAGCATTCTGCTTTAGCATATCGGCTTTAATAAGGTTTGGCACACCAGTTGCCGTAACAATAACATCGGCATCTTTCAGTTCTTCATATAAATCTGTCTGACGATTGGCGACGATTGGCTTCAAACTAGATTGTCCCCACATACGAGCCAGTGGAGCACCAACAAGCCGGCCACGACCGACAATAACCAGTTTTTTGCCCTCTAAAGCAACGTTGTAGCCAGCCAGTAGCCAGATAATTGCCATTGGAGTGGCAGGGTCAAATGTAGTCTTTGCCGCTAAACCATCGACGTCTTTTTCGGCTGCCACGGCGTTAAGAACTTCGTCCGTACCCTCAGGATCAGGGAGCGGGATTTGAACAATCATGCCGTGTACTGATGCATCGTCATTCAGTTCGCGAATCTTTGCTGCGGCGTCCTTTTGATCAACAACAACTATGTCGACCTCAATACCGATGTCATTGCCATACCCTTGTTTGAGTCGCATATAGCTATCAACGACCGGATCCGGATTTGTCCGAATGATTGCCAGTTTGGGCTGCACATTATGCGCTTGGCGGAGTGCCCGGACTGTTTTGGCCTGGCGCTCTTTAATAAAGCCGGCTAATTCCCGACCGTTCAAAATTTTCATCAGTTATATAGTAACACCGAGCTACTAAATGCTAAACTACGGGGTTTGGCGGAGTAGTCGTACCATCAGTTGAAGTTGAATCACCTTCAGGCTGAGCTGGTTCACCCATAGGAGTTGCTGGTTGTTCAGAAGTTGGGGCGGGAAACGGTGCGGCTGCAGCAGGTGGCTCAGTCGATACTGGGGGTTGCTCCGGTGCTAGATTCGGTGAAGGTGGTTCCTGCGGCGGAGCAGTTTGTGTTGGAGGAGTTACATCCTGTACTACCTCTGTTGGTAGTTCCTGCGCAGGACTGGCCGATGGTATTGTCTGTTGGTCTGCGGGCTTAGATTTTCCGAACAATTTGCTTAAAAAACTCATTCATTACCCTCTCAAGTTACTGCTTATGTCCTTAATTATACTCTCAACACTTTTCATGACAATACCAAGCGCATACCGCAAGTGCTTAATATTTTCTATCATAATATTGACATTTAATAACGTACCTGCTTTAATATATGATAAGTGAGAGGTTCTAGTTGTTCTATGTCAAAAAATAGCCCGTCCAGTTGGACTAAACTACAATCAAACCTGCAGATAGTAACTGCATCCTTGATTTTTGTGTCATCACTACTATTACCGATATTTTCTTATACCAAATCATACGCTGCACCAGCGACACTACTAAATGGCGGTCTTGAGCAAGTAACCGGCACTACACCTGATTGTTTTAGTCAATCTGGCTGGGGTGATCACGATTTAGCATGGGAACTAACCGATGATACGCACTCTGGCAATGTCGCGCAGTCAGTTACCATCGGCAACTATGTCAGTGGTGACCGCAAACTTATGATGACCGAAAACGCTGCCTGTGCGCCCGCGGTTATTCCCGGAGAAGCATACAACATATCCCTGTGGTACAAGTCATCGTCAATCAGAAACTCACTTACCGTGTTCCGACACTCAGTTGCTGGCTGGACATATTGGACAGACTTAAAAGCCCTGCCTGTAACAGATGCCTGGACTGAGGTTACAGCAACAACTCCGGCAATACCCGCGGGCACAGACCAAATTTCGTTTGGTGTTTCTATATCGGCAGACGGCACACTCGTCACTGATGATTACGGTTTAACGCGAGTTGGCGGTGACCCTGAACCAGAACCTGAGCCAGAACCGCCCACCGAGCTAAGCGTTAATCCAGGCTTGGAAGAAGGTGGTAACCCGCCGGCTAATTGGTTCTTGGCGGGTTGGGGTGACGCCGCAGTTAACGCTACCGTTACAAATGATGCACATAGCGGCGACCGAGCATACACAATTGAGCTAAACGGCCGCACGCAAGGTGATTTCAAACTCATACCGACCGAAGCCTCTGCGCCTCAGGTACAGCCAGGAAACATATACAATCTCTCGGCATGGTACAAATCTACTACCGATCAAAATAGCGTTACGATTTTTGCCCACACCGCAGCCGGATGGGGATATTGGACTGATCTTCAGACACTACCAATGGCAAATGATTGGACAAAGTTCACTATTGCAACACCTCAAATACCTCCGGGCATCGACGCCATCGCCTGGGGCGTGTCAATTTTTGGCGATGGAACGCTTGTTACCGACGATTATTCAACAATGCTTCAAGGTCAGGCAGCACCACCACCCGAAGGCCCGGCCACTCAAGGCGAATGGACAGTGCTGGATTACGAGCTACCAATTCGTGCTATACATTCCACTCTGCTTTATAACGGCAAAGTGCTGCTTATAGCTGGTTCCGGCAATAGTGTTGAAGACTTTGAGGCAGGCACATTTAAGGCAAGCATCTGGGATCCAATCAGTGGGGTATTTAACACGCTTGATGTGCCTAAGGATATGTTCTGCGCCGGTCATGTAACACTGGCTGACGGGAGAGTTCTTATACAAGGCGGCACTAAATCTTACCCAACTACTGCCACTGCAGCTGATTACGGTGGCTTGAAAGATTCCTGGATTTTTGACCCAGAAACTGAAACGTTCACCGCCACAAACGATGCTAATGAAGGACACTGGTACCCAACGCTTACGCAGCTAGGCAACGGCGATGTATGGATGGCAGGAGGCTTGAAAGAAGATACTACTGGTGCAGTCAATACTGAGTACTTCGACTTTGAAACAGAACAGTGGCTGCCTACAGGGCAAGTTCCGCAAACATGGTCGTTCTGGGGGCTTTACCCGCATATGTTCCTGATGCAAGATGGTCGTTTGTTCTACAGTGGCGGGCACACTTTCGGCAATAATATACCCGGTACCGGCGCAGCAATCTACGATTACCAAAATGCCACCATTGCTGAGGTTCCTGGTCTCCGCGAAAAAGACATGCGGGATCAGTCAGCATCAGTCCTACTTCCACCAGCTCAAGATCAAAAAGTGCTCATCACGGGTGGCGGGAACATCAATACTGCAAACCCTGGCATCAAACTAACTGACATTATTGACCTAAAACAACCAAACCCTATTTACCAACCTGGGCCAGACCTACCAGGACTTGGCAAAATGTATGTCAATGCAACTATCCTGCCTGATCGAACAGTATTCCTAAGTAATGGCGGCCAGCTTAACCGTGATGATTCCACCAACGTGATGACCGCCGCCGTATACGACCCCGAAACCAACACCATGAAGCCTGTAGCGGCCGACCCAATCGGCCGTAACTACCACAGTTCTTCGGTACTATTACCTGACGGACGTGTAGTAGTGCTTGGATCTAATCCAGGTGATGGCACATTCGAAATGCGAATTTCTGTCTACCAGCCGCCATATTCCTTCCGTACTGTTCGCCCAGATATCACCAATGCCCCCACTCAAGCAACGTATGGCCAAAGCTTTAATTTCAACGTTAATGCTCCAAACAAACTTGTTAAGTGGGCGCAGCTTTTGCGACCAATGTCAGTTACACACCAGACCGATTCAAACCTTCGACTTGTAGACCTGCCAATTGCGGTCAATAACGGTATTGCTACAGTGACCGTTCCTGAAAACTCCAACTTACTGCCTCCTGGCCCGTACATGCTTACTATCACAGATTCTGACGGGATCCCTTCGATTGCAACGTGGATAATGATCCGTTAAGGGGGAAATCGTCATGGGAAAATCAACTAAGAAGCCGACAAAACAACCTTTGATAAAGCTTTTGCTTTCGCAGCCCCGCAGCAAAGTTATCGCCGTTGCTTCGGCAGTAGTCATAACCATCGCTTTTGGCGTGATCGGCATACTGAAACTTATTGATGAACCGAAGGCCACCGCAGTAACAACAACTGAGGAAACGCTACAGAATCAGGTGGATGCATCGGACGGTGCACCACGTTCCGGACGCGACCCAGCCAACCAGAAACAAAATAGTTTAGCCTCGGCTGCTTCGCAACCTACAGGCACTGGTAAGCGTGTTGCAAAGCCTGCAGCTGGAGTTAGCGGCTCAACCGTCCATAACAATCAGGCCGCCAACAACAATGCGGCCGGTTCCGGCATCGGCGCAAATGGCTGCTACGTTGACTACGGCAAGCAAGGCGAGCAGTGTGTTCCGGTGCATGCAGCCACCAACGGCGTTTTGACGTGCGATGGTGTCCGCACCCACGGCGGGTTCCCGAACGGTGTTATTGTGAGTGGTACTGACCGCTTTAACCTTGACACCAACAAAGACGGCACTGCTTGCGGTGCTGGCGACTAAACTCTAGGCCAAGTGGCCGATGTTTGGAACGCTTTCGGCACCATGTAAGCTAAATTGCGCCCTTGTAACAAGACCTGTTTCTACGCCCATAAAGCTAAAACCTGCACCTAATGCTGCATGCATATCATGAAGTCCGTCGCCAACGTACAAAACTTCGGCTGGACTAAACTGTAAACCTTTGATCCAATCTAGCGCAGGATCAAAAACCCTATGATCAGGCTTATGAAATAACGTGTCTTCGGCTGTTTGAGTGTAATCCAGAAGGTTTCGAGGAATTTTATGCAACTCTAAGTCGTGCTCAAAGCTAAACCGGCTTGTAGCAGTTATGATGCCAATTAATCTACCGGAATCTTTAATGTGTCCCAAAACAGGTATTGAAAACGTGAAGAGTTCTTTTGGAAAGTCTTCGTGACAGGCGGTATTATTCGCCATTGCTTGCTCAACATCATCAGTACCGTAAAGTACACAGACGAGTTCTGAAAGAGGTTTACCCCAGTAAGTTTCAAGTTCTTTATCAGTTAGATCTTTTCCATAGTATTTTTTAGCAACATGCTTATGGTGTTTCCATTTGTTGTTTATAGTACCAACAAGCGTGTCATCATGATCAAGTAATACTACTTTTATGTGATCGCCTATGTGCTTAGCCATGCAAAAATAATAGCAAACTGCTGGGATAGGACTGAAACTATGATTGAGATAGCAGCAATGACACTTTAATAAAGTAAAATTGCTTTATTTTGTGCCTACGAAGATGGGCACTGCACCTACTCGGCAGTATCATGGGGCGTTTCTTCGTCAGTCTTGCCTTTTGCATGAGCTTCCCACCCTCCTGGCGTACCTTGGGCTGCCATTATATCGCTAATTTCCCTGATCGGAATGTACGCCAACGCATCCTCCGCAACAAGCAATTCAATTTCTGGCTCGTCAGAATCCGGATCTTTACACTCACTAAAAAGATAGGTCTTTAGGTTACTAACAACTACTAACTGAACACCATAAATGGTTTCAATTCTTTCTAGAAAGCCCTCAAAAATATATGGGGACAAAGATTGACGACCATCATGATCAACCAGCCTATCAAAATAGATTTTAGTAACAACACTACTCTCTATCCCACTACTATCAAGTTCCAATGGGTCAACAATTAGTAGATCTTCGAGCATTCCAATATGTCTCTGAACTCGTTCAGTTTCTTCAACTGGATCGAATGGAGCCCAAAGACTATCATTATTTGGATTGCCGGAGCTAGTTTCACTCACCTAAATTATCTTTCAAATACTGCGTTATTTTTGGACTTTGTAGATGAGGACTTTTTGGTTGTCTTGGCCAAATTCTTTCACTAGTTCAGCGTTATCCAAAGCCTTATTGACAGTAGGAAATGTCTTTTCAAAGTCTTTACCGCTGATACTTGGACCGTTTAGCATTACATAGTCAATACCGCGCCACCCGCCAAGTTTTTCCATAACTTCGGGGTCTGTCTCGGTTTTATACAGCCACACAGGATCAGGCTTATCAAACCCCTGCTTAACGAGGTCAGTCCAAAATGTAGACTCTACAACCAACTGATTGCTTGGATTAATGTTTTTTGTAACCCAATCTACTGCCTGACGACTTGATGCATCGTGATCTTTGGTCGTGATAGCGTGAATGCCCTTGCCCCAATCAGGTGCAACAACCGCCGCTGTAGTTGCAAGCAGCAGCGTGGCAGCAAATCCTGCTGCAATGCGTGAGACGCTAATTCCTTTTTTACAAAGCGGCTTGATAATGAACTGGTCTAGTACACCAGCAAATACTAATGCAGCAAATGGAAGCAGTATAACTACATATGGATATGGCAAGTAGCCCGTTCGTAGTAGGAGCAGCAAGCCAAGCAGCAAGCCAAAAGCTGCAACCCGCAAGTGGCGAACAAAGAAAGCAAACGGCAGCGACAGTGCTCCGATAAGTAGCAGCCAATAGTCGATTGATAGCCAATACTCTGCCAAGCCGCGGCTGCCGCTGGATGCATCGATGATACTGCCACTGCCTTCGCGTCCAAATAGTTGCCAAGCCAACGTACCAAACAGCGATACGTGACCTTCCCCTGGGAAAAGCTCGCTTTTTAGGCCAGCATAAAGCGCGTAGATAGCGCCGATCATCACAAACACAACCCCAAAACTGGCCAGTTGGTAGCGGCGGTTGCGAGCATCACTCGAGCGCCAAAGAGCGTAGATCAGTACAGGTAATAAGAGTACAAACGTTTCTTTACTGAGTACTGCAATAGCCATGCAAGCTGCACTCGCCAGGGCTGTGACAACGTGTTTTCTAGGGCTTAGCGCTAACAGAAATGCACCTAGTAGCCATGGTAGTGCGACATTATCCAGTAGCACGTAGCGGCTAAATTCAATCGTTAGTGGACTAAGTGCGTAGGCTAGCGTACCTATAGCTGCTGCAACCACACCAACGCGCAAACGCCGGGCAAGCGCATAAATCAATGCAACCACTAAAACATGCATGAATACCATAAATTCACGGCCAGCAACGATGGAAGAATCATAGCGATCCAAAGCGTTTGTCGCACCAAGATGCAAGGCCATTTGCATCCAGCCAGCTGGCGGATGATCATACCAATAGGTGTAGTGAGTTAATGTACCTCGCTCTTGGAGAGCATAGGCTTGGGATACATATGTGCCTTCGTCCTCAAAGCGCTGTGGGTAGCCAGTCATGTTCATACCGCTGACAACAGCAGAAACAGCCACCAGTGCCGTTACTACAGCAGTGTCCAACTTGTGACGCTTAAACCAAGCAATCAACTTGGAATTCGTTGGTTTAGCAGTCGCCTTTTTAGCGGTCTTCGGGGCTTGCTTAGGCATCTGCAGCTCCTTTAGCAAAACTTGCTTTCGCTGCATCAAGTGCGCCGTAAGAGTTACCGAGCCGATGTTTGCCGCTGTGTGGAGTCTTGTACCAAGTGTTGTCACCTCGAAGTTCACGTATAACTGCCCACAATGCGGCAGCGTTCAAAACAAGTTGATACGGTATTTGGGTTAGAAGTAGTAGGGCGTAATGACGCAAACGAATTTTTTGCTTAAAATCGGCACCAAAATCATGAAGGAACACCGCATTAAATATCATCAACAGCGACACCGGGATGAGTGGAAGATACATCAAAATAACAAGCGCTACCGGCGCATCCAAAAACGCAATGGCCAGAAGCGATACCGGTACAAACAAACTGATGATAGCGAGCAGAACAGGCCCAAGCAAAACATAGTCAGCCAGCAGTCTTTGGCGGAAGCTTGGCAAACGTCGCCAGACACCTTTGCGCCATTCGTGGAAGAACCCCTGGTTCCAGCGCACTCGCTGTTTGAATAGTCCGCGCAGGGTATCCGGTGTTTCTTCGCGTGTAGCAAGTAACGGTTCATAGTACACGGCTGTTTTGGTTTGGAACTTAGCACTCAGCAGTACTCCGAGCGAGCAGTCTTCGGTGAGTGTATCCGGCCAACCACCAGCTCGCTTGAGTAGCGACAACCGCACAAAAACAGTGTTACCGCCAAGTGGCATAAACTGATTATCAGACTGAAACGCCATGCTGCTGTTAAACCATCGATAGTACTCAAGTACATTGTGCATCGAATACCAGGATGAATCATAGTTAATCAACTGTACGCCACCCTGCACCACACCTGTTTTGCGATCGCGAAAGGCTGCATCAACGTGCATAAGCAGTTCAGGGTGAACAGTATCTTCGGCATCGATCACGCCAACTATACTAAAATCTTCGCGCTTGATAATTTTGAATACGTAGTTCAGCTGCTTGGGCTTACTCGGCTTAACTCCGGCAAGTAGCGGATACTCGATTACTCGAACGCGGGATTCTTTCTTTTCAACTTTGCGGGCAACTTTAAGTGTGGCTGTGTCATCGCTACAGATAACTGTCACAATGCTCATACTAGGGTGAGTCTGCTTTGCAAGCTGGCGGAGTGTATCTGCCAATACATCTGCCTCGTGTCGAGCTGGGACGATGATGCAAAATCGTTCCTTAACACCGTTTTGTGCTGGGAATCTTAACCGGTCAACACTACCTGGCTCGCGGTACGAATAAATAGTTCGCCACACTTCCATACTTGACTGTGACAGCAAAACGAGGCTTGCGATGGCGAGTAGAACAGACACCGTCAGCACAGGGTTAAAACCAAGACCGAAACTTATGATGGCAACCATTAGCACTGACGCATAAATACTGAATGGGACTCTTGCTTTTTGGTTAAGAGAACTTTTGCTGCTTGTGGCTTCGGCAAATGCCCACCGATCACTTACAACATAATTAAGCAGCATAATAACCGCCAAAGAAACTACATTGGCGACAAGATAATTAACCGTAAAATTGAATGCTGCGCCAAAAACAGCGAAGCTAAACTGCAAGCTGATAAGAGCAGCGAACAGACCATAGTTTAGTAGAGTTGTAGCTCCTCGTGACAGCAAAAATTTGATTGATGCTAGTCGGCTAATCGTACGATCACGCCACGTGATGTTGCGGTTCAAAACATAGTTAAGATAAAACGTCATTGCCAGTTGAACAGCATTTGCTGCGAGTGGTGACCACTGCAGAAATTCTACAAGAACATACAATAGTCCCATGCCAGTGCCAAAGACACCGCCACCGATCAGGCCGAACTGCACGAATTTTTTGGATAATA
This sequence comes from Candidatus Saccharimonadota bacterium, assembly GCA_022841445.1. Lineage (GTDB taxonomy): Bacteria > Patescibacteriota > Saccharimonadia > Saccharimonadales > UBA10212 > JALHRM01. The sequence goes on from JALHRM010000001.1 coordinate 24,654, forward strand.
CCGATTGGACTCCACCAAGAACACGATTTTTTGATACGTTGCCTACAAAGTCTTTTAAGTAGTCAGGATCAGGTTCTTCTGAGGGCATGATGATCACTTCCGAAGTGTTTTTAGCATACGATCGTCCAGTTTTAATCAAAGATCCTCGGTTAAATACAGTTTTTTTGTGGAGTACAACGCGGGCGTTAGTAATATTGCTTTCAATAATTGTTTCGGCAGCCTTTGATATTGCGTCGTAGTCATGTTCGTTGCAGATAACAATAATCTCATAATCACTAAGAGGATACTTAGCAGAGGCGGCAGATCTAATCGTACGATCCAACGAGTCTTTGTCTGCCAAAACCGGTATAAGCACGCTGATGGACTGCTTTTTTGAACTAGCCAGTGACATTACTTGGTGTCCTCACTATCAGATGATTCAAACTTTATCCCAAACCAGGCGACAATCATTAAACCAACTGCACCGATCCACCACTGCCACTCAACCTGTTGTATGGCGAGTAAGGACGCAATGAGCGGTTGGACTAAAAATGCCAGCACGTTGTACCTGGTGGTCACGAGTCGTCGGACTCGCGCCATAGCCGATTCGCTCTTTTTTGGCTTGTCGAGTATTAGTAGCGATGCAGCTACAGTTAGCAAGCCAAGTTCAGTCGCAAGCAAAGCAGCAGTTACTGAATCAAAATCGTTGAGCCGAACTGCACCCACATAGGTGGCGATCGTAATAACAGCTCCACTGAACGCTGCGGCATACTGGCGCATCAGTCGTTTGAAAGGAGAAACTTTGTTAAGCTCATGTGCAACGCGGATAAACTCGACAATGTCTTTATGTGAGAGTTTAGATGTACCCGACATGCGGTCTCGGAATGTTATTGGTACTTCGGCAACCCTGAATTGCTGTGAGATAAACTCGTTACTAAGAAATAATTGGAACCCAAACCCGCTAACCCGGGCACGGCGATATGGAATTTGGCAAAGCGCAGCCTTGGTCATCGCCTTGAATCCGCCAGTCAGTTCTGCCATATCGGTTTCTATACCGCCCACAAATCGCGCCACAAAATGTGCGATACGAGTATTAAGAATACGAATAAGTGGCCAACTGCCCGGTATCATACCGCCACTTACGTAGCGTGATCCAACGGCGATATCGTAGCCTTGGTCAATCTTCTTAAGAAGATGGGGCACTTCTGCCGGGGAATGTGACAAATCAGCATCCATCATGATTACAACATCAAATTTTAGATTCTTTCGGGCGTAGTCGAAACCGCGTCTGTATGCCGCGCCCAGTCCGTTCTTGCGACCTTGAATCAAATATAGGTTGTTATAACGCTTCTGAATCGAGCGCACAACATCTGCCGTACCGTCAGGCGAACGGTCATCAATAACCAATACAGAAATGTGGTAATTTGTCTTTTTCGTAGCGCGAAGATTGAGTAGTTCGTCAAGAATAAGCTCAACGTTATATCGCTCGTTGTAAGTTGGGAGGGTGATTAATGCTCTTTTTGTCGCCATAATAACTTCTTTAATGAAAATTAAAAAAGGGTGCCCACCGTTTGAAGGCATACCCAAATCTAACCCAATCAATATTAACTACTATACAGTATTATTGATTATTTATCAATAGTATTTTAGACATTTATATTAATTCACCCGAAAGTCCCGTACTATGTGGCAAGGAGATACTGCATTTATGAGTCGGATTGTACCGAAAGATACCGTAACAATACCCACTGATGCCGAAAAAGTGTTCGAAGGAATGATATACGAAGTCTACCAGTGGCAGCAGAAAATGTTTGACGGTAGCTATCACACGTTTGAGATGTTGAAGCGACCTGACACAATAAAAGTCATCGCCATAAAAGACAATAAGGTTGTCATCACTGAACAGGAACAGCCCGGCCTACCGCCGTTCATTGATGTTCCCGGTGGCCGGCACGATGTTGATGGAGAATCTGAACTTGCAGCTGCACAGCGTGAAATGCTTGAAGAAACCGGTATGACATTCGGTAATTGGCGGCTCATTGGTATTCATCAACCATTCACAAAAATTGACTGGCTTGTGTACACATTTTTGGCTACTGACTTTATCAATCAAGTTCCTCAGCAGTTAGACGCTGGCGAAAAAATAACCACCGTCTTGATGGATTTTGAAGAAGTGAAGCGGCAAACAGCGCAACCGAAAGCACGTTATCTACCGAAAGAATTTGAATTGGTAGAAAGTCTAGACGAACTCATCCAACTACCCGAATTCAACGCTAGTTAAGTACAATTATTAGCGCCCCGACAACGGCGAGTACTGAACCAATAGCTCGCCGCGTCATATCTTTGCGTTCTTTCAGCAGGATACTTCCTAAGATAACACTTACGATTATCTGAAGAAGAAACAGTGCACTTACAAGCGGTGCGTTGTCGGCAATTTTCAAACTCGTAAAGATTAGCGTTAGCCCTACCGAGCAAAGAATTCCAAAACCCAGGTAATGGTGCCGATGACCAGGCCACATTAAGTGCTTGAGACTTCCTATAACAGTAGGCCGCAGCAAAATAAAAATAAAGCTGTTTATGATAAATGTAATAAGTAGGTAGCTGGCCGGTTCAGCTTCTCGGTATATTACCTGGTCTGTGAGTATGCCAATTCCATATATAAATGCCGTAGCTGTTGCAAACAAGATGCCCGTTTTTGATTGATCATTAAACAAGTTTTTTCGAAAAAACACCACAAATATGGCAGCCATAATGACAAAAGCGCCAAGACTTTCCAGCAGTGTTAAGCCAACACCAAACAGCACAACACTTGCGACCCAAGTAACAATAAGTCGTGATGTCAGCAAAATAGTATATTCGCCGACACCAATATGCGCTAAAGCTTTTTGGCTGGTCAGCCATCCGACAAACGCCAGTGCGATATTAAGGATAAAAACTGGCAAAAAATTCTGAACTGGCGGCATATCGAAACCAAAAATGACGTTATAAATCAGGAGTCCCAGCCCTGTGGATACCGAAAGCAGGAAGGCTGAACTATAAAAATCAAGCTTATTCTTATGGGATAATGCGACTCTCCGTACAACATCAGATAAAGCTAGCACAGCAACACCGCTTAACGCATAAATGTACCAAGGCATAAACAGATTATAATTCAGCAGGATAGATCTTTATAATGATTCACTATGAGCATTAAATTCATTGCGGCTATCGACGCGAACCGAGGTATCGGCAAGAACGGGAAGTTACCGTGGGATCTGCCAAACGACCGGGCTCAGTTTTATGAAAAAGTAAAAAACGGGCATGTACTGATGGGAAGCAGTACATATTCCGAATTACGTGGCAAGATAGAGCACATTGCTCACTGCACTATTTTTTCTAGTCATAAGTACGGAGCCGATGATATTCAAACGGTCGACGATCCACTTAAATACATGAAGACCCTAAACTCGGATGTCTGGGTCATAGGAGGGGCATCCATTTACGAGCTACTTATGCCATTCGCGGATGAACTACACATTACCCAAATTGAAGCAATTTTTGACTGTGACAGATATTTTCCAGAATTTAAGAAAAATTTTTCTCTAGCAGAAGAAAGTCCACCAATGTTAGAAAATGATATAACGTACAAATTCCAAGTTTGGAAGCGAAGTAATTAACAACTTTGCTCCACTTTAATCGTTTGATTTAATCAATAATTGCGGGTTACTGTTGCAATAATTGACTGAATGGTATTAGCTTAAAAGTAATTGAATTAATGGGGGCATAAGCCAGATGAAACACCGAAGTCCAATCGCAGTATTCTTTTTACCATTTGTAACGTTCGGAATTTACGGACTAGTTTGGGAAGTTAAAACTAAGGTTGAGATGAAGCGACTTGGAGCAGATATTCCAACAGCCTGGTTGATAATTGTGCCGATTATCAACATATACTGGCTCTGGAAATACAGTATGGGGGTAGAGAAGGTAACGAACGAGAAAATATCAGGAATTATGGCTTTTGTGTTGCTGATTTTACTTGGACCAATCGGCATGGCAATTATCCAGAATGATTTTAATAATGTTGCCGCCAGCGGTTCTGGCGGGCAGCCCGCACCGGCTACCGGTACTCAAATGGCCGCAGCACAACCCGACAATAGCTTTGGCGGGCCAGCTGCACCTGCGCCCCAATCTGGAACTACTCCTCCACGGCAAACGACTCCACCCCAGAATAACTCCAATACTCCGCCTCCTCCACTCGTACAGTAATAAGCTCGAGTCATGCTCAATAAAATATCTCCAGCCAAAATATACTTTTACCATATTATTACTTTGGGGCTGTACTTTTTTTACTGGGCTGCAAAAAGTCGTGCGGCAGTCAATTCTTCGGCCAAACAACCTTTGATTCCTAGCACTTGGCTGCTTGCGATTCCGTTCGCCAACTATTGGTGGATGTGGCAATACGCTCGAGCACTAGAATATGTTTCGTACAAACGAATCCGATCAACTGACACGTTTTTGTTTTTTATTCTGGCAACTAATTTTATTTGGCTAGTATGGCAAGTGTTTTCCATATTTGACCCAAAATGGCTCGCAGGACATTTTGGTGTGATGAATTTAGTATTGTCGGCTATTGCCATAACGATTATCACAGTAATTCTAGGCCTTGGATTTTTCTGTGCTGTTATGCAGGGAAAAATAAATAAAATTCGCTAGGTGTGAAAAATATGTGGTCGAAATTGCCAAAACAGAGGTGGTTTGCTAAAATTGCTTAGCTGTTACAGATCGGGCCAGTAGCTCAGCTGGTTAGAGCAGCGGCCTCTTAAGCCGCGTGTCGAGGGTTCGAGTCCCTCCTGGCCCTCCAATTTAGCCGTTTACTTTTTTAGTTTTCTTTTTATTGTTGATTTTTTACTTGATTTTGGCTTGCTTGTCTTCTCGGCAACAGTTGGTGGTGCCATGATACTTACGGGTACCAGATCATCAGATTGAACTGGAATTATAATTTTGGATAGAGGGTCGCCGAGTGGTCGCACTGTTTCGATTGGAACTGCCGAAGTTGGAGGAGATTGAGTTAGTACCGTTCTTTCAGGAACAGTAATTTTAGGATCGACTTCTACGGGCGTGTGAGCTGCTTCTGTAGTTGCCGGCGTATCTGTTATTTTTTGTACCGCGACAGGAGGGATTGCAGCCTCAGATTTATGATTTTGCAACCTTAAGAAATTAACAGCGTTTGTAATGATTTTTGGGCGACTTCGGCGCTTGAGTACTTCATCGGCCAAGACTACTACCTTTTTACGAAAAATGTAAGCGTCCAAAGCCGCAAGCACTACGAAGCCTAACCCCAGCGAAATGGCAAGGATTTGCCAAAAACGACCACCCGAAGAAGATTTGTCCGCGGCAAGAGTAACTGCGATTTTAGTACCGATACCTTCCTTACCCGAAGTTACTTCGAGTTGCTGCTTAGAGGTAGCGCCCGAAAACTCGGCTAAGACCTGTTGCTTACCCGAAGCTGAGGATAATACTGCAATTCCTTTAGGATCTGTAACACTGCTTGAATCACCAATGCTAACTTTGACTCCGGCGAGTGGCTGCCCTTGCTCGTCATTTACTTTCACAGTTACAGGTATGCCCTTTGATGTAAATTTGCGTACCTCGCTGAGTTTGACGTTCCCGGCGGCATCAGCGCTTTTTACCCTATAGAAATACGTTGTCTTGGGCTGTATGGCCGCTGCAGGTAATGTCACTTCATGCACTTTGGACAGAGCAGCTACACTGGCACTCAGCGCGTAGCTTTGATCAAGACTATATTCTACAACCGCATTAGCATCTTCATCTGTTTTCCAAACAATTGTTGCGCTATTTAGACCAATAGATTTTTCGTATATACCGCTTATTGCAGGAGGGGTCGTATCTTTCGGCGGCGGGGGTGCGCCCGGAGTAGAATTTGAACTCGAACCGCCACCTGACTGAGGAGGAGTAAATGTCATATTGGCACTGCCCTTACCTGAACCAATTTCAGTACCATTCGCGGCAACCGTTGAACCACCTGCAAAACTTAACGTTGCAGATCCACTACTCGCCAGCACTCGAAATGAAATAGTCCCCACTAAGGCATCGCCGTTGATTGGACTAAGTGTGCCCCTTGCCATGCGCACAACTCCCCCTCCCCAGCTTGATTCGGCCTGAACTTCGAAGCTTGTACCAGAATAGTACGAGTTTAGGTACTCGAGTTTATCAGTTGGGTAGGCCACATTAGCTTGAACGGCGTTTACCCCTGCACCGCCGCCATTGACCCGAACATTAATGAGAATAATGGCTGATTTACTCACCGACCGGCTGGCTGGTGACATGTACATGCTTGCACCAGCAGCAGATACAAACGGCGCAAACGGTGCCACCAAAAGCGCCGTTACAAATGTTGAAAATAGTGCCCACCGGATATTTTTCATATTAAAGTCTCCCATAATCATGCAGGAAGAAGCTTAAATCGTAAATATCAACTTTGCCATTACCATTAAAATCTCCGGTTCCTGGCTTGCCCCAACGGCTAAGAATAGTGCTCAAATCAAATATATTCACCTTATTATCATTATTGAAGTCGCTGAGCCGTTTGTTGTACACCGTTACATTTATGGTCTGGTTGGTAGTATTGCCATTTATATCCGTTGATTGCGCCATAATTGTATGACCAGTGTTCGACGCTGCATTGGTGTCCCATGCATATGTGACTGAATCACTATTAGCGCTCGCTACCAAAAGATTATCGATAAATAGTCGTGTAACACTAATGCCGAACTGGTCAGTTGCACTAGCCGAAATCGTTAATGAGCCGGTAAGGGTGACGCCGTTTGCAGGGTTATTAAATACGACATTCGGAGGCGTTGTGTCCGGCAAAGTCGAAGTCGCGAGCGTACCAACAGCCGAAACATTGGGGATAGCATCAAGTGCTTCTACGGTGTAAGTGTAGCTGGTGTTGTACGCCAGTCCACTATCGCTATACATAGTTCCACTGGGTGAAGCGATCAGGACGCCGTCACGGTAAACACGATAACCGGTGGTGGCAACGTCGTCAGTGGAGGCATCCCAGGATAGATCAATACTGAATAGTTGGCGGTCGGTGGCCTGGATGTTAGCAGGAACGCTTGGGGCGGTAGTGTCGGGGAGGGTTGAAACGGTAAAAGTGCCCATAATAGAAACATTGCCAGTTGGATCAACGGCGGCTACGGAGTAGTCATACTCCGTATCGTAGTTAAGTCCTGTGTCGCCGAATGTAGTCCCCGAAGGTGAAGCAACGAGAACCCCGTCACGGTAAACGTTGTAGCCACTCACCATGTGATTATCAGTGGAGGCATCCCAGGATAGATCAATACTGAATAGTTGGCGGTCGGTGGCCTGGATGTTAGCAGGAACGCTTGGGGCGGTAGTGTCGGGGAGGGTTGAAAAAGGAAGGGTAGAAGATGCGGCGGAGGTGTTATTGGCAGCATCTAGCGCTGTCAAATAGTAGTTGTACGTGGTGTTGGGATTGAGTCCTGTGTCTGTATAACTCGTAGTGATGGGCGATCCCACTAACGCGCCATTACGATACACCCGGTATCCAGTCGTACCAACTTGGTCGTACGATGGATCCCAGGTAAGACGAACTGATGTCACTGTCTGCCAGGGCGACTGGATATTCGCTGGGATGCTAGGCGGTATCGTATCAGCGATGGTTACAAAACGAAGTGGTGTTGCAGATATTCCACCGACATTATCGTAGGCTATTGCCTGAACATTGTGGCTACCAGCAGAAGCGAAAGTGGCGTCCCAATTTATAGTGTATGGACTAGCTACATCCGTACCCCTTAAGCCTCCATCAATATAAAACTCAACCCTAGTGATTGGCTCAGCATTAGTTACATCAGCGCTAAGCGTGACAATACCACTTACCGTGGCACCATCCAATGGACTTGTTAAATCTATCTGAGGAGGAGTTGCCAATACTGTCGGCGCAAATATGAATATGCCCGCTCCGATAGCAAGTTCTGATAAATGAGCTAGAAACGGAATATGCCTCCGAATGCTCGAAGAGATAACCGATAAATGAACCATGCGATGTGATAGCGCAAGCCATCTAAACATGAGCACCCGCCTTTGCGACTAAGAATAACATAAGCTTATCCGTTATAACAGGGGTATTTGTACTATTTTTCTGAACAAGATTATGCGCTATCATATATGTATGGAAGCAATGTTTAGCGTGGAGGCTTGGACATCACCGATAGGTGTAGGATTTTTCCTTGTCAGTCTTGGACTGTTCATTTACCTCTTATCAAGAGCCGATAACAAAAAGAAGTAGTTTGACTACTCGTAGTTATTAGTATATATTCATAATCAAATGTTTTACTTGGTTATAAACACTGAATTTAAGAAGAAGGCGCTTAAAGTTCGGCCGTAGCGCACTTTGTTGATTACAAAAAGTCCCGCGCTACGGTGCGGGACTTTTTTATTTAACATGGCGAGAAGCAGCATTATGGCATCACACTTACATACACCTCACTCTTTGGAGGCATTACGGGATCATTATCGGCTTTTTTCTTCACCGGGAAATGTTGAGACTGTGATACCCGAAATTAGCGCTGCCATAACTGCAGCGATAGAAGCAGGAGCTGCAATATTACCAAAAAGTCCTGATCAACTACGAACACAAATAAGTGGGGGGCTTGGGGCGGTTATTTTCGCGCGCACTCGAAGTCAAGGTTTAAGTTTTCGTTATTATGTGGGATTAACGCCGTTAATGGAAGGAGGGGATAATATTGCGCCTATTTATGAACGAGGTACATTAATTGCTAACCCTGATACGGCTAGGCTTTATGATCCAAGTAGACACAGTGCCTCAGATGCTATTCGACTTGTTAATAGTTTTGTTACGCCTGAATCACTAATACTGTCGACCGTGCGGTCAAGAGCCAGTTTGAGAGCAGCGCTAGGAGCAGGGATGGTGATAGCTGACCGTCTTAAAACACCTGCGCTCGATGCATTAACTTGTACAGAGGAGTGCGCGCCAGGTAACAACGACGGCACACCAGTACCTATCAACTTAGCTCCTTTAGACCATCCTGAAATTGGACAGTGCTACGCCTGCCCTGTGAGTCAGGCGCATTGCACTGTTAACCTTTCAGATCCTTGCCGCTTGACTGTCAATAGTCTAGAGTCCGCTCTGGATGTAAACAATAAACTTATGCGGATCTATGGCTCGCCTGTTGAAGTCCGCAAACGATTTGTAGATTAATATTAGCTCTACGCCTATTAATTTTACTATCGAAGTAAATTCAAACATAAGTTAATTCTCAGCTAGAATTTGCTATAATTAAAGCATCTATAAAATAATATAAAGGAAGTTGCAATAGAATCCAACGGACGCTATGATCGTCATGCTTACTATTCCTATAAGCCTGAGGTAACAACGGCACCAGCACAGCCGATGGCTCACCCCGTACCTCGCCCGAGTAGGCGCCGGAAGGTTATTAAGCGTAGTCTGATAACGCTTTTGATTGTAGCTCTCGTAATCGGCGGATATACCGCTGTCAATGTATTTAACGCTTTTGGAAACATTTTTAAAGAAAATCCGTTGGGAGCGTTGTTTGCCGAGCCTTTAAAGACTGATCAATACGGACGAAGTAATATTTTGGTATTCGGGACTTCAGAAGATGACCCCGGTCACCCGGCGAGTGATCTAACGGATTCTGTTATTGCACTTAGCGTAGATCAGAAAAAAAAGAATGCATTTATGTTTAGCGTTCCTCGTGATTTATGGGTGGACTATGAACGTCGCTGCCCATCCGGCAGTGCCGGGAAAATTAATGTCGTATATTCGTGCGTAAAATCCGAGGGTGAAGATACCGCTCAAGCCGCTCTTCGCAAATCTGTCGGGGAAGTTTTCGGAATGGATTTTCAGTATAGTGTGCACCTTAATTATACGGCCGTTCGCAGTTCGGTTGATGCCCTCGGCGGTATAACCGTTACCATTGAAAGTGTTGACCCACGCGGAGTGCTTGACCGTAATTTTGACTGGCGATGTCGTTATCGCTGTAACCTCGTAAAATACCCGAACGGCCCTGTCCAGCTTGATGGGCAGCAGGCTCTTTACCTTGCCCAAGCAAGAGGTGAAGGTATCGGCTACGGATTTCCACTCGGCAACTTTGACCGTGAAGCCAATCAACGCAAAATAATACTAGCTATGAAGCAAAAGGCCACTAGTATCGGCTTCTTGGCGAACCCATTATCGGTCAATAAACTTCTAAGTTCTCTAGGGAACAATGTCCGCACCAACATTACAGGCTCAGAGTTCAAAACATTTACTGGACTCATTAAGGACATTCCGGCTACCAGTATCGAATCAATCAGTATTGTAGACCAAAAACCAATGCTACTTAGCACAGGGCGAGGACCAGACGGCTCTAGTATCGTTCGGCCAGTTGCCGGATTGTATGATTATAGTGATTTACAGGCATTTATGTTATCGAAACTTAATCCACCACCTCCGCCAAAACCTGCAAGCTCTACGCAGTAAGTTCGTCTGCTACTATTATGCCAATGAACAAGCAAATCCTAGGTAACGGGAAAAATGAAATATATCGTGTAAATGACACTGTTTTACGTAAAGGTGGTGTTTGGAGCGAATCGGTTCAGAAAGTCTTAGCCTATTTACATGAAAACGGTTTTGCCTACTCCCCTAAACCGCTCGGCGTAGATTCAAATGGATATGAAAAACAAGCTTACTTGCCTGGCGAGTCGATGTTTCATCCCTGGAAAGAAGTATTGCTCGGCGAAGACGGACTCACCCAAGTGGCGAGAATGCTACGAAATTTACATGATATTACTACTAATCTCGAAATGCCCGAGAATACGATTTGGCGGACCATGGCTGCACCAAAATCTCGTGGGCAAATCATACGTCACGGTGATCTTGGACCATGGAATACACTTTGGCAAGGCGATAAACTCACCGGGATTATTGATTGGGAATTTACCGCACCAGGCAACGCGATCACCGATCTGGCTCAATTAGCTTGGTACTATATACCCCTTCGTGATGAGGCTGGCTGGCGTAAATCGGGATTCAGGCAAACACCTGATTTCAAACATCGATTGGAAGTTATTTGCGATGTTTACGGCACATTTAACCCCAGCGAGGTCGTTGCTGAACTTGACCGCCTACAACAGTTTGAGATACTCGAGACAATGACACGTGGAGGCAGTGGCGAAGCACCTTGGAGCAATTGGCTTAGTAGTGGGCAAATTAACGAATTCCGGGCAGAGAATAAACTGTTAGTAGAAAAAATAGTCCCTTTGTTCTAGTTATCGATGCTAGATCTTTATGAGCACTTCAGCTTTTCGGAATGGTTACTGAAAAGGTGGCACCATCGCCTGATTTTGATTTTACGGTAATCACTCCTCCGTGCAAATCAACGATACGTTTTGCCCAGTACAAGCCTAGACCGGTACCCCCAACGCTTACCGATAAGGGGTTATTGAGTCTGGAGAATTTTTGAAACAAATCTTTTTGTTGGCGTGGGCTGATTCCAACGCCCTGGTCTATTACCGACACACGGATGCGCTCTCCAGCATCCTCTAAGTTCACTGTTACAAAACTGTTCTCGTATGAATATTTCCCGCTGTTGTCTATGATATTTTCAAGTACCATACGTAAAAGATACGCGTCAACACTAGCTTTAATCGGTGCACTAGGCATGGTAAGTACAATTTTCTGCTTTCGTGCTTTAAAAGTTTCTTGCTGCTCGTCGACAACGCTTTTTAGCAGGCTGCTTAGGTTGGTGCTTGATTTACTTAGGTTCACTTTTCCGGCGTCAACTTGTGCCACTTTAAGCAAATCATCAATAATGGTCAGTTGCCTATCATTACTCTCGTACGCAACCTGGAGTAGTTTTTTTTGACGTTTTGTTGATCGACCAGCATAACCTTCGAGTAACATGCCGATGTACTGTTTAACCCCCGTCGCAGGCGTTCTGAGTTGATGAGATGATAGTGAAACAAATTCATCTTTGGCTTTGTTTAACGCAACCAGTTCCCGGCGTTCTTTTTGAAGAAGTGCCGCACGCTTTTCGATTTCGCGTTTTCGCTTAAGCTCGTGTATATCAACACTTGAACCGACATATCCGAGAAATTTTTTGCCTGGAGAAAATCGCGGCACTCCATTTACTAGTACCCACCGATATTCACCATCAAATCGTCGCATGCGGTATTCCATACTAAATGACACGCGCTCCTCAAACGCTTCGCTAAAAAGATTCAGTGAATTATATTTATCATCATCATGAATGCCTTCTAACCACCCAAATCCCTGGTCTTGTCGCAATGTCCGACCCCGAAATTCGCGCCAGGTTTTGTTCACATATGTGCAGTGTTTCTTATCATCAGTCTGCCAAATAAGCACCGGCGTATTGTCAGCAAGATAATGGAAGCGTTGTTCGCTCTCCTTGAGTTCATCTTCACGACGTTTACGAAATGTGATGTCCCTAAAGTGCCATGCCCAACCATAATAAGTACCATCAGAGCCATTGACCGGCATCCCAAAACGCTCAAACACACGACCATCCTTGAAGGCGACTTCTTCATGACTAACTTCGTTGGGGTGTGCATACAAATAATTTACCCGATCAATAAATTCCTTGGGGTGTTTCAACTGCTCCATGGCATGTTCCAGCGCAGCAGTGTCATCGCTGGCTTTCATTATGGAACGGGGTATTTTCCACATCTTAGCAAACCGTCTATTATACGAAAGCATTTTGCCCCTAGCATCGACAATCAAAATACCATCTGGGGTTGCTTCGTTCTGCGCCTCTAGTAATGCGGTGCGGTACATCAAATTTTCTTCGGCCTGTTTGCGCACGGTTATATCTGCATTAATACCCACCATTCGTATCGGCCTATTGGTTGTTTGGTCGTAGTATAAATCTCCCATCCCTGCCATCCAGCGCATTCTTCCATCAGGTAAAATTATTCGAAATTCTTCGTTGTAAGATGATCCACCACCAAGGGCTTCCTTGATTCCGCGCTTTACGCGCGATAAATCATCGGGGTGCAGAAACTTCAACCAGTCTTCGTGAGTACCACTAAAACCTCCTTGCTCCAATCCATACAACTCCTCGAGTTCTTTTGTCCAAACTGTTCTATCTTCGTCTATGAACCACTCAAAGGTACCTATCTTGCCGGCCTGCAGTGCCAAGTTTAGCTTTTGCCCGAAATTTTCAGCTTGTTTTCGAACATTTTCGCGGTCGATTTCAACCTGTTTTTGTTTGGTTAGGTCACGGATTATTTTGCTGTAACCAATATGCTTCTTTGCATTATATAAAGGGTAGATGATGCCACCCGCCCAAAATGTAGTGCCGTCTTTTCGCATTTGTGTACGTTCACACATTGATCGTCCGGTGTTTTTTGCCTCGGTAAGTTCACGTTTAATCTGAGCGGTGGCGCCCACCTTATCAGCCATCAGTAGAGCCAAGTTTTTTCCCAACACATCCTTTTCGTAGTACCCAAGCATGCGCTTGATCCCACGGTTCCAGCTCGTAATATTGCCGTTCAGGTCTACTGTAAATACTGCATAGTCAACTAAATTTTCAAGCACTGTTTTATAAAAGTCATTGTCTACGGCAATAGAATTTTTTGTAGTCGGCATACTCGTACTCAGCAACTCCTTACCTTTATTATAAACTCCTCTGTTGCTATAACTGCAGTACTGCTAAAAATCCATTGCATAGTAAGATAGTTTGGTGTTGAGTAAATCAAACCTAAGACAGATTCTAAAGACCGAGCGACTCAGGCTCAGCAATGACCAATTAGCTTCAATAAGTAGAATAATTTGCGATAAAGCCTACCAATCTATTGACTGGCAGAATGTCACTACTGTGCATCACTACATGGCGATTTCAAGGAGCAATGAAGTTGATTGTGAAAGCCTACTAGACAAAATTCGCCGTAATCACCCGCATATTTTGACGATGACATGGTTGGATAATAAAAATTTTTCCATACGCGCATCGGGTCTAGATAACAGCTCCGAATTGCGGGATAGTATGCTTTTTGATGTCATCATTGTTCCGATGCTCGGATTTAACAATGACCGACACCGACTTGGTTACGGTGGTGGATTTTACGATCAATTTCTAGCAACACAGCCACAAGCAAAAAAAATTGGACTATGCTTTAGTGCTGGAAATACTGAGAAACTGCCGGTAGAAGAGCACGATATAGCACTTGATATGATCATTACGGAAGATCAAATCTTGTAAACCTACGCGGAAATAAAGTCTTGGGTGAGTTCTGGTCTTAAAGCACAAGGCGTTCAATTGGCGCGTAATCATCAGTTAATTTGTTGCTCGTTGCCGTGATTTGGATGTGCTCATCAAGAACGCCAGCAAATTGTGGCTGATTAGATGCGATGTTCTTAAGCTCTGATGATAGATCTGTATTACTCGCCACTAACAATAAATTCTGCGTAGCGTTTGATGGCAGCCACGGAGAAACCTTGTAGACATTTACATACCTAAACTCGGTCTTAAAGGTTGAATATGCTGCTTCAATAAGGCTGGAGCTTCCGGACATCGGCGGTCTAGCAATAAAATTAGCGACAACAACTCCGTTATTTAAGAGGTTTCCACGCATACGCTGAACCGCCTGCTCGGTTAGCAGCTGAAACGGCGGGACAATCGAGTTGAATGCGTCGAGGAATATCATGTCGTACGGCTTATTTGTTTGGTTCAAATATTGTCGTCCGTCTTTGTTAATAACTGACAGATTAGCCGGCTGGTCAAAATCAAAACTTTGGCGGCTAATTGCTGTTAACTTGCTGTCGATTTCGACCGTATCAATCTGGGCTGTAGGTTGTTTCTTGGCAATATATTCAGGAAACGTAAACGCTCCGCCACCTATTATTAGGACGTTTTTAGCGTTTGGTTTTAGTTCCGAAGTACTAGCAAATGCCTGCGTATAGTCGAAAACGAGTTCCTTGCTTCCGCTGCTGTAGACGCCTGATTGCAGACTTTGACCATCGGTCTGCAGTACTTTTACTTGGTGCCCCAAGTAGTCAATGTCTCTTACTATTACCCTGCTGTAGCGAGTGTCGGATTCGCTAATGTAGCCACTGAGTAGTGGCCGCGACGACACAAAAAATGACATCATAACCACCAGCGCCACGACCACGCCGCCAACATAATATTTTTTGGCACCAAGCAAAAAACTAACGGCAACTAATGCCAAAGCCAAAATAGTCAGTAATTGCCGGCTGCCTACCAGCCCGAATAAGAAGTAGCCAGTCATAAATGTTCCAGCCAGTGAACCAACTGTCCCGGCAGCGTCTATCCTTGATAACTTGCGGCCGCTAGTGTTTAGATCAGTGATATTAAGCCGCGCTAAATAGGGCATCACCATACCCAAAAGCACCGTTGGCAAAGCAAACAATAGTAGACTTGCAAAAAACGCCTGAAGTTGCAAGGGGAAAGGCAATTCAGAAATAACCCGTACCGCCCAATCTTTAATAAGTGCAAGAGAAGCGATTACTAGCGCTGCTGCCAAAAGAAAAACTACCAGGTCACTAAGCTTTTTGCGTTTGTCGGCAAGCACTCCGCCAATAATGTACCCTACCGCCAAAGCCGCCAGTATGACGCCAATAATGCTTGTCCAAACATATATTGTTGAACCCAAGTAAGGTGCGACTACACGAGCAGCGGTTAGCTCAAACGCCAGGATTACGAATCCTGTTACAAACGCGACTATCTCAAGCCGCCACTCTACCAATACGTTGTGTATCTTGTCACTCAAAGCAACCTTATCATAGCAAATATTGACCACAGGCTTTTGTTTAGATTAGTAACGCCTTATGATAAATACCATGAACGAAAACAAATTTTTGGTAGATATTCTTGATGAAAAAGGAACTATTGTCTCCAATAAACCGAGAAATAGGATTGTAAAAGGCACCGACATTTACCACGCCACTTTTGGCGTGGTAGTCACGCCAGATTCTGACATTGCGGTAAGCGTTATTGCTGATCGTCAGGATTTACCAAATATTCATCATGGCAAACTGGGCTGCACTGCGGCTACAATCCGCCGAACCAATGAAACAGCACTGCAAGCCATGCAGCGAGCAGCGAAAGATGAGTTGGGAATTGAAGTCACCCCTAAGCTACTGCATGAAGATTTTATAGCTGTTGATGGTACATATCGGAAAATCAGTATTTACATTATCAGATCAGGCACCCCAACATCATTTAGTACGGCCGACATAGATGAGATCAAAACGTACAGCCTTTCTGATTTTCGAGACCTAATCGCAAATCAACCCGAAAGAATCACACCTTTGCTGAAGCTTTTCTGGGAAAAGTACAGCAATCACAGATACGCATAATGAAACACGTCATGACACTCTGCTGGAGCTAAATTATGTTGCGTATTTTCTAATTAACTTTACTAATCCATCTTCTTCCACGCTGCCGCATATTTCATCGGCTTGTGATTTTAGCAATTCAGTCCCGTTCCCCATTGCAACTTTGTGTCCAACTGCTTTGAAAAGATGTACATCATTATTTGCATCCCCCACACCAATTGTGTTTTTCTTCTCGATGCCTAGAATCTCTAAGAGTTTCGCAATAGCATGTTCCTTTGTCGCATTTACATCAGTAACATGTATATCTATGCCCTCGTGGCTCCAGGAAGTAACACCTGCAGCAGTAATATTCTCTACCTCTCCAAGTTTTTCAAGAATTAATTCAGCATCGGCTTCTGCGCAGCCCATTATATATAGGACATTAGTGTGTTCATCTGCAACACGCTCATTAGCTCGTGTACCTTCACCCATCAGTTCATTGCGCATTAAAATTTCATAATGATACGGCTTGCAAATAGCTAAAATCTCTTCGACGCTTTGTTGGTCTAGTGCGGCTTCCCAGAGTATCTCTTCAGTTTTCGGGTCAACAATTTGTGTACCCGCCGATACAACACAAGGCGATTCTAAATCTAACACATCAAGAATCGGCTTCGCATTTGTTATGGGTCTGCCAGTTGCTACACAGAGCTTAATTCTAGACTTGGAAGCCTGAATCGTGCTAACAAGCTCGTCAGAAGGTAAACCGTTTCGTGCATTAGGTATCGCCGTGCCATCTAGGTCAAAGATTATTGCTTTGTGATGCATGAAAGCATCATATCAAACAAAAAACTCCACTGTTAAAAAAGTCAAGGCATAAACGATTTGGTACGCCCGGACGGATTCGAACCGCCGACCCTCTGTTCCGAAGACAGATGCTCTAATCCGCTGAGCTACGGGCGCATAAATTTACCACTGTTGATTATACCAGGTTTTATCTGTTAATCAGATTTTGGTACATCTGGTGATGACAATTGTTTCGGAGGTTGATGATTGTGCTCAGACTGCTCAAGCGTCTTTTTGAGTACTTCCAACACACTTTTGGCATGTTCACGGCTCATGCCAATACGCGCAATAGCCAGTGGCTGCATCTGAGGACCGGCACCCTGCAAAAAATTCATTACCACACCAAAGTTATTAACCATAACATGCACCATATCGGTATACACAATCCGGGCATCGCCGGGCATCACCATTACACCATGCTGAGCTTGTCCATCATCGTTGTTAATCATTTGCGTACCTGGAATTTTATCCATCTGGTAGCCAGCTAGTTCCCATAGTTTACTGGCCTCATCGTCTTTAGCGCCAAAATGACTAATAAGAAGTAGTAGTATATCTTCTGTAGGCCGTTCATGACCCAATTCGTATTTGGCAAGAATTTGCGCATCAATCTCAACAGCACCCGATACTTCGGCTAGGCTTTCCTGAAGTCTTTCGCGTAAACCCCTTAATTGCTTGCCAAGAGGGTGGAAAGGTTTTGATTCATTACTCATCTACCTAATATTGTACTACATATACTAGATGACCTTGCAACAACGACAACAACCAAACTGTGTGATAATAGCAAGGTAATGCATTTACAAGAAAATCAGACCCTAAAGAACCTGAGCACTATGCGGCTTGGTGGTATCACGCGTTACTATACTGAACTACATTCACATGAAGACGTGGTGGCTGCCAATGCTTGGGCAAAAGAAAACAATGTTGAGCTCCGGGTTATAGGTGGCGGTTCGAATATTTTTTTTGACGACAGTGGTTTTTCGGGACTCATAGCAGTGTGTAAACTTAAGGGTATTGAAATTGTTGACGACACCGATAGATCCACTACCATAACAGCAGCAGCTGGCGAAAATTGGGATGACTTGGTTGGTTTTTGTGTTGCCAGAAATCTTTCCGGTATAGAAACACTGAGCTTGATACCGGGGAGTGTTGGCGCAGCTCCTGTCCAAAATATTGGTGCTTACGGACAACAACTTGCGGATAGTTTTGTTGAGCTAGAGGCTTACGATGTTACGAACAGCCAAATGGTAAAACTTGCAAAAGATGACTGTAACTTTGGTTACCGGAGTAGCCAGTTCAAAGGCATCAATGTGCAACGGTATATCATAACCTCTGTGACGCTTATACTTTCTAAAACACCAACTCTAAAACCACCGTTTTACAAAGATATCGAACAGTTTTTTACTGGAAAGCACATGCCAGTTGATACGTCTCCAAAGCATATACGCGAAGCAGTCCTCTATATCCGACGCAACAAATTGCCCGACCCGGCCGTTGTCGCCAATAACGGCTCTTTTTTCAAATTACCTATTGTCACCGCCGAGCACTTGGCTGAAATTCGTAAAAAATGGCCGGATCTTCCAGCCGACACGGTTGACGACGGCAAACTCAAAGTCCGCACTGGCTGGATACTGGAAAAATTAGGTTACAAGGGCTACCGACACCCCAATGGCATGGGAACGTTTGATAATCAGGCTATGGTAGTAGTGAATTACTCCGCCGAATCATCGAAAGACTTGCTAGACTTTGTCGATCAAATCAAAAGCGATGTCCATAAAGAAACCGGGATCACACTCGAAAACGAACCAGAACTCATCAAATAACTACTGAACTGTCACCATTCACTTGTCGCTTGGGAGTGGGTACTTAGAAGCAAACTCACTTACTATTGCTTTTAATTTCTTGAGCTGATCAGGCTTGTTTCGACCGACGATAGCTGCATTCATCCACTCCGCGACTAGCGCCATATCGTCCTCATTAAGTCCACGACTGGTAATTGCCGGCGTGCCAAGCCGTAAGCCGCTTGGGCGGAACGGTGGTAATGGATCATTTGGTATCGAATTGCAATTTGCTGTTAAGCCTATTTCATCCAAGATGTCCTGAGCTTCACGACCAGTAACCTCAAAACTTTTCATCATATCGATCTGTATGAGGTGGTTGTCAGTGCCGTTGGTTACAAGTTTGAATCCACGGTTCATAAGCTCATCAGCCAGACGTTTGGCATTTTTTAGTACCTGTTTGGCATATGTTTGAAATTCCGGTTGCTGGGCTTCGCCAAATGCCACTGCTTTTGCTAGTACATTATTCATGTGTGGGCCACCCTGGAAGCCAGGAAATACTTCGCGGTCAATCAGTGTTGGCAGGTTTTCCACTGTTTTGTCTGGTGCTTTCAGCGGATTACCTACAGTACCGCGAGTCAAAATCATGCCACCGCGCGGACCACGGAGCGTCTTGTGTGTGGTCGTTGTAATGATGTGGAATCCAAAATCGAAAGGATTTGGCAAGGCTTTACCGGCAATAAGACCAGCTATATGCGCCATATCTGCCATCAAGACAGCGCCGACTTCGTTGCCAATGGAAGCAAACTTTTCATAGTCTAGTGCCCGTGGATACCCTGAGAATCCTGCAAGCAAAATCTTCGGCTTTTCCTTCTTGGCAACTTCACGCATGGCGTCATAGTCAATTTCGCCTGTTTCAATGTCTTTTATACCGTAGCGAACAAATTTATACAGTTTGGCGCTGCTGGTAACCGGGTGGCCGTGAGTAAGGTGCCCACCCTGATCTAGCTGCATAGCCATGACGCAGTCACCAGGCTCGAGCCAGGCTTGATAAACGGCAATGTTGGCCGGTGCGCCGCTGTGTGGCTGTACATTAGCGTGGTCAGCGCCAAAAAGCTGCTTCGCCCGATCGATAGCCAATTGTTCTACCTTGTCGGTATTTTCCTGGCCACCATAGTAACGCTTTCCAGGGTAGCCTTCAGAGTATTTGTTGGTATAAATACTGCCAAGTGCGTCAAGTACGTCGCGGCTGACGTAGTTTTCAGAAGGAATGAGTTCCAGTCCCTGCCGTTGTCGTTTTTCCTCAGCTTCAAGAAGTTCTTTCAGGGTTTTATTCATTCGGCGCTACTCCGTTAATTTGGCTCGTTACCTAACACATTGTAAAGGAGCACTGGATTTGAGTCTAAGGTTTTTGCTACAATACTTCTCGAGCTTATTAAAAACAAAAACATTTTCAACTTTTACATCATTTTTGGTATAGTTAGTGGCGAATGAATGCAACAAATGCAAAGATTGGCCGCCTTATACACCAAATAAGGCAAGAACGTGGTCTTACACAAGCAGAATTTGCTCGAAAACTTGGCACTAGTCAGTCTGCCGTCAATCGTATTGAGCACGGTAATCAGAACCTAAGTCTTGAGACGCTTGGCCGCATTAGCGATACTCTCAACAAACAACTTATCAGCCTTAATTCTGGTGCAGTAAATCTGCGTGTCGAAGGCGGCCGCGAACTAAAAGGTACTATTGAAGTTAAAACTTCCAAAAATGCTGCCGTTGCCTTGCTCTGTGCCAGCCTACTCAACAAAGGCACAACCAGGCTTAAGAAAGTCGCCCGCATTGAAGAGGTCAACCGAATCATCGAAGTTCTGCAAAGTATCGGTGTACATATTCGCTGGGTGAACGAAACAGACCTGGAAATAAAACCTCCAGCTCAACTAAATCCTGAGAGCATTAATAAAGAATCTGCTAAGAAAACTCGAATAGTCATCTTGCTTGCCGGTGCACTGATGCATGAACACGATACGTTCAAAATTCCTTATGCTGGTGGTTGCGAACTTGGCAAGCGGACAGTTCTACCCCATTTGTATGCACTTGAAGAATTTGGCACATCTGTTACGGCGAAGAGCGGACATTACCACATCGCCGTCAATCGTCACTTGCCTAAACGCCCGATTGTTTTATACGAATCAGGTGATACAACCACAGAAAACGCCATCATTGCCGCTGCACGTACGCCTGGCGAGACAATCATTAAGATGGCTAGCGCCAACTACCAAGTACAAGATCTTTGCTTTTTCCTCAAACGACTTGGGATCAAAATCGAAGGTATAGGCACAACTACGCTTCGCATTCAAGGTGTACGGACTATCAAAAAGAACATTAGTTACTCACCAAGCGAAGACCCGGTCGAAGCCATGACGTTTATATCAGCTGCCATTACCACTAATTCAGAAATTACCATCAAACGAATACCAATTGAATTTTTGGAACTTGAACTACTGAAGCTCGAAAAAATGGGCGTCAATTACACAATGTCAAAGCCATACAAAGCCGACAATGGCAACACTGATCTGGTCAATATTACAGTGCATAAACACAATGGTTCACTAAAAGCACCCGAGGAAAAGATTTATGGTCGTCCGTACCCTGGCTTTAACATCGACCACGTTCCGTATTTTGTGCCGATTGTCGCCGTCGCTCATGGTCGCAGCCTGATACATGACTGGGTATTCGAAGACCGCGCCCTTATGTTCACTGAGATGAAAAAAATCGGCGTCAAGCTAGAATTAGCCGATCCACACCGCGTATTCATCGAAGGTCCGACTACTTGGCGATCCGCCGATGTCGTTTGCCCGAACGGCCTCCGACCGGCAGTCATGCTGCTTATCGGCATGTTGGCAGCACCCGGCACATCAGTGTTGCGCAATGTTTACACCATAAATAGGGGTTATGAAGACCTCGCTGCCCGTTTTAATAGTCTAGGTGCCAGTATTACTGTCCTAAACGACGTTTAGTCACATAGTAGCCAAATAATCCAAGTGTGGTTTTAATTACATACTGCTCTTGCTTATGATGTAAAAATAGTGTATAATTACACCGAATTAACTGTTCGGAGTGGTGATTATGATGTCAGTAACCAGGTACGGTCAGCTGAGTGCAGTGACGTATCGCAAAGATTGGACTAAAAAACAGCGTATTGATGTAGCACGCCGTCTTCGCTCACCCCGAAAAAAGAAGTTAGCACTTCTACTCCCTGCACACAATGAAGAACTTATTATCGAGACGACGCTCCGTTCGGCCATCAACGCTGGTCAGGCGAAGGAAGACATCTTTGTTGTTGATGATGGCAGTAGCGACCTTACCCGTTCTGAAGCCATAAAGATGCTTGGTAAACGTCAAGTACTAAGTGTCGAGCACAGCGGCAAAGCTGGTGCAGTTCATAAGGCCATTAAGCACTTTAATATAGAGGATCGCTATAGCTGGATACACATCGCTGATTCTGATAGTGTATTCGGCCCTGACTATTTCAAAATCTATCGCAAGGGACTTGTTGGCAACCAATACGTCGCAGCAGTCGGCTTTGTGCAAAGCCTGCGAGGCAATTGGATTTGCCGATACCGGGCGTTTAGCTATACCTTTGGTCAGCATGTTATACGCCGAGTGCAATCATGGTTGGGGATGATCTCAGTTATGCCCGGTCCAATTACCAGCTACCGCACTGACATCATCAAACACCTGGACTTCTTTACTGGCAGTCTAACCGAAGACTTTGACATAACACTACAAATACACCGCCAGAAGCTTGGCAAAATCAAGTACATCCCGGATGCCGTAAACTTCACCCAAGACCCTCAAACGATCGGTGACTTCTGGAAACAGACGCTTCGTTGGTACCGAGGCTTCTTCCAAGGTGTTGCTAAGTATAAAATTGGCAGCAAAACCCAAAGAATTGATGTCAGTATCATGTACCAGCTGATGGAGACCCTGCTTTACATCCTCCAAGTCTGGATTTTGTTGCCTATTCTTCTTGTTGCCACCAACAACTGGAAGTTTGTCTGGGCTGTCTTTGTTGGTGACATGATCGTGCTTGGTATAATCGGTGTCTACTCAGCAGCGATGGCACTGCGACCATCGATACTTATTTCTTTACCGCTGTTTTATATCCTTCGCAATATTGAACTCATCGCCTATGTAAAAACGTTCTTTGAAGTTATTGTCTTTAAGCGGTTTCCGGACAAAGGCCAAGTTGGTTGGGCGACTACCGGTCGTCGCTACGCATTGAGCGAAAAGGCGCTTCAAGATACCACTGCCGCTTAAACAAGCAAAAGGGTAAGTTAGTCATGGCAACAAAACTGAACAAGAAGCAGCAGGTAGCTCTGCAAAAACGCCAGCTTTATCGCAAAATTATTGGGATAATGGCCATCATCGGAGTAGTGTCATTTTTACTGTATCGCTTTACACTTCTAGATACATTCATCACTCATAATCCGCTCAAAACCATCGGTCAAATCCAGAAAGAAAGCAAGGATTTTCGCGACTACGTATGTTCCGCCCAAGCCGACGACATGCTCGGTAAGGGTGCCGAACTTAGTTACGTGCCACCTGCCCCACATGTGCTTGAACGTTATAAAACCAATCTTGAAGCAACAAACCTAGTTACTAATGCATCACTGTCATCTACCCGTGAGGGTGGTGATCCGGTTGGCTTTAGCCGCTCAACAGTAGTTGACGAAGTACATTCGTACAGTCTTAATAAAGATGAGGCAAACGAGCCATTCCTGCGCAGCGAACGTAAAGTAGCCAATGCATCTACTGCTACATGGGTTATGGATCCGGTAGCCCTCAAACAAACGGATTATTACTTCAGCGTCGAACTTCGATCCCAGAAACCTATTAGTATCAGCCTGTTGCTTACCAGACATGATGGCTCACAACAATACCGCAGCTACACCCAGATCAACGGCAAATCATCATGGCAGAAGGTTGATGGATACTTTCAGAACATCGAACACCAATACAAATCCGTCCAAATACTCGCCCACAGCACCAAAACCGGTACGACCGATTTGCGAAAACCGATTGTTCAGGCCCTCAAGCAAAATCCTTTGAATAACGGTATAGTCAGCATCACTTTTGATGACGGCTGGGAAAGCATATACAAGTTCGCCCGGCCATTATTTGAAAAATATGACGTTGTGACCACACAGTTCGTCATCGGCAGTTATACCGCCAAGGAAACCGGCGGCTATATGACTGTTGCCCAACTTAAGAATTTGCAGGCAGCAGGACACGAAATAGCCAGTCATAGCCTGAAGCACTGTGATCAGACCAAATTAGCGGCGACAGATCTTGCGTATGACGCATCCGAAACTAAAGACGTTCTCACCAGTAACGGGCTCGGCTCGGCAGGATACGCCTACCCTTACGGCGCATATGACGTAGAAACATTTAATGAACTCCAGAAACTACATCGCTACACTCGTACCAGTGACGAAGGGTTCAACGACTACTACGTAAACCCATATCAAATACGCACTCAAAACGTCACTAATCAAACTACTCAAGCCGAAATTGATGGCTGGCTTGCAACAGCCAAGCAGTACAATTACTGGCTTGTCCTTGTTTATCACCGGGTGGATGAATCAGGCGAATATAGCATTACCGTGGATCAACTCAACAAACACCTCGCAAGCATCCAAGGCTCAGGTCTTACAGTAATGACCGTCGATCAAGCACTTAAAGCTGTAAATCGATAACTACTGTTTTATTACGTCTTTGAGTTTGAAGGTAAACAACTGGCGATTCTGATAAAACGATCCTGAACAGGTCTGGATAGTCAGTATAGGCTCACCTTGATAATTAAATATCGATGTGTCATTTGGTGATACTTCGACGGCACCAACAAACATATAGATGAAGATAAGTCCGTTATCAGTGTATGCTCTGGCTTCCTGGTTCATCTGGATAGACGACAGACTGTTCAGCACACCCTTGCGGTTGTGGCCATAAATAAAGCTGTTGCCGCTTTTATTATTGGGTTTAGCCGTAACATCAGCAAAATGCGCCTTATCAAGACTTAATGACCAATTCTTAGTCTTTTGATCATAAACGCCAGGCACCACCTGCAGATCTATGCCTAATCCTTCAATAAATAGACGCGTAGGGTTGCCCGTGATGTAAGGGACGTTGTGATCTGTTTTGGCAGCCACCAGCGGCTGCGTCAACTGTGGTGCATCTTTGCCAAAGACGCCTTTAAACGCCTGGATGGACGCATCCTGGTTGGTTAGTAAAATTGCACTGCCACTAAGCAGTGCAATTAACCAAGCAATAGTAAAGAGAGGTAGCCTCCACATAATCGGGTTCCTAAAGCTTCCTAATACTTTTTAGAGTAGATCTGTAATACGTTTATAAGAATTAAAACTACTTAGTTCGGCGAGCAAGTACCTTGCCGAGTTGGATAGCAATCATTGCGACACCAAAAGCGACCAGCACCATACCGGCTATCACGACGAATCGTGCAGCACCAGTATTTGGCAAAACTGCAACAACAGCTGCGCCAGTAGTAGCAGTACCTGTACCTAGTACAACGGGTTGACCAGACATATTAATTCTCCTCACCCAAACCTTGGGTATTACAGAATCCGGGGTAGTTGACCTTTTCCACACATATATGCAGGCACCACCGCTGGTCTCCCAAATCCATTAACGACATATTACACTATTTGTGACTTTTTGTAAAGTCTATATATTGATGTTTTTATTAAAACACTAGCACTTTACCAATTATATTGACCTGATTAATACTGTAGTATATAGTATGCATTGATAATGCTTAAGGATCGGTGGGCGGTCTTCATTAGATGAAGGAGATGGCTCACCGTGAATTTTAGTAGGACTCTTAAGAAGGGTTTGCTTACAACGGCAGCAGTATTGCTCATCGCTGCCCAGGCATCTTGGATTGCCGATAATCACGCCTCAGCAGCTCTGGGTCCAAATCTTATTTCTAATCCGTCTTTTGAGGTAGCTGCTCCTGCTAGTAGTACACTGCCACTGGATTGGACATCCAACAAATGGGGCACTAACAGCACGACATTTACTTATAAATCGAATTCCGCCCGAACTGGCACAAAAAGTGCGCTTGTTAAGATGACTAGTCGATCTAGTGGTGATGCCAAATGGATGCACAAAGCGGTTGCTGTGCAGCCAAACACTTCGTATACGTTCAGCGATTACTACAAGGCAAACGTTGCCAGCTCTTTGATTGCGGAAATCGGTACTGGCACCAGTGCATACAGCTATGTGACAATAGCCAACCCAACCGCTAGTGCTTCAGTATGGAAGCAGGCTACCGCCACCCTGACGACACCCGCTAACGCTAAAACAGTTACCATCTTCCATATCATTAATAAAGTCGGAACATTAGAGATTGATGACGCCTCTTTCGGTCTTACCAATTACGCACCACCAGCTCCGACCCCTACTCCACCAACAGCCACCATTACCGCACCAAGCAATAATACTACCGTGAACGGCATCGTAAATGTCACAGCTACAGCTGGCGGTGACTCGAGCATCTCAGGGGTGCAGTTCAAGGTTAATAATGTGAACATTGGCGCAGAGGACACTATTGCCCCTTACGCAGTTGACTGGAATACGACCACTTATCCAAACACTACACACACTATTACGGTAGTAGCTCGTAACACTCAAGCACTTGCCACGACATCCGTTCCTGTCACTGTAACAGTTAACAACATCGTAACTCCCGCACCACCAACACCGCCAGTTGATTCTGCGAATCTTATTCCTAACCCTTCCGCTGAAACAGCCGAGACAGGGAACACTCAAAAACCTGTTGACTGGAGCAATGGTAGCTGGGGTACCAATACGCCGACATATTCGTATGTGAACGAAGGCCACAGTGGCACTAAGAGTGTGCGTACAACTGTTAGTAACTATTCCAGTGGTGACGCTAAATGGTACTTTAACCCCGTAACTGTCAATCCCGACAAGTCATATGACTACAACCACTACTACAAATCAAATACGACTACAGATATTCTGGCTCAGTTTACCGATGCTGGGGGCACAAATTCGTACAAATGGCTAGGTACTGTAGCGCCTAGCACTATTTGGCAATTATTTTCCAGCAGCTTTATAACTCCTGCCGCTGCAACTAAAGTGACTGTTCTGCATATCGTATACAGTAATGGGTGGTTGCAACTCGATGATATAAGTCTAAAAGCTACTGCACCGCCTATTGTTGATAACGGTACCCCGTCAAACGGTTCTCTGGAACGAGCCATCAGCAATAACCCTTCATTGCCCGATCTATGGACAAAGAGCAGTTGGGGCACAAATACACCAACATTTGAATATGTGAACGAAGGCCACACCGGCAACAGAAGTGTAAAAACAACTATTAGTAACTACGTAGACGGTGACGCTAAATGGTACTTTAACCCGATAACCACACTAGAACGCGGCAAACAGTATCGCTTTAACACTTGGTACAAGACCAATACTTTGCCGAAAGTAGTTGCTATGTTTGAAAAAGACAACGGTACTACTACCTATTTTGGCCTGCCGAACCCGCAACCGAATGGCAGTGCAAACTGGCAAAATTATAGCGACACTTTTAGCGTGCCAGGGGATGCTAAGTCAGTGTCCGTGTTCATGTTCATAGATAAAAATGGCTGGGTACAAGTTGATGATCAGACCATAACCCCCTACCTGCCAACAGGATTTAATCGCCCTCTTTTGACCCTCACGTTTGATGATGGTCACGAAGATAATGTTGCTAATGCTCTTCCGCTGCTTAACTCATACGGCATTAAGACGACACAATGTTACGCTACAGACCATGTCGAAGGGATCCAACAAGGTATTGATGGCGTGATGGCCTTTCACAACAGCGGGCACGAAATCTGCTCCCATACAGTCAGTCATCCCTTCCTAACTACGCTGACACCAACCCAACTTGTATTCGAATTACAGCATTCCAAGCAAGTACTTGAAACAGTTACCGGCCAACCCGTCCACAATTTTGCCTCGCCATATGGTGATTATAACCAAAGCGTGAATAACGAGATTAAAAATTACTATCGATCTCACCGCACTGTTGACGAAGGCTACAACAGCAAAGATAACTTTGATGCCTACCGGCTACGCGTCCAAAATGTCTTCAACACTACCACTACCGGAGAGCTACAAGCCTGGATTAACCAAGCCAAAGCCACCAATACCTGGCTAATATTGGTATATCACCGTGTTGCCAATGACGCTGGACGGTACGACAGCTACCCGGCAGACTTCGCCGCCCAGCTTGGTGTCATCAACCAAAGTGGTATAACAGTAAAGACGTACAACGATGCTCTGGGTGAAGTCGTTCCCCAACTTTAGAAGAAACTAATAACTACTTGGTTGAATCGTATATGCCAACACTGATTGAACTATTGTTCATATCGGCAATAAAGCGTTTGAAAATTTCTACATGAGAGCTTGCTGATGGATTGCCAGCTGGCCAGTATGACCAGTCACGTGCCTCAGATACAGCTGATTTATCTTCGGCAAATATATTGACAGAAACGTTGAAGCCTTTGTTTTTCAATGCTGTAATCTGCGAAGTCACGCCGCGCATTGTTGCTTGGCGTCTTTCAGTAGTTACTACTACCCGCTGATCGGGCGAATTTGCATAATAAACATTGTAGGAACCGGTGTTAAACCAAACGTTGCTAGTTCCGAGTACGCGCGCTGCTTCTTCAGCCATCGAATGATTCAAAAACACAGCGGCATCATCTAACGAATCCCAATTTGTGTTAGCTGGTGCAGCCCAGGGAAAACCCTGTAATCCAAAACTATCCACCAACCCTTTTGGTATGTTTTGCACATAAGGAACGAGACTTGCGTACTTGCCTTGAAGATAAGCCGCGTCATCACTAGGATACGTTTTGCTATCAAGCATTAACAACACCTTTGCAGCTGGGAAATTGCCCTTCAACATCTGAGCTGTTCTAGTCACATTGGCCGCATAATCGTTTGGATTTGTGTTCCCCCACTCTGGGATGTTCGCCTCCGGGAAAAGCACCCACTGACCAATTGTGGTATCTGTAATTCCAGCATTCTTCAGTACTGCGAAATAGGCTTGCATCGGCTCATCAAACGCACCACCGGCATAGGCGTGCAGATCCATCCCCTTTTGCGGTTCCAGTACAACCATCGGTTTGATTCCATAGTTTGCATACTGTCTAAGGACACCAGCGACGTACGAAGCCTGATCGGCAACCTGAGACATATCAGCTGGCATACCGGCAAAAAACATGGAATGATCTGCAAACGCACCACCACAGACTGATTCGTATTCTGCTAACTTAGTGAGGACTGGATTACCGCTATTACTGAGGCCAGGCCGAGACGGCGCAACTTGAGCACAGTTAGTTGGAGCAATGTCTTGGGCTGCTTCCACTACCGGCTTTGCTGCTGGAACTGATACTACACTGTTATTATCAGCCCTGGATGATGTGCGGGGTGTGCGCTTGGTTGATTTTTCAGAGGCTTCTCGGGCCGGCTCGTTAGGTCGACCCATAGTAGTACTCACTATAGTAGATGTTAAAAAAACAAGTACTCCAAAGCATGCAACAATACTCAACGGACGAGACAGTCCGTCTACCCTCTTGCGCTGTATTTTTCGCAGTTTGTACACGTTATTCTATAATATCATTACCGGCATGACGAATACCCTTGAAAAGACCTTTAGTCGTCCGCCGTCATCTGTTATATAATGTTGTAGTATTTGCGGGATTCGTATATCGGCTAATATGGAAGTTTTCCAAACTTCAGAGACCAGTTCGACTCTGGTATCCCGCACCACGAAAATGAGAAAAACCTAGGTTTTTCTCATCGCT
Source organism: Candidatus Saccharimonadota bacterium (assembly GCA_022841445.1). Lineage (GTDB taxonomy): Bacteria > Patescibacteriota > Saccharimonadia > Saccharimonadales > UBA10212 > JALHRM01. Next base: position 54,494 of record JALHRM010000001.1, read on the forward strand.
CATCGGCTAAGCCGACCCTGCAAGCAGGGCAAGTTCGCTGCTCTTTTCCTAAAACAATACGCCCCGATAGCTCAGCTGGATAGAGCAGAGGACTTCTAAGCCTAAGGTCGCAGGTTCGAATCCTGCTCGGGGTACCAAAAGTTAATATTTTTGACCATTAAGGTTTAAATACCATGCCGAATATTAAAGATGTTATATGTTATCCAGGACAAGGTTCTGGTTTCACTCCAGGCTTTACAGACGGAGCCGCCCGTCATGTATTCGAAGAGGCTTCTGAGAGACTTGGCTATGATGTATATGCGACCTGCGTAGACCAGGAGAGAACACTCATGGATCCTGCATTAAGCCAACCCGCTATGGTCGTCAATGCCATGGCCACTACTGCCGCAGTAGAAGAGGCGGGTCTGACTACTAATGCTGCTGTCGGTCATTCTCTTGGCGAGTATGGAAGTTTATTCTATGGCAGAGTACTTGGTGTGGCAGACTTAGCCGAACTCTCTGCTGATAGAGGTTCGTTTACAGCTGCTGCAATGGAAGATAACCCAACAGGTAAAATGGTCGCTCTTATGGGCAAAAATATAGATGTCAGCAGAGTAGCGAAACTATGCGAGGGTCTCAGAGATGTATGGCCAGGAAATTATAATGCGCCGGGTCAGATAGTTGTCACCGGATTAGCAAAGTCTATCGAAAGTCTAATGCTTCTTATAGCAAAAGAATTAGGTGATTTTAAAGAAAGAGATATAGTTGATGGACCGTTCCATAGCCCCCTTCTTGCACAAGCCGCAGAAAGGTTGCGACTAGCTATTGGCGATAGGGTAGACTTCCACTTTCCCGAGAGACGGATATTTTCCTCAACAACGGCAGGAGAAATACTCACAGACAAGGATGCAGAAGATGTAGTTATCAGACAGCTATACAGTCCGGTCAGGTTCATAGATACAATTTTAGAACTTAGAAGATTAGGCGCTCGTAGGTTTTATGAATTGGCTCCACCCAGTGATCCGCTAGCACCGCCTAACCCAGCACAAGGTGTAGCCATTGGCCTCATACGTAGAATTTTAAGAAACGAAGAGGGAATACAACTCTATCGCATAGGTACTCCTGAAGAGCTTGATATCGTTTTATGTGAAAACGCTAAAGTCTAAGTATAAATATGGCAGAGATAGCACCAAAACCAGAGAAAAAGAAGCGCGATGTAGTGTTCTGGCTATTTGTAGGTGCACTTGCTTTGTTTGGACTCGCTGAAATCGACAGGATGTAAACTTTAGGCTGCTAGTAGCTTCCCTGTTACAACCTGATTTTGCTCTATTCGTGCGAGGTAACTTTCACGAAAATCTGCCAAGCTCTCTTTTGCGGTAACAATCCCTACCACGACCGAAATTGGATACTTCTTCCTAGAAACTAATCCGCTTTCGCTAATTGGGGCAATCCGATGATCTGGCAAGAAGCCGGCATGATACTGATCGCTATAAGCAAGCCCTTGGTTAAGCCGTCTCGTTACTTCTACCACCACGGCTACTTGAGCCAAGGTAAGTACACCGACAGCTTGTGTAGTTTGTTCTAGGTGTAGCGCGTCATCAAAGCTAGGCGCTCGAAAAAGTACTCCCTCTGCAGGATCAATAATAGCGAACTGCTTCATGCCCAAAACATCTTTCTGTACGTTGAATTCAACTTAGTATAACGTAAATTGATTTTCGACCATTGATCACAGTTTTTGTTAAGTATTTACCTTTTAGGGTATAGAGACTATAATTTTCATCTGTTACATGGCGAATGTAGCTCAGTTGGTTAGAGCGTCGGGTTGTGGTTCCGAAGGTCGTGGGTTCGATCCCCATCATTCGCCCCAAATTATTTTGCTACAAAAATAAGAGGCTTAGCAGCCTTTTTGCTATATTAAAGCCATGAAGACTCATACGGAAAACTTTACCGAGCGCCAGCTTTTGTTTAAAGAACTCTTTGTCGGAACGCTCATTTACGCAGTTGTACTTGGATTTTTCAATGACTACACATCAATGGTTGATGCAGTAAGTTTTTCAACGATTCTGTTTGCGGCATTCGTACTGGAGCTACTGACATATATGGCATTTCGTATTAAAAACAGTATCGTCGCACGCTTGAAGCAACCTAAAGGAATTGGCTATAAACTATCAATGATCTTCTGCATATGGCTGGTGATGTTTTTGTCAAAATTTGTTTTCGTGTGGGTAATAGACTTCGTATTTAGAGGGAATATTACTATATCCGGATTTTTTGCAACATTACTTCTCGTAGTGTCTGTAACGGTCACTCATAAACTCGCCGACATACTGTTTGTTAAGCTTGGGCAAAGCAACCCTGCAGCTTAACTCACATATTTTGTTACTATTTGACTATGGATCAAAAAACGATACGCGTTGGGGTGGGTTTATTGATTATAAAAAATGGGATGATACTACTCGGCAAACGTAAAGGTAGCCACGGCGCTGGAGAATACGGTGGTCCTGGTGGACATGCCGAATATGGTGAGACACTTGAAGAAACAGCACTGCGGGAAATAGCCGAAGAGTGCGGCATTCAAATTAAAAATTTACGATTTTTGTGCATTACCGACCTACTGCGATATATGCCAAGACACTACTTGGATATAGGCTTTACAGCAGAATGGACATCCGGGGAACCAAAAACACTAGAACCAAGCAAGCTTGAGGGATGGGGCTGGTATGATATTGATGCTCCGCCCGATCCGCTGTTTGGCTGCACCCAGGAATACATAAAATCATATAAGACTGGTCAAAAGCACTTTATTCTTCGTTAGTAATTGCCTATAATTCACTTTTCTGCGGTTTTAACAACAGTTTCGTTCTAATAATTTTGCTATAGTAATCCTAACGTTATTGGAGCACTGCTTGATGTTTACGTTTGTCCGAAGCAACAGATTACTATTCATGACAATTGTCGCAGCATTAGTGGCAGGAGTCGGCTATGGACTTTCAGGTAAATACTCCTGGTTAAAAACTGCTGCGAACGTACTCATCATATTGCAGGTGGTGGTCGTTGCATCACTAATTGTATGGCGAATAATCGATGTTGTAAGATTCGGTGCACGAGGAGTGGATATTACTAGCGTTGGTGCAATTTTGGTTGCTTTATGGGCACAGAGTTATTGGGTGGCTATAGCTGTATGCCTGGTGCATCTTTTCATATTCGCTGTCCGTTCTTTTGTGGATGCACGAGTAAATAGAATAGCCAATCTACCAGGTTCCAAACTCAGTGGCAGCGCGATTGTGCTTCGCGGACGAAAACAAGTAGTCACGACTATAGAAAAACTTAGTAAGGGTGACAAAATTCTAGTAGAAATAAATTCGATACTACCAGTTGATGGAATCCTGCTGGAAGACAACGCAAAAGTGGATGAATCATGGCTCAATGGAAAAACTTCTGTTGCTAAATCAAAACATGACACGGTCTATGCTGGGTCAATCAATCGGGCTAGTGCTCTTACGATAAAAGCCCTGTCGTCCAGTTCTGGTAGTCTGGCCAGTAGCCTCGTTCAAACTCTCAAATCTAGCAGATTCACTGCATCATCATTCTTCAATACAGCAGAATTATTTTCACTTGCCTACACGCTTATTGTGATAGTTTTTGCCACAGGTGCGTTTGTTCGCGGCGACAAAGCAGAGCTGCTAGCAACGCTCATCGCGGCAACCCCACTCGTTTTTATCGTTACTCCAAAATGGTTTTTTGCTATAGCAATGAATAAGGCAAGTAGGCAAGGAATATTTTTTAAGTCGAATCGAAGCGTCGAGCTTGCTAGCGTAATGAAAAATATACTAGTAAGCGACACATTTATCACTTATCTTGGCAAAAAAGTTGATGAAACAATACGTAGCTTAAAAATGTATGTCGACAGTATATCCATACTTGGTGGCAGTTCCAAAGTGAAAAAAAGTGAACATTTAGAAATCATAAACACTAAAAATCTTTCAGAAAAAATTATTGCAATAGAAAATGCACCAACCAATAGCAGTGTGCTGTCGCTAAGCCCTGAGAGCGAGCATTCACTTCTCCAAGCCTCGGATCTGGGAATCCAACTAGGTAGTTCACAATATGGTTTAGCCGAGGCTGCGGATGTCTACATACTTAGCAATGATTCTACAAAAGTCATTATGATGAAAGCTATTGCCAAAAACTCATTACGTAGTTGCCAGACGGCTCTATTTGCCGTCAGTATTATGTCTATTGGCGTCATGATTGGCGCCGCATTTGGTTACATCAATCCGTGGTACGCGCTCATCGCTAGTTCCGTGATATACCTACTAATGTTCAGCTTTGTGCTGTTTACTAGCAGTCGGAGTCTAAATAAGAATTTCTAGTGATCCAAGCACAAAAAGCGGTATGACTATATTATCTAGTCCGTATGGAGATAATAATTCAAGTGCTGTAGCGGCGGGTGGAATAACTACTAGTGCGTAGATATATGGGCTAAGATTTAATGGTGCTACTGAAAAAATCAGACCCAGCCCAATCACCCACACTGAAACAAAACAAAACACAAATGAACCAATTAGGGTTTTTTGTTGACCGAACACTTCAAAACGCCACTTCTTGTGTACTCGTTGCCCGACCACGGCAGCAAGTCCATCAGCTAGCGCCATGTGCAGTATGGCGATAGTAAAAATTGCTTTGTTTGTTGTAAGAAGCGCACACAGCCCAACCGCGATAGCAAAAAGCTCTTCGCCATATGTTCGCCGCTTTACAAAATATATTGATCTAAGAATTTGGTATCTTCTAGTGAAGATAACGGCAATCAGAAAAGCCAAGCTGATCAACTGAATTGTGCGCCAGCTCATCATCCACGGCCAAAATGCCACAAAAGTACCAACAGATATATGTATGGCCTTCCTGGCGCGTTCGGCACGTAGAATTTTACGACGCCAAGCATATTCAGCCACGACAAGTATGAGCAGTATCACAAAAAGGTTAGCTGCAACCTGAATCATTTAACTTTATTGTACGTTAAACATTAGTAATTTATTAGCCTTCGCCTATGACACTTTGGAGCGCAGCAAGAAAGTTCCCGTAATCATAACCACTAGATGCGCCGCCGCAATGCTAAGTCCAGCAGCGTCCCATATAGCGATAAGCGGCACAGTTGCAAGCATTAGACCAAAAAACAACGTCTGGTCTTGACGGATTTTCTTTCTTCCTTTTGCATCACTCCACGATGGAAGTATCTTATTTTTATCAATATGAAACCGCTTGCCAAGATATTTCTTCCATCCAATATGCAGCAAAACCAAATCAATTATTAATGCTACCATCAGCATTGTCATAAGGGAGTAGTCTGATAATTGCGTAAAATGGTTCAGGCCGTAAACAAGAAAAACTCCAATCATGCCAAATACCACATCACTCAACGAATTTTCCACATCTTCAACAACTTCAACATATGCTTCCCATAGCTCATAGACAAAAAATATGATTATTGACAGTGTCGCCCCTACGACAAATCCAAATCCAAGCAATAAGCATAGTATCCCTCCGGTAATTCCAGAAAAGACATGAAGTATTGACCACGCATCGGCATACCGACCGTGGCCATACCCCCATAGAACGGCTTTTTCAGCCGGCCACTCAAAACGGAACATATTACCCTAATTATACTGCAACTACAGCAAATCTAACAGACGTTACGAAGCTCTAGCGTTTTGGTGCTTCGCCGGCAGCGTTAGTATTAAAGTTGGCAAATTGGGCGTAATATTGCCAGGCTTGTTCTTGTGCTGCGCTCAATGTTTTTGCTTTATCCACCCACTGCTTTACTGATGTCTGACTTATCTGCACAATTTGCCCAATTTCTAGTAATGGGCTTCCGGCCTGCTGGGTTAGCCCTGTTTCGGCGAATATGATTCTAGCATTACTAATGCTAGTCTTAGTTTCTTTACCGTATGACTGAATAGCTTTTCGGGCGAGTACACTGTAAGAATCTCCCGGCTGAGCCACATATCGATAGGTGACTTCTGCACGCGGAGCGGTACGCTGTGTAGGTTGCTGGACTTGAGGTTGAGCGGTCTGGGCGCTTGCACTGCCACTTACCAATACCATTGTCATTACTGCGAGGAGTAAAGACGTTACCATTAATAAAATGTGTGATGTGCGAATGAAACGTTTATGCTCGATCATAAAAACTCCTATTGCCCACCATTTTTTATTTAATTAACAAAAGCATTATACCAATTGCTTGCTGCATACTCAAAATTGTGATTAGCTTTCGCGCGGCAAACATGGAATTTATTCCATGGATTAGCCGGCATCAGAGATTGTCAATAGCAATCTTTGATGAATTCCAGCCAAAGGCTGGAGGAGGCAAGAAACTGCGAGTTTCCAATCTACCGGTTTCATTATGACGTCAAAATAATAATCGCCTGACTTGCTATAATCGCTATTGATTGCAGTTTTATAAATTATTAACCTTACGCAAGCTACACTTTGATCAAAAATATTATCGACAGCACAAAAGAAACCCTCACTTCAACAAGAGATTTACTCGGCGAGAGCACGTCGTTTATTTTTAGACATAAGATCATATTGATTTACCCGATACTGGCAACAATCATTACAATCATCACACTACCAATAATTAGCGGTTTCATTGCCGCTACGATAGCTGCTTTTATTACTTTATTTAATTTAGAAGCGAGCCGAACGGTTATTACACTTATTGCGGCGGCGTTTCTCATACTTTATGTATCCGTTGTAAGCGGAATTTTCACCTGCTTGATAGTATCTGCCGTTTCCGTACGCTTAGAACATAGGAAAACAATGTTGTTTGCCGGATTGTTTAGAGCAATCCCGAAATGGCGCAGAATAGTCCAATTTTCTGTTGCCAGCCCACTGTTCGGGATACTATACCTGCTTTCATCAAGGCCTAAAACATTCAGCGGAGCATGGACTGCGATTACTACATCATTATCAATTAATACGGCAGTTGTAGCCCCCGGAATTATAAATACTGACAGGTCGCTGATTAACACGCTACATGGTTCAACGACAGTACTAAGAAGAGGCTGGAAGCAGCAGCTATTATTCAAAGCGTTGATGTACATTGTTGTCATCACATTGGCGTTCGCCAGTTTTTTACCTTCTTATGTCGCTGAAAAAGCCAGCAGCATTGACCCTGCCGTCGAATCAGCCGCTAGATGGATCGTTTCGGTCACAATATGGATACTGTTATTTGTTGCTACAAAAGTTATAAGTTCAGTTTTTACAACTGTTTTGTATCACCGGATGAAGTAACAGTTTATAGAGTTTTTGCATAATTCACGGCGTTTTCAAAAATCGGCAAACCATGCGGCTTATCTATCATTTGTCGACGCCAATTGGGGTGTTGGTACGGAGTAACGAATCGCTCGGGGTGAGGCATCATCCCGAAAATCAATCCGCTCGGGTCACATAATCCTGCGATAGCATATAGCGAGCCATTTGGGTTTTGCGGGTATGCTTGAGTGAGTTTGCTGTTTGCAGTATATTGCAGCGTTGTCAGGTTCTGTTCTTTAATTTTCTTGAATGTATCATTATCGGCATGGAACTTACCTTCACCATGTGCAATTGGCAGACTCAGTTTTGTTCCTTCCATGCCTTTGGTGAATATACAGTGATTGCTAGTGGGAGTTAGTTCGATCCATCTACATTCAAAGTGACCGGAATCATTATTGGTAAGCGTGGCGTGCATATCGCCGAGACGAGAAAGAGGCAACAGTCCGGTTCGTACAAGCACCTGAAACCCATTACATATGCCGATTACCGGCTTTTTCGCTGCCACGAAACTGCTTATCTGCTGCTTTAAAAAACTCAGTAATTCAACTGCCAATATTTTACCCGAGGCAACATCATCACCATACGAAAACCCGCCCGGTATGCCTAATATTTGATAGTCAGATAGCTTTTTTTCGCCGCTTCTTAGCTGGTTCACATGTACATAGTCCGGCTTTGCACCTGCAAGCGAAAAAGCGAAGGCTAATTCTTCATCACAATTAGTTCCATCGGTACGAAGTATGCAGACGCTTGCAAGATTCGGCATTAGTGAAAAATCTCCTTCATTGGTTGCTGCCAGGCACTCTTCAAATGCTGCGAGGCTACTGAAAAAATATTTTTGCCACCCTGTGAAACAGAAATTGACTGATCTTTTGTGGTTGTGCCAATAATCGCACAAGGCACGCCAGCAAAATGCTTCGCAGCGACAGACTCACTCGCCAGTTCGACGATAAAACAGCCGGCAGTCTCACTAAACAACACTTCTTCAGGATGCACATCACCAAAACTATCGAGACTTATATCGACCCCGACTCCGCCGCCAAAACTCATCTCGGCTAACGTAGCTGCCATTCCACCTTCGCTGATATCGTGGCAGGCAAGTATATCACCGCTAGTTATTCCAGCATGAAGCGCCTGAAAAAGCGCCGGCAAGCCTTCAAGGTCAACCTTGGGCAATCTGCCACCATAAGCCTTTGTTTCAACAAATATTGATCCTCCGAGTGCGCCGACATCCAGCTTGCCAATGAGCGCAAGTACCGAGTCATGGGACTTAAAGTCAGATGATACCGTCTTTCGGGCATCTTCAATAGGGCCAAACGCCGATACGCATAGCACCGGTGGAATTTTTAGTACAGTCTCGTCTGGGTAGCGATACGTGCTGGATAGACTGTCCTTGCCTGACACAAAAGGAATCTTAAAGGTGTCCGATACTGCAATACACGCGTCAAGAGACATATCTAAAGCCCCTAGTGAATCTTCATCAGGAAATGGCCAAATAAAATTATCGATAAGCCCCAGTTTGCGGTAATCGGCACCCACTGCAACCACGTTCGACAATGCTTCAGTGGCAGCCCAGACGCTCCCCCAGTAAGGGTCAATCTTATTCAAAACCGGGTTAAGCCCGTGCCCTACTACTGCTCCAATATGTTTATCTAGAAACGGCGTAACTACAGAAGAATTATTCGGAGCATCGCTATCAACACCAGTAAATGGAGGAAGATTACTCGTACCCTGCACACCGTGATCATAGAGACGGACGATGGGTTCTTTTGAGCAGACATTGTAGTCGCCCATGACGCGCTGATATGTTTCTTCCCAGTCTGATATAACCGGCATTTTTGCCTTAGCAAATGACGGCTGCTTCCATGAAGCTTGCATAACCCTCTGTGGCAAACCGTCGTGTAAGAAGCTCATCGGTAGATCACAAACTACATCATTTTCGTACATCACTGTAAGATTCTTTTTGCCTGTAAAGCTCCCTATAACTGACGCCTCGACATTCAGCTTGCCGCATATTGCAAAGAATTCTCGCTCGTCTTTTGGATCAATTGCAACGACCATGCGTTCCTGTGATTCGGAAATCCATATTTCCCATGGTGCTAGTCCCGGGTATTTAAGCGGTGCTTTTTCAAGATTGATTAATACTCCGGCTTCCTCACCCATTTCACCAACAGCCGATGAAAACCCACCTGCACCACAATCTGTAATAGCCCGAATGAGTCCGGCATCCCTCGCAGCCAATATGGCATCAGTTGTTCTTTTTTCTTCAATAGCATTGCCTATTTGCACAGCGGATGAATTGACCGAAATCGTATCGGCAGTCATTTCACCGCTGCTGAATGTCGCTCCATGAATGCCGTCTCTTCCCGTTCGACCACCCATAGCAATAATCAGATCGCCTTTTTTTGGAACACCTTTTTGAGCTCGCTCTTCGGGTATCAAACCATATGCGCCGACAATCACAGAGGGCTTGGCTTTAAAATCTTCATGAAAATGTATCGAACCGTTATTGGTCGGGATACCCATGCGGTTACCGTAATCACGAACACCTGCAACAACACGCCTGAGCAAGTAACGCGGGTGCAAGCAACCTGGAGGCAACTCGCCATCAGATAAGTCTGGGGGCGCAAAACAAAACATGTCAGTTGACACAATAACCTTCGCACCCTGACCTGTGCCAATAATGTCGCGAAATACGCCCCCGCTGCCCGTAGCAGCACCACCGTATGGTTCAATAGCCGAAGGGCTGTTATGTGTTTCAACTTTGCCGCTGAAGCCCCAGCCATCGCTTAAGCGCATTACTCCTGCGTTATCTACGAATGCCGAAATGACGTTTTCATCGTATTTTTTTGTAGCCTGCATGAGACGTTTAATGAGTGGTGTTTTTTCTTTGCCATCAACTATCAACTTGGCCTTAAATGTTTTATGACCGCAGTGTTCACTCCAGGTCTGAGCCAATGTTTCGAGTTCCACGTCAGTTGGTTCTCGCTTGATAGACCGGTAATATTCCTGAATTACTTTCATCTCTTCAAGATTCAGAAAGAATTGGCCGTCTTTAGATAGCTGCTCTAGCTCACTGTCCGACAATTCTAAAATTGGTACAGATTTTGATGCTGGACTCTTGCCTTTGATGGTCAACGTTTTAGGCGACTCTTTCAGTACAATTTCGACCGTTTTATTACGAAGCAGTCGGTCAAGTATGGCGTCTATGTCTTTATCACTCGGCGTACCATAAAAATGATACTCCCACGAACTATCGACCGCTTCGAGGCTACCAATGCCCAGGTCTTTTGCAGCCTTTAGTATTGAGGCTGCTTCGGGATTCATGACACCGGGGCGGTAGGAAACCTCAGTTTTTTTGTCTGCATCATTCAAAATTTGTCGGTTGATGACATAATGATTGCTCAGCGCTTCTGATAACAAGTTGTCGGCCAAATTTTTGACTTCAGTTTCGGTAATGCCTTGAAGTCGATAGACGCGCACCATTTTTAATGAAATTACACCACCAATGCCTAGTGTGCTTTTTATTTCGGACAATACATCTTCGGCGCGCGGGTCTAAGCCATTCGAGAGTACCCTCAATTCCTGAATAACACGCTCGCTGGTTGTGCGCGGTTTTACGGTCACAATTACTCCCTTGATTTACTGCAATTGTACCATGAAGTATGCCCCCTACTCACCCAGTTATGACGTGCTACTTAGCACTACTTTTCATGAGATCATGCGCGATACTTGGCGCATGTATTGGGTGTCGTAGAATTTCCGGGTGCAAGGTTAGGAGTTGTCCTACTTCTCGTTTCTGATTTTTATAGTATGGGTGTGTGTACATTCGATAGTTTGGGTTATTAAGTTTACGCGTCACGATATCATCTATCGCTACTTTTTGCTCTTCAAATATTTTCCCCTCGCTCTGGACAACATCAGAATCGAAATCGGGTGATTGTACGGGAATATACCGAATATTGTACTCAGGAACAATCTTGTCACATAGATAACGCAGCCGTTCTTCATGATTAGCTGCACAAATTATGCTATAACGCACGTTCTGGTCATGAGCGAACTTCCGCCGTAATCCGAATAAATTTCCGATAGTATCCTTTGAAAACGGTTCAACAACAATGCTGTCCGCTGGCACATTTCTGTTAATTAAGTAAGATTTCATCGCCCTGGATTCAGTAATTGGAGGATGAATGCCGAGCCAATCAAACCATATCGACCATCGACCACTTACGACTATTTTCCGTACACCGCTCTGTCCGAACATCTCTGCTGCATAATCAAGCCGCGTTTTTAAGTCTTTGGTAAGTTGCCAGCCTTCGCCGAGTTTAAATCCTAAAACAATAACGTAGTTTGCCACAAGCGTAATTATACATACCTGCACTACCCTTTTTTGAACAGAAAATGATGACCATGATGGTGTAGACGCTTACCAAGTTTTGTTTCTTTGTATTGTCCAAAATACAGTTTTTTGTAGAGCTTTCTAATCTCACTGACCGTTCGGTAGTACATAGTATTTCCGTACTTTCCCTGTGCGCTGGTGGATCCACCTGCAAACTCGTCCTTATCCGAATAGCATACCAGCAAAAGATTACCTTCGGGTTTCAGTAGCCAGGAAAATTGATTGGCGTAACCTTGCACTAATAATGGTTCTATGTGATGCAGGACGCTGTAGTCAAAAATGAAGTCAAATTTTTTGTGATTTAGTACGGATTGGAGTTTTGTGACATCACCGAGCACAAATTCAATATTTTTCTGATTGGCATTTGTATTCTTTGCAATAGTAATTGCGTTGCTGGAAAAATCTATTCCAATAACTTGATCAAATCCGTGCTTGGCGATAAACGCCGTGTAATTACCCGTTCCGCAGCCAATATCCAACGCCGTCTTGCCATTAAAATTTTTACCAGCAAGATACCGCACAACTTCGACAGGTGGTTCAGTTATTTCCCATGGTATGACACTCAGCGGCCTAGCGTACATGTCATCCCAGTGCCGCTGCATCGGATTGCTCATGACTATAAGTATATGGAAATCGAAGATTTAGGCATAAAAAAATAATCGCCAAAAGTGACGATTATTTTATGGTTGCGACCCACATATTACTTAAAATTTACTTCATCAGATTCTTAGGTTATTATTCACTAACAATGACCCTACCAAAACATACTAAAGTTGTCTTGTTGATACTATTGATCGGTACTTTTATAGTGGTGGCATTTATGTTTGGATCCAGATCCACTCAAAAATCTTTATCATCCATGATAGATCAAGGCAAATATTCGAAAGTGACCAATAACATCAATGGCGTTAGCTTTATGCTCAATAACAACTGGAGAAGTTTAGGTGATTATAGAGTCGCAAACTATGATCGCAGTAAAATAGATGAGGAATTAACTCAAGACGGAAGGATTAGGCAGACTAATGGCACTTACGCCGACTTATCTGATAATAAACTGCGATCCTACCCTTATTCAACTTCTACTCTGAACGAGATATTAATACTAGGTGGTGAATTTAATGAAAAAAAACTCAGCACCAAGGATTATATTAATAAGCAATTTGCAAGAAATAAAGATAAGGATAAAAAACGATCGATTCAGGAACTTGAAATATACGTTATCAATGGCAAAGAAGTAGGTGATTTTATTTACGGCGAAAGTAATGATGGCCTGAAAGCAACCCGATTCATAGTTCTTTCAAGTGGTAATCAGGTCGTTCACTACGAAATTTCGCCAGTAGAAACTCGTGAACGTGTTACAAAAAATAACTTTGATGGTCTACTTGAGCTGATTGGCTCAACAGAATTCATATCTGATAAGTAGGGCATTTATAAGCAAGTTAAGCTTTTTCTTAGGTAAAACAATCAAAAAATCGCCCATGCAGGACGATTCTTAGATTGGTCGGGGATAAAGGACTCGAACCTTCGACCTCGCGGTCCCAAACCGCGCGCGCTAGCCAACTGCGCCAATCCCCGCTGTTTGTAACAGATTGATTATACCGAATTTTTCTCTATTACACTAGGTGGCCATGACTGATACACCGCCGCGGCGTGGATCGCCTGCGCCACTCATATTACCTGTTACCAGGTTGTGCTCAACGGCTTGAACGCCGCCAAAAAATAAATTCCGCTCTTTCCAGACGTTAACGTTATAGCCGAATCGAGCAAGTTTAGTCGTTTCCGCATCTACAAAACCACCCTCTATTTCTACCAGTTCGCCCTCACAGTGAATGCGTGGAGCACTGACCGCCGACTCAATAGGCAACTGTTGATCGAGAACATTGAGGATGGTCTGAAGTACTGCACTGCGAATACGGTTGCTGCCAGCACTACCGACGGCCAGACGAGGCTTACCGTTTTCGAGAATAATAGTCGGTGACATCATGCTAGTTGGTCGATGCCCTATGGAGTGCTTATAAAAACCAGCCGGGTTCAAATCTTCCTCACCCAAAATGTTATTAAGAAAAATCCCCGTACCTGGCACTGCAATACCTGAACCCGAGCCATTACTGCTCGTCATGCTGACAGCATTGCCCAGGGAGTCCATTACCGAAAAATGCGTAGTGTTGCCAAGTCGCGAACTCAAACGAATGTGGTCATCATGCATTTTGGCATCGGCTAGCAGCCAATCCAAAACATCACCGTCGTTGATGTAAGCATCGAGGCGCTTCCGACGCACAGCATTGGTGCGCATCATGGCTTCAATTAGATGCTGCAGATACTCAAAAGAACCGTAGGAAATCGATGCCAGATCGTATTTTTCCAAAAGCTTCAACGTGTGCGCTATCAATGCGCCACCAGAAGACGGCGGTGGATTGGTGTATATCTGGTAACTGCGATATGAACTTTCAATAGGCTGTCTGGAAATTACTTTATACGCAGCTAAATCTTCTGCAGTAATCAGACCACCGCCCGCCTCGACTTCTTTGAGTATTGCTGAAGCAATGTCACCACCTATTAACGTTTGCCCCTTGGTTGAGGCAATGTCCTGCAAACTACCTGCGATGTCAGGATTAAATAGTTTATCGCCTTGTTTTAGTAAATTCCCATCTTTGTAGAAACACTTACGCATATCCGACGATAACTCAAAGACGCCTTTTAGAATAAGATTTAGGTACTCCTGTTGTTCGGTTTGCACTACACCGTTTCTGGCTAGATGAACCGCCGGCTGGATAAGCTCACTAAGTGGCATTGTGCCGTATCGTGAATGCGCCTCGCAAAGTCCCAAGGCGACTCCCGGCACCGCAACAGTCGAATGCCCACCATGGAACATCTGCACAGTGCTGCCAAAATCCACAGGAGTTGGTATCATTTTTGAAATAGCACGCGACTTATCTAAGCCCTTACCGGGCATAGCAACAAAGAAGTCCAGGAGTTGGTTTTGTCCGGATTCTGTATCGTGAACGAGCATAAACCCGCCACCGCCTAAGCTCGTCAGCAAAGGTTCCGCTACACATGCTGCAAAACCAGCTGCAATGGCTGCATCCATAGCATTGCCGCCAGCTTCCAACACCAACTTCCCGGCTTCAGCGGTCGCCGGGTGTCCGGCAGCGATGACGCCTTTCGTTTTCGGCATTATCGTCCCGACTACCTTTCTACTTGGCGAACTCTACGGCTCGGGTTTCCCGGATTACATTAACCTTAATAGTTCCGGGATACTGCATTGTCGACTCTATTTTGGTAGCGATGTCGCGTGACAGCTTAATAGCTTGCAAGTCATCAACTTTTTGAGGATAGACGAACACACGGACTTCACGTCCGGCGCTGATGGCGTATGCTTTTTCAATGCCATCAAAACTTAACGCAGTGTTTTCTAGATCTTTCATGCGCTCAACAAAGTTTTCTGCACTAATGTTGCGTGCACCTGGTCTGGCAGCGCTAATTGCATCAACTACTCGCACGACTAATGCTTCAACGGTCGTTGCCTCAATATCATCATGATGAGCTTCGGCCGCATGAGCGACACCTTCTGGCGCACCATACTTACGAAGCATCTCGGCACTTATATGGTGGTGCTTGCCTTCCATTTTGTGAGTCAGTGCTTTACCAACATCATGCATCAACGCAGCGTATTTAGACGTTTTAACATCCGCGCCAATCATCTCTGCGATCACACCAGCCAGATGTGCCATTTCAGTGCTGTGCTTCAGAACATTTTGCCCATAGCTAGTACGATACTTCAGCTCACCTAGTAATTGCAGCAGTTCTTTCGGAACACCAATGATACCAACTTCACGAGCAGCGTCTTCACCGGCGCGCATGACATCTTTCATGACTTGTTTTTGTGCTTTGTCGACAACTTCCTCAATACGCCCCGGATGGACACGACCATCTTTGAGCAGCATCTCAAGTGCTTGACGAGCAACTTCGCGGCGTACTGGGTCAAAAGAACTTAAGATTATCATGCCTGGCGTATCGTCAACCATAATGTCTACACCGGTTGCCCGTTGCAGTGCCTGAATGTTGCGGCCTTCTTTGCCAATGATTCGGCCTTTCATTTCTTCATCTTCGAGTTTAACTGCGGTTACTGTACGCTCGGCCGTTACTTCTCCAGCCATGCGCTCCATAGCCGCAACAATGATATGACCGGCTTTTTCTTCGGCTTCCTCGCGTGCTTCGTTTTGCATCTTGGCAATTAGATTTACAAGATCGCCCCTAATGTCGCGTTCTGTCATCGCCATTAACTTTTCAGCAGCGTCAGCCTTAGTCAGCTTGGCAATTTTTTCCAATTTATCCTGCTGCTTAACGCGTATGTCTCGTATCTCATTTTTAAGACCTTCGACTTCGTCTTCGGATCTACGCATGTTCTCGGCGCGTTTATCGAGTTCATCTAATTTTTTATCGAGTGATTCTTCACGGTTTAAAAGACGTTGCTCAATGTCTTTGATTTCGGATCTTCGCTTTTGTTCATCTCTTCTAGCTTGCTCGGCGATGCGACTAGCTTCTTCTTGAGCCTTTTTGGCGGTCTCAGCTGCTTCTTTTTTAGCTTTAGTAAGTTCTTTCTGCGCGGCAGCCTCAGCTGAGCCGATTTTGCGACGTGTTACTACATTGCTGGCGCCATAGCCAGCAGCAATACCAATTGCTGCAAGAAGCAAGGTAATTGGTTCCATGTTGTCCCCTTTCGTTTGCGAGGAGTACCAGGATCAATGAAAATGGAACGTCACTATCACTTCATTAGTTCCAAAATTAACTGATCAAAGGTGTATCAAATATTTATATAAGTAGAATGGGTATCCCAAAACAAACAAGAATATCCGTAGTTAACTATACCTGTTTTTTGGTGTGCCGGCAATTACTTTCGAGGCTTGGTAATATGTGGCAAGCTACCATATTTAGGACTTACATAGCTATTTTTTTCAGTGTCAGTAATTTTTACTAAAGCTTGGGCAGCCCAGTCTTCTCCCGTTGCGGCAGCTATCGGTATTTTGAGTCCATATGCCAGAGCATTTGCTACACTAAGGCCTATTCTAAGACCCGTAAAACTTCCCGGTCCTTCGTAGCATACCACCCCAGAAATATCAGACCATTCATAATTCTTTTTCCGTAGCATATCGGAAATTTTTATATGAAGAGTTTCGGCCAGCTCTCTATCTGCCTTCCATTTTTCGTGCGTAATTTCTGAATTATCTTCGAACAGGCCAATTTCTGCTTCGGGATTATCGGTTTTTATGGATAGTACAAACATTACTCGCCCGATCTTGATTTAACTTTATCGACCAGCGTTCTATGAATAGAGCTGTACTTAATGGTAATACGTCGCTTGTCCAGCGACTCCGTAGCAATATGTATGCTTAAACGACTATCCGGGAGTACTCCGCGTACGGAGTAAGCCCACTCAATAACTACTACAGCTTTTTCACTGTTCAGGGATTCGGCAAGTTCCATAGTTATGATTCCTGGATCATCAAGTCGGTATAAATCAAAGTGGTGAAGTTCGAGACCGCGTTTAGCCGGATATACCTTACTGATCGTAAACGTCGGGCTTGTAACCACGCTCTTTACGCCTAAGCCACGAGCAAGACCTCGCGTAAAGGTAGTTTTGCCGCCGCCCACATCCGAAACTAGCTCAATTACGATACCGTCCGTAATGCACCTACCGAGAAGCTCGGCGAGCAGCTCTGTTTTCTCGGTACTGGCGGATTCGATTTGCCACGTCATGTCTGTACTCATAGCATGCATATAGTACGGCCAGTCCGGCCACCGCTGCAAGTACTGATGTCTGTAAGCTATTACTCGCGGCAGCCTTATGGGCACCATCAGCACCATCTCCCTGGTCGCTTGTAGTGGCACTCGCTCGACTATTTTTTGATACTGATGCCTTTTTAGAGGTAGATTTTTTAGCTTTCGTCTGGGCGGCCTTAGTGGACTTTTTCGTAGTTTTTGCCGCCTTTTTATCTACGGTTACTGGTTTGATAAGCACATTTGCAAGCCCAGGAGTGGCTTGGGTAGTCCATTGCCAAGAACCGTCTGCAAATATCCAGGCATGACCGTCTGCGGCTTTTTCGTAAGTACCTGTTTGGTCTATTAATGTATCGTCTGGTGCATAAAGCCGCACAATACCTGAGGTGTTACTAAGTGTTATGCTCCCATCACTACTATAAATTGCGTAGTATGCCCCCGCGCCGATATATGTATTTTCAAAAATGTGTTTATACGTTTCATTGAGCCCGGCAGTTAACCTGTAACCCGTTAAGTTAACCGCCTGGCTCGTCGGATTGTAAAGTTCCACGTATTCGCTCGTGGAGTCACTATTTGGTGCCGCTGGATTCGGCAGTATTTCAGAAATTTCTAAGTTTGCAAAATTGTTTGATACTTCCGGCACTGCCGCGTCTTCGCTAGTTGCAGTACTTTCATCTTCGGAAACAGCATCGTCAACTTGAGAAGTTTCATCAGACTGCTCTTGAGCTGGAATATTTAGTTCGTAGTCAGTCGAGTTATTGGTCGATTGAACGTATTGCTGAGAGGCATCCACTTTTCGTATAAGACTAATGCCCTGCGTTGAAGATGGCGCCGCACCCTGTAGAGGCATCTTAGCTGTGCCCCAGCCAATGATATCGTGCACTTCATCGCCATTAATAATGCGCAAATGCCCTCCAGCTTGGGCGAGAGTAGCGCTAAAAGTCGCCTGTGGGGTGCCACCAGTAAATTCGGTACTTGCGACCATGTAATGGTCTAACGCAGGAACAATACCTGATAGATGAATGCTGCGCGTCGGTTTAGTCCAATCGGTACTTGCGGCTGTGGCGTACTGGATCATCCAATCGCTAAGATCAATTTCGGCATCAGTTGTGTTGTAAATTTCTATATACTCTTGACTGGCCGATTCCTTCGAGCTCATCGAAATTTCAGAAAATATCATACTCTGGCTTAATAATTGTTCAGCGCTCACCGTGCTTGGCAAAAAAAGATTGATTATAAGCACTAGTGCTATGCAATATTTCCCCATATAATGCAATTATTAGACGCTCCTATAATATTTACAAGCACTCGTTGTAGCAAATAGTACGTTATACTTGTCTTATATGCTTTTGCTTAGCAAACAGCTTGCTGACCAGCCGATTATCAGCCTGCAAACAGGTCAAACTATTGCCATAACTAGGCTTCCAATTATTGATCCTAGAAGCCTAAAAGTAGTTGGCTGGTGGTGTACTGACCGAGCAAATAGACAACATGTTTTATTAACAACTGATGTCCGCGAAACGTCACGAGACGGCATGATCGTGAACGACCACAGCGTACTTTCTGACCCCAATGATCTTGCTAGACACCGCGAAATACTTGAAATCAATTTTGAGCCTATCAATAAAATAGTAAAAACCAAGAGTCGCAAACTCGGTAGAGTTACAGATTATTGCTATGACGAGTGGTACGTAATCCAGAAAATTTACGTTGGCCAGTCTATTGCAAAAGCAATTGGAACCGAAACGCTGATAATAAATCGTACCCAAATTATCGAGATAAGCGACGAGTACATAATTGTTCGAGACCTTAGTAATAAAGAAAGTGATAGCGTACAGTTGCCGGGTCTTGTCGGCAAACTATTTGGCAGTACTAACTGATTTTCTGTGCTTCAAGGGCAGATTTAATATCATCATAGCTAAAACCCTTACCAGCTAAGTACCTCATGAATTTTTGCGGATCATCTCGGTACCTCGGTAGCTGACCTTTTTTAGCTATAAGTTCGACTAACGCGGCGGCATCGGAAACACTGCCATCTTCCAGAACTTGCTTTATAATTTCAGCGTTAATCCCTTTTTGTCGGAGTTCAAGTTGTAATTTGCGCTGACTGCTTGAGCGGGATGAACGGCGCCCCTCAACCCAATGCTTGGCAAACGAGTAATCGTCAATGTAGCTGCGTTTCAAGAAATCAGAAATTATTACCTCACCCAATTCAGAATCAACTTTTTTTCGGCGCAAGTAGTCTCTTAATTCTTTGGTTGAATGCTGTCTTAGCAGAACCCACGACAGGGCCTTCATTCGTATTTTGCCTTCGTCGGATATTTTTTTTAGATCCGTTAGGCGTGGTTTATCAATTTCGAGCCCAGACTTAAGCTTCTGTGCGACAAGCTCATCAAGACTGAGCGAAAAACTGTACTTGTTATCAACATGAACACTTACCCGCTCTGGGTTTTTAACCTGCTGTTTTATTGAAGTAATTTTCATGCTGCCTTAAACCACGACAAACTCACCTTCTTCAGGCTGCGCAAAAAAGGAGAGCAATATTTTTGGGTTATCAATGCCGCGTATAAGTTCGCTAAAAAGACGCTTGCCTTGGTCTTTAGATGTCCGTATCCCTCCGCCGTCCAAAATATATATGGCCACAGGTCTAAGTCCTCAAAAACTTTCGCTCATAACCATTCGTGTAGTCAGTAAATCTAGCCCAATTTGGAGTAAATTTCAGCATGACGCTAATACCATCAACTATGTCATCGTGACGGTTACCCCGCTTTTTATAGTAGGCATCGACGATATCCTGATGTTTGCTATGGTCAATAACCTGCACAGTCCCGCGCATTTGCAGCGTAAACGGTGTGCCTTTATATGTTCCCACCACACAAGCTGCTGTTATCGGCTTGCCCACCTTAAGCATTTGAAGTTTTTCGGAATTTTTTGAAGTTACAAAATATAACATCAGTGGCAACTCTGTATGATAGAAAACGAGGGTCGCGATATGTAGTGTCCCTTTTTTATCAATCGGAACAGATATTGTGGATGCAAACTCTGAATTCAAAAATTTTGCTAAGCCTGGCTGCGATGATAGGCTGACTAATTCCATTTAACCTTTAGTCTTTCTGTGATGTTTTCCGAACTTCGGAAGCAATTTTGTCCATTGCTTTTGGATTATCGCGCAGGTACTGCTTGGCTGCTTCGCGCCCTTGGGCAATATTTGATCCATCATATTCAAACCAAGCACCAGACTTACGAACGATTTCCATATTGGTGGCAAGATCCAAAATATCGCCTTCACGACTAATGCCCTGGTTGTACATAATGTCAAACTCGGCTTCCCTGAACGGTGGGGCTATTTTGTTTTTAACTACTTTGACTCGTGCACGGTTACCGATGATTTCTTCGGCAGTCTTAATCTGGCTAATACGACGAATATCCATCCGCACTGAAGCGTAGAATTTCAAGGCGTTGCCTCCAGTGGTAGTTTCTGGATTGCCGAACATAACACCTATTTTCATACGTAATTGGTTTAGGAAGATTACTGTGCAATTAGTCTTATTAATGATGCCGGTCAGCTTACGGAGAGCCTGACTCATCAGACGAGCCTGAAGCCCCATGTGTGCATCACCCATATCACCTTCGATTTCTGCTTGCGGCACCAAAGCCGCAACAGAATCCACGACAATAATGTCGACGGCGTTACTTCGGACTAACGCCTCTACAACTTCAAGTGCTTGCTCGCCATTATCGGGCTGACTAAGCAGCAGGTCATCGGTGTTGACGCCTATTCTCTTTGCATAAGAAGGGTCCAGTGCGTGTTCGGCATCAACAAATGCCGCCGTGCCGCCCGACTTCTGAGCTTCGGCAATGATATGCAGACTTAAGGTCGTCTTACCAGAACTTTCTGGGCCATAAATTTCAATAACACGCCCTTTTGGCACACCACCACCCAGGGCGATATCCAGACTAATACTGCCGGTTGGGATTGTTTCCACATCGACTTTTTGAGATTCTCCAAGTCGCATAATTGAACCTTTGCCAAATTGTTTTTCAATCTGACCAATAGCCAGACTCAACGCTGCAGTGCGGCCATCTTTTTCTGTTTTTTTAGAACTTTCTGCTGGTGTTTTGTCAGCCATCCCCAAATACCTCCCTGATACTTATACCTGTTTAAGCAAGTATAGCAGGCAGTTCCGGCTCAAAAAGTGCTGTTGGTTATTTCAGTTAAGTGACCACATATACCGCTTGTGGTAAATATTGTATACTGAGCCTTGAACATGGAAGTATCAGACAAAAAGGTGGAACGCTTATTGCAGAAGAGCAATAAGTTGAACAAAGAACAGCTTGATTCGCTTAAGCAGCAAGCCGAGAACGAGAAAAAATCCCTCATGGCTGTGGCTGTGGCTGGAAACATCGCCAGCGAACAAGAAATCGCCATGCTATATGCAGAAGATATCGGTGTACCATACATCGAATTTAGTGCCAAAGATATTCCGAAAGAAATTCTAAAACTTATCCCAGAACACATCGCCAAGCAATTTCGAACCATTCTTTTTGAAGTAGAGGGCGACACAGAATGCAATTTGGTTGCCATGGAAGACCCGGACGATGTTGAAGCTTTGGATGTGCTACAAAAAACACTTGGTGAGAATATTAGGATTTATACAGCCACGCGGACCAATATTAGTGCCGGACTCGACCAATATCGTGAGAACATTAGCGGTGAGCTTGCCAAAGTGGTATCAGATGAAGACGAGGACGAAGTCGACGAAGATGTTTCAGAAGAAGATATTGCCGAAGATTCGCCGATAGCCCAAACCGTAAATTTGATTATTGAATACGCTATTCGCACAGGCGCCAGTGATGTCCACATCGAACCAAGAGATCAGTACCTTTCGGTCAGGTACCGAGTTGACGGCATATTAAAGGAAGCTAATAGACTACCGAAAAAAATTATGGCTGCATTAGTAAGTCGTATAAAAATCCTGTCCAATTTAAAGATTGACGAACGGCGCGCTCCGCAAGATGGACGCTTGAAAATTAGCGTTGGAGAACGAATGTGGAGCTTGCGTGTATCAACCCTACCGATTATGGAAGGTGAAAAAGTAGTTATGCGAGTATTGAACGATACCGCAAAAGCGCTAACACTTGAGGAGCTCGGCTTTTGGGGGCATTCACTGGACACAATAAACGGTGCGATCCGTGAACCTCATGGCATGATTCTGGTTACTGGCCCAACTGGTTCTGGAAAATCTACCACCCTTTTCAGTGTGTTATCAATCTTAAATAGTCCTTCCGTTAATATTTCTACCGTTGAAGATCCAGTTGAGTACCGTATCGGTGGAGTAAATCAGACTCAGGTAAACCCAAAAGCCGGAATGACATTTGCGAATGGGCTCCGGGCGCTACTTAGACAGGACCCTAACATCATCATGGTCGGCGAGATACGTGATTCTGAAACAGCCGGACTCGGTGTGCAGGCAGCTTTAACAGGACATCTTGTTTTCAGCACACTTCACACAAATAATGCCGCAACTTGTCTACCTCGTCTGCTCGATATGGGCATTGAGCCTTTTTTGATTGCAAGCACTGTTCGAGCAGTTATTGGGCAGCGGCTCGTGAGGAGACTGTGCCAGACCTGTCGAGAGCAATACAAGCCAGATGCCAATGAACTCAAGGGTCTAACCAATATGTTCAAATTAAATGATTCCAAGATGATCCAGCATTATCACCTCCTTGAAAAACAAGCCCTCGACGGCGGTATCGGTAAAATCGATAATGAGCAGAAGTCCGATCTTGCGACGACCGAAAACGGCATCAAATACTTCTGGCGACCAAAAAAGGGTGGCTGTGATGCCTGCAACCATAACGGATTTAAAGGTAGAATCGGTATTTACGAAGTTATTGGCAGCTCTACGGAAATACAGGGCATGATTGTCGCTAATGCCACTAGCGAACAGATCCAAGGCGAGGCAATTAAAGAAAATATGATCACCATGCAGCTCGATGGATTTATTAAAGCGCTTCGCGGACTCACTGCCGTCGAAGAAATCCTAAGGGTAACAAGAGAATAGCATGGGATCATTTACTTACACTGCTCGCAATGGCTCCGGACAACTCGTCAGGGGTACCGTTAGTGCAGGTGATAAGTCTGGAGCTAGTAAAACATTAGTGAGTCAGGGGCTACGGCCAATACTTATTAAAGCCGAGATGAAGTCGAATAGTCTCGACAAAATAAGCATTTTGAGTCTGGGTAAAAAGGTTAAGACAAAAGATTTGGTTATATTTACCCGGCAACTTTCAACCATGATCAATGCCGGTGTGCCGATGGTACGTTCACTCGCTACTCTACAAGCTCAAACCGACAATAAATACTTTAAATCAAGATTGGCACAGGTAGCTAAGAAAGTAGAAAGTGGTGTATCGCTTGGTGATGCTCTTGGAGACCATCCAGACGTTTTTAGTAATGTCTACGTAAATATGGTGCGCGCCGGTGAAGCTGGCGGTATTTTAGATGACATCTTAAAGAAGCTTGCCTTGCAGCAAGAGAAAGATGCCGCCATACGCGCCAAAGTAAAAAGCGCCTCTACATACCCGGCTGTACTCTTTGGTATTACCATAATCGCCTTTTTTGCTCTGACTATGTTTGTGGTTCCAAAAATCGGTGCCATGATCATCAATCTGGGTGGGCCAGACGCAGTTCTACCGATTCAGACCAAAATTATGTTGGCAGTAAGCGAATTTATGCGTAACCAATGGTACATCCTGTTGGCGGTATTTATTGGTGGGCCAATCGCGCTTGCTCGCTGGCGAAAAACAGAGAAAGGCCGCCAGAAATTTGATGCGTTTCTGCTTAAAGTACCTATTATCAAAGTGATCATTGCCAAAGTAGCAATTGCTAGGTTTTCTCGAATATTCGCCTCGCTCATGGCTGCCGGCGTTACAGTCCTGGAGGCCATCGATGTCACAGCCAAGGCCATCGGCAATTACGTTATCGAGCAAGAGCTCGTCAATGCTGCTAGAGAAGTTCGCGCCGGGAAACAATTATCCGAGCCACTGTCCGAAAGCAAATTATTCCCCCCAATTGTTAGTCAGATGCTAGCCGTTGGTGAAGAAACCGGGCAAACCGATACCATCCTCGTAAAAGTTGCTGATTTTTACGAAGAAGAGGTTGATTCACTTGTAGGTAGTTTAAGTTCCATTATTGAGCCTCTTATGATTGTCGTTATGGGCGGCATGGTTGGACTTATCGCTGCCAGTGTAATCGGACCAATTAGCTCTCTTACACAAAATCTTTAAAATATAATTGACGTTATACCACTTACGGTTATAATGTGGGTAAGACAGGCTTAATGCTGTCCAGCTATTTATAAGCAGTAAAAAATTAAAATAAGGAGGGTGGGACCTACATGATCTCCCGAATTAACAAGCGAATGCAGGGCTTTACAATCGTTGAGCTTCTGATCGTTATCGTCGTCATCGGTATCTTGGCGGCATTAGTATTAAACAGTTTTCAGGGTGTACAAGCCCGAGCGCGTGATACTGAGCGCCGAACAGACACAAATACAATCGCTACACAGCTCGAAGTATATTACAACGATAATGGTGGCTACCCCATATTCACCGGTAGCGTAAACACCGATTCATGGATTACGGCTAATCTTAGAGGTGCAGATATCGCTGCATTCCGTGCTCCAAACCAAACAGCAAACACAATGGTAAACAGTGCTACGCCAACACAGGACCAGTACGGCTACCGGCCACTACAAGCCGATGGCACAACCGCCTGTACCACAGCACCATGTGCCAAATTCATGGTTTACTACTATGAGGAAAAGGGTGCAACAGTAAAGAGCAAGGAAAGCTTGAACTAATCCTAGCCGATAAAAAGCAAAATAACCCGCCATACTTATCTGGCGGGTTATTTATAGTGTTGAGATTACAGCATTAGTCCTATACTATTTAAGATAAGCATTATGGGTAGGCAAAAATTACGCACTCTACGCTTGACTCAGTTTCGGTGCAAACAGGAAGCACGGACGGAGTCGTACTTTCGTACGATGAAAGGAGTACTGGACTGTTTAAGACGAAAATGAGCAAGAAGCAGGGAAGATTTTATGCTTTGCACAAAAACAGCCGTGCTGGTGCAGAACGCGTAAAAGGATTTACGGTTGTAGAGCTGGTAGTCGCAATCGGCTTGTTTGGAATTATCGTCCCGGCTGTGGCTATTGGTCTAAGCAACCTCGCAGTAATTCAAAATCGTGCTAGGGATTTAACACTGGTTAATATGCTGGCTCAAAACAAAATCGAAACCTTAAGAAGCGCTGGATACAACAGTGTCACTACTGGAACAACGAGCTTCAGCGGTGAACTTCCGAACATTCTCAGCGCACCAAAAAGTGCTGAATATGTAGTTACTCAGCCCGAAACAGGTATAAAACAAGTTGATGTAACTATCAGCTATAGCGAATACGGAGCTACGAAGACAGTCTCATATCGTACACTTATCAGTGAGCTGGGGGTTGGACAATGAAAATTTTCCAAAAATGTGCAGAAAAAGGATTCACGATAGTTGAAGTTATTATCGCAGTTGGCGTCTCAACTATACTGGCGGGAACACTTTTTACGGTCACACTTTACTACTATGCCAATGCCCTGCAGTCACAAATTACAACCGAAATGGCTCTTGAATCACAAGTTATTCTTACTCAACTCGTGGATGACATCAGGCTGGCGGACTCGATTGCATCCGCCAATACACTCACCGACACGTACGCACCAACGGGTGGATGGATGACGAACGACCCCAGTAATATCATTATTATTCAGTCCCCTGCGCTAGATAGTAACCGAAATATCATTTACGATGCCGGTACTGGTAGCCCCTATAGCAACGAATTCATTTACTACGCTTCGGGAACTAACATGAATAAGCGAATTCTTAAAAATACTGACGCAGCAGGTAACACCGCAGTTACCACCTGCCCGAGCGCTAATGCTACAGCAACCTGTCCGGCAGATCGAACCCTCAGTAAACGACTCAGCAACCTCACCTTTACTTTTTATGATGCCAGTAACGTCACGACTTCCGACGCCACGCAAGCCCGATCAGTAAGCTTGAATGTCGATATGAGCGAGAAGGTATTTGGCAAGACCTTAATGTTAAGTAATTCAACCCGCACCACACTGAGGAATCAGTAATGAAGTACTTAGAATTATTCCGACAAAAGAATGATGAACATGGCTTTATACTGCCAGTACTACTTGTTACGGGTGTTCTTGTAATTATGATTATCGCCGCTGTGTCTAGCAGTGTTGTTGTCAACCAGAATTTATCCGTACAAGAATCTTACCGCGTCAACGCCCAGTTTACCGCCGATGCCGGCTTAGACAATGCAATTAGTAAAATGAATACTGTCCCGAGCTGGTCTGGTTCTGGGGGTGAAGTAACACTACTAAATGATACTGTGCGCAATGTCAAAACAACTTACGAAACTACCGTCGCAAACGGCGTTACACCGGACGCCAAAACTATAACAGTTGTAGCCAAAACATATTCACCAATAACTTCGGCCACCGCTAAGTCAACTCGTAAATATGAGATGGACATAAGGGAAGTTACCAGTGGAACCGGCGGTATTACTTCTGTCGTTAGCGGCGTTGGCGGACTAGTCATTCAGAACAACGCCAAAATAACTGGTGGCGACGTAGTTGTAAATGGCACTATAACTGTTGGTAATAACGGTCAGATTGGCTTGTCCAGCACACCGGTCGCTAATGCCATGAATGTTCGCGTAGCACATACAAATTGTCCGAACCCGGTAGACATTACTTACCCGCGAGTCTGCGCTAGCGGTGAAAACGGTCAACCCATCACTATTGGTAATAATGGCAGAATATACGCCGACGTAAGGGCAACCAATCAAACAACCGGTACAAATATGTCCAATCCTGGACTTATCCCAAACCAGACAGTCACGCCAGCGATTCTTCCTGACTATGACCGCAACGCTCAAAAAGCTGCAGTTACAACAACGCTTGCCCCAAGTAGCACAACTGTTTCATGTGGCAACAACCAAACTAAAACCTGGCCAGCTAACTTAAGAATTACTGGCAACATTGCACTCGGCAACAACTGCACCGTTAATTTGTCGGGGGATGTATGGGTGGACGGCAATCTTACGTTTGGCAACAATGCAAGAATGGTAGTACCAAATTCCCTCGGCACTACATTACCGGTCATAATGGCAGACGGTTCAGGCGGTATTGTTATTGGCAATAACGGCACTGTCCAGACAAATTCTTCAGGAACCGGCATATACTTTATCGCTTATTGGAGCAGTGCTTGCTCGGTCGGTGGCGAAACCCCGCCGAACTGCAGCACACTCAATGGTTCTGCTCTAAAAAACAGTCAAGATCAAGTTCGAATTGACCTTAGCAACAACGGCAGTGCGCCGGGCAGTATTCTGTATGCGCGGTGGTCACGAGCGAGAGTTTCCAATAATGGCGCAATTGGGGCAGTGGCAGGTCAATCAATTGAACTGGGCAACAATGCCGTTATCAACTTCACCGCTTCAGTTCCAGGTAGCAGCAATCTCACTTCCACCTGGGTCAAACGTGGGTACATGAGAGTATACGATTGAGTACATGCAACTCTGATAACTTCTTAACGGTTATGCTATACTAGGCCGGAAGGAATGTGGGCAGCAAAAACAAATGGGCAAAGTCAAACCCTCCGTTACGTACCATAAAAAGCCACTGTTTGGTTTTGATATTGGGCGTGGTTCAATAAAGGTAGTTCAACTCGGCGAAAGCAGTGGGAAAAAGGCTATTTTGGAAGGTTATGGGAAGTCAACTTTTGACCCGAGCGCAATTCATGACGGCGAAATCACCGACTTTGAGGTAGTAGCGGCCTCGGCTATGAGTCTTTTTAAGAACGATATAACCGGTACCGTGAGCACACCGCGTATCGCTGTTTCTCTACCCGTAACTCATTCCTATAACCGCGTTATAGGCTTACCCCCAATGGATGATCACGATGTGCTTGATGCTATAAAACTCGAGATTGAACAGTACGTGCCAGTCCCAATTGATGACCTTTATATTGACTACCGATTAGTCGAAAAGACAAACGAAGGTCATGACTACATGGTCGCAGCAGCACCCAAAAAAGTCGTTGACTCATACATGAGTTTGTTTTCCATATTAGGGCTTGAAGTTGCAGTTATGGAACCTAGCATCGTAAGTGTCAGTCGTCTGGTTCGTCAGGCTGAGCAGTCCGATCTACCAACACTCGTTATCGACTGCGGTTCATCTACTACTGACCTTATTATCTACAACCGCGACGCAGTACGAGTTACCGGAACTATAAAATTTGGAGGGGACACACTGACTCAGGCGATGGCTTCAAGTCTAAAAGTAAGTGAAGCCCAGGCCCACACTATCAAAAGCAAATACGGGCTTGATGCCAGCAAAAAACAAGCCGAGATATCCGCCGCACTGGAACCACCACTAAAATCACTTATCAATGAAGTCCGTAAAATCATTCGATACTTTGAAGACCGCGATAACAATGAAAAGGTTGGCCAAGTAATCTTGCTCGGTGGCGGAGCTAACTTACCAGGCTTTAGCACGTATCTTACCAGTTCACTTCGTATTCCGTCTCGGCTGTGCGGTATTTGGCAGCATGTTGACTTTGACGGTTTGCAACCACCTAACCAGCTAGAAAGTACTGTGTATGCAACTGCGACTGGACTGGCACTTATACACCCTGATGAGGTAACCAAATAAATGATTAATCTCATACCAGACCAAGCCAAGCAAGACATTCGTTATGCCATGCGCAACACCCGACTTATCCGTTATACCTGGATTTCGTTTTCTATGGCAATTGCCATTTCCTTAGTTACCGCCCTGAGCATCTTTAGTATGCAGTCCACAAAAAATGGGCTAAACAACGAGTTAGAAGCGCAAAATCAACAACTTGCAGGCCTCAAAGATGTAGAGCAAAAAGGCCAAAAACTATACGACCAAATAGAAACAATCGATCAACTACTTAACCGCCAAGTAAAATTCTCCGGCATTTTGCCTGATATTGCTAAACTACTACCTTCTGGAGCGGTATTAAAACAACTCGATTTTAGCTCTAGCGACCTTACCGGCGAAGCAAGTTCGGTTGCCGGTGCAAAACCAGTTGCACCTGGCACTGAAAAACCGTTTGTTATTTCTGCGGCAGTAACCGACCGAACGATAGCCACAACGCTAGTGGAAAATATAAAAGCCAAAAAAGATCTATTCAGTACTGCTGATTTGATAGATGTCAGTCAAAACGGTGATAGTACAAGTAGTTCATCTGACAATAACGAGAATGCTCAGTCAGCAAAATATCCCTATCTTGTTACTATTCATGCTTACTTTAAGAAGCCAGGTGGTAAGCCGTGAGTCCTCCAAAAAAATTCTTCTACATACTCCTCGGTATTAATTTATTGCTGATTGGCGGCTTAGTTATAACATTCTATTTTGCAGATAGTATTGCCGCAAAACGCTCAACGGAAATTGCCGTAGCAAAGGCGGATATAGAAAGCAATGAACTGGCCATCAAAAGTTTTCAGTCACTAGAAAAAGCCATCCAGCAAAACCAAGAAATCGAGACCATAGCTAGCCGAGTTCTACCTCAGGATACCGAGCAAACCAAAGCGCTGGCCGAGCTGGACAAATTTAGCAGAGAAGCCAATGTGCCGATCCGGCAAATATCTTTCACACCTGGCAAGGGCGGATCACTTGTTTCACCGACTAATATTAAGGGTGTGTCTGTTCTGCAAGTGTCCTTGCAGTGCGACCCAGCACAGTATGAAGATTTGCTCGATTTCCTTAAAAAAATCGAAGATAATCGGCGCCGAATGCAGGTCACTTCTGTTGCTATAACACCGAGCGACACGGCACCCGGACTACTCGACCGAACCAATTTATCAATTGATGTGTACTTGAGGCCATGAGGATAAACATATGAAATTATTCGGCATAACTATTGGCAAGAAGGAAGAAACTAAATCAAAAAAAGATCAGCCTAAACAGTCGCTTAGTCTTAAGCATTACGGACGAAGCATTGCATCCAATTTACTGAAGTATGAAATTATTGTCGTCGCCATCATTGTTGGCGGAATACTCGGTTTCACCACACTCCGCATGCTCAATTACACCAATCCCTCAGCCGATGCTGGGCGTTTAAGCGAGAACCTCACCAAACTAAAGCGCATCACAATAGACCCCACGGTAATCGAAAAAATTAAACAACTTTCTGACAGTCAAACCTCAACATCTGCCAATGTCGATCAAAACCGTAGCAATCCATTCAGCGAATAACTTCTACTAGCTTCCGAGTTTGCTGTGTTCTTGCCTGGCATCGAGGATCTCATCGGCGTATGTGTTCGGATGCGGGCAATACGGAAAAATAAAATTTTCCAGCTCGCCAGCGGTCTGAATCGTCAAGGTTCCGTAATTAAATATCGACTGCAAGATACCATGCTGGTCGGCCGTAACGTCTTCGACATTGCTCAAATCAAGTCTTGATACCTTGCGACTGAACAATCCACGCTGCAGAACCTGCACCACTTCTTTATTGGTGATGGTGATCTGACTGAGCTTGTAAATATAGGTTGCCACTATCATGATGAGCACTAACACACCCAGCCCAAATAGTGCGACGCCACCAAGCAAGACTTTTACATCGTCAGGAATTTCATTGGCGAATTCCGGACCGACCAAAAAAAACAATAGTGCGACTGCCACTACACCGATTACCGCTTGCACATACATAATTACCAGACCAATTGGATGACGCTTCAGAACGTACATAACCTTTTCGCCTTCATCCAACATACGTTCAACTGTTGCGGATGCTCTGATATTTGGGTCGGCGTCGGGATGTTGATGACTAGGACTCATACTAACAGTATACCTCTAGAACCCATCCCAAAATAATTTTTGTTTCCAAAAAACTGATGATTTTCGAGCGAAACCGACAAGGGCAGTTTAAGGGTCGGAAACGTTACCCTGGGATGGGTTCTAGTGATACCTTGTATCCACACACTTTAGAGTAGTTTGGATTGCGGATCTGACTTTAACTTATTATGCGTTCTGCCCACGTGCTTATAGGCGCGAGGTGTCACTTTGCGACCGCGTGGCGTGCGCTCCAACAATCCAATTTGCATCAAATAGGGCTCAATGACATCTTCTATGGTCGATCGTTCCTCACTCGTTAATGCCGCCAGCGTCTCAACGCCCACCGGACCACCGTTGTAATTATCTATAATCGCAATTAGCACGTTTCTATCGCTTTGGTCTAGCCCAAGTTCATCAATCTGTAACATGGCAAGTGTTTTCTCGGTTGATATTTGATCGATAATACCGTCGCCGTTAACATCAGCATAATCACGAACGCGCTTAAGAAGGCGGTTAGCTATTCGTGGTGTGAGACGTGCCCGCCCAGCCAAAAGCTGCGCTGCATCTTTATTGATTGATGACTTTAATATTGAAGCCGCGCGAGTGACTATTTGTTCGATTTCTTTTGGTTGATAGTATTCGAGCCGGTGAACATGCCCAAATCGATCACGTAGTGGTGCCGCCAAGGCGCCAGTTCTAGTGGTCGCGCCAATTATGGTGAATGCCGGCAGATCCAGTCGCAAGCTCCGTGCTGTTGGTCCCTTGCCAAGCATAATATCAAGCTTAAAGTCTTCCATGGCGCTGTAGAGGACCTCTTCAACCGTTCGGTTGAGTCGATGAATCTCATCAATGAACAGCACATCACCGTCATTAAGATTTGTGAGTAAGCTCGCAAGGTCACCAGCACGTTCAACCGCTGGACCGGATGTGATACGAATATTTGCCCCCATTTCGTTGGCTATCACCATTGCCATTGTCGTTTTCCCAAGTCCTGGGGGGCCATGCAACAACACATGATCAATCGGGTCACCGCGCTTTTTTGCAGCCTTTATTGCCAGTTGGATATTATCCTTTAGGTGTTTTTGCCCAATGTAATTATCAAAATCAGACGGCCGCAAAGTAAGCTCAAATTCCTGTTCGTCATTGTCAGATATTTGCTCATCAGGCTGAGTAATACGTTCAATCGCCACGAATTACCTGCTTTCTTTCATTATGTTAAGTGAGGTGCTTTCTAATTGATGCCAGTTGGGAGTTATTATAAGGAAATGTACAGCTTCGTACATTGACAAATAAAACTCATGAATGGAACTAACAGAAAGTACCGAAGCCGGAAGAAAAGAATACAGGTAATTCACCCTACAAGTCTAACACCTTAAGTTCACTAAACCCTGTTTGGCTATCATGCTCTCTTGCATAATGTTTTGTTTCATCCTCACCTATGACAACTTCGGCTGTCGTAGAAACACGAGCTTCTTTTAAGTGCCCGCCGATTACTTTGCCGTCTTTGTCTGATACTGACATATGTAGATGGCAATCTGTGTTGCTAAGAGTACCGGCAAGCGAAACAAGTTCAAATTTTTCATGATATTCTCGAATGTCCTGGTTATCTGGCTCCGCGCCTGCCATTCGAAGTTTTACGTGATCAAAACCCGCCACACACGTAACTATGAATCCTGCTTTTATTTGTTTCTTGGCGGCAAATTTCTGGACTTCTACCCTCAGTTCTGTGCCGGGTTTTAACCTAAACGTATATACTCGCATGTAACCTAGTAAAGCATGGCTGTTTTAGGTACAGACGAACCATCTAGGATTTTCAACACTTCATCCGCTTCAACAGTTTCTTTGTCTAGTAGAACTCTCGACAGTTTTTCGAGTTTATCCATATTGCCTTTAATGACTGCTCTGGCTCTATTGGCCGCCTCAGTAATTAAACTTTCTACTTCGTCATCAATTAACTTTGCAGTGTCATCCGAATACTGACGGTCATGCACCAATCTGTCCATCATCATGCCATCTTCAACATGAAACACCTGGTTGCGCAGATTCTTGCTTCCCATTCCCTGATTAATCACCATTTCACGAGCTAGCTCAGCCGCTTTCTGCAAATCAGACCCTGCGCCGGTAGTCACACGGTCCATGCCGTAAACGACTTCTTCGGCAATCCGACCGCCCAACATCCGGGCGAGTACATCTTTGTACTCAATGATACTGTGGTAGCTCTTGTCTTCGGGTGGGATAAACCAGGTCACACCACCAGCGCGCCCACGAGGAATAATTGTTACTTTGTGCACCATTTCACTGTCGGGCAATACATGCCCCACCACCGCGTGACCTGCTTCATGGTAGGCGGTAAGTTCTTTTTCTTTTTCGGTCATTATCTTACTTTTACGCTCTGGACCGATAGCAACCTTTTCAAATGCGTTCACAACGTCATCATTATTGATTTCTTTGCGGTCATTACGTGCCGCGATAATAGCCGACTCATTGGCGATATTCGCTAAATCCGCTCCACTGCTGCCAGCAGTTTTGGCAGCTAACGCATCAAGGTCAACTCCCTTGTTAACTGGCTTCTTGTTAAAGTGAACCTTTAGTATAGCTTCGCGGTCTTTACGATCAGGGAGATCAATCATAACTCGTCGGTCGAAGCGCCCGGGTCGTAGCAATGCAGGATCAAGCACATCAGCGCGGTTTGTTGCTGCAAGCACAATAACGTTTTGACCTTGTTCAAAACCATCCATCTCAACCAAAATTTGATTAAGTGTTTGTTCACGCTCATCATGACCGCCGCCCATTCCGCTTCCGCGTTTGCGGCCTACAGCGTCAATCTCGTCAATAAAGATGATACATGGGGCGTTTTTCTTGGCTTTTGTAAATAAATCACGCACACGACTGGCACCAACCCCCACAAACATTTCGACGAATTCCGAGCCGCTGATACTGAAAAATGGGGCGTTTGCCTCACCAGCAACAGCGCGGGCGAGCATCGTTTTACCGGTACCAGGAGGCCCTACAAGCAAAACGCCTTTGGGTATTTTTGCACCAAGTCCCTCAAACTTCTTTGGAAACTTCAAGAACTCAACTACTTCTTCCAGATCCTGCTTGGCTTCGGCATTGCCAGCGATTTCTTTGAAGGTCATTTTTTTCTTGTCAGAACCGTAAAGCTTAGCCTTACTCTTACCGAAGCTGAGTGCTTGGCTACCTTGACCCTGCGCACTCCTAAACATGAATATCAAAATGACGGCAATAATAATAATCGGTAAAATACTGCCCGCCAAGTAAATCCAAGTATCGCCACTGCTACTGGCCTTTTCTACGTTAACTTCTGTTTTTCCTTGTTTTAGGCCTTGCTCAAAAATGCTTGATCCAGCTTCTTTGCGCGAGCGCTCAGTCGCTTTATCCTGGCCTTTTGGAGTAATTTCTAGCTCTTCACCTTTTATTTGAATTTTCTTAATCTCGCCATTATTCGCGCGTTCAATAACATTTGAAAATGATACGTCTTTAAGCGTGCTTGGTTGATTAAACGCAGTGAACAGTATCAAACCAAATAATATGAGAATGGCAATAAAACCGGCACTTTTGAACCGATTCTTGTTGTTGTCTCCACCGTTCTTATTTACTTTGAATTTTTTACGGTCCATATCCGTCCTTAATTATATCAGTCCCTTCTTAAGCACCTTTAGATGGGTTTTAGTTATGTGCATATACACCCCCTTGGACACCGCGTACCTGCTTTGATCACGACCCGTTTTTGCCCTTACGGTCAAAATTTCAACTCGCTTTCGGTCAAGCACTGGACACCCACATTCATCTAACCAGGCTATCATTATCTCTGATGCAACAGTGTGTGGCAAGTTAATAAATTTTTTTCTGCTAAGCCCATCGCCCGAAGTCATACTTTTAACGAGCCTACGGACGCGCTCGTTAACATGCTTATTATTGATTTCTACTGAATCCAAAACATCCCGTAACTCTTCAAATTTCTGAGCATTGGCAGTTATTCTTGGAGTAATGTTGTGTCTTACGTAGTTTCTTAAGTAGCGATCCTCTTGGTTGGTGGCGTCTTCGCGCCATGCAATATTGTGAGCACGTGCATAGTCTTCTATATCGGCTTTTCTTAATGACAGAAACGGCCGCCAAATGTTTTCGTTATGACGCATTGGCGTCAAACCTTTTCTTCCCGTGCCGCGCAGAATATTAATAACCGCTGTCTCAATTTCATCGTCTTGGTGATGCGCTGTAACTATCGTTGCCGCATTATACTTATGAACAATACTCTTTAAAAATTTATATCTGAACTCCCTAGCTTGTTTCTCACTTGCTGTGGCATCAAGCATTCCCTTACCAAGCTCAAAAAGCATTCCGTATTCCTTTGCCTTGGCACAAACAAATGCTGCATCGTTTGCAGATTCGGCACGAATACCATGATCATAATGGGCTACGATTACTTTGTAAGTACAATTACTCAAGATGTGGAGTAGTGACATTGAATCAATACCCCCACTAACAGCAACCACAACGACACTTCCCGGTTTAATCAAAGGTGATGTCACTTGCAAATGAGGCTTAATCAGTTGTGCGCTCAAGTCCATTAATTGTTTCGGGTTTTCTACTCTTGTAAAATTCATAAGGCTTGGAAGAATCCTCGGTTTCTACTACGCTCAACGGTCTAATAACTACCTGCTCAATACCATTTACTTTTTTTCGCTGCATTTTGCCCTGGACTCGGAGCCACGTATCTTTATCATACTTCACACCATTTTCAATCAAAACCGGTAATGCATACGGTCTGGCATCAATCACACAGCAGGAAATGACTGTTCTGCCCAGGTAATACATATTGTCGGGGAGCGGATTCTCGACCGAATCGATAACAAATCCGATTATATTCACATCTGATTCCGTAAAACAATCAAAGTCATAGTAACCAAGCACGTATACCCAAACATCAATAGTGTAAGGCTCAGTCTGTTCTGGGCAATCGCTATCACCCCCATCTAGCCCATTCTGCTCATACGATGGCAGTACGAGAGATTTTTTACCAATGGCCTGCTGTGACAGTGGCTGAGCTGGAACTACAAACGCCAAAACCAACAATACTACGAGCAAGACATCAAAGTACCGAAAGCGAAGTTTGCTGCGACCATGTGAATAAATGAGACCAGCCGCCAACAGACTCAACCCAATCATGGACATCAACAAACTAAACCAGTTGTAGCGTGGGTGAATATACAGATTTATATTGCCGTTTACATAAAGATAAATCGGGTAGATACAAAACCCGATAAGGATCAACGTAATGATAAATACAGCACCTTTTGACTTACCAAACATAACTAAACACCACTCCAGCTATTACAGCCATAACCGCAACACAACCTGTGATAACCACCAACACTCGGGCAGTGTAAGTCGTTTTCATAAGTGCAAGCATTTTTATATCCACCATCGGCCCGGCGACCAGAAAAGTAAGTATCGACCCAAGGCTGAAAGTACCAACGTAGGCGAGTGCGAAAAACGAATCAACACTGGAGCAAATAGAAATAACGAATGCCAAAATAAGCATTGCCAACACAGATAAGAACAAGTTTGAGCCAATCTCGGTTATTATTTCACGAGGTATAAATACCTGTGACGCAGCAGCAATAGCAGCACCGATTACCAGCATTCGAAAAATAAGCCACATTTCAGATCGAAACAAGCTAAGGCTCGATTTTGTATCATGTTTATCTGACTTATTGGTATCGCAAACCGCCTTAAAATCCTTCGTAAAAATTCTATTACTATGTATAAATTTCACGACAACATACGCGGTTATATTAGCAATAAGCAAAGTCAGCCCCACTCGAGCAACCGCCACCGAGCGATTAAAGTTAAAGGCCTCCAAAGTAACGATAATTGTTACCAAATTTACACTTGGTGCAGCAAGTAGAAACGTTATTGACTCTCTGGCGCTAAAACCCTTCATCACCAAACTTCGAGCCACTGGTACGTTGCCACATTCACAAACTGGCATAAATATACCAAATAACGAAACCACAAAACCACGCAGTGTACTATTCTTCGGTAAGTGCCGACTCATCAGTTTCACGGATACAAAACGCTGAATAATAACGGATACAGCAACACCAAGCACAATAAATGGCAGGGCTTCAACGACAATCCCAAGTAGTAACGTTAAAAAATCCCCAAATGGAACACTTATGCGTTCAATGATTTCATTTCGTTTTGTCTCGTTGAGCAGAATCAGGTTAAGCGTGAATCGTTTTTCCCAAAAAAATACAAATGCGCATAGAAAAAACGCCAGGACTACACCATAAAATATGAAATCGGATTTAAATACATTTACAAGCTTTTTAAGTGCCACTTCGCATTTAGTATACCTCGATTTTGCTAGTGATTATGCCCTTTGTGATCATCATCCTCATCTTCGTCGTGACCATTAAGATAATTGAATGGCCCCAGTAAATCCTTGCCAATTTTAAAGTACCCACCTAAATTACCACTTGTAAGAGTACTAAGTCCCCCATGATTATGCGTGCAAAATAATGCATACTGAGCTGCTAAGCTACCTAGCATATTCTCCGTTTCACGCACTACTGGATTAGCAAAAAACACTTCAGACTCTGCGGCAATTTGCTCGTACGTACGAATTGACTGATCTTCCCCTTGCAGGGTCAAAATTCCTGCTAAAGCTTGCTGGGCAACCGCCTGAATATCAACATCCGCCAGCTGGTTTGCAAAAAATTCTTCGTCAAAGACCGATAAATCCAGTGGAGCTTCAGGCGCAACGTTCACGGCTGTCCATTCATCTGTGCAGATAACTTCATAATACTGTCTCTATCGGCCGAAGGGCCTCCAGCTTGAAGCTGCGCAGCTCTTAAACCAGCCCCTGTGGTAATTCTCACCGCATCAGTATAGAATCCGCCGTAAGCTGTTTCAGACTCTAAGAAACTGTCTGGTATATACAGGGTTGTAGTCATAGCTAATTTAGGATCTAAAATGAGTGGCTGGGCAAAGCCTTGAAAATTAGGATCCATATCTGTGCTACCTTCAAAAATTCTACCCAAACTACCTTCAGTCAGTCCAGCTGCTACCGAGCTGGTTTTTCTTACTGCATGATTATCATGTCTTAGTGCAATTAGCGGGTTCCCTAAAGACACCGCCCCAATTACGGTGAGCCTATGCTCAGGATCTTTAGCAATATTTCCGCTGTGACCGCCGACTCCTGCTCGCTCAAGCCCAACAGCACCAGTCAACATGGTCGCCATCCTAGCGTCTGGTAGGGCCTTACTGGTTAAGGGGTACGCGTTTTTCAAAGGGAAAAAGCGTATCATAGGTAATCTACTTTCTCCATGTGAGTCATGAGCCGATGACAACATACCCATGACAGCAGGTTGGCGATTATTGCCAAGATAAACCATTGGTTCGTATGATGCGTAAGAACGTACTAGCTCAAATACGCGTGAATCACTCATGGCGATAGCTCTGACATCAACACTGCGCTTAGTGCCATCGTCAACTTCAGCCTCAAGACGAGCACGTGGAAACTTCTTTAGAATACCCGATATTTGGGCAAGCTCCTGGTTCACTCCAGGCTGTGTAGGCGATCCGGGTTCAATCCAATCATCTAGCTGGTCAGCACCACTTTTACCAATATCTAATATGCTTTTCATATTTGTAACTATATGTACTTCTATGTATTTTGCAATTTTGTTGCATTTTTAATTACTTATGCAACTAAAGCTATGGCTGTTCTACCACTACTTGCAGCCCAGTCACTAACCCTAGTTTACTCACAAGAGACGGAACTTGTTCGGGTGTCACTTCTATGAGCCCTCCAAAATCGTCTACAATCCCAAGATTACCGTCAGTACCCACGCCAACTATCGGACAACAATCCTTCGTGTGACATATTCCAAACGGAACCCGAAAACCCTCACCTAAAATAGCCATTTGCGCATCTGTACCTATTGCCTCTCTCACTTATTAATCTCCTTCTTAATACACTACTTGCAATACTGAAAGCAGCTTAAAATACTTAAATAACTAATTGCAATTTTGTTGCAATTAGTTATACTACTGCAAAATGAATGAAGACAAACTTCGTAACTTGCTAAAGCAAAGGCAGGTAAGCGTCACTAAACCACGCTTAGCAGTCTTTAATGTTCTCAAGCATATGGAATACCCCGTAAGTGTTGCGGATTTAAGTAAAAAAATGAAGGATGTAGACAAGGTGAGTGTCTATCGAACAATTGATTTATTTGAAAAAGTCGGTATTGTGCACCGCATATGGACAGGTTTCAAAAGTAAGATTGAGCTGAGTGAAGAATTTTCCTCACACCATCACCACTTTACCTGCTTAAAGTGTGGTGCTACAACCAGTCTTAAAAGCGAAGACCTCGAAAATAGTTTACGCATGTTTGAATCAATACATGGATTTAGATTAGTTCAACACTCTGTCGAACTAAGCGGCTATTGCAAAAACTGCACCACCTAATAAATGCGTTCGTCTGCGCTCCCACGCCTAGATCGGTAATAATCAAAAAGTCAGCAGAGTTTTCCGCTCTGCCGGAGCACAGACTGGCCGCTTTGGTATGTTAGAGAACTCGGAAGCCGATGTCGCGGCGGTACTGCATTCCATCAAAATGTATTCCGTTCTCGCCGATTACGGCATATATTTTCGATAACGCATCTTTGAGATCGTTACCTCTTGCTGTTATATTCAGCACTCGTCCTCCGTTGGTATAAAATTTTCCACCTTCCAGCTTTGTGCCAGCATGAAACACCGTCACGCCTTCGTAATCTTTTTCAAGTCCATGAATTTCTATGCCTTTTTGGGAAGACTCCGGGTAACCAGCGCTAGCTAAGCAAACTGTTGCGGCTGCATCGTTTGATATTTTTGTCGTTTCTGCCAACTTGGAGATATTACCTTGAGCGGATGCAAGTAATAATGGCAACAGGTCGCTATCGAGCGCCAGCATCATCGGTTGGCATTCGGGGTCGCCAAATCGACAGTTATACTCAATGACTTTCGGTTCACCTTCTTCTGTGACAAATAGTCCACCATACAAACAACCTCTAAACGGTGTACCATCTTGCTTCATTCCGGTTATAGTGTCACCAATAATTTTGCGAATTTTTGTGTCAAGTTCATCATACACAAATGGCAAGGGCGTGTAAGCTCCCATGCCGCCGGTGTTCGGACCTTTGTCGCCCTCAAATATTGGCTTATGATCCTGGAAATATGGGAGCAGCACAAAATCCTCACCATCACTGATTGCAAACACGCTGACCTCTTGGCCTCGCAGGCGTTCTTGAATGACAATTGTACTCCCCGCATCCCCAAACAATTCTCCAGACATCATCTGATCAATCGCCTGGTTGGCTTCGGTTTGAGTAGCGGGTAAGATCACTCCCTTACCAAGCGCTAACCCATCAGCCTTCAAGACAATATTTTCTGCACCTTGCTCTTCAACATATTCCTTCGCACTTTCCGTGTCGGTAAACGTCTTATTAACCGGCTGCGGTATATTAAAACGAGTTAAGAAATCAGCCGTAAATGCTTTGCTTGATTCGATTTTTGCCGCTGCTTGAGTTGGACCAAAAACCTTTAGGCCGAATTTTTCCAGCTGATCAACAGCACCTTCAGCGAGTGCGCCGTCTGGCCCGACGACCACAAATTCAACATTGTTATCTACGCAAAATTTTCCAATGGCATTAAAATCGTATGTGTCAATGCCGGTATTTTCAGCAAATGTGGCCGTCCCGCCGTTACCCGGCGCATAATAAACTTTTTCCACGTTTTCCGACAAAGACAACTTCCAACCGAGCGCGTGTTCACGACCACCAGATCCAATAACAAGTACTTTCATGATATCTCCGTATTTAGTGGTACCAGGGGCGAGACTCGAACTCGCGACCGCAGGCTTATGAGTCCTGTGCTCTAACCAACTGAGCTACCCTGGCGTGCAAACTTTTTAGTACACCTACTTTAAGCTGTCTGGGGTCCCTGCAAAACGAGTTTTGTGGGGTATTAGGCTCTAAGCTACCCTGGCTTAACAGATTGAATTTTAACAGATACACGCCTCATTTACCACATATAAAACATGCGTCCGTATTACTACGGACGCACGAGTCGATATACCTGCCTACATACTGCTAACTGTTTCTAATAATGACCCGTTTATTGAAGTATTTTACTTCTGCTGTTTTTCGCTTCTTTGAACGAACTGGTATGACATCTTGTATTAACATTTTTTCCTTAACTTTTTATTTTTACTTATATTTTATATATTTACACTTAGATACTAATGACCAAGCATTTTGTCTACCAATAGTAGCGCCTCACTACTTGTAGGTAGTCTTTCGAATGTTAGTTCGATATTCATTAATTTGTATACCCTGTTTATGTTTGATGATTTTTGTTTTACCGCGATATAACAATTAGTATTATACACATATTTGTTATTTTGTCAATGTAGTTATACAGAATAATTGCATTTACCCCTATACTATGCTTCAATTAACGGGTTAGGATCTTATGGTTCAAATATGAGCAGATCTAAAAGCGAGTCCAGGTTGTTTGGGTACACCACACCGGTAACGAGTTTAGTTCAAGTCAGAAGCATAAGTGGTCGTACCTAGAACCAATCAGTAAGCAAGGAAACGTATGTACAAATTATTTGTAGGTGGTCTACCATTCAGCACCACTAACGATGAGCTGCAGACTCTTTTCGCAGAACATGGCACAGTGGCTTCAGCCGTTGTAATCATGGACCGCGAAACTGGTCGAAGCAAAGGTTTTGGTTTCGTCGAGTTCGAGAACGATGACGAAGGCAAAGCAGCTGAAAAAGCATTGAACGGCAGCGATTTAGGCGGCCGAACAGTAACTGTCAGCGAAGCTCGTCCAAAAGAAGACCGCCGCTAAGCGTTTTTTTTCGATTAGCCTAAAGAGCCTGCTTACCAGTAGGCTCTTTTTAATTCAACGCTCGAACGTACGGAAAGTTAACGATAGCGGCGACCACTGCCCTACCTAATCGAACCGCAACCGAATCATCTTGTGTGTCAATTTGAGGGATAGCCGAAGTTACAAATTCCTGACTGTCTATTTTTGTGACGCTATACATGTAACTTATCATATCTACCAACTCACAAGGTTGATGTTGCTTTATAAATGTAGTTAGTATGCTTTGCGGATTCCGGTAGCCAAGTTTTTCCAATACAACAAGTAGTTTTTGGACAACTTCTGGGTTTATTTCGGCACCAACAACTAGATCGTTTTCTATTTGCAGCATTATTTCGCCAAGTTCTACGACATCCTGCCTCAAAGATTCTAGTTTAGGATCCTGCGACTCCCTTGATTCTGCAAATAACAATGAAAGTTGGGCAAAAGTATCCTTTAGCGGTTGCTCATCAGCCGCACTCGCTTCGATTTCTGCAAGCTTTTCTATTGCAGGTACTTCAGGAGAATTAAGTACATACGACTCAAAACTGTTCGGCTCGTCTGGGTCAACCTCAATTACAAGTACACCGTTATGAACTGAACCATCTAGAAATTCCTCGTCTAATGCGGGCGGAGCGTCCTTGTCTGACCAGTACAACATTAATTCATCGAAAACTAGCTGAGAATCCTGGTGAGTAACTCGACTCTCCGGATAGACAAATATTGGGTCGTCAAATCCTTCGGCGTACGGGACTTCATCGGCAGATAGTATATCGGCTGTTTCTTCCATGGTTAATTCGGCGGATTCAAGTATAGCCTGGCCTTGTTCAGCAAAATTTTCCGCAGCATAGTAGTTTGGTTGTGTAGCATCTACAGTTACAGGTGCGGCTGCCAATTGAATATCTTGAATTGCAGATATAGGATCTGCTACTTCAACTTCTGATTGAGGCATAAGGCCGACGGCATGTGTATGCAGCCTTGGCATAACGATTTTGATTTGTGCATTCGAAACATCTACCTGCTCACCATCGGTTGCTTGTTGCCTAACATCACCACCTGGAATACTCGGCGACCGAGCCGCAACAGGTTGAGCGAGCACCGCCAATACGACAATACCGCCTCCTGTATTCTGAGTAGAATCATGACGTTCTAGAATATCCTGAACCGGATCAGCGGAAGCTTTTTCTACGATAGCAGTACCTACCGGTTTTTTGGTAGCTGGTAAGCCTCGACCTGCAACTACCCACTCAGGCGCTTGAATAATTTCTGAATTTTTTTCAACAACCGTTTCTAGTTTTTTTTTAGGTTGCTTGGATCATCCACTGGTTGTTCTGCTCTTGATACAAAACCTTCGTAATTGGCTCGAGCTACCCCGCCCCTATCATCCCTCTGTACTAATTTTACTGTTCTTCCCATAATCCTTGTACTATCCAGTTCCTCGACTACAGCTCTTTCAGCCTCAGCAACTGATAGACCGCCGCCTATGGCTCCTTCAAAGGTTTTTACAACATCCTCAAACATAGGTTTGTGATCTTCTATAATAGCCATTTCAGCAATCGTACCCATGCACCTACCACCCATACCGACCTTAATTGCACCAAGTGTAATTGCTGCCTCAAGACCAACACGATCAGCTAACTCTTCAAGCCCAGCACGGGCATCGGTATCAATAGGGGGATGTAAGGACTCGCCATGCAGTACACCTAGACCAGTTGATACACCTTCTCCTACCATATGCATCATATTGTACATGAGGCTTATGCTTATATAAAAGAAGACTTTTTGTAATTATTCACACATAATGTTAGTTAAAAGAAGCAGATAATTAGTTGTGGAGGATCAAACAATGTC
This sequence comes from Candidatus Saccharimonadota bacterium, assembly GCA_022841445.1. GTDB lineage: Bacteria > Patescibacteriota > Saccharimonadia > Saccharimonadales > UBA10212 > JALHRM01. The sequence goes on from JALHRM010000001.1 coordinate 98,686, forward strand.
AACAAATCAAAATACCGAAAGCCAGCAACGAATTTACGGATTTTTGGAAAGTAATCCTATCGGGGTACTAGCAACTGTAGACCCCAATAACCGCCCGCACGCTGTGGTGGTCTACTATTCAATCGACACCATGTTTAACATTTACTTCGTTACAAAAACCAAGACCAAGAAATCCGATAATCTTCGACACAACGCGGCAGCTAACTTCTTGGTGTATGATGCGACATCACAAACAACTGTACAAATATACGGTCACGCAGATGAAGTTAATGACCCGGCAAGACTTGAAGAAGTGTTTAAGAACTTAACGACTGCATCAATGGATACAAGTAGCGAAGGCGTGCCACCGATAACCAAACTCAAAGCAGGCGAATATATTGTGTATCGTATTAAACCTGCTCAAGTTAGAATGGCTGTCTACGCCCGGCCTGACCGCGGGGGGTATGAAGATCTATTTGAAGTCTTGGAAGATGGCGAACTAAAGGCTCTAGCAAAAAGCGATTAGCCTCAGCCCAATTGACAACCCTACCCCTGTTTGTTAAGATACTTGAGCTCTGGCATTATATGTTTGAAACACAAATTCGTAAATTTATTCACGAATTTGTGACGACGCGGGGTAGAGCAGTGGCAGCTCGTGTGGCTCATAACCACAAGGTCGGAGGTTCGAGTCCTCCCCCCGCTACCAAGTAATGGACCTCATTGAAAGATGGGGTCTTTTACTTGGATCCGGGAGGATTCTAATCTCAAATGCTGAAAGGTCGGAGGTGAAAACTGCCAGCGGTAGTTTGCAAGGATATCTTCTGTTGAAAACTTGTCTTCAAAGACGGAGTTACGGGCTCGCTGAATGTGGGCGAGTCCTCCCCCGCTACCAAGAAAAGTGAGGGTGACTCAGCCGGCAAGCTCGCGTTCATAATACTCAGCCGGCTATAATAGGTACTAATGGATAGCAACGAACAGCAAAGCTGGTACCGACAGCTGAACAAGCCAGAATGGGCGCCCGACGAAAAATTGTTTGGGCAAGTATGGAGCATTATTTATCCGTTAATTATCGCAGCCAATATTTATGTGCTAGTCCTGTTATACCAGGGTAAGATAAGCTGGCTCATTGCTCTCCCGTTCTGGCTTAATTTGTTCTTCAATGTCATATTTACTCCAATCCAATTCGGACTACGAAATAATATTCTTGCTTCAGTCGATATAATGCTAGTCCTAGCAACCTGTATATGGGCAATGATAGTAATATGGCCTCACTCCAGAATTATCTTTGCCCTATTTGTTCCCTACGTACTTTGGGTCGGTTTTGCTACAGTACTCCAAATAGTAATTACTGCCAAAAATTAATCATAGACTGATTCATTTGCTAGCTTCTTCGGCTTTTGGTGGCGGCAGTTGACAGTAGTAAACTACCAACAACCGCCGCAATACCAGATGCAACGAAGATACTTATTTTAGCCAGTTGCGCTAATTCCGGCTGATCGGCAAAGGCCAGCTCAGTTATAAAAATTGACACCGTAAAGCCAATGCCAGCAATAAAACTGACGCCGATTATTTGTCGCCAATTCACGTCATCAGGCAGCTTAGCGATGCCGAACCGCACCATGAGCCATGCAGCCAAGCTAATTCCTGCAAATTTACCAACAAGCAAACCAGCTATAGTTCCAATCATTACTGGAAATGCATATGACTGGTCAAATACTGCGGCCGTAAATACAACCCCTGCGTTGGCAAGAGCAAATATCGGTAGCGCAACAAAAGTAGAAATAGGAAGAGAAAATACTTCGAGGCGTTTATTGTTTGAGCCCAATTCCGGTAACGGTGATGCCGACGCCATTAAGCCCAGCACTGCACCGACAATACTGGCATGTATGCCTGAAAGGTGCGTTGTTACCCACAGAACAACACCGATCACACAAAATACTAGCAACCTCCCAGATAGCCACTTTCTAAATAAGAAAAGTGTGGCAACAATTCCAGCCGACGCCAGCAAGAATCCATAGTTGATAATCTCTGCATAAAACAGAGCGATAACCGTAATCGCACCGATGTCGTCGACAATAGCCAGCGTAAGCAAGAATATTTTTAGCGACAAAGGAACTCTTTTTCCAAGCAAGCTTAGAACTGCAACTGCAAAAGCAATATCTGTTGCGATTGGAATTCCCCACCCCTGGATAGTTTCGGGATTCAAGTTAAAGACCAAGTAAATTATCGCTGGAAATATCATTCCGCCAACGGCTGCCGCAATCGGGAGAGCGGCTTTTCTTGGGTCTCTGAGTCCACCACCAACCAATTCGCGCTTAATTTCCAGCCCCACCACCAGAAAGAAAAAGGCCATCAAGGCCTCGTTTACCCAATGACGTATATCTTGAGATATTGATACATCACCTATACCTACCTGTATATTTATAAGCCAAAAGCTCTCAAATACATCGCGAAGTGGAGAATTGGCGAATATAAGGGCCATTGCCGCAAACAATATAATCAGCTTGCCGGCAGTTGCCTCATCACGTAGTAATGTCTTAAGTATTTTGGGTGCACTAAAAGATTGGCTATCGGAACTGTGTGAATTCTGCTTATTCTGCGACAATAGTGCCTCCGGCCTTAAAGCTGACGCCGACCAGACTTCCCGGCACACCACGAATTTACTTCCAAGCATAGCATAAACGACCAGATAGTTGTTATGCTTGATAAGTGCAGAATTTGCCCTACATGGTAATTCTTATGCTTGGTGTTGCTACGTACGTATCGGCGGTAATACAAATGCTAAACGGCCAGTATTCACCAAGCTTTTTCAGTAGAGGTGTCTGGTTCTTGCTCGGCATTATCAGCTTCGGCACTGTGCTGGCTGGTGATGGCAGCCCATCCGCGGTTATACTTGCCGCAACACTACTTGCGGGTAATACCGCTGTGTTTTTAGTCAGTTATAAAAAAGGCTCAAGAGAATTTGGTTTTGTTGAAAAAGCTAGTTTATTGTTACTGGGCGTAAGTGTTGCTGCATGGTTGCTCCTGGACGCCCCTTTTATTGGTCTTATAATTAGTCTTGTTGCCCATTTTATTGGCGGTATACCGACTATTTGGCGAACAATAAAGCGAGAACAAAATGAGCAGGCCGTGCATTGGTACTTCTTTTTTGCCGCATGCATAATAACCATAGCAAGCAGCAACGACCGCGCAATTACCGCAATACTGTTTCCGCTTTACTTTGCTATATTTGACGGATTAATTATCCTACTTGCCAACCGACACAAGCTGCGTATGTTATTCCGGTAGTTACTGAGCATCCTGCTTGCCTGAAAGAAAGCTCCACCACTCGTGCCAGTTTTTACGCCATCCTTGATACTGATCTTCCTGCTCGGAAGTTTCGTTTTTCGACTCTTCCTTGACGGTTACGTACTTCATGGCAATCGATTTTGGCACTATGTACACTGTTTCCCCTGGAGCCGCCTTACCAAATTGACGCCTCGCGGCAATTTCAAGATATTGATCCGTTTCTAAGTACTGATTTTTCAATTTTAACGTCTCATTTTCAAGTCGCTGTACATTATTCTGCTGCTGTAAGACCGATATCTTTTTTTGGAGCTTGTAGTTGTCTTGAATAGTTTTAATGCCACTCCACGTAATAGCAAGCACGAGCAGACCGAAAAAATACAGTCCAATATTACGCACATCACTCAATTGTTTTAAGCGCGGATGACTAATTACTGTTCTTATTCGATCGAACATAGCACTACCAGTATAAACGAAGTTAATTTGCTGCTATAATCTGACCTAGCTGAGGGGACGTAGCTCAGTGGTTAGAGCAGTCGGCTCAATTGACAATTTGGCTAAATCTAGATCGGGATTATGTACTTCTGCATGGCAGTTGTGGCAAAGTAGTGTACATTTTGCGACTTCTTTCAAGATAGGTTCTAGCTGACGATTTGATAGCGATCGCATATCAAGCTGAAATTCCTTACCTCCTAAATGGTGAAACGCTAGCGCTGCAATGTTAGTTGAATAACCGCAGTTTGAACATTTTCCACCAAGCTTTCTCACAAAATTAAGTTTGCGGGATAATCCTCGCTTTTTCTGTGCAGGATAGGACTGGTGGAATGTATTCTTACAAATAGTTGAACAGTAGTGTGTTTGCTTACCCGTAAGTTCGCGACCACAAATCTTGCAGTTATACCCTATCTTCATAACCTCATAATACTCTAGACATGCTGAATAAGTTAAGGGCCGCTTATCGAGTAATTGATAAGTGTATCCTGTCAAATTCGGGGAAACCTAAACTTTTCTAAGAAGAATGGCAATCCCGAGCCAAATCCTGGCGTATTACCAGGAAAGGTGTAGAGACTGAACGGCAGGCCCCACCGGTTGGTGGGTGAAGAGACAGTCCGGACTACAAACCCGAAAGGGGCACCGAAAGCTGTAGTAGTGCGCATAACCGATTGGTCGAAGGTTCAATTCCTTCCGTCCCCACCAGAAATTTATCTTCACGTTTTCGCATTACTAAGCGCGCGAGCCCACCAGATAAGGTCTTCGGCCTGTGCTTTTGGATCGCCAGAAATTAATTCGGGTTTAATACTGTCATTTTCATCTACCATGTCCCAAGGCTGTCGGATCATTATTGCAGGACGGATATCGGCCATCTGTAGTTCACCGGCAATTTGCCTTAGATGCTCAGCCGCTCGTACTCCACCAGCACTCCCATAACTCACAAGTGCAACAGGCTTTCTGACCCATTCTTTGTATAAGTAATCAATAGCGTTCTTAAGTGCACCCGGCACGCCATGATTGTATTCGGCAGTAATCCATACATAGGCATCATATGATTGGATAATTTCTGACCACTTCTTGGTGTGGTCGTTTTGGTACTGACCGGATGCTGGCGGTATTGGCTCATCTAACAACGGCAAATTCTGATCGTTTATATCAACAATTTCAAATTCAGCTGTTTTAATATCATTGACTTGCTCCAAGTACCATTTGCCGACTTTTTTGCCGACACGACCAGGGCGAGTACTCCCAATAATTATTGCTATTTTCATAATTTTATACCCCATTCTTGTTGTTATAAAGATGTAACTACCAATTATATAGTTACTAACTATACTTTGTAAAGCGATTAATTGCTATACTGTGCATATGAAGACTTTAACTTCACTTGAACAACATCCTGGCTGCATCAATACCACACTTAGAATCATTGGTGAAAAATGGACAGCACTCATACTGAAAGAACTTACAACTGGGCCAAAAACGTTCAGCGAAATAGAGACTCTAATGGACAGTATCAGCCCCCGCACTCTGAGTCAGAGGCTCGATAAACTTGAGGACGAGTCCATCATTATAAAAAAAGTCTACTGCCAGCACCCCCCAAGATACACCTACGAGCTCACCACAAAAGGCCAGGAACTTGAAACTGTGTTACGAAAGATGGCCGAATGGGGCGCTAAATATTCCTAAAATCACATGTGGTTTTGGCCATCAAACAGTGCCGATACCGAACCTTCGGCAAAAATTGCCATAATTGCATCTGCCAGCAAATCAACAATGGAAACGACCTTAACTTTATCGAGTGCAAAACCTTCCGGCAATGGCAATGTATCCGTAACTGCGATACTGTCAATAACCGATTCGCGCAGTCTTTGTTCTGCTGGATCCGAAAATATACCGTGCGTTGCTATGGCAGAAACTTTCGTTGCGCCATGACCAATAAGCTGCTCGGCGGCGGCACATAGCGTACCGGCGGTATCAACCATGTCATCCACTAACACACAGTGCTTACCCTTAACATCACCAATAACGTCGAGGGCTTCTGATTTATTAGTACTTGTACGTCGCTTGTGAACTATTGCCAACTCAGTACCTAGCCTGCTTGAATAACGCTCGGCAAGTTTTACTCGTCCGGCATCAGGCGAAACAATAACAAAATCATTGCCGAATGTTTTCTTGAGGTATTCGGCAAGCACCGGCAGGGAAACTAAGTGATCAAACGGCCCATTAAAGTAGCCCTGTATTTGCCCACTATGCAGGTCTACGCTCACTAGCCTCTTTGCGCCAGCTACTGCCAAAATATCAACAATTAATTTTGCGGTAATCGGCTCACGTCCAAGCGACTTGCGGTCTTGCCGCGCGTAGCCGAAAAACGGACAAACTGCGGTAATGTGACGAGCCGATGCCCGCTTGGCCGCATCGATGATAATCGCCTGTTCCAAAATAGCGTCGTTTACTGGTTTGTCGTGTGTCTGAAAAACAAACAAATCTTTGCCACGTACCGACTCTTTAATTTGACACTTTACTTCGCCGTTGGCAAACCGTGTCAATTGCGTTGGATTAATTTCCGCACCCATGCGCTCCGCAACTGCATGCGCTAACGCGCTGTGCTGACTGCCAGTCAAAATCTGCAGTTGTCTTTTGTGATTTACAACATTCATAAATACTCCGCCTTGTTCTTATCTTGAAGTGTAACATATACTAAAGGCCTCTTTGCAAGCATTGTTTTATATTTGCAACTTCGGCATACTTTAATGCCAGATGACCTTTCGTGAAAAACTAGCTATCAGCGTCAAAAAAAACAATTCTTTACTCTGTATTGGCCTTGATGCTTCTTCAGATAAAATACCCCTTGTGCGCCGCACGGTCAGCGATCCAATTTTCAATTTCAATAAAGCCATCATCGATGTCACGGCTGACTTGGTGTGTGCCTATAAACCCAACACTGCGTTTTATGAAGCCGAAGGTACTGATGGTATCACCCAGCTGCAGATGACCTGTAACTACTTAGCTGAAAAATATCCTGAGATCCCTATAATCATTGATGCAAAACGAGGCGATATCGGCAATACTAGTGCGGCATACGCCCGATTCGTATTCGATTATCTTGGTGGCGACGCCGTCACATTAGCGCCATATATGGGCAGAGAATCGCTTACACCATTTTTGGAATACGGGGATAAAGGTTTATATATTCTTTGCCGGACATCGAATGATGGCTCGGAAGAATTCCAAGACCTAGTCATTGGCGAAGAAAAACTATATGAACTAGTCGCCAAAAACGTTGTGGAAAATTGGAACACTAATCAGAACTGTCACTTGGTCGTTGGAGCCACTAAACCTGAGGAATTGGCAAAAGTCCGAACAATAGTAGGCGATGATATGCAGCTGCTGGTGCCTGGAGTCGGTGCACAGGGCGGTGATGTAGAAGCGACCATAAAGGCCGGCATTAATACGAATGGTGCAGGCATCATTGTAAATTCTTCCCGCGGAATCATCTATGCATCAGGTGGCAATGACTATACTGAAGCAGCTCGGCAAGCAGCCGTAAAATTACGTGATGAAATTAATAACTACCGATAGGAGCTAACTATGAGCCATGTTTCAGACCAAACTAAACGCAACGTCGCACTAAGTCTCCATGAATACGGCATTCTGCAGTTTGGTCAATTTACACTCAAAAGCGGAATTGTAGCGCCCTTTTATATTGATATGCGAATGGTGCAGTCGTATCCTCAGGCATTGCATGACATCACAGCTGTTTACGCCGAGATGCTTAAGGACTTACCTCGTGATGTTTTACTAGCTGGCATACCAGAAGCAGGTACTCCGCTGGCTACTGCAGTTGGCTACGAAACACGAAGACCACTTATACAGCCACGGAAAGTGATTAAAGAACATGGCAAAGGTAAATCAATCGAAGGCGACTGGAAAGTAGGCGATAAAGTGGCCATCATTGACGATCTTGTGACGAAAGGTGATTCTAAGCTTGAATCAATCGAACAATTCAAAAACTGCAAACTAGAGGTAATCGGATTTTATTTACTGCTCGACCGCGAACTGGGCGGCAAAGAAATTGTTGAACAAGCCGGCTACAGTCTTACTGCTGCAATGACCATCAGCGAAGTCTTGGCTATTCTCAAAGACGAGTCCAAAATCACTGCAGTACAATATTCCGAAATGCTGGATTTTACTCGCAGTAACTAGCTCGCAATCGGCGGTGGATCACTTCGAAATCCCAGATACTCACTCCACGCCGCTTCAACTACGTCGTCCCCTATATATTCATCTGGTGCCAAGAATGCACTATGCTGGATAACTTCAGTTGAGCGATCTAGGTTTTTAACAATTTCATGACGATCATCAGTATCATAGTGAACTACAAGTGCTCCGCTTAATACACTAAGGGTGTCGGCTATAGGTTGTTGACCAGTACCCCAATAACTACTGGGGTATAACTTAGCAAAAGTAACCTGGTTTTTTGAAGTCTTGGCTTCTACACCAAGACTCATCGCATGAGATATTAAACTTATTGCATCATACGCCACGACTGCAGGTGCCGCATTTGTGCCCTTTGCAGCGTCTCTTTCAGTCCGAAAATACATTTGAGCGAGCATATCCGATAAGTTCATGCCCTGTCCGACTGCATCACCTACCAACGTCAAGCCTAGCCTTAATCGGGCAGCGTTTATATCAATGGGTTGTCCCCGTCGCTCAAAAAAGTCTGTTATTTTTTCAACTTCACCAAGAAGGTGTTCACTAATTTCAGCGGGATCTTGTAAATCGAATTCACTGACATTGATTTTCTCAGACTCTAAGGGGCCAATAGGCGCCGCGTCAGGCGCAGGCCTATATACAGTAGATTGAATAGCCGTACTTCCGCCTAGTCTCTGCACTTCTCGAGCCAAGGCGGGAACCACCCTTGGCTTCTCGACATTATTGGGTCGGGGTGTCCGAAGTGCATCAGGGTTTGATATTACTGTGAAAGGATTGGGCTTAGCCATAACTATATTATAACATAATATAAGTAATTATGCACAGCTTCAGTCCTTCAAACTTGTGGTCACGACTAATTAAGGCAGAGTACTTCTGACAGTACCAATCAGCAGATATTTACTCTTAAAATCCTGCAGGTACGGTCAAAGTTGCAGCGTCAACAGTTTCTTCTGGTGCATCCTCTTCGGGCAAGCCGGATCCGCCACCTGGAGTACCATCATTAGCACCGCAAGCTTCATCTACATCTACCCTTAAACTGTAGGCACGTGGTCCTAAAGGTGTACCAACAATGGTAGTTACTCTTAAGTCTGAGCCTGGTGCCTTGGAAATTTCTGCACCCTCGAGATTTGTGACAAACTGACTCGTAGTATCAGGACCAGGAAGAAACGCATCCGTATCAGTTACTTGTGGACCGATAAGTGACTGATCCAATCGGTAGCCCGCCGCATTAGCTCTCCATCCTAAAATTTGTGCCCCTGCTGCAAATACCACAGTACCGCCAACTAAATACACCTTCTTTTGGTCTATACAACTTGGCCAATAGGCGACCTTTTGGTCGGGAGTTACCAATATGTTGTCGCTGTTAATATCTAATACGACTCGTCCACCAGGTACTGCCTTGGCCTTGTCAGGATTCGGCATTCCGTTGTCGGGATCGCCACCCGGACGGGTACATGTCGCACCTCTCCTGTCCATTCGCGTAATCCCTCTTTGCACTTGTTCATCACCAAAAGATTGCAGATGCACATAAGAGCCTCCGTTTACAGAAACTTTGTAAGTACCCTGTAATGCACCTGCGTCTACGCGAACGCCCCTAAACACTTTCGGAGCTTTCCTCCAAGGAAATCTTCCGTCAAGATCTCTCGCACCTGGAAATAGAGCCGCACCCGAAAGTCTATCTGTTGCAGGATCTACGTACTGCCCTATACACAACTTTAGAACTCTAGGGTACTTTGGCGCTGCAGCTGCTTCGGGCGTTGGCATTACATCCCCGATAACTGGCACAGACTCACCTGAGCCAGATAGTAAACCGGCTGCACCCATAACTGGTAAAGCTACTGCTAATGTTCTTCCTCTTACAGACATAAAAAAACCTCTGATTACTTTTGCTAAAAATAACAAAAGATTATTTACTATGCAACGTTAAGCGGTTTGATCGAGAACTGCCATAATTTCGCTATGCGTCCGAGCGTTCATTAGTTCAGTTCGTAGTTCCACTGCACCGTCAAAACCATTGATGTACATCTTGCAGAATTTTTTGAGAGTATCGATTCGACGTTCGCCATTCGGCCACGTTTCAAAAAATAGATTTACATGTTTTTTGTATAGTTTGATTTTTTGAGCAGGACTGTAGTCACCCCAAAGTGAATTTTCAGCAAAAACAAACGGATCGCTAAATATGCCGCGGCCGATCATAATACCGTCTAAACCATACGCATCCGCCAACTCAAGTCCTTGTTGCCTGGTCATAACATCACCGTTGCCAACGATTTTCGTCTGCGGAGCGATTCGGTCGCGAATTTCACGGATTTTGCCTATTGTCTCCCAATTGGCCGGGACTTTGCTCATTTCTTTTCGGGTACGACCATGAACGGTCAGGGTATCAACGGCCTGATTCAGGAGTAATTCATGCCAGCTCAGATCGACTTCGTTAAAGCCAAGACGAGTTTTGACACTGACGGGTATCCTACCCGCCGCACCTTCTTTAACTGCAGTAATAACTTCAAGTGCCAAGTCCCTGTTATTTATAAATGCAGCGCAGCAGCCATTTTTGACGATTGTCTTGTCTGGACAGCCCATGTTAATGTCGATACCGGCAAAGCCCATATCAACCAACTCGGCAGACGTCTTGCGATAGTTTTCGGGTGTTTTACCCCAAATCTGCGCGATAATCGGCTTTTCGATATTTGTAAATTGTAGTTTTGGCAGTAGTTTATCCCTGCCAGGACTCTGAAGACCATCGACATTCACGAATTCCGTAAAGAACAAATCGGGTGGTGCGCAATCAGCAATGATTTGACGAAATACCGAATCCGTTACATCGTCCATCGGCGCCAATACAAAAAACGGTTTAGCAGTACTTTTTGGGGTAATCATCGTACTTAACTATACAGATTTTGGCTAGAAACCAGGTTTCACACCATAAATCTTTAGATTTCGCTCAGCGTGTTTTTTTGTACTAGCCCGCCGCTTAGGAGCATCTTCGCCAACGGTATATTGATTTCTGAATCTTAACCAATCCTGATAAGCCACAGTTGCAGGTTCCGGTATATCAGCTTCCTCCCCTTTCAACGCATAATAGCCAGTGACTCTAAAAAATATACTTCTGGCTTCTGATTCTATATTTTCCCTGTTCCGTTCGGCACCTGGCAGCACATCATTTGTCAAAACTATTGAGCCGTAATCCTCCTCAAGTCTTGCCCTGTGATTAGGTAGCATTGAAGCTGCAAGAATCCCATCTCGTTGCCTCATCGCTCCAAAAAGTGTCATAAGCCGTGACATGCCTCGCCAACGGTCTGTTAATCCTACCCGGGGAGAGCAAGGAACTCCCATTTCTTCGATTGGCGGTGCAATAGCAACCACATCACCATATGCGCCAGGGTGAACATCTAAAAGTGTGGTTTGGCCTGATGTTTCTATAATCATACTGCTATTTTACTCCGAACCCTGAGATTGATGCTGCTCGGGTTCTAGACCTCCCTGGATAAGCGTCAACACCGCCCTGCCTCTTGTTTACATGGTGTTACGGTGAGCAAGTCTGGTCGTGGAAATTCCTGGACTACCTCCAAAAGACGTACGGCCGACGCTGTAACCATTCGTACTGGTGTAAGAGGTCTTTCTTCATATGCTCGATCGAATACAATTACTCGATCAGCTCCGTATGGTATAGCCATAATATTAATATTATACCACTAAATATAATATTTGTCTATCTTGCTGAAAGGGCTAGCTTGACTCTTTCTTCAGTAGATAGACTTGCGTCGATATTAGAGAGTGCTTTGATAGCATCGCCGGATGAATATCCTAAGGCAATAAGCGCTAGGACGGCCTCATCCTGATTGTTCATACTCTGGTCGTTCAAAAAGCTCGTTGCATCATCAGCTGCCGCAAGCCCCAGTTTATCCTTCAGATCTACAACTACGCGTTCTGCTACGCGCTTACCAACGCCGCTTGCTTGCGAAATATACTTAGTATCACCGGTTGAAATTGCCTGCCTGACTTGGTCTGGATTGCCAACATTTAGTATAGCCATGGCCATTTTAGGTCCGACACCATTAACGCCCAGCAACTGTTCGAATAGTTTTTTTACACTTGGTGAAGTGAATCCGAATAAATCATGAGAAGCCTCACGGATATGTTCGTATACGTACAACTTAGTTGAATGGCCAAGAGTGATTGATCCATGGTCATCAGATGTAATGTACACGCCATAGCCGACACCACCGCAGTCAATTACTGCGACATCGGTTGATTTGTCACTTACCTTACCCTCGAGTGTCGCTATCATGTACGTTTTATCATACACGAAGGCTCCCGGCATGAACGATAGCTGCAGCCAACGCATCGGCACAGTCATCCGGTTTTGGTATTTCTTTTAAACCTAACGTCAAACGAACCATTTCCTGTACCTGCTTTTTGTCTGCTCTGCCGTACCCGGTTAGTGACTGTTTGATCTGCAATGGTGTATATTCCACGATTTCCAGATCAGCCAACTTACCAGCCAGCATAGCGACCCCGCGAGCATGACTGACGCTAATAGCGGTAGTCACATTCTGGGCAAAAAATAGCTTTTCAATAACCATTACTGTGGGATTACTACTTTCAATGATTTCTTTCAGGCACTTGAAAATTTCGACAAGTCGCTCATCAAGTGGCATATGGGGTCGTGTTCGAATTACGCCAGCATCGACCAGAACGTTTTTTGATGAACTGACTTTGTCTATTACCCCGAACCCCAAGATACCTGTACCTGGATCAATACCGAGAATACGCATACATTATCTACTTCGTACTTAACTTGATTAAACCCATCATTTCATCATGTATTGCTTGATTTGCGGCAACAACACAGCCTGCTCCCCATTCATCATATCGCCTATTTTTGCCCTCAAAATCCGTTACTACCGCTCCCGCTTCTTGGGCAATAAGAGCAGCTCCAGCTGCATCCCACGGCGCACCATAACGCATTATTGCTGCTACCAAATCTCCTGATGCAACTTTCATCGCACTATACACAAATGAATAAAAGTTAAACACTCGTGCGCCTGCTACTTCTCTTGCCAGTGTGGTGCATTTCCCAGCACTAAAATATGGCACTCCATCTTGCAACGAGCCTCCGCCTACTACCACGTATTGTTTCTCTATAGTGGATGATTTTGACGTTAGAATTTTAGCGTCATTTAGAACAGCTCCTTGCCCCTTGGTGGCACTATACAAATGATCCAATTGTGGATCGTAAGCAACCGCAACTACTGGCTGACCATTCGAACGGTGAACCAGCGCTAATGAAAAAGTGCTCACGGGAATGCCCAAACTAAATGGCATTGTCCCGTCTATTGGATCTAACACCCAGACAAAGTCACCCTTGGACTCAAAACTCTCCTCTTCACCGATTACACCATAACCAGGAAATTGCTCTTTTACTTTTTCAATTACAAGATTATTTATTGTAGTATCTGCTACGGTAACGGGGGTGTTATCATCCTTAAAAGTAGTGTCGATGTCTTCCGCTCGAAAGTACCGACGCATGATGCCACCAGCTTCAATTGCAAGTTCTTTGGCAAAGTCTAGTTCCTTATTGAAACTAGCCAACTTCGACGCCTTCGGCGAGGTCGAAGTTGGTGTAGGTGTTAGTGACATCGTCGAGGTCTTCGAGTCGTTCCATTAAATTCATAACTTTGCGGGCAGTTTCTTTGTCTGAAACTTCAAGCGTGTTGTTGGGCACAAAGCTTAGTTCGGCATCCACAACTTCTAGGCCGTCGGTTTTTAGTTGGTCACGCACTTTTGCCAGATCACCGGGAGCAGTATAAACAATTATTTCGCCTTCTTCTTCCTGGGCGTCTTCTGCTCCGGCATCAAGAACGGTTAATAGCGCGTCTTCACCACTAGCCTTGACGCGGATAACCCCCTTGCGGCTAAACTGATATGCAACACTGCCGGCTTCGGCCAAGCTGCCGCCGCTTTTACTGAACGCCAAGCGAACTTCGGGGTAGGTACGGTTTTTGTTATCGGTCGCACACTCTACTAGTACCGCGACACCACCGGAACCATAGCCCTCATACATAACTTCTTCAAGCTGGGCTGCCGATTTGTCAGCCACCCTTTGTATCGCGCGCTCAATATTATTCATCGGCATATTGGCGGCCTTGGCACGCTCAACCGCAAGTGCAAGTGCAGAATTAGTTGCTGGATCAGTGCCGCCTTTAGCGGCAATAGCAATCTGGTTACCAATTTTAGTAAATAACGCGCCTCGCTTGGCATCGTTAGCACCCTTGGCTCGTTTGATGGTAGCCCATTTAGAATGTCCAGACATGTCCCTGATTATACAGCAAAAAAATATTTGATAACAGATTGATTGTCTTCCGCTAGATTGACTTGCAGCGATTTATGTTGTACTATACAAGTCAACGTGAATTCACTACCTAGAACTGGAAATACCTTAGCAGCAGCAGGATTAGCGAGTGCGCTACTAATCGGGGGTCAAGCCGTGGCGAGCACCGGTAATGCCGCGCCTCCACCCCCAGGCACAACCCTAGATTTGAACGCTCCACACTTGTTACAGCAAGGTTCTCCGGGAATATTAACCGTACGGACATCAGGCAGCTCTGCAGCTAAACTACTTTCAATTAGCCTGCCAGAAGGAATGCGCTTTAGCGCTGCTTACCCCCAAACGAGAATCAGTAACTGTCAGATTCTAAAGACTGCTGTGCGATGTAAGGTACAAGGCGGCAAACAAGACGTCAGAGTCCGGGTGGTGCCAGAAGAAGTAAGACAAAGATACGCCGTATTTAACGCAACACTACAATCTACTAGTCCTCAAGTAGCATGGCGTCTAAACGACCAAGATACATCTGGCTTAGCGATATTACCCCCTGCTCAGACCTTTTCTGCTGTAGAGCGCTAAAATTAGTTGTAGTAAAATATCTTACAGCTATTGACAAATATATTATCTTAGTATAAAATGATTTTATATCGGTGGTTTTTTATGGGTCACTGAGGTGTAAATGGGCGCAAAGCCCAACTAAATTAAACGAGGAGTTTTAATATGAGCGAACGAATGAGTGGAATGCGACGAGCAGCAGCCTTAACAGGTATAGCTGTAGCTGGTGGAGGTGTATTACCTGCAACTGGCTTAGGAAACGGCACAGAAGGACTTCTTAGGTGTGTTGCACCACAAGAAGCCGGTGTTAACCCTAGCATTGCTGGCAATATCGGCATCAATCAAATGCGTGTAGGTAACACTGCGACAATTAGTAGTTACCGAGTAATTGCTGGTCCAAACGGTGCCTTACTAAATGGTACGCCGGTTGAACCTGGGGCAACACTTGTAGAAAGTCAGACCCCCCTGACAACCCCTACTTTTCTCGGACCAGTCGGTACGCGTGGTACAGTTAGTGTTGAATTTGAGCACCCTGTCACAAGCGTAGTAGCCGATGACGCAGAACTTATTGTCGGTAAAACAACCACTGCCCCTGTTCCTGAAGGAGTTAGCAGACCACGTAAGCCAATAACTGGCGACCTTGACTGTACGACAATACCTAAACCTGAAGAGCCTAAGGAAGTCCCTAAGGATACACCTAAGGAAGTGACACCTGTAACACCTGAGGTAAAATTTTGTCCAGTACCAGGTGCAGAAGTTGATGGTAGCGTACGCGTGTCTCGAAAAATACGTGAACTCCGCAACGGCGGCGCTGTAGTAACATTTGCTAACCGTGGCAATGTTACACTTGACGGACGAAACAATGGTGAAGAAATCATGCGCAATGGCAAGCCAACTGGCAAGCGCGAAATTGGTACTAGTGGCTTTGGAATGTTGGACGTTCCTGAAGGTTACGTCGTAACAAAACTTCCTGCCGGCGCTAAGTTTTTTAAAGGCGATATTATCTTTGACCTTCCAAGCATCAAGAAGGGCAAAAAAGTTAACTACGGTGTTGGCCTGAGAGCTCTCAGTAACTCTGCTGGCAAAGTACGCTTCGATGGTTTAGTAAAAGCCCCATCTGTTGATACCGGGCCAAACGGTGAAGTTTGCGAGACCACAAGTGATGTATTTAGCGCCTACGCTGAAATCACACCGAAGCCTCCAACGATAGTAGTCACTCCAGTTACAGGCTAGATATACAAATCTGCCTAGTTCAAAAGAGCCCTCAAAAGGGGCTCTTTTATTTTCCAAAGAAATTATAGCGCTTTGGTTTGGCTGCCTTTTTATGCAGAACCAGAACAAAGACGGCTATCAAGCCGTACATCATCAACATCTGTGAAACAGAAATGTTCAACTGAGCGAGAGCGTTTGGCCACGATGCCAGCCAATCGGCTATATCGAGCATGTAAGTGAGTATCAATTTGGCTGGCAAAGCAAAAAGTCCTGCAACAGTTGGCAGAAGCGCACCGGCTGTTCCGGCAATCAATCCGAACAACATAGCAAATGGCACAAATGGCACTACCAGCAAGTTTGCCAGTACCGAAACTGTTGAAACTTCGCCGAATATTAGCATGATAAGCGGCATAGCCATTATTTGAGCAGAGATAGTTTCAATAAGTACCATAACCATGGTCTTTGGTTCTTTTTTCTTGAATAATCTCGCTACAATCAACGGCGCCAAAATCAGGACACCAAAAAATGCTAGGAACGATAAATACCAACCTATGTCACTCCAAACATAAAGTGGCTTAAATAACCCCGTTACGGCAGCAACCATCAGTATCAGTAAAAGCGGTCTTAAATTTCGGCCATAGTACCAGGCAAGCAGGCCAATGCCCGCGACCAAGCCAGCACGAACAATTGACGCGCTAAACCCAGTAACGAGGATGAATATGCTTATCAACGTGTATGAAAATATGAGCCTTTGGAATTTGGAGCCGAGAAATCGCACCCGTGAAACCGCACGCACCAGAATTGTGAGGTTGTAGCCAGAAACGGCAATGATATGCGTCAGGCCAACTATCGACAAGGCGGTTGCAGTTGCTTCTGGCAATGTGCTGCGTTGACCGACAAGCAGACCAAGCACAAATGAACCGAGCGGTTCGGGCAATGCATTGTAGGTTCCGGCGATAAATTTCTGACGAGCTGATTCGAGCAGTGACTTGGGACTTCCTTCAACAACACGAAGTTGGGCAAATGACATACCGGCCTGTTTTGACCCGCGTGTTTCGTAGAGTCTGCCGAACACCTCGACACGATCGCCCCGGTACACCATCGGCTCACCAAACCCGCTGATGCGAAAATTGCCTATCAAAGGCTGCTGCTCTGGCTCGATCATGTCTGCAGTACCGGCCGCAAATAATAATTGCCCCCTGTCGTCGTAGGTTGCATCTTCGGACGCCGTAACTTGGATGGTGATTTTTTGCCCTTCGTAAGACAATAGCTCGTTCAGTTTTTGCAGCTGCGAGTGACCTCGCCACCAGCCAATGCATAGCCCAAGACATATAACCGCAACAAGCAATACGACCGTTCTGCGTTTTGCCAGGACAAGAACAAGGATTGAAAATAAAATGATCCATTGGACCCCAGGAAAGTCATACAGTCGCGATAGACCGATGCCAGCCAGTATGGCCGCGAAAAACATTATTAGGTGTGTTGTTCGGTTGAAAGTCCGGCTCATGTAACTTTATAATCCTGTGGCGTAATAATGTCACAAGTGCTCAGCGACGTTAATTGCTTGAGGTTGAGCAGTGGTGAATTTTTTGCGACTTGTCGTTCAATTTAAGGCTACCAAAAGCATCACTGGGTTGACTTTTTTACCTAAAAACAGATAATGTAAGATGTTAATTTGCTATGCCCTCTTTATCTTATGCAGTTAACCAAATTCGTGAAACAAGCTGCTTGGCTGCTGTTTTAAGAATTTGAGAGGAGGAAGCGACTAGAAGATGGATAGTAGCAAATTTATTTGCTACTTATAAGCTGACCGTCGGTTCCGACGAGGGCCCATAGCTCAGTTGGTTAGAGCAGTGGCCTTTTAAGCCACGTGTCGTGAGTTCGAGTCTCACTGGGCCCTCCAACAAAAAAGTCGAGTCTGGTACTCGACTTTTTTGTTCTAAGTTTTGGCTTTTTTAGATCTGTACTGTTTAAGCATGTAGTAAATATAGGCAACGAGTAACCCATCAAATAATAGACCTGCTATTGGCCCCACGTACAATATCCCAAAAGGTACACCAATAAGGGTTATGCAGCTAAAAGCGTATGCAATCGTGATATACACCCATGCCTTGGGGTCTTCTGACTTGGGATCATTCTTGACCTTAAGAAATGTCATACCGAGAGCTGGAAACGTAATAACAACCGTCAACCAGATTGCCAATTCATTACTTCTTGTTACCACCCATAAACCTATAAGTACAAGTGCCGATATAAAAAGCAATTTATCGATACTAGAAGTGTTCCTTACACCTTTTTTGAATGACAGAATGACAATAATAACGCTACCTACCAGCGAAACAAACGCCACCAGAATAGATGCTCTACCGCCTTCTAAATATTGAGACACAAAAATAACAAAATTAAGAATCAGGATGATTAGCCAAGAAAATTGATGTGGTTTGGTTTTACCGTTGAGTATAGTTTGTATGTATGGGATATTGGCATAAATTGCGAAGAGAGTCGAAAGTATGGCCGCTAGAACGATAATGTCCATTAGATAATTCTAGCAAGCATGGTTAAGATTTATGGTTTGTCGGTGATATTTTTGAATTCGCGCATGAAGTTGATGGTACGAACAGGGCTGCCGATCTGGTCATCAGGCAACAGCATGCAAGCGTAAGTGGTGAGTTTTATCGAATAGCCCTGTTCTGATGCAGTTATGGCTTCGGCGCTACTTGCTGTAAAAAACGACCTCGCCGAGTTTGTTACTTCGTATATAGGTGTTGTGCCATATGCAGGTGCTAAACATTCGTATAAAGTCGAAGACGCAATTGATTCACTGGGAAACTGAACATTGAGGCTGTTCCCTAGGCTTACAGCACTGTATAAATAACTGGCAGCTGTCGTGTGTGTTTGCCGCACCCTAAGCGACGACTTTTCGGCATTTAATGCACCAAAACCCAAGTTGATTGAGTGTGAAGGAGATGGCGGCAAACCGAGCCTATTGGTGGATTCTGTGATGGCAGCGATGGCTTGTAAGGGTGTGAGGTTTGGCCGATAACTGAGCATCCGTGTTAACATGCCGCTGACAATTGGTGTCGCCAGTGATGTTCCGCTAATACCGCCAGCATATGCGTTAGTCGGACGAGCTGCACGCCAATCTGTCGTGTACAGTCCGGTGCCGGGCGCCATGATATCAAGGTTATTGCCCCAGGCGCTAAAACTAGCAGGCACATTGCTTGAATTTAGTGCACCAACCGCTAAAACCTCCGGGTAGTTAGCGGGGTAGATTATGCATTCGCAGCCACCGTTCCCAGCAGCAGCAACCACGATAATGCCAGCCGCTACCGCCTCCCGAACTGCTTGTCTGGTATAAGAATCCGGTGCAGAGCTGCCGAGACTTAGACTTATGACATCCGCCCCGCGTGTAGCGGCATATCGTATCGCCCTTGCAACACTTAGCGTGTTGCCGTAACCATCATCCGCCAACGCCTGAAGCGGTAATATTTTTGTTCCTTCATCAACTCCGGCAATACCCTTTCCGTTATTGCCTGTAGCAGCAGCTACACCAGTCACAAATGTGCCGTGCTGCGCCCCATCACCTTCTGGGTCAATCTCACCCGCCTGGACGGAATTATCATAACTGTAAAAATCCCAACCAGTATGGTCATCGACAAATCCGTTACCATCGTCATCAATGAGGTTACACGAACGGTTCAGTGGTACTGTCTGATCCGTACAGTTACGCTTGGAAGGATTTTGTATGCTCGTTGCTCCTGATTCGTTATCCACGATCCCATCAAAATCATCATCTATTAAGTTGCATGATTCGTCGAGCGCAGCAGCTCTGTCCGTGCAATTGAGTCTCGAGTTGGCTTCGGTCTGCGTCACGCCAACTTCGCCAGCGTTCTGTTGCCAGCGACCCTCGAATTCTTCGTGGGCAAGCGCAAAACCAGTATCAATCACGGCAAGTAATGTATTGGCACTCCCCCTTGGTGCGTCCCACGCTTTGTCTATTCCGCTAGAAGTCACCCACGCCTGGTTGGCTCTTGGGTCGTTTGGTATGAGTGCTGTTTGGTATTGTCTGAGTGGGAATGTTTGACCACTTAAATCAACTACAGACCCAGCGATAATTTTTTCTTGGATGATAGCATTTTTCTGACTGCCTGAGTCAGCCACTGTGTCTTGAATAGTTGATTCTGAAGCAGACGGCGGAGTGGATTTTTCGGGTAAGCTGGTGACGAGGCTAGCAGCCACAGGAGGTACACCTGCCGGGATACTAAAAGGGGTGTGGGTGGAAAAATAAGTGAAGGCCGCCATGGTACACACCACAAGGCTAAAACAGCTATAAATCGTAAATTGTTGTTTCATTTTTTATTTTTGTCGGTCTGTAGTATTACAATACCATATCCGGTATGTACCGGCTAGCTACTACTCGATATCAATGCGCTGTTCGAGCCTCATTATTGGGTCGTACCAGCCACTTTCTATAACATAAGCCTGGAACTGCTTATCAAGTCCAAGCAAAATTGCCACACCAACAACTAGGAATAAAATTCCGATAATCTTCTTAAACAAACCGTTTGGGTTACTAAGCCAGCCCATTTTTTGGACTGCTGATTGGCCGGCAATAGCAACAACCAGCAGAATCGCTGCAAGTCCAAGCGCATACGCTAGTAGGTACACAAGACCTTGAGCAAAGGACTGCGGCAAAATGGCTGCCACAATTAGCGCGTAAGTGGGACTGCAGCTACTAAATACTGGGCCAAATGCGGCACCCATCAATACGTCGCGCTTTAAGCCAGTTTTGCGGTAGGAACTGCTGAGCAGTTTATTTGAACCGATGTTGAGCCTGGTTTTTACCATTAGCTGCTCCCAGGCAGCTGGGAACAATAGATTTATGCCAAACAGTAATACGATAACACCGGATACGATACTCCAAACCGACTGAGGAACACCAAGCAGCACTGTCGTTGCTTTTAGTAGCAGCGTGAAAATAACTACCGACAATGCCAGGCTTGAGGCAATAACAAGTGGCCTAAACCACTGTCGCTTGGCAATTTTAGCGTCAGCTGTGCCTGTCGCAATCGTACCACCAATAATCACGGGGAGTAGTGGCAAGATGCAGGGCGCCGCAACCGTTAATACGCCAGCCATAAACGACAGTATTAGTAGCGTCATTGGAGCAAATTAGCCGTTAGCGAGTCCAGTGACGGATCATCATATGCTACATATTTTTGGAGCAAGTTACCGCTACTATCTACTTTTACCAGTGTCGTTTGCAGTGCAACACCATACTTCTTTCTGAGTGTTTGATTTGTATCATAGTCGACTTTGTATATCGTTACATTGTCAGGGATGGGCCCCTTGTTTATATCCGCCTCTAGTTCACGGCATTGAGGACACCAGGCCGCATGAAAGAACAGTATTTTAGCGTCGCTATTGCTGCGCAGGTCGGCCTCGTCATACTCTTTATATACACCAGTTCCGGCAGCAACTGATTGGCTGGAATCTACCTGGACCTCCTCACCGACAATTGCTGACGGTGAAGTTTCATTGTCAGTGCCACCAGTTCCCATCAGATAAATTGCACCAAATCCGATTACTGCAACTACGGTTATAAGTATAATGACTAGCTTTTTATTCATTCTTGTCTAAAAGTATACCAAAATACTTATGATTACTTATGCTTTTCGTGATGAGGTTTTGGAGTGCCAAACCATGCCAAAAACATTGAACTAAGCACGCCGGTAAGTATCAGAATTACCCCGTATTCTTGCAGTAGATCCCAAATAAAATTATCAACAATAAGGTTAGGTATGGCATTTTGGGTAAGCAAAGGAGTGATCGTGAGTGCGTATACTCCGGCTGCCGCAACCGCGGGAATTATGTGGAGTAGCTTGGCAGAATGCTTCGCACGAGCTGCGGTAAGAAATACAGTTGCTATGTACGGCACGCTGATTAATAACACACCCGCCCCCGGATTGCTGACGATGCTGCCGATAGTTTGTTCTAACCAATCAGGCAGAGCAGTGCCAGTAAGTGAGTCGTGCATAAGTATTGCTGCACTTAGCACTAAAAATGATAACGATCCGCTGCTGCTAAGGAAAAAGTGCAGTGTAACGGGTGCCAGAATTAATGTGGCAACAATTGCGACTTCCATAGTGGTTATGATAGCACGCAAAGATTCCTGCCACTGTTACCGAAATACGATTGTGGAGCCTCGCTGCAGCCCAAGTTCAGTTGCCCGACCCGAACGAAGTTCAAGCACATAAAGCGCTGGCTCATTGCTGGTGAAAGTTTTCGGATACGTTTCAGGATCAACAGCCTGCTCGATATGTACAACTTTTCTGGCAGCATCAAGCCAAACAATATCAATAGGAAAACGCATGTCCTTCATCCAAAAAGCATACTTGGCCGGTTCATCGAATATGAATAACATTGCCGTATTTGCCGGTATACAATCTTTACCGGAAAGTCCAACCTGCCGACTAGCGTCGTTATCTGCAACCTCGGCGTTAAGCGAAGCCAGCCCAACTACAATCCGTTTATCAGTCGAATACTGTTCTTCACAAGATTCGGTACTGCTAGTAGCGGCAAGTAGAATAATACAGCTAAGCAAAACTACTGCCGATGTTATCGGCAACCATAAGGATCGTAGCCGCTTAAGCGCCGACTTTGTCTTTGCGTCTTTTTTGCTTGGCATTGAATTCTATATATTCGATGATTTTTTCTGCAACATTTCGCTTTGTGATCAATTCAGGGGTTTTCAAACTTGCTGATGAGTTGACTTCAAGTACAAGCGGACCTCTTTTTGAACGCATAAGGTCTACGCCACAAATAGGTAAGTTCATGGCTTTAGCTGCTTTAACGGCAGTTTTTTCTTCTTCATCAGTAAGTTTAACGGCCTTACCCTCGCCGCCTTGATGAGTATTAGACCTAAAATCATCATCCAGATTTTGCCGTTTTATACTTGCAACTACTCTGCTACCAACAACCACTGCACGGATATCAGTTCCAGCTGATTCTTCAATAAATTCCTGTACCAGAAAGCTCACACTTTCAACATAGAAGGCCTGCATTACAGCTTTGGCTGCTTTACGGGTTTCGGCCAAAACAACACCATTACCGTGTGTACCACGGGCCACTTTAATAATTAATGGCGGACCGCCTGCAATTTCAATTACATCTTCAAAGTCAGCTGTTTCACGGGCAAATACGGTTTTTGGCACCCCCACTCCGGCACGAGCCAGTAACTGGTAGGCGCGCAGTTTGTCGCGTGATCGAGTTATAGCAATTGAACTAGTGGTTGTGTAAATACCCTGCATTTCAAACTGGCGAACTACCGCGGATCCATACTTCGTATAACTACTGGCAATCCTCGGGATTATGGCATCAACATCGGTTAGTTTTTCGCCTTTGTAATAGACGACCGGGTTACCTTTTTCGACGGTCATGTAGCACTTTACATAGTTAACTACCCTCACGTCGTGGCCGCGGGCAATCGCTACTTCTTTAAGCCGCCTTGTGGAGTAGTTGGCTCCGCCCTTTGAAAGGATGACGATATTCATTAGCGCTTCTCCTCATCAGGAATAGGTGAGCCCCGAGAAACATCAACGACATACTTTCCGCGCAGCATGCGACGACCAACTAACACTGGATACGTTTTATTTGATCTGTCAGATAAGGTGATGTTGGTATTAACGCGCCTGCCGCCAAGCCGTATAGGTAGAAAAACGCTGTATCTTTCTTCACTGTGACCAAACGAGTTTTCTACTTCGACGATTTCAAATTTTTCAACTTCACATACATCACCAGAATAATATTCAGACTCCGGGCTAAGCAGTTTAAACTTAAGCACGCCATGTTCTACCCTAACGTCAGTCGCCCACACTGAACTGCGGTATGCGCCGGTGTCAATCTTGGCAGGCACGCCCACCACTCCGGCCGTAGGGAAATCGACTCGCTCAGCACGGCCAATTACAACTTTAAGTTTTTTTGTAGCATCGGTCATAATAATTCTTTCAACGTCACGTCTTTAGAGTTTATACTATTGACGATAATTTTGTTTTATTATACAACATATTAACTATATCTTCAATGGGCTGCAATAAAGCATCTCTATCGTCCAGTATCGGTTGGTTAAAGTATACTGTCATCAGTCGCCCACCGGGCTTTACCGGAAAATCCACCGGGGTGTAGCGCTGGATCAAATAGTTGTTCTTTCCACTCGAAAACGATAATTGGTAGCCCGAATTAAGTTTGGTGTTGGTTTCAAAGTCATACTCTCCGGAGCTAGGGGCCTCTATGATTTTGCAGGGGGTATTGCTGTTGGAATGAAGAATAAGCATCCCGCATACACGATTTTCGATATTTTCGTCTGACTTTTGCTTGTCTATTTGATAATCAATGTTTAGTAATTCGAGTATATGCAACAGATAAAAAGGAATGTCACCCTGGCGATACATCATCGTCAGCATTGGTGTCATCCCGGTCACTCTCGGGTTAATCTCTATGGGTAGCAACCGTGAATCATTCTTATCAATCAGAAAATCAATGCCGAATATACCCCTGTATCCTTGCTGCTGCAACTTTTCGCCGATAATATGTGCTATTTTTTGAGCTTCAAGCTCCATGGTACTGCTACTTGCTTGTGTGAAAAGCACCTCTCCACCACAAAATTTATCACCTTCACGAGCTTCTAGATTGGCAAGTAGTGGATGTGCCACAATCTGTTTTTGAAGCGGACCACAGAACACACCATATCTGGTAACACAACACTGCATGCTCCGTTCAAGTGCTTTACGTATATACTCAGATACCACTACCCGCTGTCCACCACCGAGTGCTACAAAGTCTTGGACGGCCGCTACTAACTCAGATCTGGTGCGAACCAGTTTAGTACCTCTTCCACCACCCAGCTCAGCATCCTGTACTACCAAAGGTGAACCAAATTCTGCACTTAAATCATCAAATACCAAAGAAGTATCAAACAAATCATCAAGCTCTAGTATCTTAAAACTCGGGAATGTCAGTTCTTTTCTGAATAAATGTCTAAATATGGCCTTGTTTTCAAGTGAACTGGTGAGTTTTAGGTTATTTGCCGCAAATTCAAAACCATTTTCGCTCAAGGCTTTAGGGACTTCGACGGGTTTGTAGGTTATGAACTTATAGCCATCTAGTTTATTGATCAGTAATTTCTGGAATTCCTTCGTTTCCAATAAATCTTGAGTGCGGAATTTAGGTAGTTTCGGCAGGTCGAGTCCGGATTTTTCAAGTGATAATACTAAGTTATTGCCCGTGATATCCCAATCATAATAAGAAGCAATCTTGTAATTCTTGATCCACTTTTCCAGACCAAGCCTTGTCCACGGCACCAAACCAATGCCAGCCAACTTTACTGATGGATCAAATGTTACTTTCATAACTCATACAGTGTATCTGAGTACCAATAACACACCAACAGTATTTTACAATTTATATATTACATGCTATAGTATATAAATATGAACTCACTTACTTTGAGTGATTTTCCTCCACCGCGAACCATTGCGACACACCCAGAGTATTCTCCGAGGATAAGTTACGTACATCCTGCCGCGCTTGAGTATCCAGGCAAGCGTCCGGATAGATCCTTTTGTGTAATCGACGATTTTGTAATGCCAATGCAACCACTTTTCAAGAATAGTGAGTTAACGGTAGTTGTCACTGACCAAGCAGGCCTACCCCGAAATTTTGACGATATTGCAGAAGAAAGAGGCGTTGCAAAGCTTAGTGAGCGAATACCAATAGTTGGGTTCGGCAGTAATGCCAACCCTTCGCAACTTGTTCATAAATATCGATTAGCAGAGTGCGAAGGCGACAAAACCGTTATACCAACACTAAAAGGAACAATTAAAGATGTTGCGGCTGCTTACGTGGCACGCCCAAGTATGTTGGGTGGCTACATACCTGCCGACCTCATTCATGCACCTGGCAGTCAGACTGATGTATTTGTTAATCTTCTATCCCAGCAACAGCTAGACCTCATGATGCGTTCGGAAGGGTCTTCATATGTACTTTGCCAATATGGTACCGTTAGGATCGATCAGACCGACCTTTGCTTACCCGCAGCTATGTTCTTGGCAGAAGAAGGGTCTCTGGTTGATGAACGAGGGATGCCAATACTGATAAAAGGTATCTCGGATAGTGATGCGTTTTCATCGATGAGCCAAGAAGAAGTTTTGCGATTTGTTGGTCAACAAATAGGTGATGAACTTTCCAGGTATCAGGCAAACTTTGAACCTATGCATCATCGGGGTGAAGATGCCGAAATGATACGATGGTTTTTCCGACAAAATGCACCGGTAAGTCTACGTTCGCCGCAGGAGATAGTTTACGGCGGGCTGTACTCATGGGTGCAGCGCAAAGATGTCAATCGGGCAAGAGAGCATCGGAGACGCTACGCCGTCCGAAACGCAATGAGTGAGCTGTTGCAAACGCGAGGATTTGTCAGTAAAGAATGGTCGCTGCTGCCATTAGTGCAACCAGCCGAACGCTTTGAAGAAGCGGACAAAAATTCACCCCCAAAACTGAAACAACTACTACAACCATCCTAAGATCTGCTCAAAGCAGCTTGGGTGGATTCTACCCAATTACTAGGTATTAGCGTTTTTAACCCGAAGATACACGAGCACAAGAGCGGCGACAAGAATAGCCACTATCATGACGATCATTGTTATAAAACCACTATGGTTATGCTTTTTCATCAATGCTAATTATGCCTTAAATAGGCTAATTTATGCGAGATATTCCTCACTTGGTAGGTAAAAACCAACGTTTCAAGAAATCATTGCTAGGATTGTTGGGGTTAACCCGGCCACAATAAGGTGTCACAACTCTCGCTTCGTCACCGAAACCAAAAGACAACCCATCATCATCGAGCCTTACCCAGAACCCGAACAGACTAGGCCTGCCTTTGGCCTGTACTTCATCAAATAAACTTTCGTTGTTAGGATAAAGTGCCGTCCTAAGAGCAAGCCACTTAAAGTTTTTTGTACATTTTGTTAATTTTTGATTTCTCTGGAGTTCGCTTGCTATGTCATTGTCTACGTTTACCCACACAATGGTAACGGGCTCTAGGGAAAGTTCCACGCAAGTAGGGACTGCAAGGCTTATTCTAAAATCAAGCGCATCAAGCATGGGCGTTGCAATAAAACTGTAAGGATCTTCTTTTGGAGATGGTATGACGTCGAAGTGAGGGTTAAGCTCGTCAACTAGGGCTTTATACAGCTCCGGCGGCCTTGTACGACGGCAGGTACTCAAATAGTACCGCCCTAAGGCCCCATGTAGTTGGTGGTTACTGCGAGCCTTAACTGTTACCGTATGGTACCCCTCGTGACGACCAAGAAATCCGTTGGGTTGCCAAATAATAGGCGGCTTCGCATCAAGAGACTTAGTATCTTCACCAACCGACAACTCCGCGGGCGGAATGGTAAACGTTGCCGGTTCTTTGACTTGAACATCTCCGGCGGCAACTGCAGACGCAGCAAAAAATGCACCCCCAGCACCCAGCGTCAGACCGGCCGCAGCAACGCATGCAGCTCTGCCAAATCCTCGACGACTCCCAGAATTTGGGCACTCAGTTGCTTCTTGAACAGGCAATTCTACACCTGTAGCAAACCCCAAACCAAGACCATTGGCATTTTTAACTGGGCTATGCGCGGGATATGAAGGAATAAGTTCAGCCATAGTGAACTCCTGTTTACTTAGGGGGCACTATAAACCTAAATTTGCAGTATGTTAAATGCTAGTGGATAAGGCTGTGCTTTTTAGCAAGCTCTTCGTGATGTGAGAGAAAAATCAGTAGGCTGTGATATCTGTACGCTGCGATTATCGAGTGTACTGACTTTGTCGAGAGCACCTACCATGAATTCGTGTTGACGAAGTGATCTGCAATTTATATGTCCACCTGCAGTAAATTGACCACGTGAGTCCGATATACCAGTCCTAACTAATTGTCCCCTTCTTTGCCATACTGTGCTGCTCGGCCTTTTAGCAAACAGAATCATGTACATTGTATGTCTCATGATCATAGGTTCTCTTCCCAAATTACAATTTGCAGTTGCGCTTACGTACTGCCGACGAAATGCCAGAGTAGGTACATGAGCTTGTAGGTCACACACTATTAAACGACCAGGAAGATTTCCAGCCATTGGGGTAAGTGCATCTTGCCGAGCCGTAAAAGGGGTTGATATGCTCGCCCCACTTTCTACTGGCGCAGCTGTAGCCGTGCTAACGCCACTTCCTATTAAGGCACCGCAAGCAACTAGTGCAGTAAGCCCAGATCGTGATCTACGATTTTGGCGCACAGAACCAGCATCAATATCTGTTGACATAGACCCTCGGAGTGCGTCGGCATCAGCCGGTGTTAATAGTTCAGGCATAGTGAACTCCTGTTTACTTACGGGGCACTATAAACCTAAATTTGCAGTATGTTAAATGCTAACGCCAAAAACCTTTTTTATTACCGCCTAGTTCTTTGAATTTTTGCAGTAGCTCGGTTTGCTCCTTGGACATCTTGGTTGGGGTATCCACTAGAATAGTCACGATATGTGCACCTCTTGTGTCACCCTTTAGATGAGGAACGCCATGGTTGGATAACTTAAAGTCACTGCCGCTCTGCGTACCTGCCGGCACTTTCATGGACACAAGTCCGTCAACCGTTTCGACTTCGATTTCAATACCAAGCGCCGCATCAACCATATGAACATGTTCACTGCTTAAGATTAGATCTCCTTCGCGAGTAAATTTTTTGTGAGGCTTGACGCGAATATTTACATATAAATCACCCTTTGGACCGTTGGCAACGGCCTCTCCGTGCTCACGTAGGCGAATTGTTGCGCCATCGTCAATGCCGGCTGGGATTTTAAGTTTTACTTCTTGATTCTTGGCTTTTGTGCCTTTGCCACGACAAACACTACACACAACATCTGGTATCTTGCCGGCACCACTGCATTTTGGACAGACGCTGGCCTGTTGGATATTGCCAAAGATTGTCCGGGTAACATTTGTCACTTGACCGCTACCTTTACAGCGGTCACAAGCGACTAGTTCGTGGCCGGGCTCAACCGTTGTGCCGCTGCAATGCTCGCAAGTATCTTCTAGGTTTAGGTTGAGGTCGACTTCCGTGCCAAACACTGCCTGTTCAAAAGTTACCTCAATACCCGTTTCGACGTCACGTCCACGGGCTTGCCGGCCGCGACCGTTACCACCAAAGCCTCCGCCAAAAAAACTACCCAAGATGTCACCAAGTCCTAAATCGCCAAAATCAAAGTGCATATCACCTTGGCCATTGCCAAAGCCTCCACCAAACGGATTACCATCACCCGCCGCTCCCCCAACGCCAGCATGCCCAAACTGATCGTAACGCTGGCGTTTTGACGTATCTTTTAGGACTTCGTACGCTTCATTAACCTCTTTGAATTTAGCCTCGTCGCCGCCACGGTCTGGGTGATGCTCAACAGCCAAACGTCGGTACGCTTTTTTAATCTCGTCGGCGCTGGCACCCTTAGCAACGCCTAAAACTTCATAATAATCTCGTTTTGTCATATCTTTATAATCCTATCTTCGGCCCGAAAAAGTACCAGAATTTATATAGTACCAATATTGTCAGCAGCAAGAACCATGAAAATAGGATGTCGCCATGATGCACGCGTATGAACTTAGTAATTTTCTTATTTTTCAACACTATATGCTTCTCGGCTAACATGAATTGATAAACGTACCACGCAGTGATGAACATCACGATCCATACCGCCATACAGTAGATACATATTGCGCCAATCACGAATATACTTTTGTACATCAGCCATAATGTAAACGCTAATCCTCCAAGTATTCCAAAACCAAATACCTTCCAGAACCAGCTTTTCATCTTGGCGCCAGCAAGCATTACCAAACCTAGCAATCCTTGCGCGCCAAACATCGCCAGTCCAAGCAATGGATTAGGGAACCCAAAAACAGTTGCTTCTTTACTATTCATGACTGGCCCGCAGCTTAGTATCGGATTTATACTACAGCTGAATTGATGATTCGGGTCTTTTAGAATCGCTATGTGCTCGAGAGTTAAAATAAATGATGCTGCGAAGCCAATCGCTGCTGAAATTATGAGAATGTATGGTAGTGACCAAGTTACTGTTTTTCCTTTAAGTAGGTTCTTCACTAAATTTGCCCTAACATGTATTTTCGAGCCATTTTTCTGCTTCCTTTGAAATTTTTACTATTGGAACTGCTTGGAGTACGAATGTATCGTAACTATGCAATTTTGTAACTTCAGCCTCGATTTCATCAAACGATTCAGTCTTCGAATCCATTACTAGTATAACTTCACTAGACTGTTCGATTTTGCCTTGCCAGTGATATTTGGACTTCGCTGGAACCTTTTTAGCGCAAGCTATGAGTCTTTTATCTAAAAGGAACGCAGCGATCTTGTCAGCCTCAACCGTATCTTTACAAGTAAGCCAAAGCTGACAAAAATCCATCTGTCTCACCCCATCCCTACTTTTTCATTGTCGGCATGTCTAAAGCTTTGCAAGCCTGTTACAAATTCTTGCCAATCATCCTGATCACTAGAATCAAGTCCCAGGTCTGCCTCTTGGGCTAATAACTTAGTATCGCTTTGAATAGCATAGGTGGCATTTATCACTATGGCGTGCTCGGCCAGTTCAGGATCTGCATATTCCAGTGGATCAACCACCAGCCTTTCAACTGGTGCGTTGTACCGTGTAGTTTTTAAATCTGCATCACGCTCAGCGTAGCTAAATAGGACGAAGGCGCCTGTACTGGGGTCACTAATGCCCAAAGTTACAAGTCGATTCCCTGGCAATATTATCTCTCTGAGAGTCGCATTCCGTGAATCTACAAGTCCATTTATGCTTAAAGTTGGCGCTCCAGCCGTTTCTTCATTAGGAGTGACACCGTCTAAAATCCTATCAAGTTCTGCGGTTATTGAGCCCTTGTATGATCTTGATTCACCCGACTGCTGACTTTCATCCATACCCACTCCAAGCATATTATTTTTTGCTAAATCTACTTTTCGCCTTTTTCGTCGACGACTTCGCCTTCGACCGGTTCGTCTTTGTCCTTTTTGGAACTCTTTTTCTTTTTATCAGTCTTCGGCTTCTCGTCTGAAGATGTTTTGGTTTCTTCAGAATTTTCTTCTTCTTTTTGGGCAGCCTCATACATTTTGGCGCCGATTGGCATGATTTTTTCGCTCAAGTCTTTGGCGGCTTTTTCAAGCTCTTCTTTGTCGGTGGATTCGATGGATTTTTTGGCTTCGGCAATTGCCTCGTCAAGTGTTTTTACATCTTCTTCAGCTAACTTTTCTTTATAGTCGCTCTTCATTTTTTCGGCCTGGTAAATAGCGTTGTCGAGCTGATTCTTGGTTTCGGCAGCTTCGCGCTTTTTCTTGTCTTCTTCGGCATGGGCTTCGGCCTCTTTGGCGGCTTTTTCGACGTCTTCTTTACTCAAGTTACCGCTGTTTTGGATAGTAATGCTTTGTTCTTTACCGGTTCCTTTGTCTTTGGCGGTTACATTCAAAATGCCGTTGGCATCAAGGTTAAACGTAACTTCGACTTGAGGAACGCCACGAGGGGCTGGTGGGATTCCATCCAAGATAAACCGTCCGAGTGATTTGTTGTCGGTGACCATTTCGCGCTCGCCCTGAACGACATGAATTTCGACGCTTGGTTGGTTATCGGCAGCCGTACTAAACGTCTCGCTCTTGCTGGTCGGAATAGTACTGTTGCGCTCGATCAATTTAGTGGCTACACCACCAAGAGTCTCGATGCCAAGACTTAGTGGAGTAACATCGAGTAGCAACACATCTTTTACATCACCTTGGAGTACACCACCTTGAATCGCAGCACCTACAGCAACGACTTCGTCAGGGTTAACACCTTGCATTGGGTCTTTCCCAAAGATAGCTTTGACCTTGTCGACGACAGCCGGCATTCGGGTCATACCACCGACCAAAACAATCTCGTTGATGTCTTTGGCGGTCAACGTGGCGTCTTTAAGAGCTTTTTTGACCGGGCTTTCAGTGTTGTCAATCAAATCTTGTACTAATTCGACCAGTTTGGCGCGGGTCAGTTTGTATTCGAAGTGCTTCGGACCTTCGGCATCAGCGGTCAGAAAAGGCAGATTAATGTCGGCAACTTCGGTCGTACTGAGTTCCTTCTTGGCTTTTTCGGCTTCTTCTTTAAGACGCTGCATGGCGGCTTTGTCGTCTTTGACGTTAATGCCAGATTCTTTTTTGAATTCATCGACAAAGTGATTGACGATACGAAGGTCAAAGTCTTCGCCGCCGAGGTGGGTATCACCGTTGGTGGACAATACTTCGAATACGCCATCACCAAGCTGCAGAATTGAGACGTCAAATGTACCGCCACCTAGGTCGAAAACGGCGATTTTTTCTTCTTTGCCTTTATCCAAGCCATATGCCAGGGCAGCAGCAGTTGGCTCATTAATAATTCGCTTAACTTCGAGTCCCGCAATCTTACCAGCGTCTTTGGTGGCTTGGCGCTGGCTGTCATCAAAGTACGCCGGAACGGTAATGACTGCTTCGGTTACCGGCTCACCCAAGAACGCTTCTGCATCAGCCTTGAGTTTGCTCAAGATCATGGCGCTGACTTCTTCGGAGCTGTATTCTTTGTCTGCCATCTCGACTTTGACGGCAGTGCCGGCTTTAACGATTTTATAGGGCATGAGTTCAAGATCGCGCTGAACTTCTTTGTCGCCGAACTTACGGCCAATAAGCCGTTTGACACCAAAAATTGTGTTGGTTGGGTTAGTGACACGCTGGCGGTTGGCAACCTGGCCGACTAATCGTTCGCCATTCTTATTGATAGCCACCACACTAGGTGTGGTCCGATTGCCCTCGCTGTTAGCGATGATTTCTGGCTTGCCGGCCTGCATTACTGCCATCGCACTGTTGGTTGTACCTAAGTCTATTCCTATGATTTTTCCCATAATTATTCTCCTTGTGGGTTAGATTGTTCTATTGGTTGTGGTTCGATACCTCGGACTTCAGCCCTGTGTAATTCAGCAAGGTTATGCATGACCGCGGTTGGAGTAGGTGCTCTGAATGGTGGTAGCCCTTGATTGCAATATACTGTCGTTGCAGGGACCGTAAAGTTTGCATCTTCATCGGGACTTGTTGATCTAGCTTCCATTACTTGTCCTCCATTTTCACTTTGACCATGGCGTGACGGATAACCTCATCGCCAAGCCGATACCCGGGTTGAAGTTCCTCGCAAACGACTTCAACTGAGCCAGTACCGTCTTCCATACTTACTGCTTCATGAAACTTAGGATCAAATGGCTCACCAATGGTTTTAATGCGTTTGACGCCAAGTTCGGAAAAAGCCTTTTCAAACTGCTTCACTACCCCATGTACACCCTTGACGTAATCATGGTCTTTCAAATCTTTTGGCGCGTGCATCAGGGCTCGTTCAAGATTATCAACTGCCGCAAGTAACTGCCGAACAACTGACGCCTTGTAATAATCAGCCATTTTGATCCGATCTTCGTCGGCACGGCGACGTACATTTATAGCATCCGCTCGTTCGCGCTGAAGCGCTTCGGTAAGTTCACCAACTTGCTGCTCTAATTCTTTGACGGAAGGTTTTTTGCTCATTGCTTTTTTCTCTCTTTTCGCTCGATTATGTACTGCCAGAATTCGTGTAGTAAGTCTAAAATGCTACTCATACATGGCCTCTTCCAAAACTTTTCCTGCTCGGCCTACAAGCCCCATTACATCACGGTAATTCTGGCGTGTTGGACCCAGAACGCCAATATAGCTATTGTCGCTAAACGGACTGCGAAAACGACTGATTATTAAGCTACAGCCCGAGTTGCGACCAATGGGGTTTTCGCGACCGATATAAACACTCAGTGGCTCGTTAGGTGCGGCCTCTTGCAGCCATGGCTCTAGATTGTCCAGTAAGCGGGCAACTTCTTGAACTTGTCCAGGATGTACAAATTCTGGCTGACCGAACAGATTAGACAACCCGCTCATGTATAAGCGGTCGCCGATAGTGGCGAGTCCAAGGTTGTGAGTTAGCTCAACAAGGGTATCAACAGTGCTTTTAATCGTGTGTTCCGGCACCCCACCGCCGGTAACTCGGGCAGTCAGAGCCCGTTCGTCACGGCGTTCTTTTGGCGTTTCGTCTAAGTCAGAAACCTTGTTAACGTAAAACCGATAACCTTTGTCCGTTGGAACACGGCCGGCGCTGGTATGCGGCTGTTCAATAAAACCGAGTCGCTCAAGTTCTGCCATTTCGGCACGGATTGTCGCACTACTCACACCGAACACTTTTGCCAACAGGCTGCTCCCTACCGGGCTAGCAACTTCGGCGTATTGTTCGACGATAGCACGCAAAATATGTATTTGTCTTTCGGTCATACTATTGGCACTCACTTATTTGAACTGCTAAGTAGTCTTATTGTAGACAAATTAGCACTCTAAAGTCAAGAGTGCCAAACACAAAAAAACACTACTGGTTAATAGGTACGCAGGTACTCTATGAGTTCGTTGGCAAGATTATAATTTTTTTCTTGATTGTAAGCATATTTAGTGACACCTTGCATGATCAGTCTGGCGGTTTCATCAAGTTCGTGATTGACCATCAAAATGAGATTTTTATTGGTAAGAGCTTCTTCAAGTTCATCACGAGCTGAACGAAGTCGCCTGGCTTTTTCCCCATCACTCATAAAGTCACGCCCACCTAATCTGTCCATCCAGACATCAAAGCTCGGCGGAAGAATAAATATCGACTCCAAGCTTGAAATCGCATGACTCAGTTTATTTATACCTGTAATATTCAAATCGATTAAGGGGCGTTTACCTGATTCGATAACTTTCCGGTACGCCGCAAAGCTAGTGCCATATACAAATCCGCCATGTATCGGCTGAGTTTCAATCATAGACTGTTCTTCCAGCAAACGAAGCATTTCGCGCTCGCTAACAAACCAATGATCGACACCATTCACTTCTTTGGTGCGCATCGGTCTGGTGGTGTGTGTAACGATATGGGCATAGTTAGCATGCTGGACAATATAATTTTGGATGACATTTTTACCGGATGCCGTCACGCCGCAAATAATGAGCGGTGGATGTTGCTTGAGTAAATCAACAGCCTCCGGCGGTGTTACATAATTGCGTGAAGTTTGAATAAGATTTTCTTTAATATCCTGCATCTTAAAATTTACGACCTACCCAAATAGGCTTTTGTGGCGATAT
The DNA here is from genome assembly GCA_022841445.1 of Candidatus Saccharimonadota bacterium. Taxonomy (GTDB): domain Bacteria; phylum Patescibacteriota; class Saccharimonadia; order Saccharimonadales; family UBA10212; genus JALHRM01. The sequence goes on from JALHRM010000001.1 coordinate 134,013, forward strand.
ACAGCTGCTCAGCCAGCGCCCGCCCGTGCCGCTGACGTTCGATGTCTTTGTCACCTGTATGCACAATTTGGTTAATATCTTCGGCCGCTTGAGGCAGTGTGTCATTAATAACGAAGTGGTAGTAATCATGTTTGAGTGCCATATCAAATTCTTTTAAAGCACTGGCAAGGCGTCGACGCAGTTCTACTTCGCTCATAACTTCTCTCCCGCGTATGCGCCGCTGCCATTCTTCAAAATTGGGTGGTAAAACAAATATGCAAAGCGTATCCGGCTTGAATTCCATGACATTATGCGCGCCAACGATTTCAATTTCCGAAATCGCCACCTTGCTTTCTTCAAGAGCCCTTTTGAATTCACGGATACTCTGGCCGGAAACTTGCTGGTTATGAATAATGGCGGCTTCTAAAAATGCTCCATTTTTTAGGTCCTGCAAAACTGCTTCTTCCTTGCGGAAAAAATAATTTACGCCATCTTCTTCCATTTTGCCATCACGGTATTTTGGTGGCCTCGTCGTATCGGAAACAATGTAGTGATAATTACCAGTTTTGGTAAGTTCATTAATGATTGTGTTGCGACCACCGGCAGTTGGCGCAACCAAAATTGCATAGGTAAGTTGGCGTAGGATACGAAGGCTTTCATCGGAAGGTCGATAATTTTCTAGCACCTTCTTGAACTCGTTCATGTACTTAAGATCAAAGTGTTCAGAGTTTTTGGGCATGGCATAAGTTATATCAGACCGACGAACCATAGGCTAGTCAGTCAAATTAGAATAAATTGAAGGGTGCGGTTCAAGCTGCTGTGGATAAACACTTGCATTAGGACTGCGGCAAGGATTAGATATAGATAGTATTTAAAAAGGGGTGAGCGTGGAAACAGTTGACGTACAGTGGATGGCACTGCTTGTAGCAGTAATCATAAATATGGTTGTGGGCGCTATATGGTACTCACCGGTTATGTTTGGAAAAGCCTGGCAAAAGTTCATTGGCAAAACAGACAAGCAGCTTAGCGAAACAGCTAAGGGGGCTTATATTTACGCAGTAGTTATGGCTCTTGTGCAAAGTTTTGTGCTAAAACATTTTGTTACATATGCAACTGTTTTCTACCCAAGTTACAGCAATCTTGAAATTGGCCTGTTCACTGGAGCCTGGATTTGGATTGGGTTCGTTGCAACATCGGTCGGACTGTCTTACATATTCGCAGCACGCCGTAAGAAGCTGCTACTTATTGACGCAGGATATCATTTAGTAGTGCTTATGATTAATGGTGCGCTACTGGCAACTTGGATTTGAGTTTACTGCAACTTACTGATTCGGAAGTAGTCTATCCAAAGATTTCTGTCTCTTGTTCCCGAACAACTTTCGCGGGGTAGTAAGTTACCGCACTTGTCATTTGTAAATACAATTTTTACACTATGTTGGCCTGCTGACAGTTGTCTGTCGATGTAGTAAGGGGTGAATGTTGTTTGATTGATAGGGTAGCCAGCTCTTATTCTGATGCCATCAAGATAAACATCTACTTTGGCGCTTCCTCTGTAGTTTTCACCTTTCAATACAGCCATGAGTCGATAACTACCAGATTCTGTGATGTTGAACTTGTGAAGTATTGAGTCGCCGCTGTGAGTTAGTGCGACAAAGCGCTTGCCCGTAGCCCCGGACTTAGACCACGACCAACGAGCGCGTTCACAGCTGTCCTTCGTAAGACCTTTTACGAAGCAACTGAAGGCGTCCTCGGCTTCTGTCAGTGTCCCGGTAGACGGAACCGGTGTAGGATCTGTTGGCGTGGATGGTGCGGGATCAGGCGTAGGATTGGGAGCAGGAGTCGGTGTCGTTGTTGACCCAGTGGGTTTGAGTCGTATGATGCGATCATCAGCAGCTATGGGTGAACCTCGCCCATCGCGGTTACTGGTAGCAATGTAAAGTGCCCCATCGGGACCTTGTGTTACATCACGCAGTCGACCATACTGGTTCTTGTATAGGGTGTCGAGACCGGTCGGAGTTTTGCCGTCGGCGCTCAGTTTTAAGCGGTACAACGCGCGAGCTGAACCCTCAAACCCAAGTCCCGTAAAGATCAGGCTGTTTGTCCATGGACTCGTAAGTTTTGTGCCCGAGTAAAAGGCTGCTCCGCCAGGTGCCCATTTAGTATCACTGCCGCTACTCCAAACCGGGTATATTGGATTGTCTACAGTAATTGACCCGTAAGATGGATTTGTCAGCCTGTTGAAGTACTTTGGCCAGCCATAGTTGCCCCCAGAAACAATTTTGTTAACTTCGTCGTTGCAACAGAATTTAGCGCCATTGCTCAGGGTTGAGCTGCTGCTCGGACCATGTTCAGTACTCCACATTTCTCCGGTAGTCGGATGCCATGCCAAACTTTGTGGATTGCGATGGCCCCAGCTATACACACGATTACCGAACGGATTGCCGGCTGCCGCGCTGCCATCATCGTTTACGCGGAGAATCTTGCCACCAAGACTGTTTTTGTCCTGGGCGATTGTGTCGGGTATGGCTGCGCCGGTTGCAACGTAGAGCTTACCATCTGGTCCGAATTTTATCCGACCTCCGTTATGGAATTTGTAGCCTGGAATGGCATCTATCATAGTGGTCGGTCCACTTGCTACCGTTGCTGTCTGTTGATTAATCGTATAGCGAACCAGCCTGTTTTTAAGTCCACTTGCCGAGTTATATGTGTAGTAGACATAGAGCCAGCCATTGCTTGCGAAGTTAGGATGCAAGGCAAGACCCTGGAGTCCTTCTTCATCTCCTGTATCAGTCGGAACGGTGGCGATTGGGGCAGGTCGAAGTTGGCCATTTTCGTAGACACGAATCGTTCCTTTTCGCTCTGTAAAGTACAGCTTGCCGTCAGGTGCGAATTGCATCGACCATGGGGTATTCACACCAGAAATAATCACTTCTGGAGTTACTTGGTTAGAGGGCTGAGTGGGGGTAGTTGGGGTTGTTGGATTTGTTGGCTGAGTGGGGGTGGTAGGCAGGGGGGTCTGAGGTGTAGGTGCCGGCAGCGGGCTAGACGCGCTCCTCGGTCCCATCGCCGCGCAGGGACTACCTGCTTTTAGGCGGAAGTCTTTCGCGCCACGGTTAACATAGCCTGGATCTGCAACAATGTTATTTCTTTCGACAAAACCACCGTTACTCAGATTGATATTTCTTGAACCCATTAGACAGTTATTTTCGGCCACATTACCCGTACCACGGGCAGCACCTGCCTCCCAATATGATTCGATGTTCGCACCACCGGCAGTATTATTGGTAATTATGTTGTAACGGACTACATTATTGTTTGAATTCAGATTACCTTTACCTGAGAAGGTTACACCACGATAGTTTCCATCTACAACGTTATATTCAAACCGGCTGTTTTGTGCACTTGGATAAAACTGTATACCGAAGTCGGGCCCATCATAAATATAGTTGTTAGTTACAACTGCGTTACGTACATATTCGAGGTATATGCCCTGATCATGCACCTTTGCTCCACACTTAAAAATCCTGTTGCCATCAATTGTAATACCTTGGACTTCGGTTCCGATGTCGGTTTCTCCGATAGCAAAACATATTCCCCGGTTGCTACTGGTATTTGTAACTGAATTACCCTGGAAAACAGCGCCGTTCCCAAGTACATGAGGGCTGACAATTATTCCGCGACCATCGAGAAACAATCCGATAATTCTAACGTTGTTTGCACCACGGTTAATCTTGAGTTGCCCATTAATCCTTGCCGTTTGACCGGGTGCTGATGCCAAAGTAACGCCTGATTTGCTTATGCTTACCGATTGGTTAAACGTACCGGTCAAACATAGTGTTTGCCCAGCCGATAAACTATTGAGTGACGTGCTAATTGAACCGTTTGATATCGTACTGTTGCAACTTACTGTTAGAGAGGGTGTTACGCCTGCTTGTGCACTTACTTTTTCTGAATTATTTGCCAAATTACCTGAACTTATAGCATTAATGCTAAAAATGGCGCTGGCCAGTACCAACGCGAACATAGCAGCAGTGTAAGACAAAAGTATTTTCTTGCTGAACAAGAGCTTATTTTTTGTTGATTTTTTCCTGCTTGAACTTGTAGAACTTCGAGTGCGAACGGGTTTTTTTACTTTTGTTGATTTTGCGGTCGAGTTTGACTTGGCGCGAGCTACACTGTGTTTTTTGGTTACTTTTATTTTTGGCATTATTTTAGTTTTAGGTTGCTAATATTATTTATGATTGTAGCACTTCTATGAACATGCACAATACTAATAGGCGCTTCGGGCGGGTACACGCCAGTATTCCGATTTCCATAACCCAGAAGTTTTTCGGAATATGTCTCCCCAGTATGGATGCTTACTAACATTACCCCATTCAGGAGTTACATCACCATAGTTATTCAGGCCATTGTTGCCAGTGCCGTCGCGTATGATAATTCCATAGTCCGCTGCAGCGTAGTAGTACATTTTTGCCACTTTATCCAAGCCGACACTGGCAAGTCCGGATGCTGCTATAACTCTGTCAATTTCGCTTTTTGGACCGACATACTGGAAACGAGCCCCCATGGGTACAAGCGTACCAAACGCTTTACCTTCCGAACGTGTGGCTGGCGCCATAAATTTTGTAGGGCTCAGCAAGTTATTGCCGAGAGCAGCGCCAATGGCATGATCGACTACACCATCAGTATAGTCACCTTGGTACAGGAACACTCCGAGTGCAGAAAATAGTCCCCAAGCCGTGCCAGCTCCACTAATTGGTCTGCCATCTCCAGAGGAATCAGCAACACCAAAGGTTGACCCAGACATAGTGCGTGCCGAACGGTTGATTTTAAGGGCAACGCTATCACCGCCCCACATTCTCACCACCCGAGGTGGGCCGTTGTTGGGAGTTACTTCATTGTAGATCTCGATCGTATCGTCGGCCCCTCCAGACCCGACAATGCTTTCAGGTGCGTACATCTTGAAAGCGTTAGGCCCGAATGACCATACAGGGTCGGTTGTTTTTCCTTGCCAGCGCCTCGGCCCATTCACCCGATCAAAATTCTTGCCAGTTCCTACGATTGCGGCAACCATGGCGCCCGAGTTAGCATGGTTTGGCTCACCGGCAGGAACTTTTTGGTAAACAGCAGACCTAGGGAAAGGTCGCAGGAATATTGATCCAGTCGGGCTTGGTGTTGGGTCTAGAGGGGGAGGAGCAGGGTTGAGGTCAGGATTTGGATTTGTACCAGGGTCAGGCGCAGGGCCTGAACCCGGATTAGGCATCGGCGTCCCAATGGATGACGTGATAAAAAATTGATCCACCGCTAAATTGCGGTCAGTTTTGCCAAAGGCAATACATTTCTGTCTTGGCAACCAAGAATTACCACATTTGTCATTGATGAAAAATACTTTTAACTTATGCTCACCCGCCGTAAGATTTCTTGTTAGATAATAGAGCTGTGCTGCTTTTGATGAAATATTGACCCCAGATTTTATTCTTGTGTTGTCAAGATATATGTCGACCTTGGCATCACCACGATAACTAATACTTTTCATTGAATATCCAAGCCTATACGTTCCTGCGCTGTTTGCATTGAAACTAGCACTCACGTAGTCCCTAGTCCTCGTTAATACAACCGCCTTACCCTTATCCGCCCCACTCACGGTTCTTACACCTTTTTCACAGGCATTATCTACTTTGTAATAATTTATATAACAATACCCAGATTCAGCATCTACGACTAGCGGGGTACTGCTGGTCGTAGACGGCGATGCCGCATTCACTGGAGGTTGACTACTAGGATCACTTAATTTGTTTATGAGAATCAGCCCGACACTAAATGCTGTAAGAGCGACTAGAATTAAAAACAGTGGTTTCAGGGTAAGTTTACGAGTAAGGAAACTACGATTTTGCGACTTAGATAACCGCGCCTTTAAAATAGCTTGCTTGGTTGGTTTTTTAGTTTTTGATATGGGTATAGATTTTACAGTTTTTTTATTTGATACCGCCATGGTGCTACGCTAACAAAAAGCTTATGCATTTACAAGTTACAGGCAGACCTTGTGTTCACATTCTGGGACGAATATTGCAAGGACTACCGAATGCACCTACTCAACCTTAATAACCCTGAATTGATCCATCAATACATTGCGGTCGTACTGAGGACTACACTTTTCACTTGGGAAACGATTCCCGCATTTGTCATTCACAAATACTATTTTCACTGTGTGTGTCCCTGCCGTGAACGTACGGTTTGTATTATGGTAAACATATGCTTTGGTGGAATTAACAGCAAAGTCTTTTGCTATTCTTACCCCATCCAAATAAGCATCAATCCTTGCAACGCCACGATAGTTCTCACCTTTCATCGTAAATCCAACCTTATACTTTCCATTGTCGGTCTGGAACTGATGACTTATAGAATTATTGTTGGCAAATAGTATAACTGCTTTACCTAGAGAGGCTACTGTATCATTTTTCAACATCGTTGAGCAGCTAACTATTCTTTGGTTGAAACACTGACCGGCTATTTCTGATTCAGCATCGATAGTTGCACCGGGTGAAGGGACAGGTGTTGGAGTTGGTATCGGGCTTGGGGTTGGGGTCGGTGTAGGGCTTGGGGTTGGTGGAGGGGCGGGGGTGGGGACATTACCTCCACTAGAAACTTGTGGCGGCAATGAAGGGCGCGAGTCCCAGACCCTAACCCCACTGTAGTCAACGGTGCTCTTACCGGTCAGACTAGCAACGCGATAATTAGCCGCTTTCCAATAACCACTACCTGTTTCAGATGTTATCTCTCCGTCCTTCGAGGCAACTAATTGCCCATTTTTATATACTCGTATCCAGCCACCGCTATTTCGATAGTTAACTCCCACTTCCCAGTACTCCCATTTATTAAGAGTTACTGGTCCAATATCGTAGTATCTAGCAGCGTTGTAACCGGCATTGGAGTTCATCCGATAACGCACTTGGCCACCCTGTTTCCAGAGCTCGGGCTGAATAATTGCTTGGTCACGCTGACGTCCATGTATTTCCCAAAAACCCATCAGATGCCAGCGGAATCCACTGCCTTCTGGTATATTCGACGGAACGTCCACGACCCTTTGCCAGCCAGTTATCCACTGAGTGCTGTTTAGTGGCACGTTACCGCCTTGTGCGTCTACTCGTTCGTTGGGTACACCAGACGGTGCGTTCGACATTCCATCAACAAGCGCAGACCGGATAGTTCTATCACCGGCAGGACCGTTCTGACCAAGGTAACTGAATCCCGGGCTGCATCCTTCAACGAGCATGCCACTGCTGCTACCCCAGTTACATGTAAATGAAGAGTTGTCGCGTATAAGTGTGGCAGCCTCTACGGTTTCTGTACGTCCAGGGTTATATTGAGCATACTGTAAATATCCACCGAATAGCCCTAGTACAACTCCAGCAAGAACTGCCAGTTTCATGATCTGTTTTCCGTGAAGTGATGCCAGAAAAGGAACCTTACCCTTCGTCGTCTTCCGCCTAGCAGATACTGCGCGTCCTGTCGATGCAGTTCTTCTTTTAGTTGTGCTACTGAGTTTTTTTGATTTTTTTGTGGCCGCTGAACGTGCTGTACGTTTCATGATATATACCTAATTAAATTTAACAACCTACTCAACCTTAATAACTCTAAACTGATCCATAAGTGCGTTACGGTCATGGTTGGTCTTGTTGCACGTTTCACTTGGGAAACGATTGCCGCACTTGTCGTTCACGAACACTACTTTCATTGTGTGTGTTCCCGCCGTGAATGTACGGTTCGTATGGTGGTAAACATAAGTAGTCGTGGAATTAATGGCAAAGTCTTTTGCTATTCTTACACCGTCCAAGTAGACGTCAACCCTTGCAACTCCGCGGTAATTCTCACCCTTCATTGTAAATCCAGCTTTATACCGCCCATTGTCGGTCCGGAACTGATGACTAATAGAATTGCCGTTGGCAAATAATATGACTGCTTTGCCTAAAGAGGCTATGGAATCATTTTTCAGTACCGTTGAACAGCTGACTATTTTTTGAAAGAAGCACTGCCCAGCTGTTTCTGACTCAACATCGATAGTTGCACTGGGTGAAGGCACTGGTGTCGGGGTTGGAGTTGGTGTCGGGGTTGGGGTTGGAGTTGGTGTCGGGGTTGGGGTTGGAGTTGGTGGGCTTGTTCCTCCACCAAGATCTGCCTCAGAGGTAGCTACCTTCATATTGTCATAGTAAACAATGCCTGTGCCACTTACATTCTGATCACGGTAGTACCCTTGCTTAAAATAGGTACCTTCACCCGGTCGAAGTGTGGGACCGTTATAGCGTGATTGTTCCTGACCATTAATCCATAATCTTACGTAGCCGCTACTAGCCGATGTCCAGTTAATGTTCATTTTGAGATCAATCCATTGACCTGTGGTCAGAGGAGTGCCGTAGAAAACCCTCTTGTAACCGGCGCTTGGTGAGTAGTGTTGAAGGTACAGTGTGCGGCCACTTATATTATAGGAAACTGCAGGTGACCCGTTACTTATAGAGTGCCACTGACCAACCACCTGCCATCCACTACTACTAGGAAAACCATTTTCCAATTTCATGCTCCATGCGTACCACCTATTCTGTCCATGATTGCTGGAAAAATTACTGGCAATAGTGCCGCCTTGTCTCTCAGCCCGCTCACCGTAACATCTGTCACCAGTAACTGGGCAATCACCATCTCGGACTTCAAAACGTGCAGAATAATTACCTTGACGCGGTGCATTGGTTGATGCTGTGCAGCTATAGCTGCGTATACATTGCCCACCGCCCCATTCTGAAAGACTACCGTTTTCGAAGCCAGTAGAATATACGATTGCGGCGCTGGAACTACCAAGATCTTTGTAGTAGGTATAACCGAGCAAACCAGCAAAGATGACAACTATGGCAAAGATGACACCAAACGGCAATTTATGAAATATACTTAACACTTTTCGGTCATTATAGGAACGCTGAACTGCAGATTTTGATTTTGTGGCTCGATTTTTTGTATTGACTGATTTTTTTACTGTTCTTTTTGGACTACTGGTCTTGGTGGAACGTTTCATATAATAGTATTCTCTATTTAGCTAATGGTTACACTGTAGTACTTTCCGACTTAACAGACAAGTTAGTCGCGTTTGAGCATGACGGTGAAGGCTTCGGCAGGGATGTCGACTTTGCCAAAACGTTTCATGCGTTCTTTGCCCTTTTTTTGCTTGGCGAGCACCTTTTTCTTACGAGTAACATCGCCACCGTATAAGCCGGTGGTTACATCTTTCCGGTAGGCACTAATGTCTTCACGCGCAATAAACTTGCCACCGATTGCGGCCTGTAAACTAACTTGGAAGTTTTGCCGTGGAATAACATCCTTTAATTTTTTTACGGTATCGCGACCAAGCGATTGCGCCTCAGAGCGGTGAACCATCACGCTTAAGCTATCAACTATTTCACCGGCAACATAAAAATCCAAACGGACCAAATCCTGAACACGATAATCAGCCAACTCGTAATTGAGCGAACCATAGCCGCTGGTGATACTTTTTAGTTTGTCGTAAAAGTCGGTCAATATGTTTGCTAAGGGAGCTTCGAATGTTACCACTGCAAGTCGCGAATCAATATAGGAGAGATTTTTTTGTAAACCACGCGCGTTGACAATCAATTGGATAACTGACCCGACGTAATCGCCTGGACACACGATTTCACCGTTTATCCACGGTTCGGCGATTTCAGCAACCTTGGTTGGATCAGGCAACTCAGAAGCAGATTTGATAGCTATGTCCTCACCACTTACCATTTTTATCTGGTAGTCAGTAGATGGATTGGTAACGACTAGCTCGAGATTATACTCGCGGGTTAAACGCTCTCGGACGATATCCATATGTAGCAGTCCGAGAAAGCCTATCCTTACTCCAAACCCCAGTACTGGCGAATTTTCCGGCGTAAACTGAAGTGCCGAATCGCTCAAAGATAGCTTTTCAACAGCATCTTTAAGAAGTTGGTAATTTTCGTTGCTGTCCGGGAAAAATCCCGCATACACAAACGGTTTGACGTTTTGATAGCCGGGCAGGGGAGTACTAGCAGGGGAGTGCGACAACGTTACCGTGTCCCCTACCCTTGCTTCCCTGGTGCTACGAAAGTTGGTTACTATATAGCCGATTTCTCCCGTGGATAGACTTGGGTCAGCAGACATATCAGGACTAAGGTGCCCCACTTCTAATGCCTGACCTTCTACCCCACTGGCCATCATCTTGACCGATCCAGATTTTGCTACTGATCCGTCAAAAACACGAACATATAATATAACGCCTCTGTAATCATCATAGTAGCTGTCGAAGATCAGTGCTCGAGTGGATTCGGACTGCATTCCTTTTGGCGCCGGCACATCACTAATTACTCGGTTTAGTATTTGGTCCACCCCTTGGCCTGTTTTGGCGCTAATCAGCAAAATATCTTCTTTTTTACAGCCAAGCAAACTTACCACCTCAGCGCTAACTCGCTCAACATCAGCAGCTGGTAAATCAATCTTGTTAAGAACCGGGATTATAGTGAGGTCGGCTGCCAAAGCTAGATAAACATTAGCGAGTGTTTGCGCCTGTATGCCCTGTGCTGCATCAACAACCAATATCGCTCCCTCACAAGCCGCCAAACTGCGTGAGACTTCGTAGCTAAAGTCAACATGCCCCGGCGTATCAATCAAGTTCAGTTGATGGCCGTTATGTTTCATGCGAACGGGAGCCAACTTAATGGTAATGCCCCGCTCCTGCTCTAAGTCCATACGATCCAGTACCTGAGCATGCATGTCTCGTTTGTCGATAGTGCCGGTAATTTCCAGTAATCGGTCTGCCAGCGTGCTCTTACCATGATCAATGTGTGCAATGATACAAAAATTACGGATTTTAGTTTGTTCCATGAACACTCATTATACAGAGGTGGAGGTAATTACTGCTATGATGACAGCATGAATCTTAAGAAATTCTCTGAAAGTCCGGAAGTAATTACGATTCTCGGGCAAAAACCAGGATCGACTTTAGCGATTATGGTTGGTGTCCACGGTAATGAAAAGATAGGACCAATGGTACTCAATAAATTGCGCGGATTACGACTAGCCTCCGGTAAATTACATCTCATAGTTGCCAACCCTACAGCACTAGAACAATCAGCTCGGTATATAAACGTCAACTTAAATCGACGATTCGATAGTGGTGTCAATGAATACCCCGAGGATAGACTTGCCCGAAATATTCAAACATACCTAGATAGCTCCGATGCACTGCTTGACATACATTCCTATAACGAAACAATGGACCGTCCATTCATTATTGGTGAGTTGAATGAACTCCCACTTATGGCAAAGATGCCAGTTTCAATTGCCTCAACTGGCTGGGATGAATTTGAGCAAGGAGCCAGTGATTACTACATGCACAAGCGCGGCAAAATAGGGTTGTGCCTGGAATGTGGATCATCCGACCGGCCAAAACAATACATTGAGTTAGCCTTGCGATGCGTCAATGTATTTTTAGCCGAATACGGATTAACCAAGCACAGTGCCCATTTACCTACCACTGTTCCACAAAAGCATATTAAAGTAGCGTCCGTTGTGCATAGTGACGGAAATCCTACAATTTTTTCCGCTAACTACTCAACCTTTGACGAATTAGAGCCCGGAATTGTCTTTGCTCAAATGGGCAAGCGCACATTTACTGCAAATCAGGGTGAGCATATCCTCTTCCCCAGGACTAATGCCAAAAAAGGTGACGAAGCATTTCTAATCGGGAATCAGATTATATAGCTGGATCCCAAATAACTACTTCGTGACAACACATTTTGCCGACCAGTCTGCATGCCACATACTCCCTGCAACTGCTTGCGCAAGGTTCATATATAGCCTGCGGAAGTTCAGTCACGGACTTCGGCGCAACAAATCCAAGCTTGCCTGCAATAGCCTTGCTGGCTGCATTAACGAATATTAGATACCTCGCTTTGGGAAATACTTCCCTCGCAGCAGCAAAGTGGTAACTTGCTATTTCATAGCCATACCCCTGGCCTCTCAACTGTGGCGCAACTATAAGCCCACCCAATTCATAGTATGTGTCACTTTCGTAACTGGCGGTTACCGCTCTATAGCCTGCAATGGAACTATCTTTGAACGCTAACAAACCAAATAGGTGCGCTTTGACAGAATCAAGAGTTAAAGGCAGCATATTCTCACCCCTCGACCACTGCGCCAATGTACCTATAGCTTCAATATGATGTTGCAGCTGTGAATCAAACACTTGATAGTCTAGTATTTCAGACATATTTTTATTCCTAACAATTAAAAAAGCTCCCTGATTTATATGGGAGCTGTCTGGAACTTATTTATTTCTGTCAAAAACTACAAGGACAGCCCCCGTAAATACGGTCACTGCGACGAACAATTTGGGTAGTTAGCTTAACTATGAACATAAATTTATTATAATACATTTTTACGAAATAACAAATTATTCCATGCGTACCGGTTTTAAGATGAGCTTCTTGGCTTTGTCGATCACTGGGTCAACTTCTTTCATAGCAAACAGCGACGACAACGCTATGTGCACCAAAATTGTCGGCGCAACAATAAAGAACAGTTTAGAACTAAGCGTAACAAATCCACGGTCTGAAGCAAGCAGTGGCACAATATGCACCATTAAGTAGGCCGTTAAGAAGGTGAACCCGGTAACGGAAATAAGTTTTACGCACCAACCCCAGAATTCTTTTGTGAATACTTTTGGATCCCAAATCATAATAATGCCGAACAACACCACGACTTCAGCGGCGGCAACTATTGACTGAGCCATCGCAAGCCCCTCAATTCCATAGACATCCGGCCGGGCTAAACTAAACGCCAAAACTACGTTCAGGGCAATGGCAAATAGCGATACGTACAACGGTATTTTCGTGTTTTTATTAGCGTAGAAATAGCGGGATAGAATAGCATATACGGCGCGAAACAGGATCGCCATTGCAAAGAATCCGAAAATCGAAGCCACTTCTGGGGCTATATCCTTAAAGATCATTCGAGCAAAATACGCCCGAGCAAAATAGCTTATGACAACTACCGGCACGATAATCCATAGAATGGCTTTTAGCACTTGGACAAAATCCTTGCGGAACAGGTCTCTCCTACCTTGTGATAAGCGACGAATCAAGCGCGGGAAGGCGGCTGTTGCTATAGAGTTACCGACAAGCAACACTGGCGCAGAATGAAGAATATAGGCGTTTTCGTAGTAAGAGATATTCCCAGGCCCAAGATGACTGGCGCGGTTTGTTTCGACAACCGAGTTCAGAGAGTCGACACCTTGGTCAATGGAACGGGCTGGCAACTGCCTGAGCATTGCCCGAAAATCCGGACGCTTAAATTTAATCGATGGAAAATAGCGAAACTTAAGCCCAAATAATCCAAAACACACCACCACTAACTGCAACACTGCGCCAGCCAGCGCTCCGATACCAAGCCCGACGATGCCAATATTGTCATCAAAAATGTAGACGCTGGCAATAATGCACACGTTATAAATGAGCGGTCCAATAGCAAAAAAGAAAAACCGACCAAAGGTCTGCTGAACGCTTGTTAAGATACCAGAAATCGTAAACAGCAACGGATTTAGCGCTACGAATCGCATAATAGTTGCCGCATCGTGTAATTGCTGCGGGCTTAGATCTTTATTGATAATGAGTTTTATGAGTGGTTCAGCAAATATAAGCAGTAAAATACCGACACCGATCATGATGATACTTAGCAAATTGAGCAGACTCGACGTAAGTTCCCAAACACTTTTTTTATCGCCCTTTTCTAATTTGTCCGCCAAGAATGGCATAAAGGCCACACCGAGCGCACCGGCCGCAATCGTATAAAAGAAAAAATCAGGGATCTTAAACGCTGCAAAATAAGCATCGGTAATCGCCGGATCGCGAAAGTTGGCGTTAATAATCATGGTGCGCAAAAAACCAAGCAACTGACCAATCAACATCGCCCCGATAAGCAGAGCAGCAGCACTGCCCAAAGAAATGCGCTTATTTGCGCGGTTTAACCATCTGTTCATCTACTAAGTTTAATTATAGGGAGTGCATTACCGATTGAGAAGAAAAATCTATTCCCAGCGGAATACGCGGAAGGCGATGATGTAAATAATAACCGCCCATAGAGCAGTTAGTCCTATTTGTGGAATGATATCAATCAAATGCTTGCCTTCGGTGGCAATCAACCGGATTCCATCGATTATCGGAGTTAGCGGCAAAAAATTGGAAAAATCCTGTAACCACTGCGGCATCAAAAAGCGAGGGAAGAACGTACCGGAAAGAAACAACAGCGGAAACACTATCATATTGCCGAGCGGAGCCGCCTGTCTTTCATTTTTTGCCCATCCACCGACCGCCAAACCAATTCCAAGAATAGTGACTATACCCAAAATAATAAACAGCCCTAGTTCAATAACATTACCTGTCACCTCGAGATTGAATAAGCTAATTGCCACACCAAACAGGATACTTATGCTAAATATACCGATAATGGCTTGGGAAAACATTTGTGACAAAAAGTACTGCCAAACTCGCAGCGGAGTTGTATGCAGTCGGCGCAAAATCCCCTGCTTTTTTAGTTCGGGGAATACCTGTATCGGTCCGAAAATGCCAAGTCCGATAATTGCAAATCCCAGCAAACCAGTAAATGTATAGTCAAATTGTGACAGCGCGTTATCATTTGTCTGCTCTGTTTTAACGACAAACGGGGTTATTGATGCGACGTACTTTGCTCCGAGTGTTTGCAGATTTGTTTCCAAAACATTTGCGAGTGTCTGAGCCGCCTGGGTGTTGTTCTGCGAATACTGAACGCTAACTTCTCCTTCTGGGTAGCCCTTTTCAGACAATTGACCAAACTGCTGAGGCAAAATAACTATGGCATCTAACTCCCCACGGCTCATCTTTTCTCTGGCATCCGGATAATTAGAAATTTCGGAATTTATCTTGAATAGATCTTTTTGCTTTTTCAACCCATCAACAAACTGGGACGCTGCCAGGCTATTAGATTGGTTGATAATAACGATATTAAAAGAAATTCCGTTGTTATTACCAAAGATTCCACCGAATATAAACAGAAATATCAGTGGAAAAGCGACCGTGAAGAATATTGCTAGTCGATCGCGAAAATAGCGTCTGGTATTGAGCTTTGTCAGTACAAGTACAGTGCGTAGCGATTTCGGCATGTCAGCTAAGCCCTTAGCTGCTTCCCCGTTAAGTTGATAAACACATCCTCCAAGTTAGCCTGTTCAACATGCACTTTTTTCTTAAAACCCTTGGACAACAAGTCTTTTATGAGCTGCTTTGGCGAATCAAGCGCTACGATCTTACCGCGGTCCATTATGGCGACTCTGTCACATAGCAGTTCTGCTTCTTCCATATAGTGCGTGGTCATAACAATGGTGACACCTTCATCACGCACAGATTCAATCAGTGACCATAAATTACGCCTCGCTTGAGGGTCAAGGCCAGTAGTCGGTTCATCTAAAAACAATACTTTCGGATTATGCACTAACGCGGCCACGATACTGAACCGCTGCAGCTGCCCACCGGAAAGTTGATCGGTATAGCTTTTTGCTTTGTCCAGCAATCCGACTTTTTCGAGCAGCTTCTTTGTGTCAACCGCTCCGCCGTACATAGCAGCAAACATTTCGAGCAGTTCAGATAATCTGGTCTTGTCTTGGAAAGAGGGAGTTTGCGGCTGGACACCGATGATTTTTTTTATGTTCCAGGGGTGTTTTGTGACTTCTACCCCGTCTATGGTGGCGGTACCGCCGTCAATCGGCCGCATTGCTTCAATCATTTCGAGCGTTGTAGTTTTACCAGCTCCGTTGGGCCCAAGAATGCCGAAAATTTCACCTGATTTTACAGAAAATGTTATCCCATTAACAACGGTTTTTGAGTCATAGCGCTTAATAAGTTTGTTTGCTTCTATGATGATTTTAGCGGGCATTATCTTCATTGTAGCAGCATAAAAAAGACCCCTACTGCTTGCACAGGAAGAGGTCTTTCGTAAATTTTAGTGTGACTATTTGTCGCGTTTTACAGTTAGAAAACCGTTACGAGGATTTTCGTTTACACTGTAGCCTGCTGGCAAATCAGTGCCGGTGTCCTTGCGGTCATCTTTGCTGAAGTAAAAGATTTTTTGTACTTTGCCACCACGCAATGTCACATCTTTTGAGTTTAAGTAGTAAGTTACACCCTTACTGTTCGTGTGCTTGTAAGCCATTCCTTATATCCCTCTCCTTAGATTAGTGATGGTACTCCTAACATACTCTGTTAGCTTTTTGATTGTCAACAGTTTTTTAGAGTGTCGACTATAAATCACTTGCACAGCAAACCGCTTATGCGTTACGATTGGATGGTATTAATTGCTATAAGGTAGAGGTGAACAACCATTATGGAACAAACACGAGGTAATTTTAACGTTAATTCTGGCCAGCCAGCCACGCCGCCGTCTCCGGCAGGCAAAAAAGGTTTAGGCCTAAGAAAAAAGGGTGACTGGGTTGGACTAAGATACATGTTCGTAATTCTCGTATCCGCAGCCGTTATTTTACTTGTAACGGTATTGCTTTTCTTGGCTCTTGGATCTGATAATAACAGTGGTGAAGATAAACTTGTTAAAAAAGATCAGTACCAAGCAGTGTTCTTAAACAACGGTCAGGTGTACTTTGGCAAAATCAGTAGCCTAAACAGCTCTACTCTGGTTGTGAACGATGTCTTCTACATTGAGGCACAAGCAGCTCAACAGCAGCAAAGCAATAATAACTACACGCTTCGAAAACTTGGTGCTAGCGAACTTCATAAGCCAGAAGATTCAATGATCATTAACCGTGACCAAGTCACTTTCTGGGAAAACATCAAGGAAGACGGACGCGTTGTTCAGGCTATCAAGCAGTACAAGCAGAACCCTGATGCTGCCAACCAAGTACAGAATACTGGAACCGGCGACCAAACACCTACCACAAATCAGACCACTCCGACCGCTAATCAAAACGGTACTGGTACTACGCAAAACACAAATCAGTAGCACTAAAGCTACATAATCGTCGTAGCTAAACAGCCCTCCGGGGCTGTTTTCTTTTTATCTTGCTCGCAAAAATATCATATATATAAGCCGCCCAACAACAGCCATAAACAACACAGCGGCAAGCAGTAGTGCACTACCTGCGACATCAAACGTAAACCTCGGACTAACAAAGTCGAATTTATAAAGAGAGTCTGGAATTGGGTTTTCCCTAACACCGTTTTGGGAAACATATTGCTCTATACACGGAACTCGAGACCCTCCCGAAACACTGTTGGGGTTTTGCCGTTCACAGTACGCCTGAGCTTCGGTGTACACTCGCGTGTTCGTATCTGCAACTCGCTGCTTTTCAGCTGCGACAAGTCGTTCGTAGCGATATTTAAGCTGAATTGGTGGCCGTATAGCGTTACTACCGCTCGCGGGGTCGGTATTCATATGTGAATGGATGTACTGTCGCAGTTCACGTAGTGGTGTTTCTACATCCGAGTTTTGCATATCAGCCTGGTACACCTTATCGCGGAGTTCTATCATCGTAACGTTGTTGTTGCGCAGTGCCATGAGACCGCATACTGCTACAAAGAAAAAAATAATAACTAGGGTTACGGAAGTTTTATCTGTTGCCATTTTCTTAGCTAGCCGACTCATTGATGCGCTACAATCCCTTAAAGTTCATTCTTAGTATAAGCAAACTTACTAGTGCTACTAAAATATACATCCACTGCATAGCATCAACAGGATTAAGGCTAAGGGCTACCAGCCACAAAAGCAGCCACAACAATAACTTTGCGGCAGAGTTAACGACTTCAAAACTCGCAATAAAGGCAATCCTCTGCCCCGGAACATGGTCGGTAGCATCGTAAAATGCTTTCATAATCGGCATCCTATAGCCAACCGTCACAGGATCGTTCGATAAACTCACGGCAGTCACTCCAATATTACTTAAGGCAAACGGCCGAAGCAGATGTATGCCAGCATTTACTATAACCGAGCTACGCATGAGTATCTTGCTCCTACGATTGTCGATCAGTTTACCTATATAGTGGATCGCAAAGAATGTAAGCACAGTAGAAGCCGATATAAGAATACCCAGTTTTGCATACGTGCCTTCAGTAAATACCACGACCCCGACTAGCAGAGGCCACAGCATAATGCTGGCAGCGCTTTCGAAGTTGTATGCCGAAAACGCAATGTAGTTTTTAACATTCTTTCGCCACGGCAAACCCCTGAATTGTAGTTTCTGTCTTGCCCTTACAGGTTCTGGGCTAAGAAACAGAGGAACAAGAGAAGCCAGCAAAATTATAATGGCAATTACGATGGTATATCGTGCATCAAAAACAGTGGCGATAACACCCCCGACAAGTGGTCCGATAAAATGCCCTAGCCGCTCAAAAATAATTGAAAATCCCAGCTCTTTGCCGCCATGGTTTTTATGTTTTACCTTTGAAAAGTCAACATGGAGCCCTATAAGATAAAAACTCATAGAAAATGCCCATGGCAAAGCCACCAAAGCAAGCGGCCAGTTAAGATCTGGGAGGCTCAGTAGCAATATTAGGTGGGCAATGAGCGACACGGCACTTATGGCAAAAGAATGTTTCGGACCATACCGAGCAATGACTATTGCCGCGATCAAATCGCTGGCAAGCCTTATAGCAAAAAACATCACAAAAAACCAAAATATCGTCGGTAATGAGTATCCGAGTTTATAGAGATAAATCGGCACAAAAATGCCAATTAAGTTCATGGCAAGGTTTCTGAGCATAATCGAAGCGTAGAGTTCGCTCAGTTCACTAAAACCGACATGTCGCCAATAGTGCCTGCGAAAGGTAAAATTTCTTATCGTTTTTTGAAGCATTTTTATTTTTTAAGTGTTTGCCATCATTGTAACAGAGTTCTAAACTGTTTATATGCATATTTACTTTGCCGGTATAGGCGGGACAGGTATTGGTCCGCTGGCACTTATTGCAAAGCAGGCCGATTACGAGGTGAGCGGTTCAGACAAACAGCCCAGTCAGTATGTTGAGTACCTAAAAAAACAAGGTATCGCAAATATTTCAGTCGGTCAGGATGGCGCCTCCATTGCTTCATTGCACAATATAAAACCAATCGATTGGTTTGTATATAGCTCTGCTCTCCCCAAGGAAAACGCTAACCACCCCGAATTAGTTTTTTGTGACCAAAATGGTATCAAGCACACTAAACGAGACGAATTTTTACAAGAAATTATTGAAAAAAATAGTCTAAAACTAATCGCTATCGCAGGCACTCATGGCAAAACGACAACTACCGCTATGACTGTATGGTTAATGAAGCAGCTTGGCGTTGAACCGAGTTACTCTGTTGGAGCAAAGATTTCGTTTGGCGAAATGGGGCATTTTGAACCAAAAGGTGAATACTTTGTTTACGAGTGTGATGAGTTTGACCGTAACTTTCTTACGTTCCACCCATACATTTCTCTTATAAGCGGTGTTGCCTATGATCACCCTGATATCTACCCAACCACTGATGATTACAATTCAGCTTTCAAAGAATTTATAGGTCAGAGTGATTCCTGCATTATGTGGGATGATGATGCCGCACGACTTAGGGTTAATCAAAGTGACAATTGCAGCATTATCCAAAAAGATGATCCTGCGGTTAGCAAGGTGTTACTTACTGGTCTGGTTAACCGGCAGAATGCTTGGCTTGTGGTGCAAGCAGTTCATCAACTAACCGGCCATCCTATCGATGAACTTGCCAAAAAAATGGCTGAATTCCCCGGCTTATCACGACGTTTTGAGCAGATAACACCAAAACTGTACAGCGACTACGCACACACTCCGGAAAAGATTGTTGGCGCCCTGCAAACAGCCAGCGAAGTAGCCGGAAAAAACGTAGTCGTGGTGTACGAAGGTCTGCATAACACCCGACAACATGCCATTAAAGACGCCTTGCTCCATTTATTTGATGATGTTAAAAAGCTATACATCGTACCAAGTTACCTCGCCCGCGAAGATCCCAATTTGTCATTACTATCACCAGCTGATTTAGTGCAGCTTACTTCGCGGCCCGAAAAAGCCGAACCAGCCAAACTTGACCAGCAATTGGCAATCAAAATAAAAAATCACTTAGATCGAGACGATCTAGTGCTTTGTCTTACCGCCGGTGGTGGCAACAGCCTTGATGAGTGGCTACGAAATGAGTTTCATAGATGAAGTTACTACAACTAAACGCCTGGGGTGGACGCTTAGATAAGTCGCTATCCAAATTTTTCACGGAAGAAAAGTTTGATATTGTATGCCTCCAAGAAATTATCGATTTTGAAGGTCAAGAAGGGTCCTTCGTAAGTCTTAGACGGTGCCAAGCTGCTTCTAAATTAGAACACCTGTACTTTTCACCAATGTTTACTCAACGTTACATGAAGCGCAAAGCAAGCTTTGGTAACGCCATTATTAGTCGTTTCCCGATCACTAAATCAAAAACTGTATTTACGCATGGTAGATACCAAGATGACTACGATATAGTTGAACATGGTGATAATATTCGTAACCTGCAACACATTCAAATCAAAATTGAAGATCAATTATTGCACGTTCTTAACCATCATGCATATGTAGTACACGGAGATAAAAATGGTAACGACGTAACAGATGCTCAAATGCAACTGATTGCAAGGTACCTTGATAATTTACAAGGACCGATCATACTAGTTGGTGACTTCAATTTGTCACCACTAACCCGTTCTCTTTCGTTTATTAACAGTCGTCTCAATAATTTGTCGATTAAATACAAATTAACCACTACATCCACAATTTTTAGTGATATACCTGTTGTGCGAGATTACATATTTACAAACGACCACGTAAAAATTAGATACTTTGGGACGCTCGATTATATTGTTTCTGACCACAAAGCGCTGATTCTGGAATTTGAACTGTAAACAGACCTCCAACTTGGTATACTAAGTGGTAATGTTTGAAATGTCTGACGCTATTGCCTGGTTTGCTAAAGAAGTTGGAAAATGGATCGTTGATCACGGTCTTAGTATCCTACTAATTCTGATTGGCGCATGGGCGATTCGAAAGTACGGTAGCCGGATTGCCATGAGAATAATCCGGCGCACGGTTCGACACGACCTTTACCCCACCGAAGCAGACCGCCGAAAGCGCGTTAAAACCCTGCAAAGTTTAGTAAACGCCGCTTTTCACGCCGGTACGTGGATCTTGGCCATCCTACTCATAATCAGCGAATTGCGCCCAAACTACACTGCGGCTATTTTTGCCAGTGCAGGCGTTGTGGGTCTTGCTGTGGGTTTTGGAGCGCAAAGCCTTATCAAAGATTTTGTAAGTGGCATATTTATAATTACCGAGAATCAATACCGGGTGGGTGATGTCGTGCGACTCGACTCGGTTAGCGGAACAGTTGAAGCCATAACTATTCGAACAACAGTGCTCAGGGATCTCGACGGGAGCGTGCATCATGTTCCCAACGGAGCAATCGTAATCACAACCAATAAAACATTCGACTATAGTCGATTAATGGAAGAAATTGCCATAATCGGTGACACCAAGCTTAGCCTTGTAGAAAAAGTAATCAATGACGTTGGTCAACAATTAACCGAAAGTGACTCATTCGCCAAACTCGTCAAGGAACCACCAAAGTTTGATAAAGTCGTGGGTGTTGATCTTGAAGGCAATATAGTCGTGAGGGTTATAGGAAAAACCGTTTCTAACCAGCAGTGGGATGTACGTGGTGAATTTTATCGTTTATTCAGAATAGCAGCCAAGAAAAACCACATAAACTTTTCCGCCGAAAAGAAAATCCCTGGACCGACAAAATAAAACTCCGCGGACTTAGTCCGCGATTTCTGCCTCGCTCCAGCCTAATGACTGGACTGCGAAAGCTGATAATCTACTGTCTAGTATCAATGACTATTTGATCAGATGTTGTTGGGGCTGCAGTTGTGCCGGCTTGTGTGTTTGAGAAAGCAAAGTAAGCAACGGCGGCAAGCCCAATTGCAGCAACAAGCGTGACAATCGCAACAAGTATCGGCCGTTTTGTTTTAACTGCGCCGGCAGTTACATTGTTAGGTGAGCCAGGCTTCTCCGCATGGACTTCCTCTATGATGCTTTCCAGTTCAGCATCATCATCAATTGGCTTTGCCCGAGATTCGCTAGAATTATTGCCAGCTAATTGCGCATCATCAGGTTGAACGATAGGAACAGATACAACTTGGGTTTGGGCGGGTTGCGAAGTAGCAGGGTTAGTAGGCGACGAATCTGGTGTTGTATTACTTGCCGGTTGAGTAGCAGTAACTTCAGCAGGTACATCGCTTATCTGTGTTGATTCTGGTCTAGCAACAGCTTCACCCGAAGGCCTAACACGGCGAGGTACTATGTCTTGCATCGGTCGAAAGCTTTGTGTATTTGCTCTGTTATTGTCCATATTCAGTCCTAATTTTAGCACAGGCGGTTTGGTGTTACTTAAGCAAGCTCTACAACGCCATCCCTAATACTTACCAGCCCTTCTCGCTGTAGTTCTTTCACTACTAAACTAGATCTCTCATCCGAGAGGTGCTCCATTAGTACCCCATACATCAAACTGCCACCCACTAGGTGCTTTAGAACTTTGCCTCGCAGCTGGCGTTTTGATCCAATAAAAGACGGTTGCTTTTTGTGCGCGCTGCTTTTGCTCAGACTGTTCTTACCGGACTTTTTCAAAAATGTGCCATAATCCATAACGCTCCAATACCAGCGCCTTGGATTTTCATGGTCAATGCACTCGCCCACTACGTATGCTATTTCGGAGTCTCTAACTTGCCCGCTATCCTGAAAAAAGTGGTGAATAAAAACTGTTCGGATATTAGTTTCGATGAATACAAACGGATGATTATACGCATATACTACAACCGCAGCGGCAGTATTGCCGCCTATGCCAGGGAACTGCTGCAAATCCATTGGAGAAATTGGGAATTTTCCACCGTACTGTGTCTGTATAATTTTAGCGGTCTGAGACATGTACAGCGCTCTCCGATTGTACCCCAGGCCAAGCCATGCCGTAACAACTGCTGAGGTTGGTGCGTCTGCTAAAACACGAAGAGTTGGGAATATTTGGAGAAAATTCCGATACTTTTCGACGACTCGGTTAACTTGAGTCTGCTGCAACATCTTTTCGCTTACCCATATTTTATAGGGATCAAACGTGCCATCCTTTTCTGGTATGCGCCAGGGTAAATCATGTCTACCATGCTTAGCATAATGGTCATTCAGCGTACTAAGCAATTCAGGCTTCGTGGTATTAATCTTGGAGCGAAGTCTAGTGGAAGTACCAGTCATCAAGTAGTCCTGTCGCCGCCACATTGGCTATTTTTTTCGGCGTACCACCGGAACTCGCAATGACATAGTCGGCTGCACCAGATGCAGTCGTTTGACGGAATACTATGTGCCCACCACTCAACCAGCGAACCGGAAGACTCAACGCAGTTGAATCGACTAACACACTTTTATTCTGAATACCGTTGCCGGCCAACATCAGCTTTTTTGATCCCGAAGAATCGTCTATGTAAACCGCCTGTTGCAAATTCGGACTTAGTGTCAGATTACTTATTCTTGAATTAGCAGTTGCAGATTTTGCTGTTCCTCCGGTCTTGTACTTATATTCAAAGTGGTCTTTGCCGCCGCTTGCCACTATAGTATTTTGATCTTTCCATGAAATTTTCCAAACTTCTTGATCAATTATCGTTTTGGTGGATTTTTTACTAGGTTCTACCTCGTATAATTTAGCTTTTGCTGCACCAAGCTGAGAGCTTGAAGGAGCATACAAAATACTAGACCCTAAAAGCGCGATGTCATTAAAATAGTTTGCGCTGGCTAGTAAGTTTTTCGCTTCGTTCTTCGAATTGTAAGCAATTATTTGTTCTTTTTCAGGACTATTTTTCGGTTTTGAAGGGTCGATATAGGAATATACCAGCCAATCATTAACCCAACCAATAATTCGAGCGCGGTCTGCTCCGTTAAGTAGTTTTAATTGCGATTTTGATACATTGTAAATATACACACCTGTACTTTGTACGAGCCCGCTTCGACTGGTTATAAGTGCGAGTTGCTGCCCGCTTTGCTGCTGAACAATATGGGTGTCTTCTTTCTCTGCTCCAGTACCAGCCAGAACGGTCTGCCTGTTCTTGCCATCAACATCGATAGACGTAATGTCGTACCGCCCTGAATTATTACTGACGAAGTAATGCTTCTGCAGCGTAACAAGCTCCAACCTTACCTCATCTGTAGATATGGATTGAAGTGTTACCACTTCTTCTCGATAGCCTACTGCCTGAACCGTAACTTCAATGGGTGCGCCAGCATTCGCGTCAACTGCAAGTGAAACGATGCCGTTTCTGTCACTATATGCGGCAAAATCCTTAGCAGTAACTTCTGCTCCACTAATTGTTTTATCTCCTACGTAATCAACGAGTTTAAGTTTTATTTTTTTACCATTTGGGGTAATTGCAATCTGTTCCGTAGCTGCTCCGCTAAAGGGGATGTCCACGTTCTTTACTGTTGTAGCGAAAGCCGTCTTTTTTACTTCAATAGTAGATTTTCCGAGTCGCAAATTAGACAATAATGCATTGCCATCTTTATCGGTTTTATACACTTGCGTTCCATGGGCAAGAACCGCGTTCTTTATCGGCAACTTCGTTTCTGAATCTACAACTTTAATACTGATTTTTCCGGTAACCCCAGCCATGTTAAGTACAAAGTTTCGAGTCGGAGCCAGTAAAGCGATGAGCACAGCACCAAAAACCAAGCCAAGGCAAGCTAGTAATAGGAGTTTTTTACTGACTTTCGAACGAGAAGGCTTTTGTACAGAACGAACTACAGACTCTTCAGGTTCAGGCAATGTTACTTCAACAGGTGCCTGAATTTCAGGAGCTGGGGCTGGAGTAAAAACAATTGGCTTATAGGCTGCAATGCCTTTAGGTTCTGTCTTTGGTTGCTCAGGACCTTCATTTGATTGACCGTCATCAGTATCGGATGTTTCGACAGTAATTGGCTGATCATTATTTACTGTATGATTATTGGCTACTTCGACTGCTTTCTCTACGGCAGCCGCCAGTTGCGCCTCTATTTTTTCCGTGTCGGCACCTTTTTCATTCGAGTCTACAGTTATACTATTATCTTCTGCCTGTTCTTTACTCGGTTCGCCCGAAATCTCTGTAGCCTCAGAATCACCACTAGATTGAGCTAGAGCTGATTCTTCCACCATTAAACCAGTAGGCTTACCCGTTTCAGACAGCAACTGTGTATCATCACTAATTGCTGGCTCTGGTTCATGGTTGTCTATGATGACATCCTCTTCGTGAGCTACAGGCACAGGAGCATCTTCACTACTTGCTTGCTGTACGACAATATTTATTTTTTTGGAAGGCTTTTTACTAACGGATTTTTTAGTAACAGTCCCCGAGGGCTTTTTAGAAGCCTTAGATCGGCGCTTTTTTGGCACTTCATCAGCGTCTTTGACAGTTATTTTTCCCATATTTTGCTCTTATACTAAGCATACCAGAAGTAGCCGTCTATAGCGTTAATTGCTTATGTTATAGTCACCTTGACGCAGGACATTAAATCCATGCGAGGTTTGGCGAACAACTGTCGATGGTTTAGTAGAAAGCGACCCGACGTCTATATAGAAATCTAGCTGATCGTCAAAGTATGCTTGTGCTTCTTGGTAGCTCACGGCAGGAATTTGGTGTCGCAAATTTGCGCTTGTACTGACAATGGGACCCGACATCTGTAAAAATTCGGTGAGTGCACTGTAGTTTGGCATACGAACCGCCAACGTACCATCGGGCGCAACAAGATATTTGGGGCATGCTTCGTTGACCTGAAAAACTACTGTCAGTGGCGCCGGCCAGTGACTCACTAGAGTCTGGCTATCCTCCCCGCTAATTCCAAGCTCTTCAAGCTGATCAAGACTGCCAATAAGCACAATAAGTGTTCGATCCTCAGGCCGTTGTTTAAGTTCGAAGATTCGATTAATTGCTTGCTGGTTATGAACACTCGCCGATAATCCATATATTGTATCAGTCGGAATTATTCCGACTCCGCCATTGCTAATTGAAGCAAGTACTTTTTCGTCAAATGATTTTGTATAGTAGGACACTCCAACATTTTAAGCCATTCGGGTAAATTGACCAGCACTAAAATCCGCCATAGCCACCGCCGTAACTACGATATGTCTGTGCGGGTTTGTGGTAATCGGTGATTTTTATAGGCTGCTGACCATTTTTTAAGGCGTCCCTGCCTAATATGAAGAGTTCGCTGCTATTTTTTGATACAAGCAGATACTCATCGCTGTACCAACCATATTGTTTGTAGTCACTTAGGGCGGCAACCTCTTTTTGGTTTTCTGCGTCTTGATCACCCAGGAAAATGGTGTTTTTGCCATCACGAGCCTCGCTCCAAAGGTTCTGCTTACCACTTGGGGAAAGCAGAAATGTCGGATACTCCACATCTTGAGGAAAATCCTCGGCTTTTATTGTTTTGAGCGATCCGCCTACTTCATACTCCAAATACTCAATACCATCATTTGCAAAATAAACTTCGTTCGGCTCATACAAAGCACTGCGAAGATAGGAGTTAGCGCTTAATGATTTAAGTTTCTTGGCCTGAGTTCCATCAATTCTTATTGTGTTAATTGAACCTTCTACGTTAGAGCCATACTTAATAAATATAACTTCTTGATTAATGGCGTATATGCCATTGTAGTTCTCATTACTTGTAGTTTCACTGAGTATTTTTATTGATTTTGAAGTAGCATTATACGCTTTTAGGGCATAACGCTTAGGTTGTTCAAAACCAACGTTACTTCTCTCTACGGTGTAGGTAAATTTGTCATCCGCCCAGCCAGTGAGGCCAAAGGTGGCATTACCTTCATCTATAGTGGTAAGTTTATCGGTCGCTGTTTCGATTAGGTATAGTTTAGCCAAGTCGCTATCCCGACGAGATAGTAGTGCCAGATACTTCCAGTCGCGACTGGCGAGCAATACCGTACCGCGATCTACTTCTTTACCGGTCCCGGCAAGTACCACCTGACGCTCAGTCCCATCAAGATTCGTTTTGACAACGTCTATCTTGCCGCTCTTTTTACTAAGAAAGTAGACTTTCCCTGAAGGCGTAAGCTTAACTGTGTTCTGCTTTACTTCATTTTCTTTGACTTCAATCTCGGTTTCGACTTTGTTAAATCCATTTACGGCTACGCTGACTTTTTGCTTGGTCGTTCCGGCAGGGACAACAATAACCGTCTTACCTTCTGCACCGGACTTTGCTTCAACATCTCCGGCCTTAATCGTCGCACCCTGTATACCCTTGTCACTTATTTTATTAACAACTTGTATAGCAACCTGCCGGCCAGTCGCGGTCATTGATGCATCAAACGACTGGGGCGAATTAAAACCAAATTTATTAAACAATCCAATGCCGATGGTTGTTTCTGCGTCCTTGTAATATTTTTTTGAAATCTTCACAGTATGCTTTCCCACCGGTAAAGATCTAATTTCTGCCGCTCCGAGACCGTTCGTTTTTGACTCTTTGCCGTTAATAGTTACAACGGCGTCGCTTATTGGTGCTTTGGTGGTGGCATCTTGCACAATTACAATGGCGTTCTTTTTAACCGCCAAGCCGAGTACCGGATAGCGGGTAAACGGCACTGCCACAATGATAAGCAGAACAAGCACAAGTGCTATTGGTATAGATACTTTCTTGTGTGATTTTAGGTATCCCCAATCAAAATACTTTTTAATGCCCTTTTTGCCGCCCATCTCCTCGGTTTTTGGTAGTTCTGGCTTTTCTGGCTCTGGAATAGTTTGTTCTTCGATCTGTGATTCGTCAATTACTATTTCGTCCTTTGATTCCGGGTTTGAATCGTCGCTGACTTGTTCAGCTTTTTCGTCACTGTTGCTCATTTTAGATTGTGCCTATTATTACCTTAAGCATAAATATAGCAGAAAATAGGTTTACTAATACAGGGTGAGTCTGGAACCCGTTTGAAAAAGATTTTGTGATGGGATCTAATTATCCCAAGGGGCTATGGAGTGGGTTCCTTTTTTGCCACCAACTATCAATATAGTTGCAGGGCCTTCAACTACTTTCGCAGAACGTTTTATACGCGGCTCCACACAAACAAACATACCTGTTTTGGCGGTTATTTTTTCATCATCAATACTGAACTCTACCACTCCATCGTAGACAAAGAATAGTTCCTGTTGGTCGATTTTAGCTTCGTCATGCTCCGGAATGGGTACCTCTCCAGCATTTTTTGTGACAGCATTCACTCCAAAACCCGTTATACCGAAAAACCACCTGATTGAGTGCCAGCCTTCCATAAATCCGCTCTGTGATGGTGGAATTTCTTTGATACTCGCTACTTTCCAGCCCTTTTGGCTACTATCGTCTGCCATATATACCTCCTTATATACTTCTATATGTTAATGCGATGGCCACTATAGATACAATTCTAAGCGGATTCATCGCGGAGCTTATCCAACTCTCGGGCGGCAAGTTCGGCAATTATCATGTGGCCATTGTCATTTGGATGTAAGCTATCGAAGCAGAATAGACTTTCCACACCTGCTTTTTCAAATGCCGGGCGGAGCGGCAGGTAGTCGACTTTTTCGACAGCTGCAATTTTTTTAATTTCGGCATCATAAAGCTTTAGCCGTTCATCATCATACAAATAATCTTTAAATTCGACCTGCGACTTCGGCAGTGGCGTGGTGCCGAGTAATACGATTCTTGTTGTGTAGTTCTTAGCAATTTCGATTAACTTACCGAGGTTGGCCTGAAATTTGTCAATTGTTGCTTCAGGCTTCCCGCTAATAGTGCGTGAATCGTTAATACCAATTGCGATAAATATTGCCAACGGCCAACTCGCCGATATTCTTGCGTCGATTTCGTTTTTCATGCGTACCAGCAGTTTTGATGTAGTATCGCCACCGACGCCGAGGTTCACTGCTTGTGTCTTCGTAACTCCACCATTCTCCAAAAATGAACTATTATTCTCACGCTTTAATCTGTCCACCCAACCACCGGCGCTGTCCCAGTCACCATATGCGATGCTGTCACCAAATATAAGTAATCTCATACACTCTTATGATAAATCGGAATGGTACTTTCTGGAAAATACTGTGATGCCAATAATAATGGCTAGCCCTGTTGCCGCCTGAATAAGCACAACTCGCAGCAGGGTATCGATACCATACAGATCGGCCACAAACCCTACAAATACTGAGGCAACGCCATAGAAAATCATACCCGATAGCGAATAGAGCGAGAGAGCTGTCGACTGGTGGGTGGAGTTGGTGTTTTTCTGGATTACGTTGTGTGCATTCGGCGCGGAAAAACCAAAACTGAGCCCTGCCAAACATAACCCAATTACAATAGCCCAGAATTTTGGAATAATGAAAAATAGCAAGCCTGCTGCCATTACCGCACTCATCCATATTCGCAGCACCATGCCATCAAGTACAAACGGTATATGACGATACAAGTACGCCCCCAAGATACTGAACAGCGCTATGCACGCAAACAGTACGCCAAATAACTCCTCCGCAATGCCGCGATGTTCAAAGAACGGCTGCAGCGAAGTCCATAGTGCTTCGGAAAGAAGCGTGTAAACTATGACGACAATAAAAAAGTTCCTAAGATACCCATGACTTGCCACATAGCCTAATGTTTGTCGGATATGCTGCCAGTTGTTTTTAGCTGTGCTTTTAGAAATGCGCAACTCGACCAAACCCAAGGAAACAACAAATGCCGTGAACAATACAAAAACTTCGAGTGCATATGGAGCATACGGGTACTTTGTATATATCCATGCACCAGCGACACCTGCGCATAATCTGGTCGCGTACATTATCCCCGCATTGGTACTAACAAAACGCTTATATGTACCGTTCGGCAGCTTCGCCAGTTTATGACCATCGTGCACAAGGGGCTTCAGTACCCCACTCGTCATCGCTCCAAATAGGCCACCCAGTATTTGTGCTACGAATAAAACAAACAAGTTTTTAGTAAACAAAAATGGGGCAAATGACAATGCGTAGAAAAATTGTCCATAGCGGTATAGGCGTACCCGTCCGAACCTATCTGCCCAAGAACCAGTTGGTAGTTCGAAAATTGCCATACTTACCCAACGCGTCATACCCAGTATGATGGCAAGACATATGCAGAGACCTAGTTGCCGGTTGAAAAAAAGTACCCATATTGGCAGCGAAAAGCTAGCATTTTCAATACCGGTAATAATGTGTACGAGTCGGGTATTACGGAGAGTCGGACGGGTTTCTTTAGTGAATCCCATTATGCATTTTGAGGGTCGTTAGGTCTGCAGAGCGAGAAGACTTTTCTTCGCTTTACACCGGTACCTTGCACGATACCGCTAGGGACAAAACCAAGCGGTCGCACAACGCCGATACTAGGCTGGTTATCAGGATGAATCTTTGCAATTAACTGGTCATACTCGTGTGCAGAAAATGCAAACTCGGCAAGTAGCGCAAGTGCCCTTCTGGCGTACCCGCGCCCCAAGTGCTGTCCACCCAACCAATAGCCAACTTCGCCGGTTTTCCAGTACGATCTGGCGTACGGCCCCTCCGTTACTGGCGTTAAGTTTATGCTTCCAACCATAGCATCACCATCCCATATGCCAAACCGCAAACGGCCAGGCTTTAACGGGTCAGGATTTAGGATACTGTCGACAACACCACTGGTTTGGTCGTACTTAGCAGCTGTTCTGTCACCGTATCTGGAAAGGTGTTCTGGATCAAATTGTATAGCCTCAAACATTCTTGCCGAATCAGCGACTATGAGCTGTCTCAACACTAGTTCCCCCGGGCTACCGCCTATTTCTAATCTAGGTAGGGGGCTACTTAGTACCTCTGCCATCTACGGCGCCAGACGATTAATATCGCGCGGGAACAAGCTGGCCTCTTTTACATTGGAAAGCCCAATCATTTTTTCTGTCAGTCTTTCCAGCCCCATACCAAACCCACCGTGCGTGGGCATACCGGCTTGCATGGCCATGAGTAGTGGCTTGAACCCAGGGTCATTCGAATCTCCGCCAGCCTTGTCTTTGAGCTGTGTTAGTACTGTTTGGTAGTCATTCTCACGCATTGACCCTGTAGCAATCTCCACTCCGCGGAATAGTAGGTCAAATCGGTCTGCAAACTCAGGGTGTTCTACTTGAGCTTTATGGTAAAACTTCATTTCACTGACTGGCCAGTCAGTTACAAAGATGGCATCGCTTTTTAAGTTATCCTTAGCATAGTCGCAGATCCAACGCTCTTCATCGGGTCGTAGGTCTTTTTCACCGACAGTAGTTGTTCCGGTTGCTTTGGTGTAGTGTTCATGGATCTCGGCAATCGACATACTAGGTATTGATTTAGGAATTAACGGTTTGTCTGTTCTAAGTAGTGCAAGTTCTTTTTCGCACTGCGCATATACCTGTTCGGTAACATATCCCATTAATCCACTTAGTAAGTTTTTTAGATCCTCTATGTTTATGAACCCCATCTCACCGTCTATCGATATGTACTCGGTCATATGTCGGCTTGTTGCGCTGGGTTCCGCTCGATACACGGGCGCTATTTCGAACACTCTTTCAAACACACCGACCATAATTTGCTTGTAGAACTGCGGGCTTTGGGCGAGAGTTGCTTCTTTGTCGAAATAGTCCAGTTTAAATACTTCTGCCCCACCCTCTGTAGCAGCAGCAAGTAATTTAGGTGTTCGTATCTCTACGAAGTTTTGATCATAGAAATAGCCCCTAATCGCCTTAGCAAGTTCGGATTGGACTTTGAAAATCGCTGTTTCCTGAATGTTGCGAAGCCCAATAACGCGGTATTCAAACAGTGTGTCGAGATTATCAGATTTATGTGACAATGGTTTGTCTATTTCGATTGGTGGTTCGTCCGTGACAGCAACCATGACGGTGATTGCAGGGTCATGGACTTCAGCACCGCCTGGTGCTCTTGGCTCTTCAATAACTTCGCCAGTAATCTCCAAAACCGTACCGATCTGCATACCACGTAGCTTTTCGACTTCGTCTTTATCTTTGATAAGGATTTGAGTTAGGCCACCTCTATCACGTAAATTGATAAACGTCAGACCGCCAAGCAAACGCTTTTTGTGCAGCCACCCTTGCAGTTTTACTTCTTTACCAACCAGCTCTTTCAACTGGCTACTCAACACTCTGTCCATGGAACTCCTTCGTTATTTCGGAGGGCAAAAACTTAACCACCTCCGTTCCTTAGGTGTTATTCTACCACTTTTTCGGCGTTTTGTTTACGATCGGCTTCAGCTTGCAAGCTCGCCACGACTCGAAGGTCATCATGGGCATCAAATTCATCAATAATTTTCGTTCCTAAAACTTGCTCTAAAACGTCTTCGATACTTAACACCCCGACGATTTCTTCGAAGTTATTAACCACTATAAATAAATGGTGCTTCGTTTTCAAAAATGCACTCAGAGCCGCCATGAGCGAGCTGTTTTCGTTCACATAATACACATCGGCCTGCATAATGTCGCGGATATGGCCGCTCGTAGGATGTTTCACCAAGTCTTTTAGGAACAGCGTACCAATAACCCGCTCCGAATTATCTTCTTGGCGCTGCATAACCGGAAAGCGGCTAAAGCCAGTCCCGTGAAGCTCATCCATTAAATGCGGACTAATAACGGCGTCCGGCAACAGCATTTTTATCATCCGGCGAGGTGTCATTATGTCGCGCACCATTCGTTCTCCGAATAGCAGAGCCCCTCTCGCAATACGTAGTTCGTCCTCACTTATGCGATTATCTACCTGGCCTGCTTGACGATCCAGTATTTCCAGCAAATCTTCTCGCTCGTACAGTCCGGTATGAACTTGAATCCGGCTGTACTTTTTCATAAATATTTCGAGCCGGCTAGTGAGCGGCTGCAGCCAACCAAGTAACGAAGAAAAAACTGGTGCAACAATAATTGCAACCCTACGCGCGGGAGTACTTACGCCTCCGTTTGGTAACCAGGCAAAGGCCAGCCATATAACCGTTGCAGCGATAAGTAGCGCTAGCCAGCCCGGTAGCGACGATGCCAGTACCAAGAACAATAACCCTCCGGCGATGCCAATGATCAGCCACAGAATAAGCCCAAGCCCGATTCCGTAACTGCTAAGCCGGTAAACAACCGAAGCAAACTCATCACCCCGCCTTGCCCTCCGGCGGAGTTCCTTAACCGGCAAATGACCGTACGTCTTGCGCAAACTTACACCCAAAAACACCAGGCCAACAAGCAAAACGGCCAGTAGAAGTGAACCCATACGTATTATGGTAACGCTTTAGTAATGGCTCGCCAAGTAAGTGGCAGTATTGATGCTATAATATGTACAACTTAAGGAGGTGTAATGGACAAACGTTTTTTGACGATTATTGCTGTGCTAGTAGTTGGTTTTGCAGGTATTTTGTTCTTTAGCAACAAATCAGACGATACATCATCTAGTTCTGACAAAGGTCAAGTTGCCGCTGCGACAAATCATGTATTTGGGGAAGGCCAAAAAGGCGTCACGCTCATCGAATACGGCGATTTCCAGTGCCCTGCTTGTGCCCAGTACTTCCCAATCATAAAGGCGCTTAAAGAACAGTACAAAAACGACATCAAACTTCAGTTCCGTCACTTTCCGCTCACCTCAATACATGTGAATGCATTCGCCGCTTCTCGTGCCGCCGAAGCCGCAAGTAAGCAAAATAAATTCTGGGAAATGCATGATGCCTTATACGAAAATCAACAAGAATGGGCGCAAGCTCCAAATCCTAAAACTATTTTCGAAAGTTACGCCAAGGCACTCGGACTCAACATGCAGCAGTTCCAAACAGACTACTCCAGTGATGCAGTGAATGACGCTATTAATGCCGACCTTGCTGAAGGCGAAAAAGCCGGCGCCAGCTCAACCCCGACGTTTGTGCTTAACGGCAAGAAGATAGAAGATAACCCCCGCGGACTTGAAGAATTTGCCAAACTCATAGACGAAGCAATAGCCAAAAAGAATAGTTCCGTCACCCCTTAGGGTAACGGAACTACGCAATCGATAAATCTACCTCAGTAGGTGATGTAGTTTTGCCACCAGGGTCTTTTGACCATAACATTGACCTTTCTTGGGTACGATCGCACCATTTTTATTTTTACTGGCATAACACCCTCCGAAACGTGCAGATAAACGAAGTATTTTATTCGTTTATCTGAATTATTTTTGTTTTGCCGCCTTTTCTAGGCATAAGCAATACTAATAAATATATACGACACGCATTTTCTGTCAAGCTGTTTTACTTTAATTTCTTGCCAAGAAAGGACTGCACGACGGAGGTAGATAGTATGCCCCCTTGCCGTCTCTTGTGTTCGAGTAAGATGGAATCGTGAAGCTGTTTCATGAACTTACTGCCGGCCTGCTCTTCGCGTATAACACGAAATTGACGATCAAGCTCCGATAATTCATCATCGTTAAGGTCTTCAAGATCAACAAATAAATCCCGTGCTTTAGTAGATCTTATTAACTCATCGAGTTTTAGTTGCATCGCCTTACTGTCACGATTTTGGGTATTCTGGATAAGAAAAACCATTAGAAACGTAACAATAGTAGTCCCTGTGTTTATGACAAGCTGCCAAGTGTCAGAAAAACCGAATAATGGTCCGGTAATTGCCCACACCGCCACAACGCTTACCGCCAGCAGAAATGCTGATGCCGTGCCAGTGGCTGCAGAAATACGCGCCGCCAACTTTCGAAACACTGCTTTCATACCTAAACCGTTCCCTCCTGCGAAAAAGCTAACGTTACTGTACACTAAATATACAATGACACTAACAAAAATACACCTTTGATGGACAGTGTTTTCAGCGAACTTAGCCTTGTTATTGTTGTCACGGTTGTTGTATCTATTATTATGCGCCTGATTAAACAGCCGCTCATACTAGGATATATCCTCGCCGGATTACTTGTTGGACCATCGGTATTTGGACTGATCCATTCCGCAGAACTATTTGAAGTATTTTCCGAAATAGGTATCGCGCTACTACTATTTATTATCGGGCTTGGGATGCATGTTGGCGAATTCCGGCGGCTTGGCAAGGTTGTACTGCTCACCGCCATGGCATCGCTTGTTAGCATAACAACTTTGGGATTCGTAGCTTCAAAACTACTTGGATTTGAAAGCGTCGAAGCATTTGTAATAGGTCTAGCGCTGTTCTTTAGCAGCACCATTATCATCATCAAGCTCCTGACCGACAAAAAAGAACAGAACAGACTGCATGGTCAGATAGCTATTGGCGTCATCCTTGTTGAGGATGTCATTGCGACACTGGCACTACTGTTTATCGCCGCCGGCAAAGAAGGAGGTGGGTTTGATGCAGCACAGTTATACGGCTTAGGATCAAAACTTATTCTGCTGATAGGACTGCTTATTTTTGTTGCCCGCTTCGTTGTGCCTCGGGTTTCAAAGTACATTGCCGGCAATCAAGAACTACTATTTTTGGCGGCTATAGCCTGGGGATTTGGTGTCGCAACATTGTTTGAAAAATCCGGTTTTTCGATTGAAATTGGTGCGCTTTTTGCTGGAGTTGCATTAGCCACATCGCCATTCAGTCAGGAAATTTCTTCCCGGTTAAGACCGCTGCGCGACTTCTTCCTTGTTATATTCTTTATCGCGCTCGGCGAACAGCTCGATACCAATAATTTAAGTAGTGCCCTGCTGCCGGCAGCTATTTTCTCGGCTATCGTGATTCTTATAAAACCAATAGTTGTTACTGCAGCAGCCGGGTTGCTGGGCTACACCAAGCGAGTCAGCTTCAAAACCGGTATTAATTTGTCACAAATCAGTGAATTTTCAATCATTTTGGTAGTGCTCGCCATCAGCGAAGGCATTGTAGGGCCCGAACTCGGATCAATAATTACAATTGTGGCTATTGTGACCATTGCAACATCTACCTACATGATCACGTACATTGAGCCAATCTACAAATTCCTTGAACGTTTCTTGGATATTTTTGAAAAACGTAAAACCAAGCATGAGGCTGTGACGCGGCATGCCCGGTACGACCTGGTGCTGTTTGGCTATCAAAAGGGTGGCCATGAATTTGTTAAAACATTTAAGCAGCTTAATAAACCATACGTCGTTATAGACTACGACCCAGAAATGATAACGCCACTCGAACACAACAATGTGCATTACATATACGGTGACGCCAGCAATGTGGAACTACTCGAAGAAGCTTCTATCGCGCAGGCAAAGTTGATTGTTTCGACTATTTCGGAGTTCCGAGTTACTGAGTTTCTGCTGCAATATATTGAAGAACATAACCCTGACGCAGCGGTTATCTGCCTAACCGACCGACCCGAAAAAGCAATTGAGCTTTACAAGCTTGGTGCCAGCTACGTAATGCTGCCGCACAACATTGGCAGCGAAAAACTTAGTAGCTTTATACGACGATCCGGCTATAAGAAGAAAGAATTCAGCCGGATCAGGACCGAACATCTGGAGTATTTGGAAGCCCAGCTGGACTTACTGGAAAAAAGGGAACGCCATGTTGAACGCGACCTAGGACAAGCCATTTTGAAGAACCTCCCTAGTTTTGGTGTGAAAAAGAAATCTTAAGCTAAGATCGTCTAGCTTTTTACTGTATGTTTTGTTGGTTGGTTTGTAGATTTGCCAAGCCAGTCACGTATCGCAGTTGATCTGGCTTTTTTGCGATTTGCTTTCAATGCATCATTGGAAAGCTGCACACCCTTTTTGGCGCTTTTGCACCAATCGTCGTTACACGCCTTGCATAGTCCACACCCGTAAAGTTCACCGTTGTTTCCGCAACCTGCACCACATTTACCCCTGCGACCAACACGCCTGCCTTCCAGTTCCCGGCCGCTTGCCTGCAAGTTGTACGTATCAGAACTTATTGACAATGAAAAATCAGCACTCAACTTCACCTCTTGATTGCAAGCCAGAACAACCATACCCCTTGCAGATGCTTGCTTGGCAGATTCTGCAGTACTAGGCTCATGTGTCAGAAAAGCCAAAGACCGTACAGACCTTTCATAAACTTCTGGCGGAATATGTCCTGTGCTGATACCTGCTACTGCAGCTTCTGAAATATCATCGTTATACCTATTTATAAGCTTTGCTACTACTCCGTAGCGCTGGTTCGCTACACGTTCTTGCCAGGCTGACGAATCTCTTGCCGAAATCTCAGTAAGCTCAGTTAGATGCTGGGAGCGTAGCTGTTCTTGTTCTCTTACAAAAGTCCACATGTTCCTCGCTCGCTGCAGACCGGCCAGCGTCATGCCGCCAACGGCGGTTTGATCCTGACTGTTAATTCTGGCGACCATCACTTTATGATTTATGCTTTGTGCTAGATCTTCAGGCTTACCGGTAAACTCAAGATTTTGGGGATTTGCCAGCATGGTATCAGCGTCAGTCTCTGCCATCCCAAGCTGTTTTTGTAGTTCTGCCGCAAACTGGTGATTACTCCTTGCGACAATAATGAATTGTGAAAAAGAACCGTCGAGCTGCCTGTACATAATGCGAACCTGGCAAAGCCGGCCATACGACTGGCCTTTTATTTCCTCTGAAGTCCAATGCCAGGGAGTATCTGAAGCTTCTATATGTACGGTGCCCGGTAACATATCACGCGCTGCTTCAATATTGCTGGTTTCTGAGCAGCGACGCAGATATTCCTTATAAGCTCCGGGTTTGGCATCTGGCTTTTCTGCTTCGGCTTTAGCAAAATCCCTGCCAGCAGCAGTAAGCGCAACCAAATCGTTACCAAATTCATCGTAGAGACCTTCGCCTCTTTGCTCGTAGTGGAGCGGTATAAGCGCATTCGCCGCAGGATCATCAACCGCCGTTACCAACGCTTCAGTAAAAAAGGTGCTCTCGTCGCGATCAATCGTACCCACAGTATTGGGGGCGGCGGCTCCTAAACGATTTATATCAGAAGCCAGGCGGTCAACGCTTCGAAGCCCTGGATCCATAATTATGTTGTTGCCTCTCTCACAAAAATACCCTCTTTACTGCGCATATGAGTAAGAGGGCAAAGGATAATGCCAACTCCTGCTCGGGAGCACATGGTTGTTGCTGTATCGGACTCAAACCAGACAGCTATTTTTTCTCATCACTGCAGCTTCTTATCGGGAAGAGCAGCCCACACTCGAATTCACTTCGAGCGTGGCGCGATGAGAAACCCTGAAAGGGTGTCTCATTTTAACCGTTGCGGCACAGTTCCGGATTTACACCGGATTCCAGCGTCTTGACTTGTTAAGTAGAGCTATCTTAGCACGAGCAAGATGCTATGAATATAGTATTTTTCGCACCATGTACTATGCTATAGTAGGTCATTAAAATGAGTGAATTACAATATCATGTTTTGAGTGAGCGCCCGAGAGATGTTGCAGCAGAGGAAATTCTCCATCAACAAATGGCTGGCTGGGCACAAGAACAAGCTGAACGCGACATGGCAACCCGCGGCCTAAGAGCAACAGTTGGCTTACTCCCCTACGATCCTGAAAAATTCCCCGAACAACGAATTGATGTTGTCGCGTCGACCCTTAAACCTCATTGGATCCGAGATCACCTCTCTCAGGATGTGCTGATGGTTCACATGAGCCGGCGGCTTGGCAAAAAACTAGGCGCAACTTCACTGCTTGGTTCAATGCTGCTTGCCAGCAGGTTTGTTGGTAGCTTCCATGAACAGTCACTCCCTGGCTCACCTACAAAACTTGAACAAATCAGACAACTACTAGAGAGGGGTAAGCATGTCGGCTTGGTATGCTCACACCTTGATGGCGATGACGTAGCAGTGGCACTTGGTGGGCTTCAAATAGCCTTGGGTGATAGAGCCTTTCTTGGTAGATCATTTATCCCGGTAAACAAATTACACACGCGTGAATCACGCGACGGCGGCGACCCCGCGACGGCTCAAATGACAAGTTTTACAAATGTAACCTGGACGATACCGCAGACTGCAAACGCTGAAAGATATGGCTTGCTCGACCCCGAGGGACCTGGAATGGTTGTAATGGCAGAGGGCTTAAGATACCTCAATTCTGTACTGCGCAACCATGATGTCGGCCGAATATTATCTATCGCGCCAACCGGCACCGGCGTATCCCAGCCCGACGAGCAAGGCGTTCAGCACATTCAAGAAATATCCGGAGCAACTTTTGGAGTTATTGCGAAACTATCAGCTTACCTACCTGTCAGCATCCATCATGACGAAGGCGGGAGACGTAGGTGGATATTTGGTGATGTGGTGCCAGTAGAGGGAAAAAGTGCCAAAGAAAAGGCACGGAATATACAGGGAGCTTTACCCGACCAACTATGTGCGCAAGTCCAAAAACTAACCGGCCGCCCTACGGCATATGACGGCCATCCCACAGTCAGTTCATAAACTTTTTTATTTAAGCGAAAAAACAACTTGCACGGAGTAGTCGTACTCCTGTTCGCCTGGCTGCAATGACAAGCTTGGCGGACTGGCTGCAGTATCCGCTGCTGTTACTGAATCCCTAGAAAAAAGCGGGATTACATCGCCTCCAGCCTGACCTTCTTTTACCTCTAGCACCTTATTGATCTTAATATCCAGACCTTGTGCAGCCTTTTCGGCTCGGGCTCTTGCGTCAGCGATGGCTTTGGTTCTAGCATCATCCTCCAAGCGTTTTTGTTTGGTCGTGCTAAAACTCGGGTAAGGGGTTATAGTGCCCTTGGGGTTTGTCGAAACAAGGTAGTCCTGCACTTTTTGGGCGAGTTCGCGGTTATCAACCGTGATGGTAAGACTAAGAGTACTTTGCTGTGGGGCGGGCTCCGAATCTACTGGCTGGGCAATTGGCCGGGAATAACTACTAGCATCAACCTTAATTTGATTATCGCTTAAGCCCACTTCTTTTAGCTTTGCAGTGATCTGCTGACTGAACTGAGTAAGGCTCGGTGTGTCGCCAAACTCGTAGTAAGGGTTAAAGGTAAATTCGTCCGGTTCGGCTTTGATTGAAGCGTGCCCGGTGATAGTAATTTTGCGCGCTTCGCCGTAGTCAATTTTCCACGGCTTCCAGATAAGAAGCATCGCGACAATAATAATAAGTAGGGCCAAGCAGATATAGCGTAGATCAAACTTTATACTGAACTGGTTAGAGTTGGCTGGTGTGTTTTTGCTCATGCCTTGTAGTTCTTAAGTATAGATACTGCGAAGATTTCTGGCAATCACTAATAATACAGCGAACGACATCGACGTTTGCGATAATCGCAGGCATAATTAGCCTGATGTCTATAAACGACAATTCTGTCACGAAAGAACTCCTTTACCGGGTGATTACTCCGTCCACAAGCAGTCTGCTATGGGGGGTTTTGATGAGCATCTGCCTATGCGCCTGGCAGTTTATGCGTAGCGCGGCAAATTCAGACAATGCAGTAGAAAGTATTGCGGCTTTGGAAACCATAATTACCCAGCCGATAGCTTCCCTGCTTCGAAACGACTCATTTAACGATGTGGTCCTGGCGATACTATTCGGGCTTGTCGGACTTGTCTGTTACACGATTATCGAAGTTCTGATGGGCGTTTTTCACTCATATAAAAATCAAAAAACGCTCGTACATTTTGAGGGTAAAAATGTAGTGACCAGTATAAGGCCAGGAGCAAAGGTGCTGCTTGGTGACTGGCCGTGGCGATTGGCAGTAATAGTTGGGCTCATAGTGTTTACGTTTCTTTCGATGCTCGTGTTCAATGTCATCTCAAGTTCAAACTTTTTGGCCAAACAACCAGGTTTTGTACATTTCGCCGTCATTGTCTTTATGTATATGTTAGTGCTGCATATGTACTTGGTATTCTTACGGCTCTACATCCGCAGAACACGAATATTTGAAGAGTTACTGTTCTAGCATAAACTTAAGCGATTTGCATAATGATTTTAGTCGGAGTATCTTTTAATCATTAACAGGCATCGCTAAATAATAAGGGGTTATAAATGTCAAAACTACCAGAAAATCAGAAAAAAATTATTATGATAGCCGTGTTTGTAGTAATATTCGCGGCGATTGGTTACTACTTCTTATACGCCGCCGATGCAGCCACCTGGATACGCCGCTAGCCGGTAACTCTAAACAAGCGTGATTAATATCACAATACCGAGCACTATCCTGTAAATTGCGAAGATTTTGAATCCGTGATTCGATACGTATTTGAGTAACCATGATATGGCGATTAGTGCGACGATAAACGATGTTATACTTCCGGCAATGATACTACCCCATCCGCCATCTACCGTAGATACATCACCCCCGCTCGAAAGAAGCTTAAATGCTCCCGCGACTGCCAAGATAGGTATAGCCAGATAGAACGAAAAGGCAGTTGCCGAAACACGGTTAAGCCCTGACAGCACACCGCCAACAATACTGGCACCAGACCGCGAAACGCCCGGGAATAATGCGGCTGCTTGCGCGAGTCCGATAAATACTGCTTGCTTGGTCTGGATTTTTTCGAGTTCGATTTTTTGGTTTTTTTGCACCGGCCGGATTTTATCTACCCATAGCAATACAAATGCTCCGAGTATCAGCATGGTTGCAACCAACACCGGCTGGGCGTATTCCTCGAGCGATGTACTCAGCAACAATCCCAAAATACCACCCGGCAGTGTTGCAATAAATAAATTCAGCCAAAATCGCTTAGCATATGACTTACCGCGGAAAAAATCCATCGCTTTTTGAGATAAATCAGCCCGATAGTGCCAAATGACAGCCGAAATTGCACCAAGCTGGATAACTATTGTAAATATCCGAGCCGTATCCTTGAACTTGATATACTCTTCAGCCACGATTAAATGACCGGTGCTACTGACTGGTAAAAATTCGGTTAAGCCTTCTATAAACCCAAGCAGGATAGCCTGCAATATATCCATCGAGCT
Organism: Candidatus Saccharimonadota bacterium; assembly: GCA_022841445.1. GTDB lineage: Bacteria > Patescibacteriota > Saccharimonadia > Saccharimonadales > UBA10212 > JALHRM01. The sequence continues at coordinate 175,966 of JALHRM010000001.1, forward strand.
TAAGTATATCAGTCGATGCTAGAAGTTAGGAAGCGAGCGGACCGACCTTGGTAAGTTGGTCTAAAACACGTTTGCCATGTGGCGATTGGTTAATTACCGAACTCATATCGCCGCCACAGCTGGCTTTGCCATTGGATGTAGTATGTTCGCCATTTTGCCATTCTTCGACGCCCTTAATTTCGTATACCGTACCATCGACAGCCACATAACACTTGTTGCCATTTTTACCATCGGCGGCAGCAAGATCGGCCTGCGTGACTACGCCAGACTGGGCTTGCTCAGAAGTTCCGGATGCCGATTCTGTCTGCTGTGTGTTTTCTGGCGCTGTCGATGCATCATTTTGCGTATTGCTTGACTGGGTAACATCCCGTGGACTACCCGACTCATCCTTACTAAACAGATAAAGTCCACCACCCACAACAATCACTACTGCGGCAACTACAAACACTTTTACAAAATTATTATTCATAAATAGTCCTCCTTTGGTTAATACTCAATACCTTGGCTTAATTTTACCTGAAAGATGTTTGTAATGGGTTATTTTTAGAACCAGCGTTTGCGCCGAAACATATACGCCACAACACCAATAATTGTCGCCGTAAAGATCAGTATCACCCAAAAAGCACCAGGATTTTCGGCAAATGGTAGCTGAATATTCATGCTATAAAAACCAGTCACCAACGTAAAAATGCTAAGCAATATTGTTACGCTGGTCATTAACTTGAATACTTTGTTCAAATTATTGGCAGTAATAGTGCTGTAGGCTTCTCGTACATTGCGGATAGTGGCAAGCAGCGATGTCGCAAGCTGAGTAAGCTCGGTTGTGCCCAAAGACAAGTCTTCAATCAAATCCTTGTCGTCTTCATATAGCCGCATGTAACGACCATTAAGCAGGTTATTGAGCACCGCCCGCATCGGCTCTAGCACCAGTAAGAAGTCGTTCAAATCCTCTTCTATATCAATAAAACTTATAAAGTCTTTGTTATCAATCTGCTGCCTGTTTAGCTGTGCTCGTATTTGCAAGATTCGGCGGTTCACGTTGTTGATGCGGCGCTTAAAACCAATATTAATTTCAGTTAATATAGCCAGCACCAGCTGGGCGCGCTTGCTTGTAAATATCCCCTGCGCAAGCAATCTATCAAGACCACCAAATGGCGAACGGCAAATCGTCACCACCATTTCTTCAGTGTAAATAATAAGCAACGGCGAAGTGGTAAGCTTTTCGGTTTCAGGTAAACTGTAGCGGGTGAAGATGTATGTGGCTTGACCTTCTTTTTCAATACGAGGGGACTCGTTGATATCCACGCCGTCCATCAATAGATCTAGGTCAAGTTTCAAATCCTTGCTGAGTTTCTCCAAATCCTCGTCGCTGGGAGATTCGACATGCACCCATGATCCTGGCCTGATTGATTCAACTTGGCGAACAGATGGTGATTTAACACTATTATAGAAAATACGCATATTTGATGCCTGACTTTACTGCTTAACATAAGTATAGCTTTCATAGGTATCTTTTACTATCTGTAAAACAGTTTGACTACCCCTGAATCATCTCCTATAATTCATTTTGCATTTCTGTTTAGATCTTACGGGAAGAGCAGCCGGACAAATGTATTCCATTTTGCCCGGCGATGAGAAACCCTAAAAAGGTGACTCATCCTTAATCCGGGGTAGCTCAGTGGTAGAGCGAGGGACTGTTAATCCCCAGGTCGGAGGTTCGAATCCTCTCCCCGGAGCCATAAAAAATCCGTCAGCTTTTTT
>JALHRM010000001.1:177736-464451 GCA_022841445.1 Candidatus Saccharimonadota bacterium
GGTAGAATCACCTGGTTCGAATCTGGTTGCGGGAGCCAGACCCAGCAGAGAAATAGGTAGACCAGGTTCCTAGACCTGTCCCCAACTTCTCTCCTTGGTCAGACAAAATGCTAATTTACAGTTCGTAAGTTACAAATGTTGGAACCGTCCGAAGGGGCGGTTCTTTCATTTCACCCCTGTAATTTAGTTCGAACCCAGCCGCCCTCCTCTTGAAGGAGTAAGCACCTTAAAACCAGACCTGTTCCCTAAGACCTGTTTGACTAATGTTTATCGATATTCCGGATTATCACTTTTTGCATTTGCGACATGTTGCCATCCTTCAGTTGTGTTACCAGCGTCAGGGATGCCACCACTATCCTTGAGCATACGTGCTGTGTGCATTAGGTTCCATGCCATAAACGTAGTGTTGCGGTTGGTAAAATCGTTATCAAAGCCAACTGGTGGATCTATTTTTTTACCATCCCACTCAGTATCGCCATAACTTGCACCGGGGCCCGCTTCTCCAATCCAGCCACAGTCAGCTTGCGGCGGCACCATATAGCCAATGTGCTGTAGGGCATACAAAATATCCATAGCACAATGCTTTATACCATCTTCGTTACCCGTTATAACGCAGCCGCCGGTTTTTCCGTAGTATAAATACTGACCTTTCTCATTCCTGTCGCCGCTATAGGCGTACATGCGCTCAATTACTAGCGTGGCGACACTAGACTTTACACCAAGCCATATTGGTGAGCCTAGCACTAAAATATCTGCCTCTAATATCTTTTGCTGAATCATTGGCCATTCATCTGCCTGGCCATCTTCTTTACCGTCTTTTATCATTCCAAAAGCAATAGCATGATCTAAAACGTAAACATGTTCAACTTCTACACCTTGAGCTTCCATTATTTTTGCAGATTTATTCATGAGTAGCTGGGTATGTGACTTTGTTTTATCTTTTTTTATAGAGCAGTTTATGTAGAGTGCTTTTAGGTCAGAGAATTTAGTTTCTGATTTTTTCATAGTGTTTTCTCCTTATTATTTTGTTAATGCGAATATTTGCGTGCTACAATATGTAAAGTTAACTATACACTATATGTTTATAAGAGATAAAGAGCACACGGTAGTAAATACGGTACGAGAAGCGCGTACTTCCTTGAAGATGACTCAGGATGAGCTAGCTGAGAAAGTCCAAGCGACTCGCCAGACTGTTATTGCAATTGAAAAGGGCAACTATGTACCGAGCGTGCTGCTTGCGCTTAGAATTGCAGCTATACTAGACAAGAAGGTAGAGGAGATCTTTCAATATGAAAAAATATAAATCATTACTCGACATAGTTCTTCTGCTTGGGCTCTCTACCATTGCAATACTATCTATTGCACCAAAAACATTTGTTATGCCTACTAGTTTACAGATGCTAATTCTTGCTATTGTACTTGGACTTATTGCAACGTTCTTAGTTCTATTATGGCGTGAACAACCAGACGACGAGCGCGAAATGCAGAATCAGGCGCTTGCAAGTCGCTCGGCATACATTGTCGGCTCGCTTGTCCTTATTTCCGCACTAATAACTCAAAGCCTACATCACGACCTTGATCCAGCTATTCCTGTGGCTTTACTTGCCATGATAGCTACTAAAATTATCGTCCAGCGCACTAAAGATGGTAAATAATAATTGTTAAGTCAACTTGACATTACTAACTCAACCCTACTATACTAGTTGCATACAACAAACGTAAAGCGAGGGTAAACATGAATAAAAAAACAATAATAATCGTTGGCATCGTCGTCGGACTATTTTTAGTCGGCGGTGGAGTATTCGCATACTCAAATAATCAGAACGAGAAAAAAGAGCAAGAAAAAATGGCTATGGAAAAGAAGGCCGAGAGCGAAGCAATGATGAAAAAAGATGAAGCTGCTGCCATGGAAAAAGAAAAGATGGCAAAAGAAGGTGATGCCATGACCAAAGAAGACGCCATGAGCAAACAGGGTTCGTACGTGACACTAGCTGACTATAATAAAGACCCGAGCAAATATGCTGATTCAAAGAAAGTTTACTTTTTTCATGCAAGCTGGTGCCCAATCTGCCAAGGAATTGATAAGGAAATAAACGCTGATATGTCCAAGATTCCGGCTGGAGTAACGATGATTAAAACAGATTTTGACAATTCAACTGATCTACGCCAAAAATACGGTGTCACAACTCAGTACACATTTGTACAGGTTGATAATAACGGTAACGAAACCGCACAGTGGTCTGCAACTTCGCTTGCAAAAGCCATTGACGGCATAAAGTCTTAGGGTCGATATACAATGCTGGTAACGGCACTACTATCTTACGTTGCGGGGCTACTTACTGCACTAGCCCCGTGCGTTCTCCCATTATTGCCAATCATCTTGGGCGGTAGCCTTGTAGGTGATAAAAAGAATAAATGGCGACCATATATTATTACGGCGAGCCTGGTAGTTTCGCTAATACTATTTACGCTGTTACTAAAGGCGTCGACCGTATTTATCGGTATTGACCCAAGAGTCTGGGCTATAGGCTCAGGAATTTTAGTGATCGTACTCGGTTTCTTTATGCTGTTCCCAGATTTATGGGCACAGATTATTGGAAAGCTAGGGATCGAGCACAGATCACAGGGACTACTCGGCAAGGCTTATAGGCAAGAAAATGGGGTGCTGTCAGCAATATTAATTGGTGCGGCACTCGGCCCTATTTTTAGCAGCTGTAGCCCTACCTACGCATGGGTCATAGCCACCGTATTGCCATCGAGTGCATTACTAGGAATGTTTTACTTAACTTGCTATGTGCTGGGTGTTGCAACGGCACTGTTAGCCATAGCGTTGCTCGGTCGTAAGCTACTAGAGCGAATAAAATGGGCGAGCGACCCTAAGGGCTGGTTCCAAAGGGTAATAGCAATCTTATTCATATTAGTCGGGTTATTTGTTGCCACGGGCTGGGATAAACAAGTTCAGACGTACTTGGTAGAGAAAGACTTTATAAATATTAAGCTACTCGAAGAAAAATTGGTACCTGAGAATAATAATTCCGCTAAAACGAACAGTAGCGCCCCAACCAACAAGCAAAAGTTCAATATAACAGCATATGATGCGCCTGAGCTAAAAAATATTGCTGCATGGATTAACAGCGACCCAAAAACAATCGCAAGCCTCAAGGGCAAAGTAGTGCTTATAGATTTTTGGACGTACTCTTGTATTAATTGTCAGCGTACGCAACCGTACTTAAATGCTTGGTACGATAAATACAGTAATGACGGGCTAGTAATAGTTGGTGTTCATGCGCCAGAATTTGGATTTGAAAAAGTTACCAAGAATGTACAAGATGCAGTTAAAAGCGCAAACATTAAGTATCCTGTAGCCCTAGACAACGATTTCGCTACATGGCAAGCCTATGAAAATCGATTCTGGCCAGCAAAGTATTTGATAGATAAAGATGGTCAAGTTAGGTACACGCATTTTGGTGAGGGTGATTATGCAGAAACTGAAGAAACTATTCAGGCATTACTTAAAGAATCTGGACAAACAGTAACGGATAAGATTGAAGTTGACCGTAGCATAAACTCAAGCGTTCGCGGACAAACCCCAGAAACATACTTAGGCTACGAACGCGCCGAACGCTTTGCCAACACAGACCAATTCGTAGCCAATAAACCCATTAGCTACACATTGGCCAATACCTTAAAAGAGAACGAGTGGTCACTAGGTGGGCAATGGCAAATTAATGATGAGTCTAGCCAAAGTCTATCTAACGAATCAAGACTTAGTTTTAACTTTTCAGGTAAAGAAGTTTACCTTGTCATGAGTGGACCCCCCGGAGCGCTAGTTGGAGTGTCGGTTGACGGTCAAAGCTCTCCTGGTGGGGCTGATGTTAATTTGAAAAACCAAGTTACCATCAATGGCGCTCGTTTATATAAAATTGTGAATTTAGATAAGTACATGACTGGTAAAAAGTTAACTTTGACATTCCCGACAGGCGTTACAGTTGACGCATTTACATTTGGTAGTTAAACTTAAAGAAGGAGTAAAGCAGTATGAAGAATGACCATTTAACTAATGAACAAAAAGCAGTACTTCATAATAAAGCCACTGAGGCACCATTCACAGGTAAGTATCTCAATAACAAAGAGTCGGGTATGTACAATTGTGCGAACTGTCATGCACAACTCTTTTCGTCTGATACAAAGTTTGATTCAGGTTCGGGTTGGCCTAGTTTTGACGATGCGCTACCTGGTGCCGTTAAAGAAGTTACTGATAGCTCACACGGGATGGTACGGGTAGAAGCGGTATGTGCTGCTTGTGGTGGTCACCTAGGCCATATATTCAATGACGGCCCTACTGATACGACCGGTATGCGCTACTGTATTAACTCGCTATCTCTTGATTTTGATAAAAAGAAAGTTGGCAATAATGATTAAAAAAGCATATTTAGCTGGTGGTTGCTTTTGGGGCCTCGAAGACCTTGTTCGAGAACAAATGGGCGTAATCGACACAGAGGTTGGCTACACAGGTGGTTCTAACGATAATCCTGATTATCGTAATCATCCAGGTCACGCCGAAGGACTTGAGATTACATACGACGACACAAAAACATCGTACAAGAAATTACTAGATTATTTTTTTCGAGTCCACGACCCGACTACGCTCGATAGGCAGGGTAACGATGTGGGTTCTGCGTATCGATCAGCCATATTCTATCAAGACGAATCAGAGTGCAAAGATGCGGAAGCGATGATTAAGCTAGTCAATGATTCAGGAAATTGGGATAATCCGGTTGTTACAACTCTTGAGCCATTTGTAAAATTCTGGCCAGCAGAACCCTACCACCAAGATTACTTGCAAGAAAACCCTGGAGGTTATACATGTCATTATGTACGGTCGTTTAGTAGTTATTTGGAACCTAATAATAAGGAGTAGTTATGTCAAAGATTACAATTTACAGCACAGCGACGTGCGCATACTGCAAAATGCTTAAGAGCTATCTGCAAAGCAAAGATATTGCGTACGAAGAGAAACATGCAGATATGGATCAAGCAGTAGCTCAAGAACTTTTCGAAAAAAGTGGTCAGCTCGGCGTGCCTTTTACAATTATCGAAACAGAAGATGGTTCTGAAGAAAAGATACTAGGTTTTGATAGGAAAAAAGTAGATCTTGTGTTGGGTATTTCTTAGAAGCTGAAATAATAATTACGATAAATAACAGATGTAAGCTAGTATGAAGCGAGCCTAAAAATCAGGTGGTAGAATCACTTGGTTCGAATCTGGTTGCGGGAGCCATAAAAAATCCGTCAGCTTTTTTGCTGGCGGTTTTTTATCTCTGAGGAGGATTTGGTGCTCCACTCGACAGCTTTAGCTGGCGAAAGTCGAAGGTTCGTACGGGAATGAGCATGTTAGAGCTAGAAATAACATAGTTTCATGCCCCTGGAATTTTATATGGATGGGTGAGCTATACGAAGATAGAACTTTTACCTAGCAAGCTCACTCTCAACCATCTCAATAGATGCAGCTGCTAGCTTCGTATAGTGTGATTCATGTTTGAATGGCACGATAATCCAGTTCTTCATGTTCATGACCCGACCATTCTTCATTACGGGCTGAAACATATGTGAGCCCTCAAGACTCAATGCAAATTGATATGTCTTGCTACCTGATTCTAGCTTGAAATTAATGCCGTCCTCCCACCAGCCGCATATTGGCTTTTTGCCAATTTTTAGGACTGGCATACCAAACATATTGGATTTTTTTACGCCAATCTTTTCGAGTTCTACTGCTAAACGGTCATATGCTTCCATACGATTTAGTTTACATTTTTGCTAATTCGTAAACAATTACACTGGTAATCATCGGATTTGTTTTAGCTAACTCTAGTGCTTCTTCTTTTGTCTCTGCATTGATAATTGAATAACCAGTGAATGCATCAAGACCGAACTCAAGTTCCTTGACTGAGCCATCCTTCATGATTTCCGTACCTGCTGCCATCGGGTTACCACTATCAACCATCTTGTCGCCTACTTCTTCAAACCATTTCATCCATGCCTGACCAATTTCAGCTGTTGGTGTCATAAAACCTTTGTATAGAAACATGAATTTCTTCATTTTGTTTGCCCCTTCTTTAATTTAATCTCGTCCTTTTGTATTCTGGCGACGTAGTTTTCCAGAGTTTCTTGATTAGTGCCCCAATACGCTTGGTACTCGGCTATCCAATCCTGCATCAAAAGCAGTCCGTTACGGTTCAATGCAAGAAAGTTAGTTACTCCAACTTTTTTGCGATTAACCAAACCTGCCTGCTCTAACACCAAAATGTGACGGTGTATTGCTGGCAGCGATAACTTTTGTGCTAACGCTAACTGAGCAATCGAAGCCGGCCTTAACCCGAGAGTACTCACAATCGCACGCCTATGCGGATTGGCGAGCGCCGCGAGTACCTTATCGAGTGAGTCGGCTTTTTTATTAGTTAACATTATTGTTAAGTATACATGTAACTAAGGTATTGTAAATCGTTAACGAACTACAAAATCAGTTCTTATAGCTGTTACGAAGTTTTCTATCGTTATGAGCCAAGATCATATATTTTACAGACTATCCAGTGAGCATTTATGTTGCTGGACTTTTGCTATCATTGGGCTATGGTTACTATTTTGAGCTTACTTACGGAAGAATTCATGGAAGAAAATACGATTCCCTCAAACATCAATTACGGAAGTGCGATTTATGGACGTGGTGGAATAGAGTACATCAAGGATAAACCTGGCCACATTGAAGCGTGGGTTGGTGGACTCGGTGGCACCATAAAACAAGGTGCAGGTAGCAGACGACGGGTTACGTTTACGATTCAAGATGATGAGATGCATTGGATTTGTACAGGCAACCCTAAAAATCGTCAGATTTTCTGTAAACATTGTGTCGCACTAGCACTTGCTATAAGGTTCAAGACCAACAAGCTAAGCGATAATAAGTAGGGAGAATACAAGCCAGATTTCTGCCACTATCTTTATTTAAATTAGGGTGCATATTGTTGCATTACTTCCCTCACTTTTCAACCCCTACCTGACTTTCCGCTATCTCGGGCAGATCTGATAGCGGCATAATATTGACTAGGCGTCACGCCTACTATTCTTTTAAAGTCATTAATAAAGTGTGATTGGTCGCTATAACCCAATTCCTGTGCAGTATCTGCCCAGTTTGGAGCAGTTTTTGCATGAGCAGCAACAGCCATGGCAGAGTGTAGACGTTCTCTCATAATTATCCACTTCACCCCGACACCCACTTGGTCGTGAAACAGCTCTTGGAGTCTTCGCTCACCCATCGCGAAATTATGGGCTATACTTTTTGTGCCGGCCGAGGGATTGTCTCTGGCGTACTGGGTTATCTCTTGCAGCAGCGTCACATACTGCGAATTCTGACGCGGTAGTGCCCGGATAGCTTCTTCTATGAGAAGAATAGCAGTTTTGTCGGTTGCAGATTTTAGAATTCTTGTATTAAGGTTTTCATCTAGGCTTGGGAAGACTGTACTAGCAATCATTTCTTTATCAGTAATTTGATGTACGGAATTTTGATACAAGCCATAGAAACCACCCGGCTTAAACAGCGTCCCATATAAAGATCCTCTTCCAGATATTGTATATTGGTATACTTTTGTACTAACGCCAGTCAAAAAACATCCAAATGGAGTAAACGTAAATGCAACGTAGGGGGATGAAGCTAGCTCTACCTTGAATGGTGTCTTACCTTCTAGGTCCCAATGCATCGCCCAGTGAGAGTCAACATAGTTCTGTAAGTCTTCTGCGGCATGGACATATTGATAGCTGTATTTCTTGGACGCCTCAAACGGGTTAAGAACCTGGATTGGTATACCCTGCTTCGATGCGGTTTTTTGCAAGTTTTTTGTCATATGTATAGCATACAATGGCTGCATGAACAGAGAGGAATAGACCGTCATGAAAAAGTCCACAATTGACCCATCGGAGTACATCACCACGCTTCCAGACAGCATACGAGAGGATATGGAAACCTTAGACCGAGAAATCTCCAAAGTTATGAATGATCATCCTAGAATCATATGGCAAGGCGTGTTTTGGGGAGGTAGCGAACAAAATATAATCGGCTACGGAGATATTACCTATAAACGATCAAAGGGAGATGTGGAATGGTTTATTGTCGGATTAGCACTGCAAAAAAACTACATCAGCATCTACGTAAATGCCGTTGAAGACCAACAATACATATCGGAAAAGTACGCCAGTAAGCTTGGAAAAGTCAAAGTTGGCAAAAGTAGCATTAGCTTCAAGAAGCTGGCTGATGTTGAACTTAATGTACTATTAAAGCTCATTAGTAGGGCCAAGGAAATAATGACTGCAGAAAGGAGTAAATAGATGGCAAAAGGTACAGGAACACCAGCAGATCCGTGGTTACTAAAAACACCGCCCCATACATCCGACTATCAAATGTACTACGATCAGAAAGATGGAAATACCGTAATTGTCTGTGTCGTAGGTAAAACAACTCTGCTTTATGACAAAAGAGCAGTTGATGATTTGCACGCAATGCTTAAAGAACATGGTGATTGGATGGAACTCGGTAGTGCCGATGAGCAAAAAACGGCCAAAGATGGAACAGTTGAAGCTTGGGGCAGATCAATGGAGAATCCTATAGGGGGTTGGTATGGTCTAAAGAAGGGGCTTCGCGGACGATTTGGTATGTACATTCCGCCACTTCTGGAAGCCCTGGGGCTTGCGGAAGTCGAACATAACCCCCGAAATAACCGAATGAGGGCTATCTAAGCAAATGTATAGTTCTCCGGATTCATAGTTGCTTTCCCTGACTGAATATACAGCATAAAAGCAGTCGCTTCAGAACTCTGCCAGTCGCTTGACGTCATACAGGCTTGAGCGTCCTCTGCACCTTGCCATTCAATAATTTGCACTAACTTCTGACTATCGGAACTTTTCAATAGTCTCTTGGATATAAAACCGGGCTGCTTATCAAAAATATGCATTGTTGACTGTGCAAGTTTAATCAGTTCACCCATGTTCTCTTTGTCTGTTTTCATTTCTACGATTGCAGTTATCATACTACTTTGCTCCTAGTGTTATTGCTTGTTTTATGTATTCCTGAAGTGCACTTGCATTAAAGTCTTTTGAAATTATTCGCATAGTTCGTGTCTTTTTGCCATCACCCTCCAACAAACCATAACTATCATTAATCTGTACTCCCTCAAAAAATATGAGAGAAATTTTATTCTTGCCAACAACAGTTTGAATTAGATTTTTGTCCTTAGAATAGACAAGGCAATCCTTCCACTTAATATCTTCGTCCAACTCGCTCGATACGGAAAGTACCTTGTCCCGGATCGCAATAAAAAGCCCCTGTATACTGGAATCCAGCGACTCAATATAGTCATTCACGACCTGATTCCTAGATTTCTTATAACTCACCTCTAGTCTCCTTTGTATCTAATTTATGCATAATATCGTGAAAATCAGGCATGCGCTTGTACGATATGGTCAGTAGCTGCTCTGGTAGGCCATCAAATTTTGTGAAAACATCAGTAGGACTACAGCCAAAAAGACGAATGAATTTTTTCCCAAAATGCGGTTGATCATAAAATTCCTGTTGGTCTATGGAGTTGGTCAGCGTTACTTTTTTCGTCCCGTAACCACACGCCGTAGATAAGAAATCATGCATACTGACTAGTGTCTTTAATTGTGTTCGACTCAATTCGGTAGCGCCCTTTACTTTTCTGCGCTGAGTACGCTCTGAAACCTCAGCAAAACCGTCAATACCCTGCAAATACACAGATAAGAATTTATCTGTACTTCGCGCGTAATTAACCAAACTGCGCACACCAGCATTGCTTGCTTCATAATCGCGCAGGCTTGATTGCTGATCGCCATATAATCCCAGGAACATGTTTAGGGGCATGCGCGTTCCATAAAGAATACTGCCCGTCTTGTATTCATCCTCTTCGGTTCTACTACTTGGTTTACGCATTCTCACTAAATGTTTAGAAGCACGACTTTCTAGTAGTAGATCATCGTAAGGCACGGGTATCCACATTGCTTTTGATTCTTGCCCGAACTCACATCTCCAGTGGATTACGCCTTTCCACCTTCGAGATTCAGCAAATGTAAAATTATAGGACACGGTTAAAGTATAAATGTTTCAACATGTATGTGAACGGGCAGGGTAAACCACTGCCACTTATAATGACTACGTACAAATGTAAGTCGAGGTAAATCGGACCTAGAATTAAGTCATAGGCTACTTGGCTCTAGGTAGCTTATCGATCAGTGCTTTTTGTGTCCAGGGACTTGGGGCTTTGTCGGTACGATGAATACAGCCCACCCAGCAACATGGCCGTCGTATTCCCTCCAGTAATTCAGTAATAGTTCTCTCGACATGAAGCTTTCTTGTTTCTGACTTTTTAACCGTGATAGTCCAGCAAATCCATTCGTTTCGTGCCAGCGGAGTCAAATCCTCCCACCTTTCCAGCGCAGTTTTGTCAGACACTAAGGCTTTATACAAATCCGACGGTAATTCATGGGCTACTCCACCAGAAATTTCTTTTACAGCCATGATTTTATATTACTCCAGCTAAGAGACGTTTACTGTATCTTTAGGGTTTTTCAGCCGCTTGGCTTTTATTAAAAACGGTACGGCTAAAAGTTGAATGCCGGCCGCAAAAATATATGATGTCCCATACCCGTATGCATCTGCCGCTTTACCCAAGGCGGGCTGGGTGACTACTCCGCCAGAAGAACCCATCAGAGAATCAAAAGATAATACAGTGGCACGTTGTTTAGAAGGTATAAGGTCATTCAAGAATGCTTGCCTTATTGGTGTTATAGCGGCAAAGATCAGCCCCCACAGCGTGACGAGAACAAGTACCAGCCAAAAATTATTCACAATGCCGCTCAGTATCAAAATCACAATCGTGGCCATCACACCGAAAATTAGTGCGCTCGTTCGATGCTTAAACAACTTCCGGATTTTTGGAGCCGCAATACCTCCGGCTATTTGGGCGCCAGCCACAATCGCAGCCACCAAACCGGCGATGCTGTAGGCCGTACTATCACCGTATAGTTCTAGCAAATAAGGCTGCATGGCATAGAAGACGTAAATACCGACACCGGCAGAAAACGGTGCCGCCAGCATAAGATAACGTACTGGTGGATTTTTAAATCCGCTGTCTATTGATGCCTTTAACAGCTTTTTTGTGTCTTGATAAATATTTTTACCTTTTTCAGGGCTAAAACCGATATCTTTCATAAATTTATAGGCAACTATAAGTGTGGCCAGTAGTACTACCGCCCGAACGGCATATGGCATTCCAAGATTAGATATTTGAGCGATTATACCACCTAGCACTGAACCGGTAAGCATCGCTGCACCGGCAACGATTTGGCTCTTTGAAAAGATAGATTCCAGCCCTTCTTTGTATCCAGCATAAGCCAAAGCGTCTACTACCCATGCTTCTAGCGCGCCAGAAAAAAATGTAAAGCCTAACCCTAGCAATAGGGAGACAATAGCCCATAAATAAAACGGTGCCGCAACTTGCCATAACAACAAATAAAGCAGGGTTGTTACAACCAGAGTGATAGAACCAAGCATAAATGAAACCCGGCGACCCCGACTGTCGGCGACTATTCCTGTCGGTACTTCAAACAGAACCATCCCGGCGGTGAAAAACGCATTGGCGGCGAACGCTTCGAAATTTGACAGCCCAGCATCCAGCAAAAAAATAGTGTTAATACCCCAAATAAATGAAGCAGCTAAAGTATTTCCTAATACGAGAGCTAGGTAGGTGCGCTTAATCTTTGTTACGCTGTAGTCCACTAATTCGAAGTATATCAGTTATAAATACACTGATTGCTACATTAGCGGCTAGACTTATGCTTCAAGACATAAGAAATCTATCGTGACTCCAATATAGTCTTGATCCGCTTGAGATCATTCTTGTTTTCTCGCCTCATTGCAAGTGCAATAAACGGACTAACATACCTGGAAAAACCCGATGGATACCCGGTATTAATAAGTGTCATCTTTGTATTATTAGAATCTAAGGCTTGCCACTTATAAGTCGTCTCCATTAAAAACAGGCCTTCGCTAGTCCGCATAACCAGTACCTCTAACGGTACGTACTTTGTAACCTCATAGGTATACTCCAGTTTTTTGCCCAAGAAAAACGCCTCAAATGATATTCTGGTTCCGGTTTTTAGCGGTGGCGGTGTCAACAATTTCGAAGCTTTAATATTTTTGTACCACTCGGTCGCTTTTTCAGGATCTTCGGCATAGTTTGCAACAATTTCGATGGGTTGCCTTATGGTAATTTCAGTCTTTACTGCTACCATGTTCGTCTCTCCAATAATTTAGATTCACTTGACTCTTGCATTGATCATACCATACAGTTAACTATATGGTTAAGTATTCTGCCGAGCTTTTGGATGATGCCTTTAGTGCACTGGCGAATCCGCACAGAAGAGAGATTATTAGTGCACTTGCCCTGCAGCCCCTTTCGATCAGTACTCTTGCGACGTGGCAAAAACTTAGCCTGCCGGCCATTCATAAACACATCAAAATCCTGGAATCATGCGACTTGGTGCTGCGCCGAAAAATCGGTCGTAGTAATTTTTTAGTTCTAAACCACGCCGCACTTACTCGGGTACAAAATTGGCTCCAACAACATCAAACCCATTGGGGCAGCTCCCAAGCAACCCTTCAAAATTACACTCCAAGTCAACAAACTTTTACGCCTAAAATCAAAGGGGTAAATCGTTTAGTTGAATAATATAAATCCGTAAGAAGGAGTAATATCAATGAAGAAATTTGTATTTCTATATAATGGCCCTCAGGCGACAGAAAAGCCCGCCGATGACGTGATGGAAAAATGGATGAATTGGTTTGGAGAGCTTGGTGAAAAGCTGGTTGATGGTGGCAACCCATTTGGCGGAGATGTCAAAGAGGTATCAGGCGACGGTGTCAAGGCTGTCACAGAAAATCGCGCATTAGGTTACAGCATCGTAAATGCGGAGAGCTTGGACGAGGCCGCCGAAATGGCAAAAGGCTGCCCAAATGTAGGATACGATGGCTACTCGGTGACAGTGTACGAAGCATTCCCCATGTAGTCATGTTGAGTTATGTCTCGTAGCATACCTTCTTTGTTACTATTATAGTGGGCTTATAAAGGAGGTGTGCATGGGACAAAAAATTACACCAAATCTATGGTTTGATGGTAACGCCGATGAAGCAGTGAACTTTTATGTATCCGTCTTCCTGGACGGCAAAGTTATTGCGACAACCTACTATCCCAAAACTGTCGAGGAAGGTCTGGCCGATTTTCAAATAAACCTAGCCGGCAAAGTACTAACAATTGAATTCGAGATAAACGGCACCAGCTTCGTAGCGATCAACGCTGGTTCTGAATTCAAATTTAATGAATCTGTGTCATTTTCTATCCCCTGCAAAGACCAGAAGGAAATTGACTATTACTGGGGTAAGCTTACAGCGGATGGCGGCGAGGAAAGCGTCTGTGGTTGGCTTAAGGACAAGTATGGTCTTAGTTGGCAAGTTGTGCCTCAAAATATTGAAGAGTTGATGTCTCGCCCAGGTTCCTTCGCCAAAATGATGCAAATGAAAAAACTGATAATCGCGGATTTTTAGTTACTATTACTTAGCGATTACTATGTTCAACCTGCAGTTCCTCGGCGTATTTTCATTCTCAAGTTCGCGGCAAAAATACTGCTATCATTAAATTATCTAATCAAGGAGGCATCATGGCAGTAAAACTAAACAGTTACATAAGCTTTGAGGGCAACGCCAAAGAGGCGGTGGATTTTTATAAATCAGTGTTTGGTGGCGAAGTTTTTATGGATACCTTCGGAAGTTTTACCGACAAAATGCCAGTCGATGATGCCGACAAAGATAAGGTGATGCACGCATTTTTGAAGGGTGACAACGGCATTGAGCTGATGCTTTCGGACACTCCAAGCAGCTTGCAGTTTCAGGATGGTTTCCGTGTAAACCTGACTCTAAATGGAGATGATGAAACAATACTGCGTGGTTACTGGGACAAATTAAGTGATGGCGGAATCGTTACGATGCCGTTAGAAGATGCTCCATGGGGTGACAAATTCGGCATGCTGACCGATAAATTCGGCGTCAACTGGATGGTAGATATCGGTCCAGTTCAATAGCAGACATGCACCTATCGGCCTTCGGCTTCTGCAACTGACAGAGTGAGCTTTTTACAACCAACAGGATTTTGGGCTTCAATATCATACAGATCAAAACCCGATGTCTGCTCCCAGCTCTGCAACATAACTTTCAGCTGATCAAGTTGCGTCATCTTAACTGATTCGGCCAATAGCGACGAAGGACAGTAGTGTGTCGTCTCACCGTTCTCGTCCTTGTTTATCTGGATCTCAAACCGTGGCAAGCCATTGCCCTGAAGCACTGGCTCTCCTATCAAGTCCCCTGCTTTGATGCTGTCACCTTTTTTAACGGCCAGTTTGGTTAAATGGTCATAGCCGATCGTCCAGGCCGACCCCTCTTTGGGCTGTATGAATACTTCCATATCTTCGTCACCATTCTGCTGCTTTATAAATGCGACAACGCCATCTATTGCCGAAACAACCTTGGTGTTCGGCTTAAGTGATGAAAATTCAAAGTTGGGGTTGACCCTATTCCCGGGTAGCTTATCACCAAAAACGTAAAAGCCCTTCAAGCCTTGCGAGTTGTAGTCCCGTAATGCATCACCACTGACTAGTACATCACTGAATGAAGTCAAGCCTAAGTTCCGAAGTTCGAGAGTTTCGGGCTCTACATTTTCTACTACTTGAGACTTCTGATTTCTCATATCACCCTGGTTGTTGGCATTACTTGACGTTTTTGTTAAAACAAAAAATCCGGTTGCGGCTACGATCAATACAATAACTACTACGATAATTAAAGAAAATCCATTTTGATTATGCTTATTCATAGCCATATTGTAGCAATTTACTCATACATCAGGTACAAAACTCATATGCTCTGACAACATTCACATCAATAGCTAAATTGCTGTGCTTTGTTTTATCTAAAGAGTAGCCGGTATTGAGTATTTGACACATCGGGTGTAAGATTAGAAAGGCTAAAATATATAACCTCCTTTTTTAAGAGTCATTAGCTAAGAAATTAGGATTAGACAAACACCCTCTCGTTTGTTGTGTAAGGATAGTCGAATGTTTCTACCACATTTTCTGGTTGAGAAATTTTTTCAACTGCCAATTTTATGTTGTCCCGGACCAGTGCAATTGCATAGGTCTGTTAAGCGAAGGCTGAAAAACACACAGATTTGTCACCGAGATAGCGCTTTTGAAGAACTACAAACAAAAACCGCAAATAACATTCTAGAAATTGCCGGCACAGACAGCGGCAATCATATTATCGCGTTTACCACAGGATCTGGCACTACTGCGAATGAAAGCACACTTATTGCCTTGGGCAAGCTTGGCCCGACACTAGTTTTAACAAATGGTGAATTTGGCGAAAGACTTCATGAACTTTCTTTGCTGCATCACCTGCAGACAAAGGTACTAACTTTTGGGTGGGGCAAAAAAATCAATCTCAACACTGTAGCCGACGAAGTACAAACAAATAGCTACGCCTCTATAGTAGTTGTACATCATGAAACAAGTACTGGCATGCTAAATCCGATAAAAAAACTCGCCAAAATCGCCCATCGAAGTGGGGCGGTGTTGTTTGTTGATGCGGTAAGCAGTCTTGGGGCAGAAGAGTTTAATGCTGCGGGATGGGATATAGACGTATTCACTAGCTCTTCCGGCAAAGCACTGTCATCAATACCCGGAATAGGTGTAGTGGCCATAAACCACAATCTTGCTTCCCGGATTTCTAAAACAGAAAAAACTGTTCAATACCTAGATCTTACAACCTACATCGACTACGCCCAAAATTATCGTCAAACGCCAAATACACCGTCAGTGCATGCATTAGCTGCACTCGAGTCTTCTACTTCAAGAATAGTAAAAATAGGTGCTAGGCACAGTAAAAAGATCGAGAATCGCGCAGCTTATGTACGAAACATGCTTGAACGACTCGGTTTGGAATATTTTTACTACGAGCAGCACAGCACATCAAATGTGGTCACCTGCGTAAAGGTTGCCGAGGGTTTGGATACAGCAAACCTGCTTGCATATATGCGCCTACGTGGAATCGTGCTATACAGTGGAAAAGGCGAGCTTAAAGACCAGATTTTTCAGATTGGGCACATAGGAGAATTATCTCGATTAAACATGCGCTATGTAATGCACGCGCTTTCTTCGTATATGAAGACAATTCAGCTTACAGACCA
Organism: Candidatus Saccharimonadota bacterium; assembly: GCA_022841445.1. Lineage (GTDB taxonomy): Bacteria > Patescibacteriota > Saccharimonadia > Saccharimonadales > UBA10212 > JALHRM01. Next base: position 194,088 of record JALHRM010000001.1, read on the forward strand.
AATGCCTTACACCCATAAAAATGACCAGCTAATACACGCCAAGGGAGTCCGCAATGCCACGCACTAAAAAACAGAACACTCCATTTCTGGTTGAGCCAAACTATTTCAGTAATTGGGGCGATCTGTGGTACCCAAGACTAGCAAATACCCTCTTTCTGCCAATTGCGGCAAAGCTGCGATGGCTCACCCCCAACCATGTAACTACATTGTCATTTTTCATGTACTCGTTCGCTATCTTAGGCCTAAATATTTGGCCTCACCTATGGGCTTTGTTTGGAATACTTTTACCACTTTCATACATTCTTGACTGTCTAGATGGCCAGCTTGCGCGCACAACTGGCAAATCTTCAGTAATTGGTGATTACCTGGACAAGACCCTGGATGTTTTAAAAATTGGTGTTATCAATATTGGTTTTGGGTATTTTGCCTACTCTCAAACTGGTGATGTGTACTTTATGATTCTGGGCTTTTTGTCATGCTTCGGTTTTCTTTTTCGGTATTACATTAAGCTTGAGACGCTGTTCTCCGCCATGAGTAGGGACAGTGCCTACCTTGAAAAATCAAGAGAGTACAGATACGCACTTTACATGAAATACGATGATCAGAAAAAAACCAGAAAAAACCCATCGGATTACGTAAAGTGGTTTGCATTTAAGAATCGAGCGATTTTTGCGCTTGACGAAGCAGAACATGTGACTTTCGGCGCGTTGGCAATATTAACCGGTAACGTATGGCTATGGTTAGTAGTCTTCGGGCTTGCTCAGCCTTCGATCGCAATATTTAGATTATGGCAGAGGGGCAACCAACTCAAAAACAACCCTAAGTCTCTTCTATACCCATTAAGGAAGTAACTATTGCATTATGAAAGCGGTAATCTTAGTAGCAGGTTTCGGGAGTCGTCTAAGACCCTTGACCGACAACTGCCCGAAATCTCTTTTGCCTATTGGTGACAGTAATAGCTTGCATCGAATGGTAACGCAGCTAACTGAACGAGGGATCAACGAAATCGTGTTCGTGACAGGTCACTTTGAGGAAAAAATACGTCAGTACGTCAAAGAGAATTTCCAAAATATAACTACCCATTTTGTACGGAATACACTTTATGATCAAACAAACACCGGCTATTCCCTGCTGCTTGCTCGCGACTACCTCGAAAACGAAGCCTTTATAAAATTTGATGGTGATGTGGTGTTCGAAATAGATATTCTAGACAAGCTGATACAGACTGGCGACGATGCAAGTTATGTTTGTCTCGATACATCAGATGTTGATGACGAAGTCATAAAAGCGGAGCTTGATAAAGACGGTGCACTTGTTGGACTAGGCAAAAACATCCCCGTGGAAAAAGCCGCCGGAGAATCAATCGGAATAGAAAAGATATCCGCAGCAACTTCGAGTGTACTATTTAAAACCCTTGATTCAATCATGAGCAACAAGGCTAACTGGCAAGAATACTACGAATACGCCTATGATGATTTAATAAAAAATAAAAAGGCTGTTTTTAAGCGAATAGATATAACTGGATCCAAATGGGTTGAAATGGACAATGCAGATGACTACGTAAAAGCACAGAAGTACTTTGGATAACGAGAGGTACATCAAATAATAGTGCTTATGCTATAAAACATTATTTACTTTATGTCATTAATATACTAGTATTTACGAATAGCAGTAACGTCTCTCTTACCAAAGAAGACAGGAGGTAAATACAATGGCTCGACTAACAGTAAAACTCACCAGCGTTGCAATCGCTCTCTTAGGAAGCTTTTTCTTGGCAGGAGGCATCGTTTCGGCACAATCAATAACAAACACGGGGCCAGATTCCACAAACATTATCACATTTGAGAATGAAGATAACTGCGAAGTTGAAAACAACAACAATATCGACATCGAAAACAACAACGAGCAGTCTGCTGAATCCGGCAACGCAGGCAACAGCAGCAACACTTCTGGCGGAAACGCTACTTCGGGCAACGCAGGCAACAGCAGCTCAACAAACGTAGGTGTTGACATTAACAACAGTGGTTGTGACTGTTGCACAACTACAACGACTACGACTCCAACCCCGCCAGCCGGTGGTAGTGGTTCAGGTGTTGTAAAGAGCGCCTCCCAGGTACAGGCTCCAGTGGGTGGTGTTGGTGCTGGTGCTGGAAGTATTAGTTCCGTTATTGCAGCAGCAATAGTTGCAGTAACTGCTGGAACCATCGGTGTTGTTCGATTCGCAAAAAACTAGACGTTTAATATGCCAAAAAAGCCCGCAAAAAAAATAAGATCAACGAAACTGCCTGCCAAAAAAGCGGGCAGTTTTTCGCTGGTTAAAATTAAGAGAATAAGCACTAAGAAGCAAACTAAACTGGTAATTACTCTTTCACTTCCCAAAATTCAGCCAAAAAAGAAAAAGACCCAAAAAAAACAAGCATCTGCTAAACAACTTTACTCCAGAACTTTAAATGTCACCCTCATAACAATAAGCATCCTTGGTTTTGCCTACGTAGTAAATGCGCTATATCACCCAGCTCGACCAAAAGCTACAAACGTATCACAACTAACCGTGCGACCACCGGCTGTCGCCACACCAAAAAGTCTTGCGTCATCCGTACCTTTAAGTCTGGAAATTCCTGCCATATCGCTTTCTGCGCCTATATCGGGAGTAGGTCAAAACTCTGATGGCAGCATGGAAGTACCAACTAATCCCGATATGACCGGGTGGTACACGCTCGCGCCAACCCCAGGAGAAATTGGACCTGCAATCATTGTCGGTCATGTTGACAGCTTGAGCGGCCCAGCAGTTTTTTGGAACCTTAATAAACTTAAACCAGGTGACCTAGTGCACGTGAAACGCCAAGATGGCTCAACAGCAACTTTCAAAGTGGACAAGCAGGAAATTTTCCAGCAAGACAACTTCCCCACTGAGCAAGTTTACGGTAACATCGATCACGCTGGTTTACGGCTTATAACGTGCAGCGGTGAGTTCAACCATTTTACTAGGCACTATTCGCATAATACGGTAGTTTACGCCACATTAATGCTTTAGTGACCTGTTACAATTGATTGATGCAAGCAATTTGGAACAACAAAGTAATCGCCGAAGCAGCTCGGGAAGAATTGATTTATATCGAAGGAAATTGGTACTTCCCACCCAGTTCAGTCAATACTCAGTACCTGAAAATGAGTGAAACACCATATACGTGCCCATGGAAGGGCGAATGCCAATATTTTAATGTGGGTGAAGGTGAATTCTGGAATCAAGATGCTGCCTGGACATATCCCAATCCCCTAAAAAGCGCTATAGAACGAGTCAAGAAAGACTTCTCTAACTACATCGCATTCTGGCGTGAAGTCTCCGTAAGAGAATAGTTTGTAGAAATCACACTCGGCCTCGCCAATATTTGCCAACTAGGTAGGTTGTAGGTGTAGGATGTACATATATGAGTCTCCTTGACATATCTGCCCGAAAAACAATATTTTTTGCAGCAATTTTATCTGTTGTGCTTCTACTTGCAGTGTTCACGTTTGCCTCGCGTCCAGCCGAAGCGCCGCTAGACAACCAGTCGTTTACAGAGAATGTTCCGGAGGAGCCTGCCGCAGAAACACCTGCAACAGTGCAAGGATTATCAGAAACGCAGCAAACGAAAACACAGCTCGACGAATCTTGCAGCAGAACCACCAGCGAAACATCGGATCAATCCGGTTCAGCAGTCACCAACGAATCATCTACAACAGTTAATTGTGAATTAGACGAAAATTCAGGCTCCACCAATGTAAATATTACAAACAACGTTAACCAAACTGCAGAGTCTGGCAGTAGCACGGGAACGAGCGGGTCAGCAAGTAACTCAAACCGAAGCAATGTTAATATAAATATTCGTTAGGCAGTTTCTTCTGAAGCTAGCATGCTAAGTAACATCAATCCACGTTCGATGTCCTGAACTTGGAAACGTGCCGCAGTCTCGCCTAGGCCAACTTTTATACTGTAGGCATCATCTGGCATAGCATTAAACATATCTTCGTCGGTGTAGTCGTCTCCAATGCCGAGAACAAAGTCGGCCGGGTTGGATTCAATTTTCTTACGTATGGCTGAACCTTTGGTGATATGTTTGGGTTTTATTTCAATAATTTTATTGCCGCTGTAAACTCCTACATCCTTACCAGCTACCACGTTTAATTCGTGCTTCAACACACTCCTGCGAGCATAAGCTAGTTCGGTTGGCACATTGCGGTAATGCCACACCAACGCCTTGCTTTTCTCTTCTATTCTTGAACCGGGTGTTCTTTCGGTGAAGCGTTCTAATATCGGCAGCAGACATTTTTTATCCTGTTCGAAGTCGTAATCCTCATGTCGCCAAGCACCATCATGCTTTATCCAGGCACCATGTTCGGCAACTAACGATAATGGAAGATGCCCAAACCATTCCTCAAGTGCCTGATAGGTACGGCCACTGACAATTGAAACAACGTTCCGAGGATCATCAGTAAGTCTTTTTAAAAGTTTTACAAGACTTTTAGGCGGCGCGGCAAATAGTGGTTCATGCCGGGATACGAATGGACGAAGCGTACCATCATAATCAAGTAACAATAGTCGTTTCTTGGCTTTTTTGAATGCTAGCACCACTTCAACTAACTGCTTAGATGACAGTAACTTCTTACCCTCTTGAGCCTGCAAGCTTTTAATATTCTGCAGTTGCTCTAAAAAGTCAGTTGTCCAACGTTCTACATCATAACGAGCAAGCCGACGGCGCATAACACTTAGCCGCTCAGCCTGCTCTTTTTTTGTCATACGGAGCGCACGTTTAATAGCGTTTGCTACTGCCGAAGTATCGTTGGGATTTATGCGAAGAGCTTCAGGCAGTTCGTCAATGGCGCCCGTCATTTCACTCAGTATCAGAACGCCAATATCCTTTTGTTTGGATGCCACAAATTCTTTGGCGACTAAGTTCATGCCGTCACGAATGGGCGTCACAAGTGCTACGTCAGATGCTGCATAAAGCGCCACCAGTTCGTCAAAAGGCAGATTCTTAAATTGGTAAGATATCGGGGTCCAATCAACCGTTGCGTACGTACCGTTAATTCTGCTTACTGCCTGTTCTACTTTTTCGCGTAAATCTCGATAAGCATCCACCTCCACGCGCGACGGAACAGCGACGATAATCATTACGGATTTTTTTACATAGGATGGATTTTCTTTTAGGAAATGTTCAAACGCTTCTAGGCGTTTTAGTATGCCTTTGGAATAGTCTAAGCGATCAACTGACAGTATTATTTTTTGTTTTTTATAGTGGTCTTTAAGTTCATTTTTGCGTTTCTGAATTTGTCTACTTAAAGCGGCATCCTTAAATTTTTGGTAATCAATGCTTATCGGGAATGAATCCGCCTTAACATTCCTTATGCCGGTATTAATAATTCCGCTGGAATTTTCCATACCAAGAGTACGGAGCGCAGTCGTCATAAAGTGACGCGCATAGTCATAGACATGGAACCCCAACAAATCAGCACCGACTAGCCCCGATGCTATTTCCTTGCGGTTCGGAAGCAACCGAAATAATTCATATGACGGAAACGGAATGTGTAGAAAAAATCCGATTGTAGCATCAGGCCGAGAGCGCCGAAGCATCGAGGGGAGCAACATAAGATGATAGTCATGCACCCACACTACACTATCCACATTCATACACTGAGTGACGGCTTTTAGAAAAATTTTATTAACGTCTTTGTAGGCGTTCCAGTAGTCTTTACTGTACTTAGCAAAAGAGTGAAAATAGTGAAACAGAGGCCACAATGTATTGTTGCAATAGCCATCGTAAAAATTTTTAACTTCCTCGGTTGTTAGATAAACTGGAAAGTAGCCCATGCCGATAAGCTTCTTCGTAATCAGTCGCTTTTCGGCAGAAGTAAGGTCGTCTGATGCGATCCCAGGCCACCCAATCCACAATTGTTTTGGTATAGACCCACCAACCGACGCCATAGCCGTTGCCAGGCCTCCGGGACTGGAGGTAAACACTAGCTTGCCATCTTGCCGAGAAACCGTAACTGGCAAACGGTTTGAAACAATAATCAATTGTTTGTCTTTGATGGCACTCCCTCCGGTTTAGCCTATACGTATTTTACCTCTTTAAAGTGTTTATGCGGATGACAACCTCCGTATTCACTCTTTGAGCTGCTACTATTAATAACGGTAATACCGATGAATCTTTTAGACTTTTTTATACTTTTTATACTTTTTTTAGAAGCCCAGCGCGGAGCCGCGATAGGGCTTATACGAAGCGTATTTTCGCTTGGCGGATTTATCTTGGGCTTGATTCTGGGTGCATTGCTTGGACCATTTATAGTCGATTTATTCGAGGGTGAGCTACTCAAGTTAATTATTACGTTACTTATTTTATTTGTTTTGGCGCTGGGAGGTGGACTTTTTGGGCGATACCTTGGCGAAAAGTTATCAAAATATACCGTAAATCTGCATATCAAACGTATAGATAAGTTTTTAGGTGCGTTATTTAGTATGATTGTGGCGCTGTTTATCATATGGCTTCTTAGCACAATGCTGGGTGGCGGACCTTCTCAGGCACTTAATAGGCAGTTGCAGTCATCAAAAATCATCGGCTTTTCGGACACTGTTTTTCCGCCTGCACCAGCCGTTTTGGATCGAATTTCACGAATCCTTGGGCCGAGCGGCTTCCCCACTGTGTTTATTGGGCGTGAACCGCTGCCGGCAGAGCCAGTCAAAACGGCAACCAGAGAGCAAGTCAGCCAGGCGCTTGCAGCAGCTGGTGATTCAACGGTAAAAATTGAAAGTGCTGGCTGCGGAGGATTACTGTTCGGGTCCGGATTTGTGGCCGCGAAAGATTATGTGGTTACAAACGCTCATGTCGTTGCCGGTGTTCGAAGCCCAACGATTGTTGACGACAATGGTCGGCATCGTGCCACCACCGTATATTTCAATCCCTCGCTTGATATTGCAGTTTTAAAGACAAATAATCTAGCGGGTGAGCCACTAAGTATTGAAGCAACAGCATTACCACGTGGAACTGTGGCAGTAGTGATTGGCTACCCTGGCGGACGCCCTCTCGAAGCCAGCTCTGGCGGACTGCGGCGACAAATTACGGCCATTGGGCGTGATATTTATGGAGAAAAGCGAACCGAACGTGATATTTATGAAATCCAGGCAGAAATAGAAGAAGGCAATTCCGGTGGGCCCCTTATTAGACCTGATGGAACGGTAATTGGAGTTCTGTTTGCTCGATCTGAAACGTTCCAAAACACCGGCTACGCCGTTACGTCTCAGGCTATCGGCCCGGCGCTCGCCCAAGCCAAAAAATCCGCCGAAGTATCCACTCAAACCTGCGTTCGATAGAGTGGTATACAATTGATGTAATGCACTCATTCCAAAACCCCTTTCCGGCTAAAAACTACACCTTGTGGGCTGCAAAGTCTGGAATACTTGTTACCGTAACTATAGTTACGCTTCCTTGCATTTCCGACTTTTCGCTCCACAATCAGCAATTTTCAGCACAAAAGCAGGTTTTGGAATGAGTGCCATGAAGTTTGTAAAGGTTGCCTCCTCCAGGCCTGTGGTTGATTACCTGACAGGTGTTTTGAACACAAAACTCGAAGAGGGGGTCAAAACATTATGGCTAGTGCCGGGTGGTTCGGCGATCAGCATTGCCGTCGAGGTGGGCAAACAAATTGCCGGACACCATAACATCGGCATGTTATCGGTCACACTCACTGACGAACGGTATGGACCCATCGGACACAAGGACTCCAACTGGGCTCAACTGCAAGCATCTGGTTTTGACCTAGTTGGCGCTCGGCTCGTGCCCGTACTGGATGGATCCGACAGAAACACCACAACCGAAGTATTCGGCAAAAATCTTCAAGAACTACTTGGTGAATCGACATACAAAATCGGGCTCTTCGGAATCGGTGCCGATGGTCATACGGCAGGCATTTTACCTGATACTACTGCCGTATTCGACCCAAGTCTGACCAGTAGTTACGCAACAGGAAATTTCGAACGTATTACCATAACCCCAAAAGCCATTGGACAATTAAATGAGGTGGTGGTTTATGGTGTTGGGGAAGCAAAATGGCCTGTATTTGACGACCTGGGTAATGAAATTGAAATTTCCGCCCAACCAGCTCAAGCACTTAAATCTGTTCCTGAATTAACCATATTTAATGATCATAAGGAGGATGTCGAATGAAAATTGCCATAGCCGGTTTAGGAAGAATGGGGATGCAAATAGCTCGCAAACTATGCGAAGGAGGGCACGAAGTAATTGCCCATAACCGCAGTGCCGAAGCAGTTGATGAAGCCGTTTCTTACGGAGCAAGCGCAGCATACAAAAAAGAAGATGTTGTAAGCGCTTTTGGGGGAGACCCAGTAGCACTCTGGCTAATGATACCTGCCGAAGCAGTTGACGAAGAACTTGATGCATGGCTCAATCTACTTCCGAAAAATAGCATTATCATTGATGGGGGAAATTCGGACTTTCGGTTGACAAAAAAGCGCTCCGAAAAGGTACAAGAGGCTGGCATGAGCTTGCTTGATGTTGGCACCAGCGGAGGTGTCTGGGGGTATAAGAACGGCTTTTCCATGATGGCCGGCGGTGACAAAACGGTATTTACGTCTGTTGAACCAGCACTGAAGACACTGGCGCTACCCTCGGGTGCCTACAATCACTTCGGACCTAGCGGCTCGGGTCATTATGTGAAAATGGTTCACAATGCTATCGAATATGGCATGATGCAAAGTTTGGCAGAGGGCTACCGTATGCTTAAGGAGGGGGCGTACGAAAGTATCGATCTGGCTGCAGCTGGCGAAGTTTGGCAGCATGGCAGCGTTGTTACATCATGGCTCAACGAACTAAGCCAGGCAGCCCTGAGTGAAAATCCAGAACTAGAAGGAATTGACGGCTACGTAGCCGAGTCCGGTGAAGCCCGCTGGACACTGGAAACCGCTCGGGAACTTGGCATTCCCTTACCTGCAATACAGACGGCTTTTGACGTACGGCTAGCTTCGCAAAAAGGCGAAACCAGCTTTACCACTAAACTACTCGCCGCAATGCGAAATAAATTCGGCGGACACCAGATAAACAAGTAATTATGTCACTTAACGCCTTACCACCCACACTTCTGATAATTATTGGCATAACAGGAGATTTAGCGCATCGAAAATTACTTCCTGCCTTAGCTGAAATTGTTCGAACAGGGCATCAACCTGAAATGTTTAAGGTGATTGGCGTTAGTAGGAGTTCTGTCACCCCCGAAGACATCTTCAGTAAAACCAACACCGAAGATGTTAGAAATTCCTTGCAGGGAGTGCTTGAAACGTATCAACTTGATTTGGACGATACAGATCAATACAAGAAGTTTGGGGAATACCTTTCAGGCTACGATGCCAACTTTGGGCAAGACGCCCAAAGATTGTTCTACTTGTCCGTCCCCCCAACTGTTTCCCGGTCTATTATTGAAAATTTAAGCAAATCAGGCATCGCGACAGACAAACAAACTAAATTACTACTCGAAAAACCGTTTGGCACGGATGCTGTATCAGCCAGTGAACTCATTAAAACAACGAATCAATTATTTGATGAAAGCCAATTGTATCGAATTGATCACTTTTTGGCGAAGGAAATGGCACAAAATATACTAGTATTCCGAAGTGGTAATTCCCTATTCAAGCGTACATGGAACAAAGACTTTATCGAAAAAATCGAGATCATCGCCAGTCAATCTATTGGTATCGAAGGCAGGGCAGTCTTTTACGAGCAAACTGGTGCGCTGCGAGACTTGGTACAGAGCCATTTACTGCAACTCGCTGCGTTGGTACTTATGGACCTACCCGCTAAAGACGAATGGGACCAAGTTGCCAAGCTACGGCTTGATGCCCTACGAAACCTTAAGTCCGACAATACGGCTGTACGTGGGCAATACGATGGCTATAAGCAAGAGGTTGGCAATCTAAAAAGCAATGTCGAGACCTATGCTTCGCTGACTTTGTTTTCTGACGATGACGACTGGCTTGGTGTGCCGATAACACTCACAACTGGCAAAGCGCTCGAAAAGACATTTACTGAAATTTGCATCCACTATAACCAGGAAGAATCCAGCGAATCCAATCGTCTTGTGCTGCGCATCCAACCAAATGAAGGTATAGAGGTCTACCTATGGAGCAAGCGACCAGGTTTTGAGCATAAACTTGATAAAGTAACGCTAGATTTTACATATGATGAGCATTTTAGTGACTTACCCGACGCATATGAGCGTGTATTAGTTGACGCCATTAAATCAGACCACAGCCTCTTTGCCAGCAGTGACGAAGTCATCGCTTCGTGGCGGATTCTAACACCCATACAAGAAGCCTGGAGTAAAAATAGCGATGATCTAATTATCTATAAACCTGGCTCCAAAGCTGAAGAGTTGAGACCGAACTAGTTTCTAGATGCTCGTCTTGCTTTTGCTTGATTTATTTGCCTTACATTGTAGGCGCCAGAACCAGCTATTGCGATAGTTGCAACAGACTGGAGTGTTCCTGCTAATCGGGGCATGCGCTCGCCCAAAGGAGATGCGGAAAATAAGTCAGCTGTCGCACGTATGAGAGTAGTAGCTTTACCAAAGTCGTTAGCCTTAACGTCAACATGTTCAGCTGGGTTGCCGCTGTTTGCCATCAGTCTTTGTCGGGTTACGAGTGCGTCCCGCAAAGTCCGCAGAGCAAACTGCCAACGGCTTAACTGACTTCTTTCTGTTAATTCCAGCTCGTGACGGAACATAACCCATTTATCGACGATTGAATCTCCAATTGCCCCCAGTTCCGTGCAACCATTAAAAGACCTGGCCACCATACCATCTATCGGATCAGTACCAGCAACCAACGTGCGCACACCTGTATCACGCCAAGTCCAAGGATCGCGTGGATCCTTTCTTATTAGAAAAGGTGCAACCAAACGGGCACTCGTAGCCGTGCACGCCAAAAAGGCTCCAACTCTTTGAGTAGCAGAAAATCCGGCAACTTGATCTGCAGTTTTTTGCAATACTTCGACCATAAATCAAATTTATTATACGCTATATTCAATTTATTTTAATTGAATGAGATTTAACCTATGAGTGTAAACTATATATGTCATGGGAAAAACGAACACACCGGTATTGCCTGCTTTGAATGTTCAAAAACTCAAGAAGCAGTATAAATCCGGCACAAAAGCCTTGAATGGCATCGACCTCACTATTGAACAAGGTGCGTTTTTGGGTTTGCTCGGACCAAACGGTGCCGGAAAATCAACGCTTATCCATTGCATTATGGGTCTGGCTATACCCACCAGTGGTACGGCACAAGTATTTGGTCATGATGTTGTGAATGAATATCAAGCCGCCCGGCAATTATGCGGTTTAGCGCCTCAAGACCTTAACCTCGACTGGTTTCTGACCGTCGAAGAAACGCTTGACTACCACGGTGGGTACTATGGCATGGGTAAAATCGACCGCAGAAAACGGATAGACGAACTTTTGGATGCATTTTCACTAACCGAAAAACGAAAATCCAAAGCCTGGGGGTTATCGGGAGGGATGAAGCGTCGGGTAATTATTGCCCGTGCGCTGATGCATAACCCAAAACTGCTTATACTTGACGAACCAACAGCAGGAGTAGATGTCGAACTTCGGCTTGAACTATGGAACTACATGAAAAAGACCAATAAAGCCGGAACGACCATCCTATTAACAACCCATTATATTGAAGAAGCCGAAGAACTTTGTGACAGTATCGCACTGATTAACGGTGGAAAAATAATAGACCAGGGAAGCCCATCCGGACTCAAGAAACGATTTAGTAAAAAGAGTCTGGAGGATGTTTACTTGTCTGTTGTTGGGAGAGAAGAATTAGCCCGCGGGGGATCACTTGATGGCGTTTAGAAACTACATGGGATTCTGGACGGTACTGCGACGAGAACTGTCAAGATTCTGGTCTATTAAGCGTCAAACGCTTTTCGGACCTCTCCTTGAAACATATTTATATATCAGCGTTTTTGGCGCAGCACTTGGTAGTCGCATACAAGATCTTGAAGGCTACAGCTATACAGCGTTTATAATTCCCGGTTTACTGCTTATGGCGATTGCCATGAATGCCTTTTCAAACAACTCTTCTTCCCTGCTACAACAAAAACTTCAACGCGCCATTGATGATCAGTTGTCATCGCCTGTCAGTAATACTGCGCTGATGGTCGCCTTTACACTTGGTGGGTTTATACGTGGCGCCATAATCGCCACTGTCAGCTTTATGACAGCCGCCTTGCTGATTGACTTACCGGTTGTACACCCGTTGCTGCTTATTTCGAGTTTGGCAATCTGCGGCCTGTTTTTTGCATCACTGGGGGTTTTGGTCGGATTACGCTCCGAGACATTTGATAATGTCAGTTTTTATCAGACGTTCATCATCCAACCACTGATCTTCCTCGGTGGTATATTCTATTCGGTTAGTTTACTCTCGGAGCCATTTAAAACGCTGACACAGTTCAACCCAATGCATTACATGATTAATACCGTTCGCTATGGGATGCTCGGTGACGCTGACGTTAACCCATACCTTTCTTTAGTGATTATTTCAGTCGTAACCGCACTCATTATCGGCGTCAACCTGCGTCTTTTCCAAAAAGGATACAGGCTGAGACAATAAAAGATATGTAATTCATAGCCTCTTGGTTCGTGATTAATTTAGCCTACTACGCACGTTATACTAATTTTATGAGTGCAAAACGAGTTGGTATTTTTGGCGGGACATTTGACCCAGTACACTTGTCGCATGTTGCTATCGCCAAGGCAGCCCTAGATCAGTTAAAGCTGGATGAAGTTTGGTTTTTCGTTGATAAGATTCCTAAAAACAAACCAGGCGCGACAGACTATAACCATCGACTTGCAATGGTTGATCTAGCAACAAAGCAAAATTCCCGCCTGATGATTGACCCGACAGATCAGATGGCTACGCACAAGTCATACGACTACACCACCCTTGTCAGAGCCAAGGCTTCTTTCCCCAACACTAAATTTATACTTATTGCGGGTATTGATGTGATGTCCACATTCCATACATGGAAACAACGTGACTTATTAATGAAAGAGGCTAGCTTTGCTGTTGCCCCCCGTGTTGGCTGGAATAATGAAAGTCTTCTTACAATGCTAGAAAGGCTCGGGGAATCATCAAAACTTTTTGACTACCGATTTATCGATGTTACACCGAGCAGAGTTTCGTCAAGTAAGTCTCGACATGATTCCGATTTGCAGGATATCGATAAAGTAGTTCAAACATACATAAAAAAGCATAATCTATACACTTAATAGCCAGTTTACATATACCCGCCGGCTAACTCTTAAGCGGCTCATCCTTGACAGTGATGAGTCAATACGTGTTGAATAGAGTATGCCTGAAAAAAATGAAACACTAGTCATTCTTGATTATGGATCGCAGTATACCCAACTCATAGCAAGACGTACTCGAGAACTGGGGATATATAGCGTCATACTTCCCTTTTCAACAGATATTGCAACAATCAGAGACTATGAACCAAAAGGAATTATTTTGTCAGGCGGTCCAAACTCGGTCTATGAAAAAAACGCCCCGAAGCTTGATACAAACATCCTAGGCACACATCTACCGATACTGGGTATTTGCTACGGACTCCAGCTGCTAGCCCTCCATTTTGGTGGAAAAGTTGAAGCGTCTTCCACTAGAGAATACGGCCTGGCATCGATTAAACTCACCGACAAAAGCGCCCTACTCGATAAAAAGACTGACGGTAGCAAAGTGTGGATGAGTCATGGTGATCATGTAAGTATGGCGCCTAAAAAGTTTGTCGTTTCGGCAATGAGCGGCAACACTATATGCGCACTGGAATCTACCGATGACAACATATTTGGCCTGCAGTTCCACCCAGAAGTCAGTCACAGCACATTTGGCGTAGATGTACTTAAAAACTTTTTAGTTAACATCTGCAAGTTCAGTCAAAGCTGGACTCCCGGATCATTTATCGACACCGAGACAAAACGCATCCAGGAACTTGTCGGAAAAGATAAAGTCATCTGCGCACTCTCAGGTGGAGTAGATTCATCCGTTGCCGCAACTCTAGTTAGCAAAGCTATTGGCGATCAACAAGTATGCGTATTTGTCGATACCGGCTTACTGCGCAAAGATGAGTACGATGACGTGCTTGAGGCTTATAAAAACATAGGACTAAACGTTACCCCAGTGCGTGCCAAAGAGCGTTTTTTGAGTAAGCTGGCGGGTGTTACCGACCCTGAGACGAAACGTAAGATTATTGGTAACGAGTTTATAGAAATTTTCGACGAAGAAGCCAAAAAAATTGGTAATGCCGGCTGGTTAGTTCAGGGTACACTCTACCCTGATGTCATCGAATCAGTATCGGTATTTGGCCCATCTGTCACTATTAAGTCTCACCATAACGTTGGTGGGCTGCCCGAAAAAATGAACTTAAAACTCATTGAACCTTTACGAGAATTATTCAAGGACGAAGTCCGCAAAATTGGAGCTGAACTTGGGCTGCCCGATGCTATTACCCTGCGGCAACCCTTCCCCGGCCCGGGTCTTGCTATTAGGATTATTGGTGAAGTTAACGACGAGGCTATTTCGCTGGTTCAGGCCGCCGATGCAATTGTGCGTGAAGAGGTTGGTGGTTCTAATGTTCGTGAGAGTCTTTGGCAATACTTTGCTGTACTGCTGCCGATTCAATCTGTTGGCGTGATGGGTGATGGCCGAACATATGAAAAAGTTGTAGCTATACGGGCTGTGTCGTCATTAGATGGCATGACTGCAGACTGGGCCAAGTTGCCTCACGAGCTGCTGGAAAAAATATCGGGCCGGATCGTTAGCGAAGTAAGGGGCATCAACCGAGTAGTGTACGATATAACATCCAAACCGCCAGGCACTATTGAATGGGAATAACGTTGCGGCAATTTATCACTGATCACCCGCTCAGCTCAAGAAAAAGTACCTAAGCACTACGGCTTCAATTACCAGCGACAATGCTCCGATAGTTTTTCTGAAATGACTGTCACCAAACACTACTTCCAAGATCGACCATGCAAGCCATGCAATTATCGCTACCCACGCGGCAAAAGCATGAATCAATCCTTTGTTAGTCATTAGTGCAACGCTTGAAGAGGCGAAAGCTACAATTATGAGTATATTTGGCCTCTGGTAAATAACTACGTTGCCGTGTTTGTCTTCGAAGAATGAGTTCCAAATGCGGGAAGATTTTACCATATATACATTATAAGTGACTACTTTGCCTACTTTATGTGCTGCCGGATGTGCTACCGGCGCCACATAATTACTTGAGCTTGCTTTATTGTTGTGATATTGTTCATTTTAGTAAACAAGTAGTTAGCTCGCAATGCTACACGAACATCACAAAAAACATAAAACTCGCTCGCATGGCGTACGAAAGGCTGATATGGATCGTACCGTACCAACATACCTTAAAAATAAGTTTGTTCTACTGCTAATTGGAGTTATCGTCCTGACAGCCGGAATTCTCGGTTTTACCTATTGGAATGCGGCTAACAATGTGCAGCCTGCAGCGAATAGAACAGAGGCAGATGTGTACAACCAAGATCGGGGGACTACTTCTGTTGCCGATTGGACCGCATCGGCCAATTATGATGTTGGTGCTTTTGGAATTATGACTAAGGCTAGTAATCAGTTAGTTATAGGGTATAAAGCAGGTCCCAAATACGCCACGGGACAAGAAGCTTGCTGGAATCTGGTTATTCCAAGACCAGCAAACGCTACTCAGTATCGCGTCAACTATGTAGATTTTGACTACCTTACTAACGAAGCTGGGGCTAATGGTGT
This sequence comes from Candidatus Saccharimonadota bacterium, assembly GCA_022841445.1. Lineage (GTDB taxonomy): Bacteria > Patescibacteriota > Saccharimonadia > Saccharimonadales > UBA10212 > JALHRM01. The sequence continues at coordinate 209,947 of JALHRM010000001.1, forward strand.
CAAAGTAAAGGTTAATGGGCAGTCACAGAATGTAACTATCATAGGGGGTCCTGGGGGTCATCAAGGCGGTGCACAGTTTAATCGTGTAATAAGAGTTGCCACGCCAGGCCTAGTGAACGGTGGCACCGTATCAATTTGTAACTATGTTCTTGGTAACAACCAAGGTAATGGTACACACTTGTTTACTGATCAGAAGACTATCTACGTCAGCAAGTACAATATCTTCGGCGAGAAAGATATTCCTGATGCGCCGGCCGCACCAACAACAGTTAAGGTAACCGGCCAGGTACGAGACTGGAATAATAAGAACCTTGCGAATGTTACTATCGACACATGTATTGCTGGTGTTAGCCCGAAGACCAACTCTCAGGGCATATATGAATTCAGCGTACCTCACAGTACTAGCTTTTGTTTGAGAGTAAACACAGGCGGGGGCGGTATACCAGCTGGCACTACTGGTGTAAAAGCTAACGCCGGGCAAGCCGCCGGATCAATCGCCGCAGCTGGGCAAGGTAGTTACGAATACCAAGTAGCCGGAGTAGCATGCCGAAACGGTGGCTGCGCGCCAGTACAAGGAACCAACGACCGTGATGTAGATACCGGTTATACTTTTAGTCTTCTAGGCACAAGTCCAACCGCTCCAGCACCTTCCACTCCAACAACGCTCAAGTGTGCTGGTGGATCAGGTCAAAAAGTCACCGTCATTAATGCCGAAGCGGGAGTCTGCGGTAATGGTACCGTGCCGTTTACTAGTCCGGCTGACCAAGTAGGAAGCGGTACATCAGTTATTCTGCCAAATACGAATAGCACAGTAGAATATACCTTCTCAGCTCCGGCTGATGGTAAGTACGTTGCAGCAGCAACGATGAGCAATGACAACCGCTACAAATCTACTGCAGCCAAGTACCGACTTAGCATTGCCACAGCCGGTGGTGCTCAAAGCAGCTCTAGCGAAGCTCTTACCCGTAAGGGTACATCAGCAACTGCAGCCAGCTATAGCGATTACGGCCTAGATGCTGCTAAGGCAGTAAATGCCACCAATGGTCAAAGTTTACTAGTGCGTGTTACTTTTTTGGAAGCTCAGAACAGCACCACGAATGGCGACCAGAACTTATACGTTGATCAATTAAAACTAGTGAAGGTTGGAGAGTTACCAGCTACACCGGGAGCCGGGAGCGGCGGATCAAGCGGCAATACCGGAAATGCTAACGGCACTTGTACAACTCCACACACCGCAGTAGCACCTGCTGGTGCAACCCGCATTGAAGCTGAATCTGTTGGTAGCGGCAACCGTTCCGCCAGCGCTGTAGCAGGGCCTATCCATGTCATTGCCAATACTGCCGCGCTGAACGGAGCTACCGGTTGTCAGGCTGTTCGCCTGGTAACTGATGCCGGATTCGTAAAGTACCAATTTAGTCCAGCAGCCGGCAGCTATTCGTTAGTTGTCCGTGGTAAAGGTTCTATGAAGATGACATCAGTAAACAGATCGGGCGTCACCCTAAATCGCAATTTTGGAACGGCCTTTACCGACCAGAATGTTAGCAGCATTGTAGAATCGGCAACCGCAGAAACAATAAGCGTTAGTGCTAATGAAAAAGTTCAAATAGAAATAAAGCGTAATGGTGGTGATGCCTATGTCGACTTTATTGAGTTGAGGAAAGTGGCCGATCCTCCAGCAACCAACAATGGTGGCAATACCGGAAATGCCGGAGGAAGTGCCTTTAGTCCTTGTACCAACACCGGAAGCGGCCGAACCGATCTTGTACAAGCCGAGCAAGCCTTGTGTGTGAGTGGCGGTGGAGTAGTAGCCGATACCAACGCCGATGGCGATAAAGCAGTTGTGTTAAGTCCATCAGGGGCTGCAGTCGAATACAAACTGCGGGCATCTACCACCGGCAGATACAATGCTGTGGCAAAGATGCGCAGTCAGCTAAACAACAACGGTAAAGTAACATTCGAGGTAATAAGTGAATCCGGTGCAGTGTTAGCTCGACAAACCGGCAAGGCAATAACTCAGAATGCTACGACTTATACAAGATATACGGTAAGCAACAATGACAAAGTGGTAGACTTCAATCTTACCGACAACCAGCCTGTTACGATCCGCATCAAATCAGAAAGCTCTCAGCTGGTCCGAGTAGACAGCTTCAGTCTGAGTCGTGAAGGCAACACAACCCCTAGCGCTGGCAGTGGAACTAGTGGGACAGCCAGCAACACGGTTGCTTGCGCCAAAGGCGCTTCGCAGCAAGTCTTCACCGTTGAGGCAGAAAACGCTACTTGCGATAACCCTCCAAAAGCGGCAGTATTTAGCGGTCCCGCAAATCAGGTAGATGGCGCCTTTGGTGGGCAGGCGGTCATCTTAGCGGCTAATAATTCTTCAGTTGAATACACCTTTATTGCTCCTGAGGATAATGATTATATTGCAGGGGCAAGGGTCAGTAACGACAATCGTTTTGTTGGCACCGAACGAGCAAAATTTGTATTGTCTATAGATTCAGGTGGTGCGCTCCGGCAGTCACCAGAGCAAACTGCCGACGGAGCGGCAGCTGGTTCGAAAGCCTCAAATTACAAGGATCGCCGAGCTACAAACCAAGTAATGCCAGGAATAAAAAAAGGTGCTGCAGTTAGAGTTAAAATAGTCTTCACCAATAACAACGGCGAGAGCGCAGAAGGCAAAGACCGCAACTTGTTCGTTGACAGATTAATGCTCATACCGACTAAGGGAGCTGCTGCAAATAATCCGCCTACTAGCGGGAGCACAGCGCCCGTTGCTTGCAGCGGTGCTGGTAGTGGCCGTAGTGACTATGTAGAGGGTGAGCAAGCCCAGTGCTCAAGCGGCGTTATTGTAAGCGATGATGCGAAAGCCGCTGGTCAAAAGGCCGCGCTACTACGTGCCCAGAATAATAGCCTTACATACACCTTCAAAGTAACGGAGCCTGGCTTGTACAGATCTGCCGCCAGCATGAGAAGTCAGCCAGGAACTACCGGAAAAGTCGAAATGCAGTTTTCTAAACTAACTCCTGGTCAGAGCCCTAGTATCAAAACTCAAGCCAATAAAGCCGTGGGCGGCAGTGCGAGTTATTCGAGATACACAGTAAGATCAGGCGACGGGCTAGCAACAGACCCTCCACATGAGTTCAGTGCAAACGCTGGTGATGAACTAACTATCTCGGTGAAAAGCTCAACTAATGTTGATGTGCTTGTTGACTACTTGTACTTGAGCAAAGCGCCAGTATCGGTTGTGAATTGCAGCAATGATGCTCCAAACGCCGCTGTTGTAGAAGCCGAAAGAAGTCTATGCACCGGCCGCGTCGGGGTGGTGAGTTCGGCAAACGCGTTTAATACTGGAGCATTTGGCGACAAGTCAGTATTTCTGTTCACAGATAATTCGTCCGTTCAATATACCTTTACGGTAAGCGAACCCGGCAAATACGCTGCCGTTGCTCGCGCCAGTAACGACAATCGTTTTGTTGCAGGTGCAGGTGAAACTGCTAAATTTGACCTAAGAATTGGCAAGGTAGGCGGAATCGCCAAAGCTGCCAGCTTCACCACGAAAGCACGTGCTACCAGTACACCCACATGGGATAAATTCACTCTCGGCGAAGCTAACAGACTTTGCTTACAAGCAGGTGACAAAGTGACAGTGAGAGCATCATTCACTAATGACAACAGCGGCTCGACAGAAACAAGCGACCGCAACCTAATTGTCGACCAGTTAGAACTACTCAAAACTGGTGCTGCTACAAACTGCAATACACCACCTACCACTGGCGGATCAAGCACTGATACGCCTCCAGCTAATAACCCTAACGGTCCAGAAGCAACATCGGCTCGCTACGTGCGCGCCGAAAACGCCAATGCCGGCTGCGGTCGCTTAACACAGCAAACAACTAGTAGTGAAATACTAAGTCCGTTTGACTGTAGGAGTCGGTTGCAAAGCGACAATCAGGCAGAAAATAAAAAAGCTTTGTCAGTAACCGCAAATAAGAGTTTTGTCACACACGAGTTTAACCAAGTAAAGATTGACGGCGTGTATGCAGTAGGCTTTATGCTCAAAGCAGAAAAGCCGGTTTGGCCTGGTGCAAAAGCACCAAAAGCCACGCTGTATATTAACAACAGTAAGGTTAATACTTTCGATGTAGCCACCGACAAATACCGGTTCTATAACACGAGAATTGAAGTTCAGACCAACGACAAACCCAAAGTACGAATCGTAATGGAAGATCAAAACAGTGTGCTGAACACTGAAAAGTTGTGGATTGATTCTATAAGACTAATTCGCACAGCAAATGTACCACCAGAAGAGCCAGTTGTTGTTACGCCCGCTAATCAAACCGGAGGAATACCAGCACCACAATACACGCCTTGCAGTTCTAACTGTGGTGAAAATACCCCCGAAATCTCCGCAGACCGACAGCAACAAGTTTGCGCCCCAGGACAAAAGCGTGTTACCCCGAGAGTTCCCGCCTTTCCGGGTCAGTACATCTGTGTTACCCCAATCCAAGTACAACCTCCTACATACGTAAATCCACATAGCATAACCTACGGAAGTTGTCCAAGTGGGTACTTGATAGATTTGAGTAATTCTAGTAAGTGTTATAGATACTTTTGCTTCACTGGTACTTTGTCTGCTGACGGCCGACGCTGTGTGGGCATAGGTCTTGTGAGCTCAACTACTGATGCCATCAGAGATACGAAAGACCGCGCAGTGCAATCCGTCAATTGTCCTTCCGGATACTCAGCAGAAGGACTACGCTGTAAAAGCAAGTCAAGCCAGATATTCAATACTCCAGGTCTTTCAGGTTAATAGTCAACTACACATTCTTAAAAGCAACTGCTGTCAAAGTTATTATTCTCGGTTGCTCGAATCATACCTCGATGGATGAATCTACCACCACTCTAATGTACTGCCGGTACGAACAGTGATGGCCGAGCCGTTTAATTCTGATGCAAATCTCAGCTGTACTGTACCGTTTGCTGTCGGCAAAATACTGCCTTCAATAACTGCAATATTTCCAGTAGTTGCCGCCGAAGTTGCACTACAACCCGCTGGCGAATCATTGCCATTGCCTGTTCGACTTGTACCTGTGGTAGTTGTAAGTGAGGAGCTTTGCATATATGTGAAATATGTGTTTGTGGGGCCGGTTGCAGCCCAAGCAGACCCTGTTGTGGTAGCTGCAGCAGTATAGTTGATAACTGCGTAGAAACGATACACAACACCTGTAGTAACAGCAAAACTTAAACCTGTAAGATGCGTAAACGTGCATGCTCCGGCACTATCTATGACGTCAGCAGCCAGTATCGTCCTGTTACGTGTAATACAGTCTTTCCATGCACCAGCCTCAAAACATCTAAACTTTCCCAAGTTACTATTGTAATACTGCCCACCATCAACACCCGTAGGGTCGCCAGCAGAGGTCTTAGTATCAAGCACAAGCAGCGTACCTATAGTGTCAGAAGTCCCTAGCACAATATTGCTGGTTCCACCTGGTGTTAGGTTAATCGCTCCCGAAGTTGTAGTCTGTATGTTCACGTTGCCGCTTGTTGCGTTTATGGTCGCATTGCCACTTCCGGCATTAAGAGTTAGCGAACTGGTTGTGTTGGTCGATCCAATCGTAACCGACTGCGCAGCAGCACCTGTTGCAAATTGAATAGTATGAGCGGTGGCGCCATTGAATAACGCCGCAACACCCGTGCCGTTTTCAATTGTTAAACTTGTACTTGTTGTACCGATAGTTATGCCACCTGACGGACTAATCGCAAATACGTCTGTGCCGCCATTCTGAACGGCAAAGCGGCCATTACCGCCACAGGCAGTTGTACATTGAAGATCAATAAGTACATTGGCGTCTGTAGCCGTGTCGGTCGCGTTGATCACAAGATCATGAGTATCTGTAGTATTTAGTGTTGGATTATTATTATAGGCTGATTGTAGTGTAGCTCCGCTCACGGCAGATGTTGTCGAGTTATATTCAACCGTCCAATAAACGGTAAAATCATTCGTCGTGGGTGCCATACCCACCGTATCAAAAGCAATACCAATTGTATCGCCAGCTGAAAATGTTACCACCCCGGGGTCAAGCGCTGTTGCGGATTCACGCTGTACCGTACTACTCATACTACACGCCCCTGCCCCCACAGACACACCATTCACCCGCCATCGTAGATTAAGTGTTCCCGCAGTAACGTTAGCGGTGTTTTTGATTAGACAGGTCCTAAAACTCCCTCCAGCAGGTGCCGTAAAGCCTGTTATTCCGGCTGTATTTGACACCGCAGTTGCAGTTGTAAATATGAGCGTCTCTACTACCGCTCCAGTCACATTAGCCCCCACATTAGCCAGTCCAGATGTAAAGCTAGCCGTAGAATTGCCACTTGTCAGACAATCTGACCATGCGCCGCTCTGGAAACAACGAAACGTTCCGGAATTGCTATTGTAATACATACCGCCGTTAACGCCCGTAGGGTCACCGGCGGTATTCTTTGTGTCTACCACTAACTGAGCGGCTGAAGCATCAGCCGTCGGATTGCCAATATACACATTCGCTGCACTGGTATCTACTGTCAATAAGGGATTTGATGACTGACTTTGAATCTGAAATCCTATCGATGAATCAGCCTGATTACGGAACAAAGCACTGCCGTTATTTGCCAGTTGGAATATAGCCGTTCCGCTACGCTGTACATCGAAAATTAATGCCGTACCACCGGTCTTGTTTATAGACAGGCTGGCATTTGTTGTAGAGCCATCCGTTTGAGTCCCCTGTCCTAGCTGTACCAAGTTAGTACTATCAAGACCGTCAATAGTGTCAGAATTGAAGGCATACGGACTAGCAGTAAGCTGTATTCGGGGGGACATTTCGGGATCCGCTCCCACCTTCATACTCAAGTAAAGCGCCGACAGGTTAAAGTTAACACTGCCAGGTAAGCTAGTCACGCTACCAAGCGCTACCCGAAAAATACCATCATTGACCGCAACTGTTGCTTGAGTTTCTTCCCATAAGCAAGAGTTAGCACAAGGGCTAGCGGTATCTGCAGTTGGATCTGTGTATACCCTGAATCGTATAGAGTAACTGCCATTGGTAACGTTCGTGCCATCCGGATTTGTCAGTTTACCCTGGAAATTTATGGTCGGATTAATGGCAGCTTGAGTTTTTGGGGTAAATTGAAACCATAGCCCGCCAAGGATAGCGAACAAAGTTAGCGGCAAAACCCACATCCACTTCTTAGGCATCCACCTAAATACTAGCAGTTTTACAGATTACGCTCAAGCTTACTTATCTGTTTCTACGAGCTCTTGCTCGGCTGTAGCTCACTACTTCTATTCCCGATTTTGTGACGACATGGTCATTATTAGCACTAGCGCCTGTGCTATTTTTAGATTCACTTAACTTCGACTCTTTAACTGCCTGCTGTTTCTTCTTGGGCTTAATTTTATTTTTTCGGGATACTGCTGCTTTTTTACGGCTATGCCTACGCCGTCTTAAAGGCGTACTAATAAACTGATACATTCTGTTAAGCCAGCCTTTGCCATGCGCAAATCCAACCAATACAAGCAGTACAAATGCTACCGCCAACGTCCAGGGTGGAATGTACAAAAACCTTACTGAGCTCACATTAAAGCGGCCTGTATCGTCAAATCTATACGACACGTCGACGTTGTAATAACCCGGTACTATAGGCAGTTTTATACGGTCAAACGACGACCTAAGCACTATTTCGCGCCCCGGGAAAAGCGGAGATGATGGCTCATTAACAATACCTCTCGAATATAGAGAGCTACCACTTGATAAATCAACCGTACCACGAGGCACAATGTGAACGTTTCCGGTATTTTTAAAGCTTAGGTCAGCGAACTTTGGAGCCGTAAAGATATTTCTTTGCAATTTAACGTCCGTTAGCTCAATCGAACGCACCGCGCCGCCTTCTTTGACAACAAAAAGCGTGACACTTATAGCCTGCTGGAGAGTAAGATTAGTAGCTTCTGCGGGCAGCAACTTAATCAGTAGCGCGCCGTAGTGCCCACCAGGACCAAGTTCAGCAACATTGCTAAATTGTACCTGAACATTTACTGACTGTCCTGGGTTAAGAGTGGTGTCTGTGGTCAGTATTTTCGTAGCAGCAACGAGTCCCGGATCAACATTGCTGCTTGGAACCAAATTTTTACCAACCTGCTCGAGGCCGCTGATTGACGCGCCCACTCGTACCGCCACCGGAAAATCATTGCGAACCGATACCGACTTAGTTTGAGTGGGTGTACTGTCTGTGATATCTGCTTCCAATAGGGCTGGAGATACAGTTATTCCCCCTGCCGCATAAGCCGGACGCACAAATCCAAGCATAATGAATGCACAAAGCAGGCTGGCAACAATAATGAGTTTTGGATCATAAATAACCCTTGCGTTCATCCGTATTATGCGCGCTCGCCGCGGTCACGAGACGATGACTTTGCGGAGTTTTTCTTCCCTGAACCGAATAGCTGCCTGCCTGCACTAAAGAAACCAAATCCAACGACTAGTAAGATCAAAAATACGATAAGCAACAGTTTCCAGGGAATAACCCAAAAACTAACTTCTGTAGTTATGGGAACATCCCGGGTGCCATCGTTATACACTGCCACCATTTTTGCGGTGTACTTGCCAAAGCGGAATTTGCTGGCATCAGACCAGTTCCATTCTAGTTTTCGCTCTGGTTCCACATTAGCCGGACCAGAAATTGTGCGGAACACCGGAAACCCTTCTGCCCAATTAGAGTTGAGTTCGCGCGTTACTCCGGGCAGCAGGTAAGAGCGCTTGTCGTTGAGCGGGATGGTAGAAATCGGCGTTGCGTCATCACTGTTTCTTTGGATAAAGATGTTCCCAAGCGGCTGGATGATTGTATTGCCGGTGTTTTTTACCTTAAAACTTAACTCGGCTGGCAGATACTCGTACACTCTGTGCTTGGACGAAAATTCCAACACTTCAAATTGCCGTTTTGCGCCCGGCTTGTCAACTGAAAGTAGGGTAAATACAGCGACAGAGCCTTCGATAGCACGTTGCCCAGGCTTAGGTTTTGGTGGATTTGCCCTGTTGATAACTATTGCAAAACTATAGCTAAAGCCAGCATCTTCAGGTGGACTGACAGTGATTTTTTGGGTGTACCATTCACCTGGTTTGATGTTAAATAGAGGGTTTTGAATTTCGACCCAGTCTATGACTTCCTTAGGGGCTGATGTGCCAAGTGACACTTCGCCGTCACCATTATTAACACTGAATGTGCGCAACTGAGCCCTTAAGTTTTCGGCCTTGCTTCCCTGGTTGTTGATGCGCAGTTCAATCGTTTTTGTTTTGCCAGGCTGCAACGTTTCGACAATCGGCGAAGGCGTTACCTGCAGTGAAAAGTCGCGGTCTTGATCCTGTGCAGACACTTTAGAAATGATAATTGGAGATACAACGCCGAGCAGCAGCGCAAACGCGGTCAGAAGCAGTGCAGAATTTTTACCCCATTTCATAAGAATTATAAGTAGTATAGCAAAAGACTGCCTCATATCGGCAGTCTTTGCTTATAAATCTTCGTTATATGTCGTTGTTGTCTAAAGCTATATGTCTTAACGTCTAGAACAAGCCAGCACCGGTAACGGTAATCGTGTCGGTGTAATCTGTAGCTGCTGGTGTTGTTGCAGCGATTGTGGCATTGTTTGTCAGTGTTAGTACAGCGTTGTCAGCGGTACCGTTCGATGATGCAAGAGTACGGAGTGATGTGTCCAAACCACCACCTTGTCCTGCTCCACCAACAAAGGCTGCAGCAACAGTAATAGTACCGCTACCGCCGGTTTGGCTTTGAGTGACACCGGTGTTGTAGCCTTCAGTACCAGTACTGAGCGTGCTGTTACTACCTGGTGTTGTCGAGGCAATAGTCTTTGATGCGGCGGCAGAAGTAAGACCAGCGTTGCTGTCACGTGCCCATGCATACCAACCATTGGTAGCATTCGTGTTAATTGTAACTGTTCGTGGAGTAGGACTGCTCACAACCGAGCTAGTGCTTAGCGTGCCAAGAGCGTCTGTGTTACCACTTAGAGCAAAGCTAAATGTTGGCGTAACAGTAGCTGTTACGACGATCTGGTCATCGCTAATGCTTGCTGTAGCGTAAGTACCGCTATCGATTGTAGCTGGACCGTTATCCCGGGTTGTGACAGTTCCAGTGTTGTTAGCTGTGGCTGCTGCCTTAATAGACAGCGCTGCAGAGTTTGTCCAGTTGAAACAGTATAATGTTCCGACTGTTAGGTCTGTGCTTGGGAACGTTACCGTCTGACCACTCGCTGCTGAAGCCGTACCTATACCAGGCCAGGCACTGGCGCCTGATGGCCAAGCCAAGTTAGTAGTACTTACTGTCCAGTTACCCGTTGTAGTGCTGACAGTGTAGCTTGTCGGAAACACAACTTGGACGTCGTTTTCCGTAGCAACCGTTGCAGCTTGCGCACAGACGGTGCCAGTACTTGCAGTACTTGTTTTGACTCGGTCAAAACGTACCAACGTTCTAGACAACGTGGCAGCTTCTGCGCGACTGTTAATCGCCAGAGGCAACGCTGCAACCAGAACCAATAGAAAAGCCAGGCCAATAGCCCGCCAATCAACGAACCGTAAGGTTTGCATGTTTGTTTTTCTCGCTTTCGTTAGTTTTTGTTTTTGTTTTAGTAGCTTACGCTTACTGATTAAGGAGTATACATATCAATTTTGTAAATGCAAGCGCGGTGTAGCCTTTTAGAAATCCATGGCGGCAATAAATGTTAGCGTGTCTGAATAGTCATTGGCGCTTGGCACGGTGCTCTCTGTTTTAGCCTTTAATCGCAGTGTAGAACTCGCGTTTGAAATAGGACCAGAAGTAGTGGTAAACGGACTTGGTGAGTTAGATAGTATCCCCACATTATCCACAGCTCCGTTAAACGGAGCTACAGCTGCAAGGGGGCCACCGCTTGTTTGAGAGACGCTAATCACCTGAGCGCCGTAACCACTTAAAGCCGATGCCAAGTTGGCAGTTGCAGATGTAATAGTATAGCTTGCCAGCAGGCTCGTAAGGCCGTTGTTTTGCCCTTGCACATAAATTGATCCTCCGTTCAACGCGTTACTGCTCAGACCAAGCAACGCGTCTTCGTCGGCAGCCTGTACGACTCCTGGTGCAAGCCCACTAAACCCTATATTAAATGGCGGAATAGAGGTCGCCGACGTTGCAACCGAAAAAGTAATGCTTGTTTGCACGGTTGCTGCCGATGCGGTTGGACTAAAACCTGATTCGCTAAATTTGCCTTGGATTGCCTTAACTTTGACGGTATATGTGGTTGCTGGTTCCAACCCCAGAATCAGGAAGCCACTTGCTCCACCCCAGGCTGCGTACGTTTGATAGTTAGCAATGCTAAGATTTGTGCCAATAGCGTTATCGGTCTGCACGTAACTAGTAGTCGATACAAATGCATCCGGGCTAATAGCAATAAGATACCGCGTATCCGACGGATTACCAGACGTATTAAGCGTGAGCCGTAGACGATTATAATTATTGGCAGGATTAACGAGTGTTGGAGCCTGAGGCACATTAGTATTTTGAGTTGCCTGCAGACCGCCTACAACCGTGTTATTTGTAGAATTAATAGTATCTCCACCACCTTGCGAACCGGCCAGGCCATTCACTTGATAGTTTGTACTACTGCTTGTACCGCCACCATTGCCAAAGTCATACGATTTTAAGGTGTAGTTTGTGCTGGTAGGTGCAGAAGCAAGCAGCCCAGCCGAAAGCAGAGAAACAATACTCCCCAAGATGAGATCCATAGACTACATTGTAACACCGCTTATGTTCAAATATCTTGTCAGGCCTCGACCCCTACTCACTACGCCATTGCCAGTTTCCGACCAGCTCATCCATGGCTACCTCGACCATACTACCTCTATCGATTGTGGCCGACCCGACTACCGATATGTGCTTGCCGCCTTCTGCCCAAAACACAGATTTTTCATATCCGCCACTGGTTTTTTTGAACGATATAGCACCTTGCCTGAGCGCAGGGTCAGAATTTTGCTGGTACATTTCAGGATTACGTTTGCGCACTTGAACTGATGATGATTCTTCAATGCCCTCGATTGATTCGGAAATAGTGATTGCTATTTGGTCGGTTAGCCTTGGCTCGGTATGGCGAATAACCATTTGTAGTAATTGTGGGCTCTGAGCGGTTTCGTCGAGTCTGCTTACTTCGTACTGACCCTTGAAAGCTGATACAAAATACTTGGTTTTTATATCGACTTTTGCAGTTTCGACCTGCTTATTTTGCGCAGATTTGGTTGCCACTCTAGTAACTGCCGGCTGTTTACTCCACTGATAGAATACATATGCTCCCCCGCCGAGTACTGCAATTATAAGCAAGCTGAACGTCAGTTTTACTGCCTTCACAAATACCTACTGACCCTTATGGTTTTTTGGTAATACTGCACCGACCAAACGCCGGCTTTGATAAAATTCCCCACCCCAAAATCCGAGAGCAGCAAACACGGCAGCCCCATACAGCGTCCACATTGTAAGCGGCACTGAGCCAGCGCCGGGCAAATCAACGCTGCCAATAGTAAGCGGCACCCCGCCGTCAACATATGTAATCGCTACCAGGTTCATGCGCGCCGACTGATTGCTGGTATCCGTGAGCGTCAACCCAGCTTCGTACCCAGCCAGAATACTGCCCACGTATATATGAAGTAACTTCTTTTTGCCTGGCTGATCGTAGACCAGATTGCTTGTCTCGCCATCACCCCATTCAACCTTTAGCTGATACGGAGGCCGGCCGCCTTCGATATATATGGTAAGTTCCGATGGTTTATTTGGTTTAAAGACAAAAAACGTCTTATCGGCTAACAACCTTAGGGCAGGGTAGTTTACTCCTGATGAATTGTTGTTACCCGGTGCCCCGTCGTTTGTATCGCCCGGCGACAATGTCTTGGGTGGCTGATACATAATGTTCAGTGTCGGTCCGTCCGGACCGCTATCATCCGTAATATTGATGATTTTTGGAGTAATGGCATTATTACCGCGGTTAATGAAGATACTGATCGAGAAAGTGCCATTCGCCTGGCAGATTGATGAACCCAGCATCGTTCCGCCCCTCCATAACGACACGATAGATTGCGGCTCGGTAACCGGACAGGTGCCAGAAACTGCTATGCTTCTTGTTTCAAACACCTGATTGTTCTGTGGATTTGTGATAACCGCCGGGCTCGAAGGAATCTCGGCCGAAATTTTGGCGGTTACTTTATATTCGTCAGCGGCAACTTTCTGGATAAACAACAAACTTAGACCAACAACCAGCAAAACAACTACAAGTCCACGATAAGACGTATGGTGGTGCGGCAAGGGTTTGGCAGTGTGTTTATGATGCTGCAGCTTAAGAAGGGTTCGCATGGCAACAATTATAACGTAAGCGGACTGTGCTACCATCGATACAAATGACTCACCCGACATATGTATGGCAAGTTATCGGCTTTGTCGGACTTGGAACAACAATTTTGCTGTACGCGTTAAACCCAAGTTTTCCAACGCCGGATAAGCTTCTCGTTATGTTGCTGTTTGGCTTTATGGCGTTTCGGATGGGTAAGCAACTTTTTATAAGGTTAGCGCCGTTTGTCGGTCTGATGCTGGTGTATGAATTCTTCCGTGGGCTCATACCGGTACTTAACCAGCGAGTCGCCTATGAATGGATGCCGGCGGTAGACATCTGGATGTTTGGAGGACTGCCGACTGCCATTCTTCAAGATTGGTGGTGGACGGGAACCGTACAATGGTACGATTCGGCCTTGTACTTGCCGTACCTGCTTCATTTTGTACTGCCGCTCGCACTGGCGCTTTTGATATGGAAGCACCGGGAAAAGCTGTACTGGCAATACGTTACCAGTTTTGTAGTATTATGTTTTGCCGCGTTTTTTACCTTTCTTTTGATGCCGGCCGCGCCTCCTTGGCTAGCCTCTGAAAAAGGCTACATCGAGCCTATCACCCGTGTTTCGAGCGACGTTTGGGCAAGCTTGGGTGTACAGGACTTCCCCTCGATCTACAGCAAAATAGCCGCCAACCCGGTTGCTGCCGTACCCAGTCTTCACGCTGGTTTTGCGACGCTGTTTGCCATGTATGTATTCTTGGTTTTTGGCAGAAAATGGGGGCTGCTCGCAACCGCCTACCCAGTTGTAATCTATGTGGGTACTATATATACAGGCGAACATTATTTTATCGATGAGCTACTTGGCAGCATCTACGCAGTAATTGTGTTTTTTGGCATAAAATGGTTCTTTGATAAAGGATACGCCTCAGCCGCAAAAGCAAAAATTAGTAGGCAATTCCCTGCAAAACACAAAACAAAACTGCCTAGCAAGAAAGTTAAATTATAATGCGAATAAAAGCGCTCCTAAAATCTCGGAAATTCCAAATTACATTTCAGGTTGCCATTGTTGCGCTGGCTGTTTTTTTGCTTACACCTCAGGCAAAATCTTTAGCTACTAGCTGGTCTGATGCCTCTTTCAAACTCGAACCTTTCTGGCTAATCGCGGCGATCGTTGCTTTGATAGCTACAAACATCAGCGCCCTTTTTGTTTTTCTTGCCATCAGCCCCAAAAAGCTGCCTTTTGTGCAGACATTTATCGCCCAGATATCGACAGGATTTACCAACCGGCTCGCACCAGGCGGAATTGGAGCAGCCGGACTTTACACCTTTTTTCTGTCCAAAGTACTAAAAATACCAAAAACAGATGCAGCGTTACTGGTCGGAGCTAACGGATTAATCGGATATATCGCTTTCAACATAACAACAATCGGCATATTTGCGCTTTCAGGATCAATCGGCAAGGCATTCGATGTGCTTTGGGGAAACCCGCTTGCGCTCGCTATCGTCCTCGCCGCTATAGGCACAGCAGTTACACTGCTGTTATCTATAAAAAAGCTACGGGGTGGATTTTTGTCAGTTATTGGGTCGGCCAGAAAAACGTTTCGTAGTTTACGCAAACGGCCTGTAAGATTACTACTTGCACTCACCGCAAGCACTGGCATTACGCTACTGACATTATCAATGCTCTACGCATCGATACAGGCAGCCGGGGTTTCTATCACGCTTGACGAGCTCTTGCTTGTCTACATTGCTGGCATGCTTGCCGTGGTCGCTAGTCCAACTCCTAGCGGTCTAGGTGCAGTTGAACTTGCCATGACGGCCGCACTTACTGCAGCCACCGGGGCTTCTCAAGCTTTGGCCGCCATACTCATATACCGGATTGTCAGTTTTTGGCTGCCTATCATCCCAGGTTACGCTTGCTTCCGCTACCTGACAAAAAAGAAGCTTCTTTAAAACTTTTAAGTAACGTAGCCATCTGCGGACTGCTTTTTTAGATCACTTAAGCGAGTGATGAATGACGTGGCAGCACCGTCCAATCCTAAGACTTTTAGACTTCCGACTAATACGTACAATTGATCGAGTTGCTTTTCGCTGACAGCCGTCTGCTCTTCAACTTCTTTAAAAAAAAGTTCCACCTTTTCAACGAGCCACTTTGCTTCACTCGTTTTAAGCTGTTTTGTTTGTACTGTAGATTCCGAAGAGCTTGGTTGTTCGGTCAGCTCAAGCGAACGAGCCGACCGGTTACGTTTTTTTAAATGCCCCCTCAGAATCAGGTTGTTAACATGTACTGACACTGTTGCAACAGATGTGTAGTTAAGACCGTCCATTATTTCACGGTAGCTGGGGCTGTAGCCGTGTTCGTTGATAAATTCCGAAATATAGCCAAGTAATTCTCGTTGTCTTTTTGTCGGACGAACCTGGTTTGTTTCGGTGTCCATTTAGGCTCTCTTTTTCCTTGGCTGGCGACCAGGTACTTTTGCAAAAACCCAGAACCTATACCAAAGGTAGTTCCAAACCGTAAAGAAACCTGCCGATACAAACTGTCCTAGGTAAGGAGATATGCCAAATAGCGTTAAGCCGTAAACAATGTAGTAATCAATAACAAAGTTAACACCAGTTAACGCTAGGTACCGACCAGTAACTTGAGTGAGGTCTTTGCGCTGGCCTCGACCTTTAAATACCCACCAGCGTTCAAGAATAAAGTTTACGGTAACGCCGGTGATGTTGGCGATGAGTTTAGACCACCACAGCCCTAACCCAAGCCATTGATCGCAGACCGCAAACATCGCATAGCCACTCCAAAAAAAAGCACCACCAGCAACCATGTATTCTACGATTCTTACAAGCTCAAGCTTTTGGCCTTTTTTTAGCCGTCGAAACTTCATGATTTTTATTTTTTAGCGTTACCTTTTTTAAGTGTATCAAAAATAATGCTATTCCTACACCAAACCAGAGGTGTGTCAGCCCTAAACCGGTAAATGTCTGAGCTTGAATACCGACTGCGACCAAGTATACAAACAAGGCGACGGCCAGATACTGCAACTGGTCAGAATATCGTATGATTCGCAGTGCCAGTCGGTACAAAATTAACAAAGTAAAGCTCGAAAGTAGGGCTATACCGACAATGCCAGTCTGCACAAGCTGCTCCAAAATGACATTGTTTGGTGCGGCATAAATACCGGGATAGTTTTTATTTACAAACGTTTCATACTGTCCAATTCCTGTACCGATGAGTAGAACTTTCGGGTTTTCGCCGAGCACCGTGAAGGCCTGTGCGCGTGCAGTGTCACGCTGTGCAATAGAGTCATCACGTTCGACATTTTCATCATCAGCAAAGAAGCCAACATTAGTAAGGTGTGATAGCAGAGTGGCTGTACCTTTAGTGCCATATGTAAGGTCACTGTCCTGGCCTGGCCTGGCCACTACACCAATAGTTAACGCAACAACAACCAGCATGCCGATTCCGGCAACTGCAAATAAAACTATTTTCTTTAGATGCTTTTTTACAGATAACTGTCGCCGAGCAACAACAACCAGCACAATAAGCATTACTATCATTGCCGCTAATCCACCCCTGGAAAGCGTTAAAAAATTAGCGACTAAGCAGGCCGCGAACAAGGCTATGAATGGCCAGCGCCGATACTCTATTCTATAGATCATCAGGCTAGAGAGTAATGCAGTTGGCAGCAGCAAAAAGCAGCTGAAATACAGCGGCTCAAGAGCAACACTTTGTAGCCTTGGAAATCCAAATCCCTGCCATCCGTATTCTGGACGGAGGCCTGTCAACGATTCTGGTAAACCGGCAATATTACCGATAAACTGCAATAATCCAAAAATTATAGACAAAGCTGCCCCAGCAAGTATCCCGTAGACTATCGATCGCACATATTCCCGTTTTACTAATAAACTAATCGACACAGCAACTGCAACTAAGAAAGTTAGTGGCACTAGAATTTTTAGTCCAGAAGCGCTGTTCCCACCGTACAGAAGACCAGTTCCAAGCCAAGTAAGCCAAACTACGAGTAAGTAATGTGGCCAGCTCAGCTGTGCAACTTTTAATCTTCCTCGCAAAAACCGCATAGCTGCAGTGGCAATTAACGCCAAGCCCACTAATACGCTCGGCCGAATAGTGAACTGACTAAGACTAAAACTAGGCAAGTATTCAAAAGGTAGCAAAATAGCCATGAGCACGAGAAGCCTCTGTTCAATTGATCCACGCGACAAGGCAGTATAGATAGTCTTCATAGCTCTTGCCATTGTAGCAATCTGCGAGTTTATCTACGACACGACACCTCCTAAAGTAGTACAATGTAACTGATGAAAAATAACGCCAGCATCGCCTTCAGTTTCATGCTGCTCGTTGGCGACTTCCTTGCACTGCTTGGTTCTTTTGTTGCAGCCTACTTTATTCGCGTTCAGCTCGACCCTCGACCGCTTGCTGAACAAGTTGCCGGGTCTACTTACCTAAAAATACTTATTATCGTACTGCCCTTTTACTTACTGGTATTTGCACTACTCGGTCTTTACAACAAAGATACCTACGAAAGGCGCTTCGCTGAAATCGGAAGACTGCTCACCGGTACCGTCATTGGCATGCTGGGCATTATCGCTATTGATTTTGCCACCAACCAGCCGATTTTCCCCGCTCGACTTGTTCCGGTCTATGCCCTAGGCATAAGTATTATCTTTGTAATTTTTTCGAGGGCAATACTGCGGATTTTAAGACGGCTGTTGTTTCATCGGGGCGTTGGCGTCAACAATGTACTGCTGATTGGTGGTACGGCCGTTACCGACGAACTAGCCGGCTTTATCGGCAATACGGGTCACAGTGGATTCAGAATCATCGGAATTTTTAGCGGCAAACGTGATATTCAAAATAGTAAAAAAGCCCGGAGATTTAAAGATTTGGATTCTGCCCTGAATTCACTTAAGGATGTTCACACAATTATCCAGACCGAACTTTATTCCGACGAAATCAACGGCAAAATCATCGACACGGCGCGCGAAAATCACATTGCCTACAAATTCGTACCAACTAACAGCAACCTCTACACCGGCAACAACCAGATAGAGCTGTTCCACAATTTTCCGGTAATTGCAGTCCACCAAACTGCCCTCATCGGCTGGGGGCGCATCGCCAAGCGATTATTTGATATTTTTGCTTCAATTATTGGTCTTGCTATAAGCCTGCCGATATTTTTGGTGGTGGGAATTATCATCAAAGCTACCGACCCAAGCGGTCCAATATTCTATAAACATAAGCGGATCAGTAGATTCGGAACGTCGTTTTACGCCCATAAACTACGCAGCATGTACTGGAAGTATTCGACCGGCAGCAAATCAGATATTGAAATTTTCCGCGAAATGAACCGTGAAGATTTAGTTCAGGAATGGACAAAAAATCAAAAAATCAAAAAAGACCCTCGGGTTATGCGAGTTGGACGATTCACCAGAAAAACCAGTATCGATGAACTGCCGCAGCTATGGAATGTACTAAAGGGCGAGCTAAGTCTCATTGGCCCCCGCCCAGTCACAAAAAGCGAACTTGAACGCTACAAAAAAGCTAGCTCTATCTTCCTAAGCGTCAAACCAGGCATTACTGGCTTATGGCAAGTGTCTGGCCGGAACCAGATCAGCTATGAAGAGCGCATCGCCCTGGACCTTTACTACGTGCGGCACTGGAGTTTTTTGCTCGACATGAAAATTTTATACCGAACATTGCTTGTAATGATCACCGGCAAAGGCCAGTAGCGCATGCATAACAAAAGGCCTTTAAGTGGCCTAAAGATTGCTATTGTGCATGATTGGCTGACAGGTATAGGCGGCCAGGAAAAAGTTCTCCTCGCTTGGCATAAACTGTTCCCAGACGCGCCTATTTATACGTCGGTATATGACCGTAAAAACGCCCCACCGGAATTCCGAAATATGCAGATACACACAACCTGGCTCCAGCACGTGCCATTTATACGCTTCCGGCATCAGCTTGTAGCGCCGCTACGTGGTTTGGCATTTTTATCGCTTAAACTCAAAGGCTATGATGTTGTCTTATCTATGAGCAGCGCCGAATCTAAATTCGTCCGTGTTGACCCGAAAAAGACACTTCACATCTGTTATTGCAACACACCCCCACGCTATTACTGGAGTCACTACGATGATTACAAGAAAAATCCGGGCTTCGGCAAGCTTAACCCAGTAATACGCTTACTGATGCCGTTTTTTGTGAGAATTATGCGCCGAATGGACTTTTCGGCAGCACAACGAGTTGGAGTTTTCATCGGTAATTCTAAAAATGTGTCCGAACGTATTAAAAAATACTACCGCCGAAGCAGTTATTCGCTTTTCCCACCTGTAGAAATTGAAAGATTTAATCTAAGTTCTGCAAAAAACAGAAGCGGCATGCTTGTCGCTGGCCGCCAAATACCATACAAGCGCTTTGACCTAGCCGTTAAAGCTGCCAATAAACTCAACCTGCCACTAACTGTTATCGGTAAAGGTCCTGAGCATCAAAAACTACGATCGATTGCCAAAAACAATGTGAGTTTCATGACTGCTAGCGATGAAATGCTTGGTAAAAAAATGTCTGAGGCCGAGTTACTACTTTTTCCCGGCGAGGAAGATGCCGGA
This sequence comes from Candidatus Saccharimonadota bacterium, assembly GCA_022841445.1. Lineage (GTDB taxonomy): Bacteria > Patescibacteriota > Saccharimonadia > Saccharimonadales > UBA10212 > JALHRM01. The sequence continues at coordinate 229,949 of JALHRM010000001.1, forward strand.
ATCGTCCCGCTAGAAGCAATAGCATCTGGTACGCCAGTAGTAGCTTACGCCAAAGGTGGCGCACTTGAAGCGGTTATTGATGGAAAAACCGGGGTGCTATTCAAACAGCAGTCAGTAGATAGCATTACTGAGGCAATCAATAAAGCGCTCGGGAAAAAATGGAACCCCGCGACGATAAGAAAACACGCCCAGAATTTTTCAACAGAAAACTACCTGGCGCGATTATCTGCCATAATTGAAGCCGAGTATGAAAAATTTCAGAGAATTAAGTCGTGAATAATATCCTGGTGACTGGCGGGCTTGGCTATATCGGTTCATTCACCGCGTTGCGACTTATGGCCAGCGGTTTTTCATGTGTAATCATCGATAACCTGTCCAACGGCAAAGTGTCTACACTTGACCGGCTCGAAAAGCTAGCTGGTGTACGCCCAGCTTTCTATGAAAATGACTTTGCTGATACGCAGGCATTAAAGAACATTATTGAACAGGAGTCCATCAGCGCGGCTATTCATTTCGCCGCCTTTAAGTATGTTAATGATTCTGTAACAAATTCTTTGCCCTATTTTCGAAACAATGTAGCGGGATTCATTGACTTCGCTGATCTCATGCGTGAAAAGGGTCTTCCACTTATCTTTTCGTCAAGTGCTGCGGTGTACGGCAGTCCTGATCCGCCTCGTTCAACGGAGCAAACGCCCTGCAATCCTGACTCTCCTTATGGTTGGAGCAAAAGGATGGATGAGGTGATCTTGCAAGCAGCGGCAGCCGGTGAGCAACCATTGAGCAGCATCGTACTGAGGTATTTTAATGTTGTCGGCGCGCACCCTTCAGGAGTACTGGGCGAAGATGCCAGACAAACTTCACCAATGCTGATTCCATCAATCATCAGGTCGGTTCTGGAAGAATCCTCTCCGCTAATTATCAACGGAACAGACTACCCCACGCCCGATGGTACTTGTTTGCGTGATTATGTGCATGTGCTTGATGTTGCCGATGCTCACGTGGCTGCACTCAACCATATCCTTAAGCAAAGCCGCGACTATTTTGAGGTATTTAATGTCGGAACCGGCAGGCCGAACAGCGTGCTAGAAGTCATCAACGCATTCGAAAGAGTCAATAAGTTAAAAGTTCCCCATGAAAAGGGCTCGAGGCGAGCAGGTGATGCCGTTGCCTACTTCGCCGCCACAGACAAAATCAAGGAGCAACTCAACTGGACGAGTAAATTAACTGTTGAAGACGCCTGTCATGACGAGTGGAAATGGGCTCAGAACAAAAACGTCTAAGAAGAGGACTGCACTCGCTTTGCGACTTCTCCAACTTTCGGCGCATGTGTTTTATTTAACACGAGTATGCCGTTTTCATTCGCAATAACAGCTACGTTATCCAGACCGATAACCGCCACTGCCCGTCCTGATTCGTTTCTTACAAAGCTATTGGTCGTATCAACAACCTCAACCTTGTCTCCGTGTAAATGATTTCCCTCATTGTCCTGCAAGCTTGCGGAATGCAAGTCCTGGAAAGATCCGACATCCATCCAATCAAATGTTGCGGGTATCACAATTGCGTCCTTCACTCGCTCAGAAAGCGCAATATCAATAACTTCGTTTTCAAACTGGGCATATGTTGCATTTGTGTCGGTACTTTGAATAAGTGCTTGATAATTTTCCCAAAGTTCAGGATTAGTTTCGTTAATTTCTCTATCAAAAGTACTTAAATTGCCCACAAGATATCCCGTATTCCATAGATACTTACCACTTTGGTAGTAGTCAACTGCGGTGGATTTGTCAGGCTTTTCGACAAATTTATTTAATTTGTAGACGTCTTTAAGGCCATTATCGAGACGATCACCTTTTTCCATATACCCAAATATTGTTGCAGGATAGCTAGGTTCAACACCTATAAAAATTAGAGACTTGAGGTCTTCGGCAAGTTTACAGGCTCTTTGCATGGTTACAGAGAATCCTTCATTATCCCTGATTAGGTTGTCCGCCCACAAAAAGACAACGGGCTGATCGGCAAGCTGCCTTCTTTTAATTTCGCTGAGTGCGAGGATAAAGCAAGAGGCTGTACCCTTACGTGAAGGCTCCACGAGGACATTCTCGCGACTGAGCTCTGAGAGCTGATCGTAAACGTGCTCGATATGTGATACTTCCGAAACTACAAATACTTCGTCAGCACTATTTTTTACTCTGTTGTAGGTATTCTGAAGCAGACTAAATTCATTAGTAAGTTTCAGTAGGTGCTTCGGATATGAATGGGTGGATAGCGGCCAAAGCCTTGTTCCAGAACCGCCGGCGATAATTACTACAATCATAATAAGAATGATACCAGATAGTTGGTTAATTACTTCTTATGAGGTTTAGGAGTTCGTCACGCTTTGATTCCATAAGAGACTGATTTACTGCCTCAACAGTGAGCCGAACAAGTGGCTCGTTGTCAGAAGGTCTTATAACGGCATGCCAGTCTGGGTAACGTATTGCCACTCCTGATATCAAGTTCATTTCTGCATCGGAGTATTTATCTTTAACCTTTTCAATTACTTCGGCCGCGTCATTAACTTTTGAGTTAATTTCTCCTGATAAGAAGTACTTCGCTTCCAAGTCCTTTATTCTGTCAGATAATTTGCCGTCCAAACCACTGACGTACTGCAGCATGGTAAGTCCTGACAAAACTCCCGAATCAGCATTCCAAAAATCTTTGAAGTAGAAGTGGCCGGATACTTCACCACCAAACACGATTCCACGGTCTTGCATTTCCTTTTTTATATAGACGTGACCAGGCTTCCAGACAAAAGGCATGCCTCCTGCTTCGGTTACCATATCAGGCACAGCGTCTGAGGCCCTGATGTCATAGAGAATTGTTGCGCCTGGGTATAGTTTTAACTGTTCAACTGCCAGGAGCGCCGTGAGCCAATCTCCGGGTATTGAAACACCACGATCGTCGACCACCAAGCAACGATCACCGTCAGGGTCAAATATAAGCCCCAAATCTGCATTAGTCTCCCTGACCTTTTGCCTAAGCATTTCTTGGTTTTCTAGCTGGATTATGTCATTTCCATGGTTCGGGAAATTTCCATCAGGTTCGAAACAAAGCCTTACCATCTCAATTGGTAGTAATTTCTCCAGTATTTCCCACACGGGACCTGTTGCGCCGTTACTTGTATCGACCACTACTTTGAGTGGCTTAATCTTGTTTGGCGGCACGATTTTCAAAGTATGTTCAATGAACTGTTGGGTAATATTTTCTTGCGTAACCAAGCCCACCGAATTAGACGTTTCGTACTCAGACTCAAGCACACGAGACATGAATTCTTTGGCCATAACGAAATACGGCATCTTCTGAACCATCTTAAAACCGTTATACTCTGGCGGATTATGTGAGGCAGTCACCATGATGCCCGGTAACCCCTTGCTCCCGCAGGCAAAGTAAAACTCATCAGTACACACTTGCCCTATGTCTATAACGTCAATACCGGATTCTATAAACCCTTTCAAAACGGCAGCATGGAAGTCAAGCCCAGAAAGGCGGACATCCCGACCAACAACCACTGTTTTCGGCTGGACCTCTGCCACGAATGCTCTAGCTACCTGCTCTGCGGCCGCTACATCTATTTGATCGGGGACGACGCCTCTTATGTCATACGCTTTAAAAACAGCAGGATCGATGTGAAAATTTTTATCTGTCATGGTCATATTCTAACAGTCCCCTTATAAGCCTTGCTATACTAAACATAATGAAGATTCTAGTCACTGGCGGAGCTGGGTTTATAGGTTCAAACTTCGTCCATTATTTACGCAAAAACTACCCTGATTACCAGATAACCGTTGTTGACAAGCTGAATCAGCAGGGCAATATTGAAAATCTTAGGCCAATCATGGAAGAGATAGCTTTCCATGAATTCGATTTGGTCGAAGAATCAAAACTACTGCCGATATTTGAAGCTGGCCTGGATTATGTCGTACACTTTGCCGCCGAAACAAATGTAGACCGTTCTATAGAAGATCCCGACAACTTTGTAAGCAGCAATGTACTGGCTACCAACATTCTATTGCGATTAAGCCGTGACCACGGCGTAAAGCGTTTCCACCATGTTTCCACCGATGAGGTTTTCGGCAGTCTAGAACTAGGCACCGATGATAAATTCAACGAAACTACACCTTACGATCCTCGCAGTCCGTATTCTGCTACCAAGGCAGCCAGTGACCACCTGGTACGTTCGTACTTCCACACCTATCAGCTCGATGTCACAATCAGCAACTGCTCAAACAACTATGGGCCTTACCAGGTACCTGAAAATATTGTGCCAGTGTTTACTCTTATGGCGCTAAATGATAAACCGTTAACCATTTACGGCGACGGCAAAAGTGTCCGTGATTACCTTTTTGTGCTTGATCACTGCCGTGCAATTGACCTCATCCTACATAAAGGCAAGGCTGGCGAAACATACTGCGTCGGTGGGGGGCAGGAACAAAACGGTATTCAAATAGCCAATTCAGTACTATCTATCACCAGCAAATCAACCGACCTTAAGAAATTCGTTACCGACCGACCGGGCCATGATCGTCGCTACGCCATCGATTATTCCAAACTTGAAAAAGAACTTGGATACAAACCAAGTGTGACATTTGAAGAAGGCCTCCGGCAAACTATAGACTGGTATCAGCAAAACGAAGAATGGTGGAAACCATATATGGAGCGTTTTTACGTGCCTCAGTTCATGAAAGAAGACGTCGAGTAATGGCACAAGAACTCGCTGTACGCGAGACAGTAATACCAGGTTTTTTTGAAATTGATCTTGTCGTCCATGGTGATTCTCGTGGTTGGTTTAAAGAAAATTACCAAAAAGAAAAAATGGAAGCCCTCGGTTTACCTGTATTTGAAACTGTCCAAAATAATTTTTCCTTTAATGCCGAAAAAGGCGTGACGAGGGGGCTCCATGCCGAGCCTTGGGAAAAATTCATCTCGGTCGCTAACGGTAGAGTCTTCGGGGTATGGGTAGATCTGCGTGTCGGATCGACTTTTGGTCAGACACTTTCGCTAGAAATTACACCCGAAAAGGCTGTTTTTGTACCGAGGGGTGTAGCCAATGGCTATCAGACGCTTGAAGATAATGTTACCTATACTTATTTAGTCAATGCTCATTGGTCGCCAGAAGTAAAATATGTCGCCGTAAATTTATTTGATGCCGAGCTTGCTATAGAGTGGCCAATACCAAGAGAACAGGCCATCATATCTGAAAAAGATGAGAGAAATCCACTGCTAAGTGAAGTTAAACCACAGGAATTTAAATTCTAATGGACGAGTCAGGAATCCTCATAACCGGCTGTAATGGTCAGCTTGGGCTGGCTTTGCAGCAACGGTACCCCTCTGCCAAAAAAGCCGATTCAGCCGAACTAGATATTACTGATTATGAAGCTTTACGAGCGCTTGACTGGACTAGTATCCACACTATCTTAAATGCAGCAGCCTATACCAACGTCGATGGTGCCGAAACTAGAGAGGGACGCATTGCAACTTGGCAGGTTAATGCAGTAGGTGCTTCGAATCTTGCCCGCATCGCCAATGAACATGATCTTACCCTGCTACACATCTCGACTGATTACGTTTTTGATGGCACAAAAAATCTCCACGTAGAAAGTGAACAACTTGCACCCCTATCCGTTTATGGCGCCAGCAAGGCAGCGGGCGAAGTCGCCGTAATGACGGCCGAAAAACATTATATACTGCGCTCCTCATGGGTAATTGGCGATGGTAAGAACTTCGTACGAACTATGCTTGGCATCGGGCAAAAAGGCATCAGCCCGACCGTGGTAGCAGACCAAGTCGGCAGACTGACTTTCACTAACGAACTCGTCCGCGCAATAGAACACATATTGGCAAAAAGGGCAGACTGCGGCATCTACAATATAAGTAACGGTGGCGAGCCAGCTAGCTGGGCTGATATAACACGAGCAATTTTTTCGGAAGCAGGTTTTGATCTGACCGTTACTGATACAACTACGGCCGAATACTTCGCCGACAAGGAAAACGTCGCTCCGCGCCCACTTAGCAGTACCTTTGACTTGAGCAAAATCGAACAAACGGGCTTTAAGCCACGTGACTGGCGAATCGATCTAAGCGAATATATAAAAAAGGAGTTGAGTAAATGAAAGGCATAATTTTAGCAGGTGGTTCCGGCACGCGACTTTACCCCATTACACTGGCAATCAGTAAGCAGCTAATGCCAATTTACGATAAGCCGATGATTTACTACCCGCTTAGCACGCTTTTAAGCGCCGGGATACGGGAAATACTTATTATTTCAACCCCGCAAGATTTGCCGCGTTTCGAGCAACTACTTGGTGATGGATCGCGTATCGGTTGTGCGTTTAGCTATAAGGTACAGGAAGAACCCCGTGGTCTGGCCGATGCCTACATTGTCGGTGCGGAGTTTATCGGTAGCGACAAAGTGGCCATGATCCTAGGTGACAACGTCTTTTACGGATCAGGTCTGGAAGAAAAGCTTCAGGCATTCTCCGATGTGGACGGCGCCGTTGGCTTTGCGGCACCCGTCAAAGATCCGCAACGTTACGGAGTGTACGAGTTCGACCAAGACATGAACGTGCTTTCAATCGAAGAAAAACCTGAAAATCCAAAAAGCAACTACGCTAACGCCGGCTTGTACTTTTGCGACAACGAGGTAGTAGAGATTGCCAAAAATGTGCAACCAAGCGAGCGCGGAGAAGTTGAAATAACGTCAGTTCTTGATGCTTACTTACAAAAAGGCAAACTCAAAGTCAGTCTTTTTGATCGAGGAACTGCTTGGCTGGATACTGGAACATTTGAAAGCATGAATCAGGCATCTCAGTTCGTGCAAGTTATCGAAGAAAGACAAGGTCTCAAAATCGGTTGCATCGAAGAAATTGCTTACCGTCAAGGATTTATTGATGCCGCGCAGCTCCAGGCAATCGCCGAACCCCTCAAAAAATCCGGTTATGGCCAATACCTCCTTAACCTAGTACCCTAACCGCTAAGGAGGATTAGACATGTCGAAAATGAACACTCAAGGCTTCACACCAATTCATACCGTACTGATTGGTGTCGTGGTGATAGCAGTGGCTGCGGTTGGGGTGTATGCCTACAATTCTAGTCAAGACGAACAAAAGTCATCTGTGCAAAGACCCTCAAACAAGTGAGGACGAAAGCGCAGAGTGGCAGGTTGTGACACCTAAGAATGGTGGTTATCGAAAAAGTAGTCAAAACAATCGAGCTTAAGTGAATTTAGTGCCAAGTGAGCGGCACTGCACCCGGGAAACCGAACTGGAACGACCCGTTTGGCGCTCCGCCGCTATTGCTATTACGCAGCGACCAGGTGCCGCCAGTACTTACTGATCCCACTGTGTCATCGCCGTCACCATCCCAGTCACCGACAACTGCATAACCAGGTGTGTGGCCATAGTTGAAGCTGGCATCCGGTGCTCCGCCGAAAGCGTTAACTAAATCCCAGTTATTGGAAGAATCAACTACACCTGGCGTATCATCACCGTCACCATCCCAGTCACCCACAATCGGCTTTTTGCCTGCAGATCCGTAACTAAACGCACCTACATCAGGCCCTCCAGATGTATTAGAATTCCTTAGACTCCATGTCATGTTCGAACTTACTACGCCTACCGTTTCAATACCGTCGCCGTTCCAGTCACCACACACCGGCTTATGATCCGAACCGCCATAAGAAAAGTTGCGGTCTGCCGCACCGGTTGTGTAACTCGCCCTCATGTACCACGCCCCGCCGCTGTAAACCACTGGCAATTTTACTCCTGGTTGGTCGGCATCCCAGGCACACATCAGCAAATGAGCAGGGAACCCGTACCCGAAAGATTGATCGCCAGGGCCGGTAGTCAGGTCATTTTTCAAAAACCAACCCGCGCCATTTGTTAATGCTGGTCTTGAGGAATTAACAAGCCTGCACAACGAAAATTCTGATGTTTCCGAAGGCACTGAACCGAGCTTCTTTGTAGCCGTTGCTGTGATATATTTTCCACCAGAAACCGCAGAACCAGGAGTAAATCCCCAGGCCGTGTTACCAAATTGATCCGTCCCTATATCGGTGGAGCCGAGGTAAGATTGCCCCTCACCGTAATTAAAAGGTGTCCCGGCATTGCAACCATCGCTTGAAAAGAATTCAAGCCGGAACGAGGTATTGGGCGCACCGTTGAATTGTCCAGCTATTTTTGTCGTTCCACCGCTGGTTTTGGCAGCATAGACATTGGGGAAGTTTTGCGTACGGTTTGCACCGCCATCACCGTCCCCTGCATCATTAAGATTTGTTGAGCCGTTATTATCCAAATCAATGCCCAGTCTGCCGTTGAAGGCAATCGAATTGCCAAGAATCGCCAAATCTGTTGCGGATGAGACTGCCACCCCGCTGCCAACATTACCCATGCTGTTACCAGCCGTGTTCATCCCGATGTAATTGCCCTCAATACGTACGCCGGTCGTGGCGTTACCGACAATTATCAGACCATTGCTTCCATTACCGGCGATCACATTACGATGAGCTGAGGTTGATCCGCCAATTTGCATGTTCGGAGTGTTTAGAATGCCAAAGCCATCTAACACGTTGCCAATCGATCCCGTACCAGCTGCGTTCGTACCTACGTAATTGCCGATGAATGTGTTGCCGTAACTTTCGGTTCCCGAAATAAACACACCGTTTTGCAAATTACCAGATATAAGGTTACATGCCCCTGTGCACGCCCCACCGACCGTAACGCCTGTCGTTCCGCCAATTGTGTTACTGTTCGCCCCCACCGCTCCTGGCGAAGCCCCGATACCTATCCCCATTTTCTGATTTGCTAACGCGGAATTTCCCGAGGCATTTGTACCAATGTAATTGCCCTGCACCACGTTGCCAGTAGCTGCCGCCCCAGTTATAAATAAGCCTGCCCCTTTATTGCCCGATAGTATATTTCTATCCTCTGGGTCTGTTCCGCCAACGGTATTATTTGGCGTTTCGTTAACTTCTAGTCCAATATCGCCATTGGCAACTGCAGCTGTACCCGCCACGTTCGTGCCAACATAGTTGCCCTTGAAAGTATTGCCACTCGCACCGCTATGCCATAGCCCTGCGCCATTTGCTATGTTACCCGACATAAGGTTACACGCCCCTGTGCACGCCCCACCGACTGTGACACCAGTTGTGCCGCCTATCATATTGCCAGTCATCGTGCCCACGCCCTGAGCGTTATTGAGCAGAAACCCATCACCCCCATTGGCGATTGCCGACATGCCGGCTGCATTTGTACCGATATAGTTGCCTTGCACTGTATTGTTATTGGTGGTTCCGTTATCCTGTGCCGTAATTGCAATGCCGTTACCTGTGTTGCCGGAAACGACGTTGCGATCTGCTGCTGTCGTACCGCCAACTATATTCCCATTAGCAGAAGCCAGATTAGTTCCTGAAAAAATGCCAATCCCATCACTACCGTTTGCTGCAGCCGCAGTACCAGCTGCATTTGTGCCAATGTAATTGCCAACAATTGTCACATTGTTAGTATCAACAAATATGCCTTGCGCACTAAAACGGTTGATAATAAGCCCCCTGATCGTACTTCCAGCTCCGTTACCGCTCACATAAAAACCTCGTGCGTTCGCACCAGCCCCATTACCACTTAATTCAACTATCGGGGCGCTCCCAAACCCTGGCTGTGTAGTCCCATCAATTGTGACCGGATAGATTACTGGAGGTAAGGCAGATGTAGGGACTATCTGGACAGCACCACTCCCGATACTAAAATCAATAGTGTCACTACCAATGGTAGAGTTTGCGCTTGTAATAGCCTGGCGTAGTGACCCTGCGCCGCTATCATTGGTGTTTGTGACTGTGTAGGTTGCGGCATTTGCGCTTGCTGAAAAAACCAATACACCCAATAACGCCACAAATATGTTTATGGCAAGTAATTTTATTCTACGCATCATATAAATATTTATCCCATTAAGCTAATGCTTATGGTACTAGATGCTATAACAAAACTCTAGTAGTGTGCTTAGTTTATGTCGGCGCCGTTCGGTAGCAAAGACAACAGCAAATCACTAACACTATAAAATGGAGCATAGGTATTCGTGTACGTCTGTGTGGAACGTATCCAGCGCTTTTGGCCAGCATCCACAGCATAAACCGTTGGCCCACTACCTTTTATAGTTGCGGATATTGATGCCCCTGAGGGTACATAAGCCCAAAATGAATCACTCACAGTCGATATATTAGAACCTGTTGTCCAGCTGCTTTGCACCGTTCCGTTAATAAAAGCCTTCTTCGCCCCAGAATCCAGCACTGATTCTCCCCCGCTGGATTTTCTGATTAGATTCTTTGCTGTCGCCACCGTTGAGCCAGTTATATCAGACGGTGTAATTTCCATGATTTTGCCACCCGATTGATATCCATAGTTAAAAACTTGCGCTGTACTAGTTAGATGATACAGGTTTGACCCAGCATTATCTGCTACAAATATACGTTGATCGGCTGCATCGGTAGAACGCACAAAAATAGTAAGCGGCGTGCTCGGTGCCACCCTTTGCATAAAAGCCTGGGATGGCTGGGTCGGTGATGTTGTCAAGTTCCATATACCTGCCATATCGGTATTAAACGTCAGATGTGACTTACCATTTCGAACCAAGTAATACGCACTGCCAATCTTGACTCTGTCTGTCAGTGAGCTGGCGTTACTGAAACGACTAATAGTAGAGGCATCAACAGCGTCAGGCGATGTAAGGTTCCAATGGGAAGCAACGGCACCACTAACTGAGTACCTATTACCGCTATCTATAACATAGTTTGTGCCACCACTACTTAAGTAACTTCCCACGAAACCGCCATGAGTAAATTGGTTGAGTACATAGTCAGAAACTGATGTAATAGTAGAACCTCCGGCTAGGTATGTTAGGTCTTGGGGGCCTCTGATGTGCCTAATACTGCCGTCATCCATGAGATAGACCGGTGAGCTATTAAAGCCTTTCAATAGACCGCTAGCGGTCTCCCCAGCTGGCAGGGCTGCCATCAAGGCCGAACTCGCTGAATAGACATTGGATGTTCTATACCCACTATCTATTGCCGAAGGTACTGTTATCCTACGACCATCCATAAGATATAGTTGACCCGAAACATCGGCTAGGTATGTGTTTATCACGGCGCCGACTGTCAACAGGTTAAGAGTACCTTGGTTAACCACATTTACATCAGGATTAGCACCGATCCCCCAGGCTCGGAGTAATTCCTGAGAACTTATGGCATGCCTTGAAGTATCAACGAGATAAACGGTTGATGAACCCACACCTCTTATAAAGTGACTCGCCGGAGATGAGGTTACCAGCCGATTCATTGTAAGGTCAGAAACTGTCATTGGTGATCCTGGATACAGTGGTGCTATAGCGGCCGATAAATATAACTTTTGAGACGCTGTTACATTGTACTGGTCGGCGCTTGATGCTCGTTTAGCCTTATTTGTAGTAATAGAAGACCCTGTGTTGTTTAATTTATTAGAATAATCTGTGGAGAGGTCTATAACTTTTGGACTGTCTCCCTCCCAAGCAGCAAGAATATTGCCGTTACTGTATTGCCTGATTGAGTCACCGTCCATCATATACACTGCGGTACTACCATTTTTCCTAAGCGCATACGATAATGCACCTTGATTTACCGGAACTCTAGACAAATCAACACTTACATCAATGGTGGCGGCTGGGTTTAGCCCCCATACGGTCATCATATTTGGATCTAAAATCTTGTAGGAGTTACCATTATCAACAAAATATATGTCATGAGAACCAGAAGCTCGCAATAGCCGATCAACCGGCTGCGATGCTTGAGTTATCGAACCAAGATACAGACCCGTCATTTGGGCAAGCGGCAGGTCGTCAAAACCCCATGCTCGAGCTATTTCTTCGTTTGGCACTAAGCGCCGAATTCCCTTATATATAACCCACTGCCTAGGATCTCCATTGTCGTTATAGGACGTTGCCAGTACAAATCCCTCACCCGTAGTTGGACCAAACCAATCTGTAAAATTACGCCAGAAGTTACGATTACCATAAGCTGCACAGCTATATCCTGGATCTCCCTGTGGCACCGAACTGTAAAGATAATTCATAACTGAGGGATTGGGTTGATAGGGTGTATAGGCGTACAAGGCCATCGTTGCACGATTCTCGATAAAAACTGTAGGCGCTGCGCAACCAGGCAAGTAAGGTATGTTATTGTTTCCCAGCAAAAACGGCGTGTACTGGCTTGGGTCGTTATTCATGATTTTACGGAACATCCGGGCTGCATAGTATAGCTGATTAGTAAAACCGTACGTCCCTTGGCAAGCAGGAGGAGGTGGCCCATCAGGAACACAGAATCCTGTCGCATACGTGTATTCGTATGATCCAGGCGATGTATCAGACACTAGTCCCTGCTCTTTTTGTAATAGAACAATCATTGCCTGAGGGTTTATCGAAAACGCCTGTGACTGCTCCCATATTATTTGGGCGGCACTTTTGCCATTCTCGGTAAAGTCTTTCAAACATGTGTGACCCGCCTGACAATTTTGTACTTTGGAGTTTAAAAACGCCTGTATTGTTTGCGGCGACATACTATTTTGATTAGTAAAAGTAGAGTCGTCTATAATCCGACCCGGTTTAAAGTCCACTGCGTTTGCACTAAAAGTATGCCGTGCGGGCAATAGAAGGAACGCGACAAACGCAATTGCAAGAGCAAACATGGATGCGAGAATAATGTAGCTTCTTTTTCTGTTAATTAACATTAATCGTCTTACTACTTTCAGTGTTTGTGTCCAATACGCTTAACTTTATACTCCACTCGCCTTTTGCTGGTATATCCAATTTTGAAATGTTAAATCCTTCACAAGCATAGTATGAATTGGTAAGTATGATAGGTGCCTGTCTTTCTATAGTCTGTTGGCCTACTTTAGTCAGTTCGAGCCTACATTGTCCCTGACTTACCCCTTGAATTATCGTTCTGATGTACACAAATTGCTCATCCTGCGATAAGTTGGTTATGCTAATAATGCCTAAATTTTGAGTTGGTGCTTCAGTATTCGGGGCAGGAAGCGGGCTGCCATCATCACTTGCAGTTCTTTGCTCGGCTGGATTACTTACTCCAGCGGGTGTAGGACTCTGGGCAGTATCCTTCATGAAGAAGAGAAAAGCCAAAACGACAATTAAGATTACACCGATTGATGCTATTAAGTATTTACGATTCATTTTTGTTTTTAAATTATACCTTCACATTAATTTAATATTGCAAAACTGTAAAGCTTTTTCTGCTACACAACACTAGTTAATAACAGTGTAACGCTATAACTTGACAATAAATACAAATACGTTGCAGAACTTACTGGTACACTAGGGGTCTACTTTTTTAGCAACTAGCGTATAGTGGACAGGCATTAGCCACCTATCATCTGCTTCCAGGCCATTAAGTTCGACTATTTCAAAATTTTTAAACAGCGCCCTCAGCCCATGCTCCGTAAACCTCCAGCAATCAGGCAAAGGGCCATGTATGCGAAAATTAAACGGGGCAGAAACAAATACCAATCCGCCAGGCTTCAAAATTCTACCTATTTCTAAAACTGCATCAAAGGGTTGAAGCGTATGCTCTAGAACTTCTGTGCAAACTACGAAATCAAACCGTCCGTCAGGAATCGTCTTCTTGTTGTTTGCACAAATGTCGGCGATATAGCTTGCTGACGATTCAGAATCAATGTCGAGAGTTTCGATTATGCTTCTAGTGAAGTAGGGCTCGGCACCTTCGTGTACCTGTGGAGCTATGTCTAGCAAGATCGCTCCATCCCTATCATATTTTTCAGCTGACTTTTTCATAAAACCAGTGACGTTTGCCCGAATAAGCTTGAAATGTTCTTCATCAGTTCTTGAGATAATACCCATTTTAAAATTTCTCCATCAAGGCCTCTATCATATGTGCGTCAAAGACGGGTATTCCCAACTTCTTGCTAACTTTTCGCCGTTCCTCGAATGAATCGTCAACAAATATGGCGTCCTGTTCGGCAATATAGTCACACTTTTCCTTATCATCTGATATCACAATTATTTCATCGAACATATTTTGCAGTCGATGAGATGCAAGTGTGCTATGGATGTCTTGTTTATGTTTTGATAATAAATGTACTTTTTTATTTTGATTTATACACTGATAAACGAATGATACCACTGTCGGATTTACTTTGTTTTCTAATATTAATAAATCATCTAGGTCTATGTATACATGCTGATACTGTATGTTATGCGAATAACGGGCTTGGAGGGCTCTATCTGTGCGTATGTGATAGCTATTTTTTGTAACTTCAACATCGTAATCCATGGCATCAAAAAGACCAAGTAGCGGCAAGTTAACTCCTTTACTTCGGGATAAGCCCATAGTACCGGCAATACGAGAAGCGATTTCTAGTAGTGCAAGCTCTCCGTCAGCATTTTCCTTTAACTGAAAAAACCACGGTCCTCGAAAAGCTAAATTTTCATTAATTATTTTTGAGATACCGTAAATTCTTGGGTTATCTATAAACTCACTGTTTACACTGATTCCGCCGGATGTTCTGATGCGCTCTCTTCCTTCTGAGTAGAGCAACTTACCGTTTCTATCAGTAAAGCAATCAACCGTATACTCCCTTCCGGGTAAGTACTCCATAATTAGCTGATCAGAATACTTTTTCATGTAGAAAGCCGCCTCAGTCTCATCTTCTACCAAGTAAGCCCCTCTTGATCCTTGGCCTTTATCAGGTTTTACGAAAGCTGGGTAACTAGCCTCTGATATTCCGCCATACAACTTCGGAGTTGCTACTTTTTGTCGAAGAGTTTCATACGTCCTTCTTTTGGAACGAGCGATTTCACAAGTATCATACGGTGATGTTACAACGCAGCACCTTAGCCTTTGCTGATTAGCTTCCCTAGCGAGCACCAAAACAACGTCGTCGTGTGCGGGGTAAATATAGTCAATACTGTATTCTTCGATAATATCATTTAACCTACTTATGAAACTTTGATCGTACACATATGGGATGTTCCCGATATAGTTTTTATAGGCAAATCTTCCGTGATCATCAATCGATGAACCGCCATAAATATTAAAGTGTGTTGAGTACTGTAGTGAACGGCCAATTTCAAGACCAACTTCTGTGCCGCACGGAAATACTAAAACGTTCTTTTTCATTTATTTAGAAGCTTACAAATTTTTATTACTGTTTGCTCCTCAAGTCCTGGGTATAGAGGAAGACAAAGTATTCGCCGTGTTATGTCTTCGGATATAGGACACTTCTGAGCATCATTTATATACGATAAAGTGTTGAGCGATGGGTAGAAGTATCTCCTCGGGAATATATTTTCTTTTGCCATTCTGTCCAAAACGGCCATAAGCTCGTCTTCACTTTGAAATAATAGGGGATAGTACGAATAATTGTAATCTGTATCAGAACCAATAGCCGGTCTGGCAAAGCCATTGGGCAACATTTGATCATAAAGTTCGAATATTCTTTTCCTTTCGCTAATAAAGTCACTCACACGCGAGATGTTACACAGTCCCATCGCCGCATGAAATTCAGATACTTTAGCATTGATACCTAGCATTTTATGATCATCGAGCTGGTGGCCGAACCTTTTCATAAGCTCGACACGATCACTAACTCGTTTATCATTAACGACTAAGCAGCCGCCCTCTATGGTATGAAAAACTTTGGTTGCATGAAAACTACATGTTGATATATCGCCATAATCTAACAGTGACCGACCCTTATATAGCACCCCAAATGCATGCGCAGCATCGTATATAACCGGTATTTTGTACTTTTTTGATAATGTATCGATTACTTCTATATCACAAGGTCGACCAAACACATGAACCGCCATTATGGCTTTTGTTTTTTTTGTAATAGCGGCCTCGATTTTACTAGCGTCGATATTAAACGTGTCTGGTTCAATATCAACAAAAACTGGCTTTAGTTTTTCCCAAAGTATTGATGATGTAGTAGCAACATAAGAAAAAGGCGTGGTAATCACCTCGCCTTCTTCAATTTGCAAAGCCTTAAGTGCAAGCTGCAGTGCAACGGTACCATTGGCTACATAATGGAGATTTTTAACTCCTAGGTAGGTACAAAGTTCCCTTTCAAGCTCTATTAGCAGTGGCCCTTGATTCGTGACCTGGCCTGTTTGCCATACCTTGGCAAGGTACCCCTGGTATTCTTCCAGTGGAGGCAGATAAGTTTTTGTTACGTTTATTTTGCTCATTTAAATTACTCCCGGATCGGATTCTCAAAACATACGACTCACTATATTCTACAGGCGTATAGACAAATGGAACAGCCGTCACGGTAAGCCATGTTAGTATTAGCCCCTAAAGGGTATGATAGATGTAATGTCCGATGCTAAACGAATCGTAGTTTTCTTCATCCCCCCTGAAAAAATTATTAACGGGGGGGTGCTTTCTATTTTTTCAATATGTAAAACAAGCAGAGAGTTTTTCGATATACACGGTGCAGATGTCTACCTCTCAGTTTATCCAGGCAAAAAAAGCTACAAAAAAAATGATCTTTTTAAAAACGATGAGGTTATTCTCGAATTTGATGAAATAGTCAAAAAAGGCACTCCTGAGATGCTGCAGCTACATGTACCAGAGTATGCGTCACACGATGTACTTGTCTCACTGCAAAAATATAAAAACTATCTTGGAAGAATTAAAGACTTAAGTGTTAACATACTTAATCAAAATATTCTTTTAATGCAACCAAATAATGAAGTGGCTAAGTGGTTTAGTATTACCAATAATGTCACCCAAACAACCGCTCACAGCAAATATGCTACTCAAGAGCTTAGTGATAAGTACTACTTGCCCACTCATCACTTATCAACCTTTGTTGATCATATCCAGTATGAATACTTGAATTTTGAAGAAAAGCGCGACTTAATAGTTTTTTCACCTGACGAAACGTCTTTGCGCGAAGAAATTATATCGGCACTGAAAACGGCGTTGCCGGAATTTGAGTTTGTGACGATTCAAGATATGACATACGAAAAATACAAGCAGACGATGAGCTTAGCAAAATTTGCAGTGACTTTTGGTGAAGGTTTTGACGGGTACTACGTAGAGTCTTTCTTCTCGGGAGGCATAACTTTTGCGGTATACAATGAAGATTTTTTTCCTGACATTGATTTTTCGACATATCGCAATACCTACAAAAGCTACGAGGAAATGCTAGTGAAACTACCCCTCGATATTAAAAAATACACCGACCCCAAATTATACAAAGAGGTCAATAGTGAAAATCTTAAAAAAATAAATAGCTTATACAGCTTTTCAGCTTATCGTACTAATCTAAGAAATTTTTACCTCAAGAAATATAGATATACCCCTAAAGCAGGTGCGGGCAAAGATCTTGTTTCTCGTATTCTAAAAGAGACTGAATCACTACTAGATGCTAAACAGCAGCTCCTTGAAGAAAAAGAGGCAGCAATCCAAGCTCAGAGCAGAATGATTGAAGAAAAAGAGGCAGCAATCCAAGCTCAGAGCAGAATGATTGAAGAAAAAGAGGCAGCAATCCAAGCATTATTGAATTCGCGTAGCTGGAAGGTTACTAAGCCACTAAGAAAAATCTCGAAAAACTTAAAAAAACACTAAGCCTTTGACCATTTGCCCTGCAAATAAAAGTCTCCGTCCTTGTAGAGAGACTTATCAACTATGGTTACAGACGGCATTTTTGTATCATAATTTTTATCAATAACGTCTATGATTTCAGGAACATAGCCCGGTGTGTACACGCCCACACCAACGCCATACTCACCTTTAGTAAGCTGTCCTGGGTCAATTTCACATCTGAGAAGATGAGTGCCTTTCGTTGGTTTATAGCCTGCGCCAAACTCATTTGTTGAGTTTATTCCAGCCATATATGCACCGTCCGCTTTAAGAAAAAAGAAGTTTATCTGAACTTCCGTAGGCTTACGAACCTCTATTTCAATTTCCGCGGTAATTTTATCATCTATCGAATAGCGTTGGGATGGCCTATCTCCCGACAATAGTCTAAAGTTCGTTATTTTTATGGCCGGATCTTTTGGTCTTTCTAGGGTAGTAACATCTTTTGTAGTAGCGTCTGGAGAATTAGCAAGCTCGTATCTTAACGCAATCTCGCGTGGTTTACCCATAGCGATAACTTTGGAGTCCTGTATCATGAGCGCCCTGTCGCAAAATTCCTGTACTACGCCCATATCGTGTGTAACCAGTATTACGGTCTTGTCACTATTTTTTATCTGCCTAAACACTTCAAAACATTTACGCTGAAAACTCGAGTCACCTACGGCAAGCACCTCGTCAATCAGCATTATGTCGTTATGCGCCTGAATGGCAATTGCGAAAGCAAGACGAACCTGCATTCCTGATGAATAATTTTTTAGTTTTTGATCCATGAACTTTTCGAGTTCTGCAAAACCAACAATTTCGTCGTATTTTTCTTCAGTTTCTTTGCGCGTGAGTCCAAGTATGGCGCCATTCAAAAAAACATTCTCACGACCCGTAAGTTCCGCATTAAATCCAATGCCCAGTTCTATAAAAGGAGTAAGTGTACCATTCACCTGCACCTTACCACTAGTCGGGTAGTAGATTTTACCTATTGTTTTTAGTAGTGTGCTTTTACCGCTACCATTGCGACCAACAATTCCAAAAAACTCACCTTTTTTAACACTAAAATTGATGTTGTTAAGCACATGAAATGTTTCATAGGTTTGCCTGCTCCCAAAATTTATAAGTCGACTTTTTAAGGAGTTTTTTCGATCATGGGGCAGCCGAAAAGTTTTGTGTAAATTTTCTACCACCAAAGCGAATTCTTCGTCACTAGACACTTAAAGCTCCTCGGCAAACTTACGTGAACTCTTTCGGAAATACAAACCGGCCATCAGGGCAATCAAAATAACAACAAGATAGGATAACCAACGAGCGAGCGGCGTTCCAAAAACTTCTTGAGTAGTTATATAATCCGGAGTTATTATGGTTGTTCTTACGTCTTGAAAAATTTGAGCCAAAGGACTAAGAGCCATAATGTACAAGACCTTTTCTGGAACTTTATCAAAAGCATAAAGAATTGGCGTTGCGTAAAAAAGCACCTGCAAAACAACTTCCCATATATGGCCCATATCGCGAAACTTAACAAAAAGCGTCGCCAGCAAGAATGCCAAACCTAAGCTCAAAATTACTAATTCGGCAATGAACGGCAGGGAAAGAAAAATACGTGAAGTAAAAGGAACTCCGCTTAGCAGCATAAACGCAAAAACTACTATCATATTTAAAAAGAAGTTTATTAGGGCAGATGCGGTCGTGCTAATAACAATCACATACTTTGGAATGCTTACTTTGCGAATTAGGTCTCCACGCCCCGTAATTGCGTTCATACCGTTAACGGTAGCCTCCATAAAAAAGTTCCAAAGCACCAAGCCCAGAAGTAGATAAACAGGGTAGTAAGGCACGCTGTCGCCAAATCGAACTATACGCGTAAAAACTATGTAAAGTACTCCAAAAAGCAATAGCGGTTTCAACAGCGACCAGACGTAACCTAACACCGAACCCTGGTATCTTAACTTAAAATCCGTGACCACGAGTTCACGAATTAAACTCATATTACTAGGTTTGAAAAAGTTGTTTATAAAAACCGCTGGCTTCACTCTATTTATACTTCCGCACTACTTGTTGAATATATTTTCTATTTGGCTGCATTGAGAGTTTCTTATAGTAGGAATCAAGTCTTTTTGCCACAGCACTCCAAGTATACATCTCCGCCGTTTTTAGACCAGCCCTTGACAGTCTCGCCCGAAGCTCTTGGTCTTCCAGTAAATGCTGCATGGTTTTTGCCAAGCCCTCAACATCGTCTTTTTCGACCATTAAACAGTTTTTTTGGTCAAAACAAAAATCACGATTACCGTTTGCGTCTGTACAAATAACAGGGCACCCCGCGGCCATGGCTTCTACTAAGGGCAGGCCAAATCCCTCATGATACGAAGTGAGTACAAACGCCGTGGCCCGGTTATAAAGAATATTGGCTTCTTTGTCAGAGGGCCGAACCACATAGGATGCATTTTTATTCTTTTTGAGATTTATGGCACTAGGTTCATTACCAAACAAAAGCAGTTTAGGCTGATTATCAGACATTGACTGCCATGCTGCCAATGTCTGCTTAAAATTCTTCTGGAAAAAACTTCTACCAACTGCAAGAAGCGTTGCCTTTTCTCTCCTTATGTCTTTAAGTGGCTTATAGGTATTTTCTTCGTACCCACAAGGTATGAGACTACCGTTAAGGCCCAATGAACGTATACCATCAAGAGTATAGCTACAAGAAATTATATTATTAAACTCTTTGCGATATGACGACGCAACCGAACTCTGCACTTCGGGATTATCTGGATAAAAAGCGGTTTCAACTTCGTGAATAATGAAAGCTGCAATCCCCTTATTAAGTGATGAAAGCCACACCGGAGCAGCCGTTTCCCACCATGTTGCAACCTTAATAGCTTCTTCTTCAGAAAGTCGTTTAACCAAAGTTTCGTAGCTTTTAAATGTCCTTGTTTTTGTTCTAAGTTTTGTCCATGTAGGGGCTTTATCCAGCGCCCAAAGTTCAGTATCGTAGCCTAAGTCCTTCAGCTTATCCAGATGCTGGAATACTACCTTGTGGCCTCCGCTAACACCCGTAGACTGTAAGACATATATGATTCGTAGCTTACCTTGCGCATTCCTCACATTTCGCTTATCAAACCAATTACCCCACTTCTCCCAAAAATATCGAACCGAGGCTTCTTCTTTGGGTTTTAGACTTGTATGCTTTGCACGGCTGACAGACTCGTGGTGAGTAAGTACGGCTTCAGGGAAGTAAAGACTTCGAATACTTTCGTTCCAGGCGCGAATACAATAATCCATATCTTCAAAAGCAAACTGAAATTTTTCGTCAAGTATGCCGATTTTTTTGAAGGTTTTGTTTGTTATATACATGCAAGCGCCGGTTACACCAATGCAGTATTGAGGGACACAGGCGGGCCCATAGTTTGCTGGCTTAAATCTAAAGTAGTGGTCAAACCACTCTGGATGTTCAGTATTTCTGTGCGATCCACCACTTTGAATACGACCATCAGGATACAACAATTTTGGACCTACTATGCCCACATCTTTATGGTAATTATGGGCTGCAAACTGCAACGCCTCCAGCCATCCGGCGTGGGCTGTTGTGTCGCTATTGAGAAGTATGACTTCGCTTTTAGGGTAGCTATCTTGAACGTACCTCAGGCCTGTATTAACTGCTTTTGCAAACCCGCCATTCTTCTTGCGGAAAATTACGTGGACATTTTCCGTTTTGGAAAATTTAGCAAGCTTATCACGGCTTTCCTTTGTGCAATAATCATCCACTACGACAATCTCTATAAGCTCTGCTTTTGTTGTCTCTTTTATACTTTTGAGACAGTCGTCCAGCAAGTCGTAGTCGTTGTAGCTTGGTATTACTACAACTACATGAAGTGCGTTTTGCTTATACCAATTTTCTATATGAGCCTTGCTGAAACCTGTTTTTATACCATTTGGAAATACAAGATTAACTCCGTCAGTGGGTGAATGTGCGGCTTTCTTGATTTCCTGTTTTACTCTTAGAAGAGCTTTTTTGGTACCGTATTTTTGATGGTATTTAGCAGCACTATGAGCCCACTCTGATGCAGACTTTTTTTTGTACTTAAAGTCCCTGTTTACTAGTTTTATTTTTGCCTTTTGGGCTAAACTAGTAATCGATTTACGTTTCATATTCCAATTTTTTACTCAATGTTAGTTATTGTTGGGTTTATCTACTTAGTAAATTATACCAAGTTAGTGCCGTTATCACCGCCTAGTGATTAAGATATACTATCAGAATGGCTAATGTACTTATATGTGGAGTAAACGGCTTTGTTGGTCGGCACTTGACAAAAGAACTGACTGCAAGGGGTGTTTCTGTTCATGGCATCGGCCGCGAAGAAGTTCCGTTAACTAGTAAGTTGTCTAGCTACCAGTCTGCGGATTTGTCCGATCCTAAAAATGTTTCTAATCTTCAGTTAATAAATTATGATTCGATAATAAACCTAGCAGGGCTTGCAAATGTAGGGGCTTCTTTTGCTAATCCTGAAATGTATATAGACCTGAACGTAAGAGTCCACACAACTCTCTATGATGCTTTAATAGAAAATAATATACGTTCTCGAATAATTGCTGTTAGTTCTGGCGCCGTTTATGATCCGTTTTCACCAATGCCATTGGGTGAAAGTTCGCCTCTGGCTGAGGAGCAAGCAACAAATCCATACTCCATAAGTAAGCAACGAATGGAAAAAGCATTGCTGAATTACTCCGGGTCTGGCCTTGAGTGTATTGTTGTGCGACCATTCAACCATACTGGACCAGGCCAACTTCCGGGTTTTCTTGTTCCGGATTTGTCTGCACAGATTAAAAAATTTGTGAAGAGTGGAGAAACAATACAAGTTGGAAATCTTAATACGAAACGTGACTACACTGATGTTCGAGATATTGTAAAAGCTTACGCAGACCTAGCACTCGCCCCTAAGGACACAATAAAAAACAGCCTATACAATATTTGTAGTGGCAGAAGTCGATCGGGAGAAGAAATACTCAGAAATCTACTTACTGCGTTCGAAATTAACGAAAATGATGTAAGCATACAGGTCGACAAGTCAAAAATCCGACCAAACGAAATTAAGGATATATTTGGAGATTACTCACGAATCAATGAAGATGTCGGCTGGAGTCCGACATATGACCTTGAAACAACTATGCGTGATTTTGCCAAGTGGGAATCAAGTAGAGAGGTCTAGAGTTTTGCTCCTTCAATAGACAGATCATGTTCTACCATCATCTTAACAAGTGCAGGGAAGTCAACTTTACGCTTCCAGCCAAGCTCTTTTTCGGCTTTAGCCGGGTTACCAAGAAGTAAATCTACTTCAGCGGGACGCTCGAAAGCCTTGTCTAAAACAACATAGGATGACCAATCACTTACGCCAATTTCATTAAAAGCAAGGTCTAAAAAATCCCGTATGGAATGCGTTTCTCCGGTAGCAAGAACATAGTCGCTTGGCGTATCTTGTTGCAACATTCTCCACATACCCTCCACATAGTCGCCAGCGTAACCCCAATCTCTTTTGGCGTCTAGGTTGCCTAGGTGTAGGTCTTTTTGGGCGCCAAGCTTAATGCGCGCAACAGCATTGCTGATTTTTCTTGTAACAAACTCCACTCCTCGACGAGGGCCTTCGTGATTAAACAAGATGCCGTTCACGGCAAACATATTATAGCTTTCACGGTAATTTACAACAGACCAGTAACCATATAATTTAGCCACACCGTACGGACTCCGAGGATGAAAGATTGATGACTCATCATAGCCCTTTTCTGGACGATTGTAGGCGAGACCTCCAAACATTTCACTTGTTGATGCTTGATAAAATCGCACCGACTTTTCAGCCCCAGAAAGCCGTATAGCTTCCAAGATGTTTATAACTCCCTGACCAGTAACCTGTGCGGTAAGTTGTGGATTCATAAATGAATATCCGACATGACTAACTGCAGCTAGGTTATATACCTCGTCCGGTAGCGACAATTGCACTGCGCGCACCATGGAAGATGTATCTAGAAGATCTGCTTCAATAAGTTGAACAAAGGGAAATTCTGCTTCAAAAACTTCACGCTTCGGATTTCTTTGGCCCCGGATTATACCGAAAACTTCGTAGCCTTTTTCGTGTAGAAGATGGGCGAGATGACCACCATCCTGACCAGTCACTCCGGTAATAAGAGCCTTTTTTGCCATTTAGAGTCTCCGTTTTTAAATACTAGTTTGCTGGTTTACCATTATAACAGTGAAGATAGTCATTGATGCAAGGATACTTCGAACCAGTACCGGCCGCTATGTGGAGCGACTGCTTCATTATTTACAACTAATCGACAGTCGCAATAGTTACATCGTTTTATTATTAAAAAAGGATTATGCCAGCTGGACTCCCAGCAATAAAAATTTCACAAAACAGATGGCCGACTACCCGCTATACAGCAAAAGAGCCCAGCTAAGCCTTACGCGTCAGCTCAACAGGCTACATGCAGACTTGGTGCATTTTCCGTTCCAGATGGTGCCTGTGCTGTACCGAAGACCGTACGTCGTTACCATTCATGATCTAACGCAACTGCGATTCCAAAATCCCGGAAAAACCAAAACTTTAATTGGCTACAGTCTAAAACAAAAACAACTGGCTCTAAATATTAAATGGGCGTTAAGAAACGCCAAGATTGTAATAGCGCCCAGCAAATACGTAAAATCCGATCTTGTACATTTTGCCCCCAAGGTCTCGAAATCCAAGGTTTTCGTTACATACGAAGGAGTCGATATTGACTCAACAAATGCCCTCCCCCCTTCCCCTATTAATAATTTGACAAATAGAGATTTTATTCTATATGTCGGTACTGCTCACGCCCACAAAAACCTGGAGTTACTGCTTCGGGCATTTGCAATAGTAAAAAAACGCCACCCCGCCCTTCAGCTTGTGCTTGCCGGTAATCAAGATGCTATTTACAAAAAATTTATTGAGGAAGTTCGATCGATTACCCCGGCCGACACCCATTTTCTAGGATATGTAAGCGATGCTGGGCTGGCGTGGCTCTACGAAAAGGCCAAACTCTATGTCTTTCCATCACTCAGCGAGGGATTTGGCCTGCCCGGATTGGAGGCTATGAGCAAAGGTTTGCCGGTAGTAAGCAGCTCGGCAACCTGCCTCCCCGAAATTTATGGCGACGCAGCCGCTTATTTTGATCCACAAAATCCTCAGCAAGCAGCTCACATTATTGACCGAGTTCTTACCGATATCCCCCTCCGCAGCGAACTGATCAAAAAAGGTCACGCCCAAGCCAAGCATTACTCGTGGCAAAAAATGGCGGAACAAACCCTGAAGCTTTATGAAGATAGCGCTTCCTAGGCTCCTTTTTCGGCTGGACTTAAAACAATGTGGCGATCTCGACCTTCACCCTCTGAGTCGCTTTTGAGGCCATACTCTACGGCAGCCTTATGAATAACACGTCGGTCAGCAGCATTCATAGGAGCCAATGATTTCGACTCACCACTTTCTTGAACTTGCTTAAACCAAGCTTCTGCTCTCTGCACTAAACGTTCAGCTTGGTGTTTCTTGTAATCCGCAACATCAACGTTTACTCTCGTCTGCTCAAATCCCTGATTCTTTAGCGCCATGCTGGTCATATATTGCAGTGAACGCATAGTGTCACCACGCTGCCCAATCAAAAAACCATTGAGATGTGTTGATGGAATATGCAGCTCTATTACCTCACCGTCTTCGGTGGTGGCATATACATCCGTATTAAGCCCAAAAAACGACAGCATGTCTTCCATATATTTCTTGGCGTATGCAATGGCTTCTTCCATTTAACGTCTCCTCTTTTTACGCTTAGCTTGAGTCGACTTTTTCTTTGGTTTTGAATTTTCAGTAACATTTTGCTTGGTCTCAGCTTCAAGATCGGTTTCTGACAGATATGTTACGGTTGTTCTGGTCTTGGATGGTTTTTTGGATGTGTCCTTTTTTGCTTCAGCTTTCTTCTTGGATTTCGTTTCGGCAAGCGACTCCAGTTCAACGGTGTCATCGCGCAAAATAATAGTCTGCTGCACCAGAGCAACTAGTGCACTCACAAACCAGTAAAGTGGCAGTGCTGCGGCAAATCCTAACGAAAACACGAAAATAAATATCGGTATTAGATACACCGTGCCCTTGCCTACTGCGGCACTCACCTCTTGCTGGTCAGCTTTTTTACCTACTTTGGCATCACGCATTATTGAGCGCAGCGAACGAGCGTCTTTATCATTCGGCAGCAGTTGCTTGCTCTGGTAGTACTGGGCAATAGCAGTAGCAATCACCAATATCATAGCCGGCCAGTATATGCCCGTTGTGTCCACCGCTTTTCGAGTTAGATCTATAACTCCAAACAGTGTTGCATCAAACTGAGAAATGTTTTGGGCGAGCGTCTGCATCCAGTCGAGATTCGCTACCCAGGGGTATGAAAAATCAATGATGTTCTTAGGGTCATCGACAATGCGCTTTATACCATAATACAGTCCGAGTAGTATCGGTAGCTGCACCAGGAGAATACCAATTGAACTGAATGGATTGATCTGACGCTCCTTATAGAGCTCCATGACCATGCGCGATTCTTTTTTGCGATCCCCCTTTGCCTTCTGCTTGATAAGCTTCACTTCAGGCTGCAATGCCCGCATAGCCTTAGCGTGGTGTAGTTGCTTTTTGACCAATGGCCACATCGCCATCCGCACCAAAACAGTAAACAATACAATTGCTAGCCCAAAATTATGCCCCGGAATAAGTGCATAGATAATAACAAGGAGGTTAAAAATTGGTTGTACGACGAGCAACGTAAACATGCTTAGAGCGCCCCTTTTTCAGCTACTACTATAGCACAGGCTAAGAAGTTGGGGGCTAGTTTTGAGACTTTGCCTGCTTATGGGCTACGTGTAGTTGCCTGGCAATCTCGTTTTTTAGATCGCCAAACGCAAGAATTGTCACCGAATCTTGAAATACCGTAATCATCACGTCGTAGCCGGCCAGTCTTGTCAGGTCTTGGGCAGAAATTGCCTCGTAGACACGACGACGAATGCGATTTCGGACGACAGCTGATTTACTCACCTTTTTACTTACCACTACTGCCGCATGAAAGCCGCCTGAATCGACACCGCGAACGATGCGCACACTAAACAAAGAACCACGAACAATATTGCTTCTTTTATATAGTCGTTTCAAACCCTGCGGACCGTGAAATCGGTTTTGCCTGGCGAGCATTAGCAGCTACCCCCACTTAACTTAGGTGATTTAGTGGGTCAATCGCGCGCGGCCTTTTAGTCGTCGTCGACGCAGTACGGTCCGTCCAGCGCTCGTCGCCATTCGCTTCAGAAAACCATGTTCCCGAGAGCGCTGACGCTTTTTTGGTTGATATGTTCGTTTTGGCATGATTTCTCCATTAATCCAACAATATTGTTTTCTGCTTTAAGTTAAGATTATATCCCTTACTAAGTATTTCCGCTAAGCCCAATAAGGTCTTACGTGGTCAGAATTGTAGCTATAAGGTTAAATTAACAATGTTAACCCACAAATAATACCAAGTTTTCCACTAATATTCAACATTTTTCCACATAATTAACAGATGGAGAATATTACTGTGCATAAAACTTCTCTATATTCAATAATTTTTAGTAATGTAATTTTCACGGCTTTGTTTCTGTGGAAAAGTAACTCCTTTTTCGCTATAGTACTGTTCATCTCTAGTTAGAAAAGTTGGGGGATTATTTTGGGAGATGCTGAGCAAAATGGACTGTGGCAAGCGCTCCTCGGCGAGATTGAACTAACAGTCTCTCGGGGGAGTTTTGTGACGTGGTTCAAAAACACCCGCCTCATCGAACAGTCTGACGAAAAGTTGATAGTTGGCGTACCTAACATTTTTGTTAAAAGCCAGCTTGAGCACAAGTTTAATCAACTCATTGCGGAAGTATTACAAAAGAATGGTGTCGGCACAAAGACTATAGAATATCGAATCCAGAGCGCCAGCCCATCATCGAGACAACGCGATAACAAAAACACACCTCAGCTCGTTTCGGTGTCACCACGAAATGACACACCCGCCCATATGAAGCAAAGTCCGCTCGGCAACGTTAGTCACGGCTACCGCCAAGGCTTAAACGAACGCTACATTTTTGAAACATTTGTGGTCGGCTCTAGTAACGAACTCGCCTATGCCGCCTGTCAGGCTATTGCTGCTTCGCCTGGCACAAAATACAATCCACTATTTATATATGGTGGTGTGGGTATTGGTAAAACTCACCTCATTCAGGCGGTTGGCAATCAAGTAATTACAGATAATAGCAAGGCACGAGTGGTGTATGCCTCAACCGAGCAATTTGTTCAGGAATTTGTTGACGCTCTTCGCTTCAAAAAGACCACCGATTTTGCCAAGCACTATCGGAGCGCTGATGTGCTTATTGTTGACGACATGCAGTTTATTGCCGGCAAAGAAAAGATTCAAGAAGAATTCTTTCATACCTTTAACGCACTCCATCAAGCCAACAAACAAATTATCATTAGTAGCGATAAACCACCGAAAGAAATCCCCACCCTTGAAGATCGACTAAGGAGTCGATTTGCCTGGGGTATGACTATTGATATGCAAACTCCGGATTTTGAAACACGCTGCGCGATCCTACAAAGCAAGGCTAGCACCCATGATATATCCCTTCCAAACGACGTTGTTGAGTTTTTGGCCGAGCATGTACCGAACAACATTCGTGAGTTGGAGGGGGCGCTTAACCAGGTTTTGGCGTTTTGTGAAATGCGAAAAGTTGAACCAGAACTTGCTGTTGTGCGAGCAATATTTGGAAACGTCAGGGCTCGGCCCAAACACATCACCGCTCGGCAAGTAGTGGAGCGCACTGCGAAGATTTTTCAGGTCGGTGTCGAAGAAATGCTTGGACCAAAGCGTGATAAAGAAATTGTCCTCCCTAGGCAGGTTGCCATGTATATGCTCCGCTCTGAACTACACCTTAGCTTCCCAAAAATTGCTCACGAACTTGGACGAAAAGACCACACAACAGCCATACACTCAGTAGAAAAAATTCAACGTGAAGCCGCACTGAGCAGTCACTTGCAGCAGCAAATCAATACAATTCGCGAGCGCATGTATGGATAGTCTACCTGTGTACAATGTGTGTTCAACTTGTGCAGTATCAGTGGCTAACAGTGTTTATTTATCCACCCAATCCACAGTACCTGCACAAAAAAAGCGACCTAAGCCTTACTTACACACAGCACCCCACCCAGTTACCCTCAGGCTCTTCCCCACCCAAATACCAGTGTATTTAGCTTGTTTTCCACCATTTCCACAGGACTAATAATAATAACTACATAATATAAAGGGAAAGTACTATGCAACTAAAAGTAACGCAGGAAAACTTAAGTAAGGCGCTTGGAATGGTAGCTCGTGTTGCTAATAGCAGGAGTACTCTGCCTATTCTCTCAAATGTTCTACTAAAGACTGATGGTAAAAGGCTTAGTATTTCTGCGACCAACCTCGACATCGCCATAACGGAATTTACAGGTGCAAAAATTGCTACTGAAGGTGCTATAACCGTTCCTGCCAGACTTACCCAGGATTTTGTGAGTAGTTTACCAGAAGGTGTACTTAATCTGGAGGTTGTGGATCATAAACTAAGTATTACTACCGAAAAGTACGCATCCACGATTAACGGTGTAGTGGCTGATGAATTCCCGATTATGCCATCAATAGAAAAACCTACAATCATAAAAATAGATGCCACGAGTCTTAAAAAAGGCCTCCAACAGACACTACTAGCCGCCAGTAATGACGATAGCCGGCCAGTACTAACAGGACTATATCTCCATACGCATAATGGCGAACTATACATGGTTGCCACGGATAGTTATAGACTGGCAGAAAAAAAACTCGGCAAGCAGATTCAAGAATCAAAACTACTTGTGCCAGCGAGTGCCCTTCAGGAATTAACAAGGCTTTTAGAAGACAAATCTGATGTGACGGTATCATATGATGATCAGCAGATAAGATTTGAACTCAACAGTGCATATTTAACCGCACGTCTTCTAGAGGGTAGTTACCCTGACTACAGGAAGCTTATTCCCGCCTCTTTTCAAACAGTTGCCAAGCTGTCGAAGTCTGAGTTCCAAAATATCACCAAAGTATCAAGTTTATTTGCAAGAGAAAGTGCCGGCAGTATCACGCTAAAAATTAATGACAATAAAGTGAGTATTACATCTGTTGCTTCTCAGCTTGGCGAAAACACTGCCGAAGCAAACGCAGAAGTAACGGGCGGCGGCGAGGTAACACTAAATTCAAGGTACCTCGCCGATGCGCTAAATGTTATGAGTGGTGACGAAGTGGAATTTTGCTTTAACGGCAAACTAGAACCCTGCCTGCTACGCGATACTGCAGATTCTGAGTATAATCACGTCATCATGCCCCTCCGTACGTAGAGACAAAACGTCTCACTTGCCCTACAAAACCCAACCACTTTCGCCTCAGCTAGTTATTTCATTTGTCACAATATATACGAATATGTCTACACCCGAAAAAGCTGGCTGGAACTAAATTGACTAGCTTTTATTTAGAGGCATTTGAAAGTGTTTTGTCCCTAGTTGTTTATACTTAAGCAAGTGATTAGTAATATTCGCTTGCAAAACTTTCGCTCGTATATGGATGAATCATTCGAGTTTAGTGGTGACGTCAATATAATAGTTGGCCCAAATGGCGTTGGTAAGACAAATCTATTAGAAGCAGTTCTTTTTCTAGCTCGTGGACAATCATATCGCGCAAAACCTGCCGACTTAGTAAGATTTGAACAAGAGTGGGCACGACTAGAAGCTGATTTTGGCAGCGGCCAGCGAATAGTAAAAGTTAAAGCCGACGAGGGTGTAGTGAAGCCCGAATACGAAATAGACGGCAAAAAGTATAAACGGCTAGGGATGGGAAAGTTTGTACCGGCAGTATTATTCGAACCTAATGATCTGCAGCTTCTCATTCGTAGTCCGGAATCACGACGTGAATATATCGATGGGTTGTTAGCCCGCACTGACCCAGAATTTAGCGGAACTAAAAACACGTACATCAGAACCCTGCGTCAGCGAAATGCTCTATTGAAACGCCCTCAGAACTCGCAGGATGAACTGTTCGTTTGGAATGTGCAGCTCAGTGAGTCGGGTGCTAGGCTGGCGCAAAAACGACTCCTACTAATCAACGAAATCAATAGTGTCATCGCCAAACATTACCAAAACATTGCCCAGAAACCGACAAAGCTGTCCCTGCACTACCTAACAGCACTCAATCCAGAAAACTACGGGAGTAGTTTCTTGAAAAAGCTTGAAGCGAGCGAACAACTCGACTATTTACGTGGCTTCACAGGTTCTGGCCCCCACCGTGACGACGTAGGGTTTGAAATTAACAGCCAGTCAGCAGCTTTGTCAGCCTCCCGAGGAGAAACGCGCACCATACTACTCGCACTTAAGATTTTTGAGATGGAACTCCTTGAAAAAGTTTTTCAAAGCACGCCCATATTGCTGTTAGATGATGTTTTTAGCGAGCTTGACGGCAAGCGTCGGCGATACCTGGTAGAAAGCTTGAAACAACACCAGGTTTTTATCACCACCACGGACGCGGATGCCGTCATCGAACATTTCACTACCGGCCACAACCTCATCGCCCTATCGTAAAACTATTGAGCTGGGTCTTGTTCGGCGGCCTCTTCTTGAACTGCATCAGTATAAACAAGAATTGTTTTTTTATAGTCTGTGCCCACGATGCTAAACCCAAGTTTATCAAAATCAACGGTTCGGTCTACTTCAACAGTAAAGTTCTTCTTTGGGTTCTTCGTCTCTACTTTGAAATTAATTAAGCCACTTTTAGGAACAGTGGGATTACCAAGCATTGTGGCTGCTTGGACGTCTTCTCCAATTCTTGAAACGATGTAATCGCTTACTGCCTGCTGCACTGCAAAGTACTGCTCGTCAAAAAGCAGATCCTGTAAGCGACCTTCATCGTTTAGGTATATTCGGTGAGAGTCACCATCTTCCACTGATTGGTTACGTAAAGTGCCGGTATTACCAATAATAGCGATAAGGATGAATAATCCAACGCCTAACATTAACAGAAGTAGAATTAATTTTTGCTTTGGAGTTAAGTTTGAAAAGCGATTCTTTATATTTTGCATAATTTAAGCGCCTTTAGTTACATTGCCTACATTCTACGTCAGTGAGCAGACCGACAGCCTGGTAGGCTTGTATTGGGTTTATTGCTTTTTCGACGCTGTATTCTCTATCATCCGAGCCTGGACCATATAGTTCGAGGTGAATGTGTGTTGGCCCTGCCCAGTCTTTGACACCTCCAATTACATCTCCGGCATTCACGGTTTGCCCTTCACTGATGGTATCTGAAGGTGATATATGACGAAGTGTCCATAAGCGACCTTCGGTATCACGAACGCTTATCGTACCTCCGAACACCTGCCCGGTCGCCTTTTGACCAGGGTTTGGGTCGGGGCTTAGCCTTGCGATTTTACCGCTTGCAGGCGCCTTTACGGGACTGTTCGCTGGCGCGAACCAGTCAATTGCCATATGGAACTTCTGCCCCGAGCTGTTTGGTTGTCCCTCTGCATCGGCGTAGCCGTAACTTCCTCCAGGAGGTTTTGTGTGCAAGATAGGCACAAGACCACCTATTGCACTAGCAGACCCACAGCCACTATCGTCGCCCGTTGCACTCGCTGGAGTGTCTGCGCTTGCACCTCCACCCCCGCTGACGCCTGCGTCACCTAGCAGTTTACGGACACCGTCTTCGATAGTTCTTATATATCTCGGTGTGTCATTCTCAACTGAGGGGGCGTAACGGTTCATGATTTGGCTTATGGTTGTGAAGTTCGATGGTGGTCCGAGGTACAGCCTTCCCGAAAGAAGCTTGTAATGCTCTTCCATGGCTACGATGATACTGGGATACGGCCCAAATCGTGTTGAAGCGTTTGAATTATGAGTAACCGCCCAAAAGTTGTATTGTCCCGGCCCTCCCGGCCCGACCAGATCGGTGCGTACGGTGCCAAACTGATACTCTACCTGTGCAATAACAACGGGGATGGTTGGGTTAATGTCGTACTGTTGACCAAAACGCACAAAATCATCAGCAAAAGGTATGAGTGGCGAAGAAGGCCATCCTTTTTGTATGTATTCTTTTATGGCGGCAGAAAGCGCTGCGGTATCATCAAGCGCAGGGAATCGTACTCCGGTTAATGGCCCTCCGTCGGATGGTCCCCCCAGGCTGGCATCACAACAAGCGGGTCCGTCTGGGTCATACAAGGGCGCTTCTAATTCCAAAAGAATGTCGTTTATATTGCTATTTGCGGCAGCCCCCTGCGCTGATTCTGCGGAAGCTTCGGGTGCGCAGGTGCTATTTGCTGGATCATCACTAGCAACTCCTTGTGCAATAAATTCATAAACCTGTTTAGATAGTCCGGCAATGCGCTGTTTTGTGGTGGCGAGGTCGGGGTTTTTATTGGTTAAAACCACCAATACGTAGGTTTTATCCCCTGCTTTTACAATTGCTGCATCATGAGACTTACCATTGCTTACCGAATGAATTTCACCGGTTTTGTTACCAAATTCGGTACCCGGCGGCAGCCCGGCAGGTATTTTTTCTTTATGGTACTGCTGCTTTAAAAGTGCATACATCTCTTGTGATGCTCCCTTGCTTAACCACGTTTCTTTGGCGATGTCGCTCATTAGTTTGGCGACATCGTTAGCATTGGTTCTAAGTGGTGAAAAAAACGTGCCGGTATAGCCGGGTACTTTTGAATACTTCTTGCGCGCCTCATCTAAAAAGGTCTTGCCACAAATATTGTCGGAGTAAATGACCATTTTATTTAAACATTCAGCTACCGTTGCCGACTGGCCGGTGGGAATGCTAGGCCAGATAGCATTTACACAAGCCTGGTTGCCATTGCAGTCACTTACGTTTTCTTCATGCTGTTCGGCAACATCTTTTAATACAAAACTTTGATTGAAGCGCAAGTTACCGGCCTCCCGTTCTTTGAACAGGTATTCAGCAACAAACAGTTTATACAGACTAGCGCTCGTAAAAGACGTACCACCGTTTAGGCGGGCTTCTGAATTGTCGGTTAGGTTGCTAACCACTACTGCGGATCCTGGGTTGTTCCTGCCAAATTGAGTCACGATTTCGTTTAATGACCCAGGTGCGGCTTCGATTACGACAGTCCCTAAAAGCGTTAACATAGCAGCCGAAAATACAACTACCAAATATTTTTTTATACGTTTCATTGTGGGCAGTCCGCCACTGTCGTTAGCCTGTATTGGTCGGCTATCCGAACATGGAAGTGATGATGGTGATTATCTTCGTATTGCATTACGCCGGGCAACCCTTTGCTTCTAACATATGTATTAAAATCACTTTGAACAGCAGGGTCATTATAGAATATATACTTTATAATTCCAGTGTCTGCAAACATTCTGCCCAGGTCTTTACTGGCTTGCACGCTACCGGCAGTATTGGCCGCTATTTGTCCTTGGGTGGTGATGTCTACATCCACACCGTTTTCGTGACTGGCATGCCCAGCCGCCGCGTTAAGGTCGCCAACTATAAGTTTATTACTCGGGTATTTTTGATTCCAGGCCTTAGACACTGTATAAATTGCATTTACCAGTTCTTTGCTACCACAGCGCTCAGTAGGCGGTGTGTTGGGGCTAAAGACGTATTCTCCCCCTGGGGCTTCGGGCATTCTGTAATAATTTGTGCCGGCAACCTGCGTAGCACCCGGCAAGGATGATAAGCCAACAGAGCCCTTAAAGTAAGGGGTTAGCTCATCATTTACGACTTTTAATGCAACGGCAGGACTGGCTGCTATGTTATTTGTTGAATCATACCCATCGCAGAAAGGCGCAAATGTTCCACTAAGGCACTCTGGTGTGACATTACGGTCAACAAGAGTAAACCCTGTAGCTGGATCTCTCATCAGCAGTGATTTGCGCAGTGGCCCTGTTGCATTAATAATGGTGTTGTATTCACTTGAACCCTGGTTGTGGCCAACCAGAACGGCAACATCGGCTAGGATTTCTTGGATGGTCTTATCTGGGTTGCGTTGTCTCGCTACAGCTTCAACTTGAGCGAGGTTAAAATTGGCGAACTGCACGCCGGCCATCCCAATTTGCCAGAGACCGGCGCTACAAAGCTCAAGAATATTACTCTTTTGCCCTTGACTGCCACAGTTTGAATTACGGTGTGGGTTGCCACCGGGAATGATATTTCCGTTAAGTATTCCTTCCTTTAGCGACCACCAGGTGACGCGCGCTGCCATTGCTGCTTGTTCATTTGCGCTGCCAGGAAGCCGCGCCATCACATCGTCTTTTATGTACTTCACCCACCTTACCTCATTAGGATTTAGCGTATAGCCGTTTAGTGAAGTCAGGCTTACATCTCCCGTAGACTCTTCGGCTGTGTCGGCGGCTGGCTGGCTATTATCGCTGTAACCATCGTCGTCGGTGTACCCAAACCGCGTACCTATGCCACCGCGGACGGCATTGTCTCTTAACCAGCAGTTATGGATTGTTTTTGCAGTGGTGTCTTCTTGGTCGGGGTCACCAACGGCGGCACCCACTTTCTCGTATACGTAGTCATACCAGTCATTGCTGTTTGTCATAAGTTCCCACGTAAGTTCAGTGTCTGGTACTCGTGCAACTCCCAGAACCGCTTGGATATTGCTCCCTTGTTTTGGCTGGCTCGTTATGGGTTTAAGCTGGTCACATTCTGGCGGCCAGTCATAGCTGTCAATGGCGGCTACTTTTGCCCCAGCGTAGGAGTCATTAGTGACCGGCTGGGCGCCGACTCGATTAAATAACATACCTGGTAGTACATTTTTGATGTTAGACAGACTAGAACCTACTACGCTAAAAACGTCCGGCGTGTCGTTTATTCCGTCTGCTGTGCTAAACAAAGTTCTTGAAGCGAGTGAGTCGTACTGATTAAGTGAAAAGTACCTTTCATTAAAACTCAGGCTGCGGTCGGCCTCGGCGCCAGCAAGGAGCTGTTGAGCATGGTTGGCGCTGGTTGCGGTTGTGACGGCTGCTCCGAGCATGCGGCTAGTGGATTCGGCGGTATAGGCGGCACCCTGCACGATGTAGTTCATGAACACCCCCCCGGGTTCTAGGCCACTCAAGATTGGACCCGCACCCAAAAATGCTGCAATCTTGTTGGCGATAATTGACATAAGTCGAGCAAGGTCATCATCAAGACCTAGAACTGCAATAAATTTTTCAACCACAAAATTTACGGCTCCACCAAAGACTTCAGCTATCTTTAAAATTCCATCGAATATTTTCCCAAAAAACGAATCCCTTGCTGCCCGTACAGCTTCCGCAATCGGGCCTGTAATTTTGCCGATGGTACTCAGGTAGGCATCTTCCAGTTGTTCGGCGCGATTTGCTGATCCAATAACCGCATCCGGACAGAGGTAGTGGTACTGCTTATCGTTTTCAATGATTTCTTTTTCGTTTTCAGGGTTAGAAAGTTTAGCTTGATGGTCTGGTTCGCAGTAAGCCGTCCTTCCGAGATTACTTGGTCCAGCCGCATATACCTTGCCGGGTTCTGATGCTTCAGCGGATCGAACCGGAGAACTACCAGCCACCGCCACCGCCCAGGCTTCACTATTTGATGCATTCCCGAGTACTTGCATAAAAGCATCAAATTCTTCTGGAGTGACGTCGCCCTTTATAATTTGGTCTCTGGATGTTTTCATCACCTGATACAAGCCGACGGCTTGCGTTGCTTTAGCGACTTGGACGGTTTTGGCGATTGCTCCGCTTCGTATGTTGCTGTCGATTTTTTCGATAAGGTCGACGGTCGCTGCAATGTTTACGACACTGAATGCGACGCCGGTGCGTTTAAGTATTTCGCTCAGGAACTCGGCGGTTTTATACGTCTCCGTACCAGTTGTGGTGGTTTGGGTACCGTCTGGGTTATCGGTTGTCCGAGACGTAGTAATGCTCTGGTCGTTTGTTCCGTTATCACCCACCACTGTTGTGGTGTCTGCTCTATGCTGTGGATCACTCGGGTCGTCACTCTTTTTACAATCAGACAATCCAAACAGGCAACGGACTAGCTTGCCGTTCTTTGTGCTTTCTGGCAGGGCTTTGTCGAGTATTTTGTTGCGGATATTGGTGCGTCTTTCTTCTAGATTGCTACGTGTTTTTTCAAAAAACCGCCAGTCCCTGACACCGGTCATATTTTGAATCGACTTTCTAAGCATGCGCCGCTCAAACACTTTATAGAACCGGGTTTCGTCGTGCACAATTTGTTTTATTTGTTTTCTGGCGGCTTTATCATCATTAAAAACCGAAGCATTAACAAACTCGCGGAGTCTACCATTCATTTGATTGACATCAATATCTGCTACACCTTGGCGTTGAGCTGGAGTTAATCCCAGTTGGTCTGGCCCAAGCACTGCACGGGCTGTTTTGAACCTTGTATCAAATGTAACTACGGCTGGCCTGAATATAATCTGATTGCCTTCCCTCCTAGCCACGCTAGCAAATTTTATTCCATGCTTTTCAAAAACCTGCCGCTCAAACGCCGAAGTCTTTGTGTTTGAACCACGTAGTACCCTGTACCACTTGTAAACGGGGTTGCCTGTATCAACGTTATTTGCACGGAGTATTAGGTTGTCAGGGTCGTTGGGTCTGTCTAGGTTTGGGCTGTCGCCTATATCGGCAAGGCGCATTATCATATACGTTCGTATGTATTCATTCGATCTGCCGTCTAGGTTCCCATTCAGCCTCGCAAACGTACGGGCATCGATATTTTGCAGTAGCGTATCTAATTTGAAAACGTTCAAAAAACCTAAAATTGCAGCTAAAACAATAATCAGCGATATTCCGCCGGCACCCAAACTTACAAGCAAACCACGCCGCTTAAGGAAGCTGCGTTTTTCGCCTTTTTTTTCGTCCGAGGCGGTGTAGTTTATCTGTTCTTCGGGCGGTGTATTTTCCGCATCGCCGTCTTCGTTTTCTTTTTGGTCTAGTTCGTCTGGGTCAAGGTGCTTTTTATCTTTCAGCCCAGCACCTTCGTTCTCGGTCTCGGCCTGTCTTTTGGCTACTGCTGGGTGGGCAGCATCATCGTATACTTGCTGGCCTGATGGCTTTACTGCACCTGGCTGGCTTTGTTTTGAACGAAGATGGTCAATTCCCTCTTGACTTGCGGTCGGGATTTGCTCCAACGGATCCTCGGACTTTCTCAGTCTTCCTTGTTTTGATCGAGGGTCTTGCGTTGACTGAGCCATCGTTTATTCTTTCTATACTCCTGGTGCTAGCGGATTTTGTAGATCTATGGAACCTTGTCCGGCATTAATCTCACCTTGTTTGATGGCTTGCACCTCGCCAGGGTTAGTGGTTATCAGGCTGGCTTCGGTTGGGCTTGGCACAATCTGAATATGCACATGGTTCTGACCGGCAAAGAATAATCCCTGCCCGACAGGGAATTGGCTGAGGCGTTTGCGCTCTTCGCTGGTGAGTTTGAACACATCGGCCAGTACATCCACTGCACTGCTGGATTGCTTCAGTAGTAGCTGCATAGAGGCGTTGGCGACAATGGCGCGCCCCATGCGTGAGCCGATAAAGTCTTCTACGTCCTGGGTGATAGTGGTAATCCCAAGGTTGTACTTGCGAGCGCGCTTGGCAAGTGAAAACAAAAAGTTCGCGCTGTCTTCATATTTCATAAGCTGCCAAGCCTCATCAACGATCAGAATTCGCCGCTTTTGGTCGCTCTTTGTTTTGTTCCAGATGTAATTGAGCACTATGTACATGGCTACCGGGCGCAACTCGTCTTCAAGGTCACGAATATTAAAAACGACTAACGGATTATTAACGCTCACATTGCTCGGCTGGCTGAATATCCCCGCAAACGTACCTGTGGTGTACTTGCGGAGCCGCTGTGATAGCTGCGGGCCAGTTCCTCCCATATGGAGCAGTGTGTTGTACAGGTCGGCAATAGTCGGCGGCGGTGAGCCGTGAGTCAGCGGATCATTAGTGATGCCGGCTTTGGCATATGTTTCAATCAGTGCGGCGTCGAGGTCGGCCTCTTCAACTGGAGTCATAGCCGGAACTGTTGCCATACCCCCGCCCTGCATCTGAGCTTGCGCACCACCCATCATCAATCGTAGTAAACCGTGCAGGGTTATGAGGTTTGAGCGTAGGGCGTTATCGGCTTCTTCAGAATCCACAACTTGCGGGAGGTCAAATGGGTTGATCCGTGTCGCGCTGTTGAGGCTGAGCCGAACGTACGCCCCGCCAACGGCGTCACACATGCGCTGATATTCGTTTTCAGGGTCGATAATAAATATCTCAGTACCCATCATTAGGCTGCGCAGGGCTTCTAGTTTTACGGTAAAGCTCTTGCCCGCACCAGACTTGGCAAAGACAACACTATTGCCGTTTTCTAAGGAAAAGCGATCAAAAATAACCAATCCGGAGTTGTGCATGTTGATGCCGTAAAGGATTCCCTTGTCGTCCGACAAATCGGCACTAGTAAACGGAAACGTGGTGCTTAGTGCTCCGGTGTTCATGTTGCGGTAAATCTTTAGTTGGTCGGCAAATTGTGGAATCGTACTGTTCAGCCCCTGTTCCTGCTGTGCTGTTGCCGGCTTAGAGTAAACCAGCTGCTGCCCAAGCAGGGACTCAACCTTATTGCTGACAAACTCCAATTCTTCTTCGGAGTTGCCATACAGCGTAAAGTAAAAACCAAATCGGAAGAATCGTTCTTCGCCAACCTGCAACTTATCCCGCATTTCCTCGGCGTCGAGGATCTGAGCTTGCTTGCCCGGATCTCGCACTCTCCCCTTTTCGGCATCAATCTGAATGCCGGCTTCCAGTTGGGTCACTTTCTTTCGGAGGTTATCCAGAACAATTTCGGACCTCACAGGGTAAACCATTAGTGATATGTCCACAATCTCATCCAAATTAATCATGCTGCCCAGCCATCCAGTAAATATTTGGCGTGGGTAGCCGTAAACGTAGTATGTTCTGGCAAAGCGGGTTCCTAGCTGGAATAAGTTGCCTTTGAACTCGAGAGAACTTGGAGCAATAAAGTCACGCAGCGCCGTGATGCCTTTTTGGAAGGCGGCCTGCACTTCTTGTTGTTCACGGACTTGCTGTTGCTGGGCGAGCAACACCGGGTCAATCTTTTTTTGCTTAGCCACAATTTACTCCAAAGTTTGTGTTCATAGTAGGTTTATCTCTCGGTCAAGGTGTGGCGATGGCGCGACCCCCTCGCCTTTAGTTACAATCGGCACGGTTAGATCATTAAAGTTCTTCAATTGTTGGCGGGTAGCCGTATCCGGATTGTAGGCGTCGTAGTACAGCTCAATAAGTTCTTGAGTATCCAGCGGCAAACCCTGGACGCCGCACTGCATAAGTCCCTGTAAAACGGCCTGCACACGGTTACGAAGTTCGGTTTTTGCTTGCTCTAGTGTCGCCTCATTGATAACTACTTTTGTTTCTTTGTTTTGGAAAAGTCCCATAAAGTTACTGACGAATCCAGTGCTTTGCTTAACGGCTTTTCTAATGTCGTCGTCCGGATCGGGATATGTGATAACGACATAAAATTTCTTGTCCATGATGTTGGTTTGCTGCGAAATATCCGACAAAAAGGCAATGTAGTCTTCCATCAGCAGAGCAAGCAGCATGTTGTCATGCTCGCTGCGAATTTTGTCCAGTTTCTCTAAGTATGGCCTGATATCAATTCGCTGACTGCGGATAAATATCTGAATTGGGTAGTACAGCGAATTCAAAAAACCTTGATAGCTAAACTCGACCGCTTCTCGTTCCTGCGGGCTCATAAGATCAAAGTTAATTGCCTTACACATCATTACCGCCCGGAATGTGCCATCGCTCATTATTACAATGCCGTCACGAATTTCGGCAATCTGCAGTGTGTTTTGAGTGCTATTCGGGTTCGATTTAGGCGGCGGGGGTTGCAGGTGCGGAGGCAATGTACCGCCAGGCATCATCTGCTGTCCAGGCATTGGTTGTCCGGGCATTTGCTGCATCGGTGGGTGACCAAACTGTGCCGGTTGTGTTGCCCCGGGAGCGGTGCCGTATCCATAAGTCGGCACCGCTTGCGGTATGCTGGCAGCTTGTCCTGTGCCGGTAGTTTGTGGCGCGGTCATCGGCCTCGTAGGCGGCTGCCCGGGGGGCATAGGCTGTGGTGTTGGCTGCGTCGGATTCATAAATAATTACCCACCTTAGATCACGCTTAATGAAGTGATATGACGACCTCGCCATCGTCATTGACCTGGACTTGCTTTAACTTTCGCTCGGCTTCTTTTGACAGCGTTGCGACGGTAATTTCCTGGTTCAGATCCCTGTTCTCTGCTAAGTCCATTATAGCAGCTTGGTGGCCTTCGGAAGGAGTATTTTGTTGCTCACCTGTTGACATTGCTGTGACAATATCTAGTTCCTCGGACGGTTGGGTTCTGGTGGTTTGTGTCGGCTCGCTTGGTGCCATATCGGGCATAGGAACCGGTGGCAGAACTGCTTGTGGTGAGCTATCTGCTGGCGCGGTGTCTCGAATAGCCGTATTTACAAGTTCTGGTTCTTGGGGTGGTGTCGCTACGACTGCGGTTGCTGGTTGCTGCATCGGCGGTGGAGTCGCCGGTAGTGGTGCTTGTTGCGGCGTGGTTACTGCCGGGTCTTGTGGTTGATTGTCGGCTGGCGGAGTTCCGGTGACCAACTGACCGGAGTCAGGCAGTACTGTGTTTAAGTGAGAACTCAGCCTCGCTTTTTGTTCCTGATCAAGCTGCTGGTGTTTGTGGATTTCTTCAAGTATGGCTTGTTCTTCTGGGTTGTACTGCGACACAACCGACGATACGGCGGGGGGCTCTTGCTTGTTTAGGTAGGCCGGTGGTTTGGGTGCTTTAGGCGCCTTTCGAGCAACAGTACCCGTAGTGGGCTGAGTGAGGACACCTGCTTGGTTTTGTTGTTTTAGTGTTTCTAGGTCGCTCGGCGCATCAAGCACTGCTTGCCGAGCGGCATCAATTTTACGCAGAATCTCTTTCTTGTAGGCGGCAGTTTTTTGTTGCACCATGGCATCAACCTGGTGGGCTTTGACGTTACGGTTAGGGTCAAGCATATCGTCTTCGGCTCGTACGGCTATCGTCGGCACGGCCTGGGGCAAGCTGGCCGAGCGTACTAGTCTATCAGAACCTTGGTCGGTCGGCGGTCCGGAGTATGTGTTTACATTTACATTCTTAACTGCCCAACCGCGGCTATCTAGTGTGGCGGCCAGTGCTTCGAGCCTGCTTTTTACTTCGTTTTGGCTAAGACCGTCAGTGTAATGTTTTTCTTCGGTTTTAGGAGCGGTTATGGTCACTAATTCTTTTAGGCCGGATTGATCCCAGGTATGTCGCTGCGGCTTAAAGTAAAAACTGAGCCGTGCTATCAGCCAGTCTTCTGTTGACTGCACTCCCCCTAAAGGTGTTGCTAATAATCCAAACAAAAGCATCGGCGGAGTAAAAATAAGCACAAACGGCCACCGAAGCGGACCAAGCCCGGTGGCGGTAACCAGTTTGAAATTTATAAAAGCAAATATAAGCGCTATTGCCGCATAGACAAAGCCCTTGAGTGTCAAAAACCCGATTAATCGGTCTTCGGACTCAATGTCCTGAATAACCTTATACACCGCCATACCCTACTAGTATCTGACAGATGACCGCTTATGGCAATATGGCGCTACATATTTTTCAATAAAAACAGCCCGGTATGTGCGACGGGCTGTTTTATCTGATCAGTGCAGTGCTCTAGGGGACGAGCTTTGAGATGTCTTTTCGAAGTTGTTTTAGCTTGTCCTTATTTTTTTGAATCTCTTCGGCAAGTCTTTGCTTGCCGTTTTCGCCAGCCTTAATTCGGTTCATTGCTCTGCTGTCTATGCTGTTTCGCTGCAGCTCCTCGAGTCTACTCAGGGTTTCTTCGTACGAAGCTCTCATTCGAGCGCCTTCCGCCGAAATCCTAGTGGCTTCGCTACTACCGCCAAGTGACTGAGCTGCCTTTACTTCTGCTGCTACCATATCGTCAATTTTTTCAAGAGGTGCAGCCCCAAATATCACCTTTTCGCGTTCACTTTTACCTGACATCATAGCTTTCATGACAACTTTGGTCTTGCCTTTTCGCATCCATTCCGCTGTCTTGCTGCCCTTTTCGCCGTTTGTTTGCAGCATACCGTTAAACTTTGCTTCGTTTATGGTGGCTTCGGTTTTAAAACCACCGATGTCACTCGTCTTATTTTCTTTATAGCGCTTGGGAGTTGCTTTGGCAAAGGCTAACGCTTTGTTGCCTAGTTTGCGCGCCAGTTTTTTAGCGCGTGCAACCTGCTCACCCCCGGCAGATTCTTCGTAATGAGGGCCATTTTTCAGACTTTCTACAGGCATGCGGACTGTTTCGTCGACACCCTGAATTCTTACAAACATAGCGTCGCTGGCTTCGTCTATCGTGAAGTCGATAATCTCGCCTTCACCCCCGTCGTAAGGTATTTTGTCGCCCTTTTTCCAGCCTTTTTCTCCGGCTGCTTTTTCGGCAGCATTTACTTCGGCCGGTTCGGGTGCATCTTCAGCTTCGGCACCAACTACTCTTTCGCCCGCAGCTGGGATCGGCGTGGTTGGTTCGGCATCTTCTGGGCTCGGTGCAGCTTCAGCTGCTGGAGTTTCTCCTAGCAAACCTTTGACTCTCCCATCAGGTGTAAAGACTTCGTTCCAGGGGTCGTTTACGGCAGGTCTTTCAGCGGGTTCTTCTCCGCCTGTGCCTGCCGCAGGTTTAGCTCGCTCGGAGTCACCCCCCAC
This sequence comes from Candidatus Saccharimonadota bacterium, assembly GCA_022841445.1. Taxonomy (GTDB): domain Bacteria; phylum Patescibacteriota; class Saccharimonadia; order Saccharimonadales; family UBA10212; genus JALHRM01. The sequence continues at coordinate 273,445 of JALHRM010000001.1, forward strand.
AATTCGATTACCGCGTACACTCAGAGGCTTTCGGATTGGGGGCGCAGCTGGCTGAGGTGTGTCTGGTGATGGTTCAGGCACCTCGCGAGTACCAGCGGTTAGTTCAAGTGGGCGTTGTGGCGCTTCGCCGCCGATAACAAAATCGCTGCCAGGTGTTGGGGTTTCTACTGCAGCACCGCTGGCCGTCCAGTCTATGTCATTTGGCGCGCCAAATGATCGCTCGGATGTCTCTGGCGGAGCGACTGATTCCCCAGGTTCGAGGTCACTTGCAAGCCCTTCACGATCAACCCCAAGCTGGTGCGCAAGAGCGTCTATTGCATCTGAATCAATACCCTCTTGTGGGGCTCGAAATGACTGTCCGTCTTGTCCGGGGGCTTCTGCACTCATAGTATTTATAAAATCCTTTTGTAGTATCTTTGTTTTTGTTGTTTGATGATACTAAATTAGCACAGATTATGTAAATTGTCAATATTGTTTACTGGAATAAACAAAAAACAGCAGATTTTAAAGTATGAGTCGCAATTCTATAAATTTATGCCTAGTACGGTTTTCTTCGGTCTTGTTGTCTTCTTTTTGCTTCCTGGGAAGCAGAGGGACGTCCGGCGAGGGGGTCTGACGGTGGTGGTGCAACGCCACCTGGAGACCCATAACCCCCTCCAGGGATGCCGCCACTTGCAGTTGGTGTTGTGCCTCGACCGTAAAGCTCCTTGGTCTTTACATCAACCAGTTCTCGGTAGTCTTTCACAGTTCGTGGACCATCTACGGTATCTACAGCATGCCCAGCATACAGTTTTGCAAGACCATCCCCTATTCCCCCATTCTTTTTTGGATCGCCGAGTTCTGATTTACTACCAAACAGACCTGCCGCCGCCTGTGGGTTAAGCGCCACAAATTGGTCTATTACTTTGCGGGCGGATTCTTGCGTGTCATCATCTAGAGTCGTTAAGCTACGTACAAAGCCGTGGTGTGAGCCAAGCATTTCTTGAGCCGTCATCGCATTGAGGCCTACTCCACCCTCAATGCCGTTTCTATCTAGTACTGCTTGAGTCCTGGCGTCTCCATCACCATACATGGCAACTTGCATAGCATCTTCTCGTGACATTTTCATTAGTTGCGGAACCATGTCACGGGCACTGGAGTGAACGGCTTTATAGAGTCGATCATCCCTACCAAGTGCTGCCCTGTACGCCTCTACTGTACCTTCTTGATCGTCCCTTAACTTCCCTTTATCGTCATACATTAAATCTCTCAATGTGCCGAATTCACCATTTTGAATAAGCTGAGCAATTGCTGCTTCTTTTTGCTCGTGATCGCCGTTTCTTGCCAAATCAACTAATGCATCCGCAGACCTGCCTCCGTGCTTGACGGTTTGTGCACCAGCTTGTGACGCCAAAGCTGCCTTGCGCTTGCTCTCTTCTTCGTTGTGGTGAATAACTGAATCTTGCAGACCTCTCTCCGTAAACTTACCGCTAGTAGCCCTGGCTCGTAGGTTTTGCATGCTGTATTTCTTTTTCCTCGGGTCGTATAGCTCGGTACCTCGTTCTGCGCGGTTTCGGTCTCTGCGCCCTTCAAGCGCTTTGCGGCCTTTGCCGGATAAGCCTTGGCTCGCGCCGTTAGCAACGTTGGCCAAGGCGCCGAGTGCTTGGCCGCCCAGGGCGAATGTTTTGGATATCAAAAAGAACGGTGCGAAAAATCCGACGAATATAAACAGTGTTTTTAGTATTCCAAAGGATGCATCTACTTCACCAAATACCGCTCCGGGCCATAGTGCAAACATACCTACGTCCACATCAGTAAGAGTGCTTGATGTAGAAATCTTGGCAAATATCCGACCAGCAGCAATCATCGCAATAATAAGCGGGAACATAATTAGTAATTTGGTAAATGTTTCGTACCATAACTTCCAGTATTTGCTAGTACCGGGTAGTATCCAAAAGGCTAAAGCTAGCGGAGCGAAAATAAGGCTCAGAATAATAAGGATTTGTCGGAGTACAAGCACAAAATAGCCGATTATCAGCGCGACTACTGCGCCAAACGCTACAGGTGTCAAAAACCCGAATAGTAGCGCAGCTGCTGCTACTCCAAGCCCGCCAACAAGCAGGATTGATTGGAATACTCCACCACTACTTTCATACGTATCTGTACCTACAAGATTCTTGAGGGTCATTTCCTGCGGCCCCCCGAACGGGGCATACATAAGGTCACCAATACCGTTACCTACGGCATTTACCATGTCAATAACGAATATAAGCAACGGCCAAGAAACCTGTATCAGTATTACGGCAATCAGTAGTTTAGGAAGCGCTCGTTTGAGTGAATAGGCATCGAATGGCCCCCAATCCACCGCCTGAGAAATTACCATAACCAGCATTACTATTATCAGTACTACTGTAGTAAGGTTTCTGATAATGCTCCATGCTCTCTGTATGCTGTTAACATCATCCGTTTTATAGCTATTTATGTCGAAATCAAGAATTTTGGTAATACCAGCATCGAGAGTATCAATCGTGCCGTCCAATCCTCTTAGCGCGCCGCAAAGCAGGAATCCAAATCCAAAAGTGGCTTTGGATTCACAGGTTTCGTCTTCTGGTGCGTCTTCGGGCGGGTCGGCAGGTGGAGTTTGTGCAAAGTGGACACCGACGGGGTTGCTTAAAGCGACAGAAGTGACCGGTTCGCTGCCTTGTGCTTTAGCTGTAGCCGGATTTATGAACGAAGGCATCAGACTCAAAGTCAGCACGGGCAAAAAAAGCCCAAGCATGATTTTGAAGCGAGTACTCATTTGTTTTGACTATAGCACAACAGTTTTGAGCGGACAATTTACCGGCTACAGTAAATTTTGGTATAGTTAGCCATTAGAATGTTGCTTAATAAAATATGGGCACGAAATTTTATGAACGTTGTACTGGCGGTGCTGCTTGTGGCCGGCTTTACTGCCACAGCAGTAACGTTTCAAATGGGGCTTGCTGAAGCCGCACCTTCGAAATGCTATGCCAGAAACGCGGCGGGTAAAGTCCAGCACTCTTCTTGTAATGGCTTAACGGCAGCCCAGCGCCGCATAAATGACAAATGCTTTTTAGCGCAAACAATCGGTGGTGCATATACCCAGGCGGGTGATCTTGGTAGTGGAGTCTGTAATTCTCTGCAACGGCAGGCTCAAGCCGCACCAGCACCTGGAGGAGGTGCTCCAGACGAAGATCAAACGTTGGGTGCAGGTGGCACTGCTGGCTGTAGTGGCACGGTAAATTTACAGAACTGCGTAAAAAATAATCCAATTGTTACTAAAGTGCTTCGCCCCTTGGTGTTGTTTTTGAGTGCGGTGGTTGCGATTGTAATCATAGGTAGTTTAATTGTTGCGGGTATCCAGTATTCTGCAGCACAGGACAACCCTCAGATGGTTCAAAAATCGAAAGATCGTATCCGTAATGCGCTTATTGCGCTTGGAGCGTTTATGTTCGCTCTTGCCGGTTTACAGTACTTAATCCCCGGGGGCATAATTAGCTTATGATCACGTACGCTTTGGCCTGGCTGGTCACCACTTTCCCAAGTTTTGCTCAGACTCCGGCGGTATGTGAGAAAAAAGGTTTTCTTGGACTGCCGGCGTGGTATGAATATCTACCCGATGCCGCCTTCAAGGCGGACGGCGTGGGGGGGTGCTTAATTGATTTAAAGTTCGATGGTCCGGCTGGTCCGAATGTGCTTATACCTATTGGGTTAGCCGTACTAGATGGCTTGCTAAGAATAGCTGGAGTCGTGGCTGTTATTTTTGTAATCGTTGCTGGATTTAACTTCATAACTTCGGCTGGTAGTCCAGATAAAGCCGCTTCAGCACGGCAACAAGCTATTAATGCTCTTGTTGGTGCGGCAATTGCCATTAGCGCAGCAGCAATCGTGCAGTTTGTCGGTGGAAGGATTGCTGGATGATTGAATACTTGGCGTACCAGATATTTTTTGGAGGCCCAATTAAAGACTCTCTGCCGCAAGTTGCTGCCGACGAAGGAGCATTCGCCAGAGGCCTTAATATTATTTTTGTTCTGGCGGGTGCAATCACTGTTTTGGTCATAACTGTAGCCGGGCTATTCTACGTACTTTCTCAGGGCGACCCAAGCAAAACATCGCGTGCTAAAAATGCCATTATTTACGCAGCGGTCGGGTTGGTTATTATTGTTCTATCTGGAGTCATCGTTAACTTTGTGTTTCAGTTTTAATGATGAGATGGATAACTAAAAAACTAGCCATCGTTTTAGCAGCAGTGTTCAGTTTATTGTGTTTATCTGGGTCGGTCGCCTATGCTGGTTTTAACCCTTTGCAAGATGCCTGTAGTGTCCCAAACTCCGATCAAAGTGCTGTCTGTAAAGAAAAAACTCGCACTGGTAACGATGATCCCATTGCTGGGGATGATGGCATTTTGATAAGAGGCACTCGCGTCATTGCTATTGTTGTTGGAGTAGCTGCTACCATCATGATTATTGTTGGCGGCCTAATGTTCATACTGTCCGACGGTAATAGTGATAAGGCGGCGAATGGTAGAAAAACTATCATTTACGCAATTGTTGGTATTGTTATTGCGGTGCTCGCCGGCCCTGTTACGCAATTTTTGACAAATCGGGCTCTTTAGACATAAGCTACTACAGTAAACCTAAAAAGTGTAATTTTAAGTAACTATGCGAAACAAAACACTCACAATTTTTGCAACCTTAGCACTTATCGCGACTGTATTGTTCCCCGTTTTCAATTACGGGATGGCTAATGCTGGATGCCCGGCGAACGCCAGCCCAAAGGATGCCGTTAATTGTGGTGTACAGGCGGCTGGGGGTGATACTTCTGACCCTGAGACAAAGATAAATAGTGCCATTGCAGCTGCTATAAACATTTTTTCTTTCGTGGTTGGTTTTGCAGCAGTCATCATGATTATTGTTGGCGGCTTACGGTACATCTTGAGCAACGGCGATAGTCAAAAAGTTTCCAGTGCTAAAAACGCTATTATTTACGCCATTGTTGGTCTGGTTATCGTAGCCTTGGCACAAGTGATTGTGCGGTACGTTTTTAGCCGGGCAACTTAAAGCCTCTCCGCCATTGCTTAGCATAGGCGTGTTGTGATATAAGTGTTGTCAGAAGTTAATAAATAAGGAACTTTATATGCAAAAAATAAAACAATTTGCAGCCATGGTTGCCGCAAGTATCGCACTTGTTGGGGCTTCCCTGTTTGGGGTAGTGGCTGTTGCTTACGCTGGCTCAGGCGCCAATATTGATGCCAACCTATGTCAAGGAATAAGTCTTGATGCTAACACCGTGAATACCGCAGGTACTGCACCGGCGGACACATGTAGCGAAGCGGGCGCCAATGATCGTGTTAACAATATCATCAAAACGATCATAAATATCTTTTCACTAGTTGTGGGTGTTGTATCCGTCATCATGATCATTATTGGTGGCTTTAAGTACATTACCAGTGGTGGTGAAAGCAGTAACGTTACAAGTGCCAAGAATACTATCCTCTACGCTATCATTGGCCTTGTCGTCGTAGCATTGGCACAGATTCTCGTACGATTCGTCTTTAGTCGGGCTACTTCAACTGCTGGACCATAAGCTAACAAAAGTGGTATAATATATTTTATGCCCAATAAAATACGAAATTTCTTGGTTGGCACAACGACCGTATTCATTATTGCCGCCCCTGTGGCTGCCTCTGCTCAGACTAATCCTACTACAACTCCTGCACCCCCGACGAATGACCCAAACACTAGCCTAACTGTCGAGCAAGTTTCCCCTGATATTGTTCGCGGGCTGTGCCAAGGTATTAATTTGCAGGTAGGTACCGATTGCAGTCAAACCGAATTAAGTGATGAAGAAGCGACCGAGCGTGTTAACGCGCTCATACGCACGATAATTAATATCTTCTCACTGGTGGTTGGCGTGGTCGCGGTAATTATGATCATTATCGGCGGCCTTAAATACATTACCAGCGGTGGTGATAGTAGTAATGTAACGGGCGCCAAAAACACCATCTTGTACGCTATCATTGGCCTTGTAATTGTGGCGCTATCTCAGGTTATTGTTAGGTTTGTGCTCAGTCGAGTGACGCAGTAGGGACCTTGATAAAAAGACTTAGATTATTGATCTAGTATTTAAGAAAATCTTAACTACAAATAACATCCATAGCCTAAGCTCGAAGACTAGAATCCTTAAGTCTAAAGGACTTGGATTTTTTTAACAGTGTCTTGCTTGAGTTTTGTGAACGAAATAGTGAGTACGCCGTCTTTTAGCATGGCTTCAATTTCATCTTCTTTTACCGGAACCGGCAAGACGATACTTCGGCTGAATTCTCCCCAGTAGCATTCTTGTACGAAGTAGTTCTCTACCCCATCTTCTGTGCCGGCACTTAAAGTACCACGAATGCTAAGCGTGTTGTCGGAAATGCTGACGTCTAACTCGCTTTTGTTAACGCCGGCCGTGCGAGCTTTGACTACTAGTTTTTCACGTGTTTCATAAACATCAACCGCTAACTGACCAGCAACGGGCTCTTCTTCGTCCCATTCACCTTGAACTTGCTGGGCTGGGTCTGGAGCTCCGGTAACACCTGCTTGGGGCGTATCATCACCTAAAAATGCAGCTGTAAGTTCGTCATCCATGAGTAGATTGTCGTCTTGGTGGCCTTTACGCGCCATGTTCCCCTCCAAAGGTTTAACTTTCGTTACAAAACTTTTTATCTTAGAGCCAGTATAGCTTAGTATTATCAGAGAGCGCAAGGTGGGTGCGCTGTTATTTACAACAGTAATCCTATGCGATATGAGCCTATTAGATAATCTTCTTAGCCTGGTTGCTCCACATAAATGTGTGGGTTGTGAGTGCGAAGGTGCGGCACTATGTACAATGTGCCGTACCCATTGTATCAAGCCGTTTGCTATGGCTTGTTTTTGGTGTAATGCGCTAACTGAGGACGCAAGATTTTGCGTAAAATGTCGCAAACGCAGCCAGCTAACAGGGGCGTACGCTGTTTCGGAATATTCAGAAGTTGTTAAAAGTTTGCTCAGAGACTACAAGTATCATCACTTTCGCGGTGCTGCACCAGATGTGGCTAAGCTTCTAATCGAAGGAAGTTCTTCTTTTCGCCAACTTATTTTTGGTAAATATATTGTTGTTCCAGTTCCCTCAACCGTCAAAAGAATACGTAAACGGAGCTTTGACCATTCACTACTAATGGCGCGTGAGTTTAGCAGACGCACAAGTGGCAATCTTGTTCCAGCGCTAAGACGCAGTGGTTCATTGCATCAAGTTGGTTCTAGTCGCCAAGCTCGACTTAGCCAATTAAATAATCTGATGCATGTTCCTGGACGGTACGCACAAAGTGTTGATAGGGCTACCATACTACTCATAGACGATGTGGTCACGACGGGGGCAAGTTTGGAAGAATCTGCTCGGGCGCTCAAGCAAGCTGGTGCAAAGCATATTTTTGGGGTTGTATTGGCTAAGAAGAAGCTCGGAGGCTAGTTTCCGACGATCACCTCTGTTATACTAGCTTTACTCGTGGTCTTAAATTAAGGAAGGGTGTCCGAGCGGTTTAAGGAAACGGTCTTGAAAACCGTCGTACCGGCAACGGTACCGTGGGTTCGAATCCCACCCCTTCCGCCAATTTTTGCATCGACCTTCATGGTCGTGGCAAAAATTAGTGAAGGCAAGATGCGAACCCAAAAAAAGGTTCGGGCGCCAAGAAGACGCGCGCAGAAGTTTACTTCGAGCACGTTGACTGCGCATTCGCGTTAGCGAATCATCCCACCCCTTCCGCCAATCTGTAGCTAAGTGTTATGATTGGATAGTTCTAAAATTAGGAGAGGTACCCAAGAGGCTGAAGGGGGCGGTTTGCTAAATCGCTAGGGGGGAGCAATCCCCCGCGAGGGTTCGAATCCCTCTCTCTCCGCCAAGAAAAAGCACCCTACTAGGGTGTTTTTTCTTGTGTCGAATGATGCTCAAGGTCTTTGACGTCAAGCGTTATGACGCTGCCGGGCTGAGCAGTACCTTGCAATATTCGCGTGGCAACAGCGTCTTCCACAGTTTTTTGGATGACGCGGCGCATTGGACGAGTTCCAAATTGCGGATCGTATCCTGCTTTGACGATGTAAGATAAAGCCTCGTCGGTAATCTGTACATGAATGTTCCGCTTGGACAGATTAGAGCCAACTTTTCTAAGCATGATCTTGGCAACTTGAGTAAGTTCTTCTTCGTTGAGCGAACGAAACAGCACCACTTCATCAAAACGGTTGATGAGTTCTGGTCTGAACTGGCCGTCTTTAATAAGTTTTTCTACCAGCGGTCGCTCAAACGACTCCAAAGAAATACCGGCCTGGACTGCTTCGGCAATATCACCAGCACCAGCGTTGGATGTGCAGATAATAATGGCGTTTTTGAATGACGCGGGTTTGCCGGCATTGTCAGTGAGCTGGCCTTCGTCGAGCATTTGAAGTAACAAATTGAGAATGTTGGGGTGGGCTTTTTCGATTTCATCAAGCAAGACTACCGAAAACGGCTGCTGGCGTATTCCCATTAAAAGATTTTGATCACCACTGCGACCATCTGCTAGTAGTCTGGTAACGTCAGAAACTTGCTGGTATTCGCTCATATCAAGCCGAATCATGCGGTGTTCGTCCTTAAAGTATGTGGCTGCAAGCGATCGTGCCAATTCGGTTTTTCCGACCCCTGTCGGCCCAAGAAACAAAAAACTGCCGATTGGTTTGTTGGGGCTTGATACTCCTGCCCTGCCGCGTCTAAGTGCCGAAGCGACAACTTCGACTGCCCGGTTTTGATTTACCATGCGTTCGTGAATGTGATCTTCGAGATGCAGCAGCACATCAGCTTCTGGGGCAGCTGCTGCACCGACTTTGACGCCGAGGCTTTTTTCGACTGCCTGCTGGACTGATTCTTCAGATAGTACTTTGTTGGTTGCAAACGGTACAGCCTGTTCAAGTAGCGTGATGGCTTTGCCGGGATACGCCTGATCCTGCATGAACTGACCGCTTAGCCGCACTGCTTCCTTGATTGATTCGTACGGGATGAGTAGATTTGCGCGGTGCTCAAGTATAAGCGCAAAATCCTCTAATATTTTGTAGGTGTCGGGGAGCTCAGGCTCATTTACGTTAATGACATTAAAGCCACTGATTAACGATTCGTTAGTGGCTTTAAGTCGTTGAAAATCCCCCGGAGTAAAAGCGGCAATTATTTTGAGGCGGTTATTGCGCATAATTGGGAGCAGTATCTGTGATAAATCAAACGCCCCTGTTCCCTGCCCAAAAAACAGCTGAGCATCGTCAAAGAACAAGATGATGTTTTTGGCGTGAATAGCTTCGGCAAGCAGCGTTAATATGATGCGTTCGAGGTTTCCGCCGCTTCTAGACAAAATCGAAGAAGCATTTAAGCTGACAATTTGGTAGTATCTGAGTCGGCTGTCACCGCCAGTGATTAGCTTCTCGGCTACGCCGTAAATAAGAGATGTTTTGCCAGTACCCGCCGAGCCAACTAAAGCGACGTTGGCGCTGCCTTCCGCAAGGTCGTGAACAATCAGATTAACCTTGTCATTACTGGCCAGGTTGTGCCCACCGCCCCTGCCCCTTTCGATGCCTCGACTGATGTTCTGACCAAATTCGTCAAGAGTAGGGGTAAAACCAGTTGCCCAGTCTCTACCGACACCTCCAAAGTATGGTTTTGGCTGGTCAAGGTACTGGGACAATCGCTGCAGCCAGGCGTGGACTTCCACTACTTCATCATCATTAATTTTGAGACGCTCCAAATACTTCATGGCATCAGGCGAAGTAAGGAGCAATGCTGCCGCCAATGTACCGGCATTAATTAAGGGGCTGTTTGTCTTCTCGCGTAAATAATCAGCGGCTTTCCATATTGTTTCGGCGGATTTTTCATCATTGCCCAGAAGTCCGCTTACTTCTTTAGCCGATATATATAGGTGGTTGCAGATAAAGCGCCCTTCTCCGAGGTTTGTTGACGCAATCCACATAGTATGTGGATCAACTTGTCCAGGCAGTTTGGCGAGCAGGCGAGGTTCCAGTATGTCGTCCAGTGTGCTTGGCACTTTGGGTGCCGGGATGTTCGATAGATCGTATCGATACCACAGCGCAATGACAAGTAGCAGCAAAGACACGCTCATACATAGGTAAGAAAGCTGGTTGAGTTGGTTATCGTTGGCGATGGCAAGGTAAAGACCTAAAAGCGAGAATCCTGCGGCGGTTAAGAGTAGCAGCCATAGACCAGTTGGTTTAATGAGGTTTGCCAGCCTCGCCTTTTTGCTGCGAAGACTGTGAAAATGCACTTCAAACTTCATCCGATAATTCCTCGAATCAAAAAGTAAATAACTCCTACTGGCAGGAGCGGCCATATAATTGCGCTAATCAGTCCAAAAACTCCGGCGACTGCTGTTAGAAATAGAGCTGTCAGTAGGACAATAAACCGTACAAAAAAACCTATGACGCGCGAAACAAAGTTATCAACTAAAGCTCTAAATTTTGCATCCAAAGATTTGCCAGGTAGTGAAATTATTTGTTTCCACGGTGAAAACAATGTGGTAAACAAAATTCCAATAGAAAACGAACGCTCTACGCTTGCCGTCCATGTTACGACTGCACGTAGGGCTCGAGACCAGCCTGGCCCGTACCACCAACGGATGAAGGCTACAAACATAACCCTATTGTACTGGCAGATTACATCGGTTACTAGAGGTACTGCGCGAATCGTATCTAGAGTCGTTGTATTGCGCCAGGATAACCACTAGAATATAAGAATAAAGCGAGTACTTACTGTGGCTGAAGATCAAGGTAGTTGGACGTACAATTCAGGCAACGAACAACCCAACCAAGCTGGCGGTGATGCGGTTCAAGCCGCTGAAGCTTCTCCGGCATTGCCTCGGCCTGCTGATGTTATATGGTCGGCATCTGAATATGTGCAACATCACCATGGTGCAACATGGTACGGCGCACTAGGTGTCGGAGCCGTTGGTGTCGGGATTGTTTTATATGTTCTAACCCGCAGCATTTTCTCAGCTGCAATAGTTCCGGTACTGGCGATTATTATCGGGGTATTCGCCAGCAGACCACCAAGAACCATACAATATGGACTTTCTGACAGCGGGCTCAGCATAGGCAGTCGATTATATTCGTATAGCAACTTTAAGTCTTTTTCAGTAATCGATGAGGGCGCCGTGCAAAGCATTCTCCTGATGCCTATTAAACGTTTTATGCCACCGGTATCAGCTTATTTTTCTGATGCCGATGGTGACAAAATCGTTAATAAGCTTGGCGATTATCTGCCATTTGAGACGGCTGAACTAGATGGCACGCAGCGCCTTGCCCGTAAGCTACGATTCTAGTCCACCGGCAAGAGACTGGTAAAAGAACGCCAAAAATGTTACAATTACCCCTGTTGTTCGTGCACCCGTAGCTCAGCTGGATAGAGCGTTGGCTTGCGGAGCCAAAGGTCGTAGGTTCGAATCCTGTCGGGTGTACCAAAATAAAATCCTCAGCAAAGCTGGGGTTTTTATTTTGGTAGATTCGCTAAGCGAATCCGAACCTACGCAGCAGGTCGGACGCCAAGGAGCCTGCGCGCAGAAGTTTACTTCGAGCACGGTGACTGCGTGTTCACTGCAGTGAACCATCCTGTCGGGTAAGTCTAAAATCCTAATGCAGCACGTACAGAGTCGAAAGTGGGCTCATTGTAGGCAACGTACTTCCCTATCGAGTTGCCGGCGCTATCCAGTTTCACGAATGTTGTTTGCAAAGTTATCCCATATTTTTGTCGCAGACTTTGTGCGGTGTCGTAATCAACTTTAAAAACTGTTACGCCCGAGGGGACTCCATCGTTTTTGATGTCGGCGTCAACTTTTTGGCACTGTGGGCACCAGCTAGCATGGAAGAATAATACTCGCTGCCCTGATGTTGAAGCTAGCGCGCTGTCAGTGTAGCTAATATATGAGCCAGTAGCAGGTGCTGGCGGAACGGACTTTGGTTGAGCTTGCGGTTGCACAGCGGGTGCAGCAGCAGGTGCTGGAGGAGTACTGGGGGTTGCTTGGGCTGGAGGAGCTACAGCTGCGCTCTCCGTTGTTGGTTTCAAAATCTTTTCATTGTCGGTTTTTATGTCACTCGTTTTTTTGGTAATGACGGAAATTTCTTGATTCTGCCTACCGGATCGTGCCAGGGTCCATGTGCCGACTATAGTTAACAGTGCAAAGAACACAACAACCCATACTCGAAAGGCCGGGATTTTTTTCAGCACCTAAATGCCGAGTACTTTCTTAAATTTGCCTTGGTCAAAACCAAGGATTTTAGTGATGTTGCCGGCATCATCTTCAATAACACTGAAAGGTACGCCAAAGTTACCATCATTAACACTCATGAATTCAGCCATTCCAGCCGGGTCATCATCAGTAACAACTTTCTTGAATGGAATATTTTGTTTATCCAGCCATGAGTACAGCGCATGACAAAAGCTGCACGTGGTTGTTGAGTAAATAGTAATGTTCATCGATTTTCTCCCTCTGTTATTTTAAACTAGCTGCCAAACGTAAACGCATTAACCGTTACTCCGCTCGGAAACGTTAGTGTTAGTGTTGAGCCGTCTAAGAATGAATCTGCATTTATAATTTTATATAATCTGGCGGAATCAATTGTTATGGTACCGTCACTGCCTACATCTTTCCCGCTAAGTACTCCTGGCTTGTCGTCGATACTCACTCTTACTTTTAAGCCCGCTTCTCCGTCCATGACTAAGTACACTTCTTTGGCCGAATACCTGAACCTGAGCGTTGAACCATCGGCGTTACTAGTTGATGATTCTTTGCCGATAGTCCAAGTGCCGCCGAGTGACCATTCATGATTCTTTAGATTATTCTTGAGTAAATAATTAACGGATTTATCAGCTTCAAATTCGTTTATGTTGGCGAACCGTTCTCCGCGGCTGTAGCTCAGATAAGTCTCATGCGTTTGCTTGCGACTAACTAGTGAATTTTGTCCGTTTTTGGTAATTTTTTCGCTAACTGTTTTACCTGCTTCCTTGAGCAGTATTTGAATCGCCTCTTCAGTTTCTGCATACTCACCTTCTCCAAAGTGCGTGTAGCGAACAGCACCTTCTTTATCAATTAGGTATTTGGCTGGCCAAAAGCGGTTGTCGTACGCCTGCCAAGTTGCAAAATCGTTGTCCAACCCAACCGGATATTTGATTTTTGCATCATCGACTGCGTCTTGAACATTTTTAGTTACTTTCTCGAATGCGAATTCTGGTGCATGTACACCGAGAATTACAAGGCCTTTGTCGCTGTATTTATTGTGCCAGTCGTTGAGATACGGTTGTGTTCGCTGACAGTTGATGCAAGAGTACGTCCAGAAATCAATGAGCACTACCTTGCCTTTTAGCTTTTGCAGTGTTTCGCCATCGGAGTTAATCCAATTTTGTATGCTGCGTAGCTCAGGTGCTTGGTATGGCTGATCAATATTTAACACAGTACTGTCGCCCTCTTTCTTCGGGGATGACCGATTAGAATCTTCTTTGAGGAGCAATCTTTGCTCGATGTCGGTAACGTCAAACGGTAGTTTTTCTATCACAAATGTTTGGAATTTTTTATCATAACCTGTGATGATCATCAGCCCGACAGCGATAAGCAGTATTGCTAATGCCCGGTTAAACCATCCGGTAGGCGAAATTACCCAGCCGAGTTTACTAATTAGCCGTCTCCCGCCGAGCGAAATAGCAAGCAGAGCAAGTCCCAAGCCAAGCGCAAAAGCAATTATGTAAACAAGCCCAAGCGCTAAATTGACCGGTAAAACAGTTGCTAGCACTAGTGCATACACGGGACTACAGCTGGCAAATACTGGCCCAAGCGCTGCACCGGTCATGATCTGGCCTATAAGTCCGGAATTTTTATTAGCCCGAGCCAAGAATTTGTTCGAGGTGTGTTCTAGTCCTGTGCCTGCACTTACTCGAACCCACAAACTAGGGAACAGTAAACTTATGCCAAGTAATATGACAATGCCACCCGAAACATAGAGCCAAAACTGCGGATCAACGCCTATCAGCGCAGTCGTAGCCTTGAGTAGTACGGTAAACAGGATGACCGAAACAACCAAGCTGGCGGTGATGATGTAGGGCTTTTTGCGGTCAAACTTCTTGTCCGTACCGGGGATTACAGAATTACCGACAATAACTGGCAATAGCGTGATCATGCAAGGAGCCAGAGACGTCAACATACCGGCGATAAACGATGAAAGCAGTAAAAGCATTTTTATTAGTTTAAGCGAGCTAGTTCAGCTGCGTTTTAAGCTCATCGTAACTGTAGCTGCCGTTCCATTGCTTCAGTTCGTTGCCATCTTTGTCTACTTGCACAAAAGTATGTTGAATTGTCACGCCATATTTTTGCTTGAGTTCTGTTGAATCGTCGTAGTCAACTTTAAGCAAAGTCAGACCATCTGGTGTTGATGAGCTGGTAAAATTCTTTTCAGACTCCTGACACTTAGGGCACCAGCTAGCGTGGAAGAACAGTACAACATCGCCCTTTTCGGCATTGGCTAGTTTCGCTTGATCGTAGGCAGTATAACTGCCTTTTACACTCATGGCATCACCGGCTTTTTCCATGGCGTCATCTTCTTTTGCCATTTTATCCTTTTCCATCGCCTCTCTTTCCATGGCAGCAGTTTCATTCTTCTTTTCCATGGCCATGCGCTCAGCTTCAGCATTTTCGTTATTAGTTGATTGACTGAATGCAAATGCACCTCCCGCTAAAACGACAACAGCAATTATTGCTGCAACGATATAGTTCTTGTTCATTGTTTCATGCTCCTTAGTTATTACCACTAACAGCATAGCGGCACGGCCGCGTTAATGTCAAGTCAACTTAACATTTTATGAAATTACTTTACGATATATTTACCTAATAACTTAGCGAGTATCATTACCATTAGGGCAACGATAAGCAGTGTTGGGTGTTCGTGTCTTATCGTCTGCACAACTACAGCAATTGACAAAAATATTGCTCCAGCAAGGAACCCCAGTCGATCCGCTGCTAGCACTATTTGCGTTTCTCGTTCATCCCTTGGCTGCTCTCTCCATACCAACACCGCAAAAAGTGCAAAGGCTGCTATGAATAAACCTATTGCTAGCATGACTATTGAGCTGGGCATAAACGGGGATATCAGGTCAGAACAGAGTATAAGGGATGTTATTACTAAAATACCTATGATTAACGCGCTGTTGTTATTGTCATGTGATAAGAAATTTTTCATAACCAAAATAGCTCCCCTATCGGCACTTTTAGTACTTGTGCTAATTTTAATGCAAGCAATACGCTCGGCGTATAATTACCCTTTTCAATAGCTATAACCGTCTGCCGTGTAATGCCAACTTTCAGCGCTAATTCTTCTTGCGTCAAACCGGTAGTCTTGCGGTGTTTGCTTACCGAATTCTTTGGTGTTTCAGTTATTTTGATAAACATAATGTATAGCCAACTTTACAAAGTAATTATCGTCGTTTACTGGAATTGTGTCAATACACACGTAATATTGTAATTATTGTAAGAATCTATACAGCTATTGCTTATGTGTGGCAATATAGTAAGCGTAACCTGCTTTAGTAGGTGAAGTATTAACACGTAATCGGGGGTATGTATGGTAAAGAAGTATATTCGATATGGAGCAGCTGGAGCTACATCGTTAGTTATGGTGGCATTTGGGTTTGGAGGTGTTGCATCTGCCGCTAGCATAAGTATGACCGGCCCAGGATCAACTAACTACATTAGCGGCGGTCACTCAGGATCAATCTATTTGACCGGCCCCGGCTCTACAAATGTCATCCGTGGTGGCTATGGCGGCGGAAGTATCCACACTACCGGTCCCGGTTCAACTAATTACGTGAGTAGTGGCCATGGTTACTCCAAGTACAAAAAAGTTAACTATGTAAAGTACGACTACGCTTGTGAGTCAGGCAATTCACACAAGTGGAGTGACAAATCTAAATGGCACACCGATTGTTGTGATGTCTATAACCAAGGCAGTTGGTATAGCTGGAACAGCCACAAGTACGCCTGCCAAGACCACTCATCTCACGAAGCTAAAGACTGCGGGTATCACCACGTCAAGGCTAACTCATGGGTGAATCACGGCTATAAAAAAGTCAGCCATCACTACGACTACGACCATGATCGTGACTACAAAAAAGATGATCACAAAGTCAAATGGTCGGTGAAGCACGACTACGATCATAAACAGAAAAATCACCACGATGACAAGAAGGACTATCGTGATCACAACAACTATAACAAGCACGACAACAACGATGATCACAAAGACTATAGCCGAAACCACGACTACAAGCCGTCGCATGGCTCAAGCCACGGCTATAGTGTCGACAACGACAATGACGTGAAGGTTCGTAATAATACTTCTCAGTCAGCAGTAACTGGTGATGCAAAAGTTTACGGTAACACCCACGGCGGCAACGCCACATCCGGCGATGCAACTAATGAAGCAGAAACTAGCACGAACGTAAATATTTCAAATCACTATGGCTCAAACACGACTTCTTCACACGAAGATGACGATGCAAATCACCACAGCAAGAGCTATTACTCACACGAAAACAACAACAATGTAAGTGTCAGCAATAACACTTCACAGTATGCTCGTAGTGGTAATGCAACTGTCAGCCACAACACTCACGGTGGCAACGCTACATCTGGCAACGCCAGTAATTACAGCAGCACATCCACGTCGGTAAGTATCGATAACTAGTAGTAGAGTGTAGTACAGTAGGATTGGTCGTAATATAGCGACCAATCCTACTATTTGTAGGTAAAGATATATGGAGAGCAACATGTCGAAAGACAAAGGCCGAAAAGAAAAGAAAAAACCCAAGAAACAAGCCTAGTTTCAAAATAAGTGGCGTTATAATGTTTTTATGAGGGTAGAAGTACGGGGCGTGCAAAGCCAGTCATGGCGAGGACTAAGTCCCCTACTCTATGTCATAGTTTTTTCACTGCTTGGCCTGGCGTTTTCAGTTTCAACATATTTGAGCAGCCAACATATTTTATTATCTGAACAAAGTCTTGTTCCAAAGATCCAAGCAGAAGCGGTGAATAGTACTTGGCACGAGCCCCTTCCACTACTACCCGACATCGTGATTACAAGTATAAAACCAGGTATTAGTGCACCGGTGGTGTCACATATTCCCACAAATCAACCAGTAGTGTTTTTGGGTATTGATGACGGCTGGGATCATTTGCCCGAAGCAAAAGAATGGTTTGCTGCAACCCAGCTGCCAATAAGCTTTTTCTTGACGCATGACGCTGTAAAGGGCAATCAACAGTACTTTAGAGATTTACAAAGCGGTGGGTTGAACATCCAAAATCATACCGTCAACCATCCGCACTTGCCAGACTTAACGCGCGATCAGCAAAAAGCCGAAATTTGCGGAGCTTCAAATCAGTTTGCGGCCGACTACGGAAAACAGCCAACACTATTCAGGCCACCTTATGGTCAGTATAATGAGGATACTTATTCGGTGGTTGCTGAGTGCGGGATGAAAGCCATCGTCACATGGATGGCATATGTTGAAGACGGCAAGATGCACTACCATAAAGGCGTCGACAAGCTCAACCCGGGTGACATCGTGCTCATGCACCTAAAAGGTAGCTTTATGCAAGACATTCAGGTCTTTATGGACGAAGCCAACAAACAAGGCCTCACCGTCGCAAACCTCGAAGACTGGCTCAAATAATCAAACAAGATTAGCGCAGATCATCTATAATTACGAATTATTATGGAAGAGTGCAGGAGTGGTTTAACTGGCTTGTCTCGAAAACAAGTGTGCCGGCAACGGTACCGAGGGTTCGAATCCCTCCTCTTCCGCCATTATTGACGAATAATCAACTAAATGTTAAATTAATAGATAACGTAGTTGAGGTGAGCATGCGAACAGCATGTTCTTTTCATAATAATGAGCATGAATCCAAACCAGTCAGGACGTCCGTTAGATGGGGATAGTCTGTCAAAGTATCTGCCGACACGTCCGGGTGAAGCAACAGATTCTATTTCTGCCGCAGGAGGAGTGCTTCATGTCTTTTTTGAAGGAGCAAAATCCCCTCAAGACATGATTCTGAAGACTCCGTTACATATTTGTATGAATAAAGAGTGCTGCCAACCCAGCGTAGTGAGGCATCCGGCGATTTATCGAATTAACGGTGACATGGACGAGGTGTCTGTATATCTTCGGTGTGTGAACTGTGACACGCGGTATTCGCGCGTTTGTAGCCCAGGAGAAGTTTTCGAATTGGATGAACGAATTGCAGAGGCACAGCGAGGACTAGAACAAACGATAGAGAGAGTTGCACGAGAAAACATGGCCTTAGACGTAGAGAATTTAATATCGGCTCTTGATAAGGAGCTAGTTGGTCCGGATGATTTTGCTACTCCAAGAACGTCTTGGGTCGATATGCAGCCACCAATTAACTAGCCAAGCTGCGGTTGATATAATTGTTACATGAAGGTAACAAAACTCCCGCAGTCAGGGCTTTTGCTTGAAAAAGATGGGCAACGCATTGTTTTTGACCCGGTCAGATTCCTTGGTTTTGATCTTGAGGTTGAATCACTAAACTCGCCTCAAGCAGTTATTTACACTCACAGTCATCCTGATCACCTCAATATCAAGATAGCAACCGCGCTTCAAGAAAACGGTTCCCTGCTCTATGGCAATGACGACGTTATCGAAAAAGCTGATGGCATCGCGATTGAACCATTCAGTACTGGTGATGTAAAAAACCTAGCCGGCTTTGAGCTGAAGTCATACTACCTTGAACATTGCTTGATGGTGGATGGGTCTAAAGCGACCGTGCCGAATAATGGCTATATCATTGACGGCAAATTACTTATCCCCGGCGACAGCACTGAATCAACTGGTCAAGAGCTCGAGGTTGTGGCGGTGCCGATCTTTGGGCCGGATGTGAGTTTTCATGATGCCTACCGCCTAGCGATGAACCATAAAGCCAAAAAAGTCATACCGATCCATAATGATATTGTTGGCTTACACCCGGAAGCGTTTGCCCGTTTTTGCGCCTACTTCAAAGTGCCTTTTGAGGTAATCCCCATTCACATCGGCGAATCTACCGAAATTTAGTAGTATCTACCCTGCCCTAAACCTGAGCTTTTTGCTACTATTAGCACATGAGTAATTTTGTTGTAAGTCTTATTGCTGCGGTTGGCATCAGCGCCTGGTTGTACAACAGAGTACAGCGCTACAATGGCGGCCAAACCAAACAGTCCATAACTGTTGCGGGTATTTGCGCAGTGCTATTGTTTTTGGTGATTTTCACGGCAATGAACATCTTTTTCGGAAGTTAAATCACGGTGCCGTCAATCTTCACAAAAATCATCAACGGAGAGGTTCCTTCCTACAAGATTTTTGAAGATGAGCGGACATATGCCTTTTTGGACATTCACCCTATTCAACAAGGGCAAGTATTAGTAGTACCGAAAGTTGAGTTAGACCACATATGGGATTTGGGAGCCGATGACTATCAGGCACTTTGGTCTACGGTTCAAAAAGTTGGGAAGCGATTGCGAGAAGTATTCCCTGATGTCAAAAGAGTTGGCGTGATTGTCGAAGGTTTTGATGTGCCACATGTGCATGTCAAAGTTTTTCCTGTCAATTCCGGGGATGAACTTAGGCAAAGACCTGACATGACGGCAGACCCAGACCACGCAGAGCTAAAAAGTATAGCTGAAAAACTAGCCTTTTAGTATTAGTCTGCTAGGCGTTTTTACATATATCTGGTACTATGTGGCTATAAGGTGGAGTATAATTTGAACGAAAAAGAACTCGGTAAGCGACTACAAGTTGCTCGCCAAAAGGCCGGTTTAACACAGCAAGAACTTTGCGCCAAAGCTAGTTTGTCCATATCAACCTTGGCTAAAATTGAGCGAGGCGCAATAAAAGCGCCGTCGATTTTCACTGTGTCGGCGATTGCCTCAGCCGTGCAAGTCCCCCTCCAAGACCTAATCGGTCGACCGGGAATTTTACCATCCAAAAGTGTTCCTAAGAAGCAGTCAAAAACAGGGGTTCGATTCGTGTTTTTCGACGTCAACGGAGTAATGATACGCTTTTTCCATCGGGCGTTTGCTAAGATTGCCGAAGCCACAAACGTACCCGCCGACATCATCGAAACAGCTTTTTGGCATTATAACGATGCCGCTTGTTCTGGAGAACTGTCGGTCGCAGAGTTCGATCGACTATTTGCTGACAAAGTAGGAGTGAAACATATTGATTGGGAATCTTACTATTTCGAAAATATTGAGTCAATAACCGACATGCATGATGTAGCAAAATGGGCATCCGAACATTATCGCATTGGGCTACTGACTAATATCATGCCGGGGTTCCTAGACAGGTTAATCAAAGAAGGGTTTGTTCCCAACTTAGACTACGAAGTCATTGGTGATTCTTCTGTGGTGGGTGCAGTAAAGCCACAGTCTCGAATATTTGAATACGGACAGGCCGCAGTTAATTTGCCTCCAAATGAAATACTACTTGTTGATGATAGTCGTGGAGTTGTGACGGCTGCCGGTCATGCTGGTTGGCGGGTGCTGTGGTTTGATGACTACTCACCAATAGAGGGCGCCGAACGAGTTCGTGTCGCGCTTGAGTTCTAGTCTGGTAACTCCCCTGCTTCGTTTCGGGCAACCTCGCTAAAAGTTTCGATTTGCTTATTTATGTTTGCGAGAAGAGTTTGTGCTTCCAAGAGCTGCTGCCTGGTCTGATCTATTACATCTTTTGGAGCATGTGATACATAAGACTTGTTGGCGAGTCGTTGCTCAAACCTTGTAACAGCGGTCTGCTGCTCTGTCTGCTGAGCTTTTAGTTTATCGAGGTAATGAAGCGCTGTTTCTTTATCGATATCCAGCCAGCAGGTATAAGTGGTTTGAGTCAAGAATAGCCCGTGACCATCACGCACTTCATTTACTCCGCCAAGTCCGGCAAGTTGTATGAGTAGCTCAGCATTATCCTGAATGAACGGCACATTGGTGTAGTACAGCTGGGGTCGAGTAGTCTGTAATTGACTAATAATTAATCGTGCTTCGGAAACAATATTTTTAATTTCTTCAAAATCAGCTGCTAACTTTTTTTCTCCAGATGCCGCTTTTGGCCAATCACTGGCTGCTAGAATGGTATTTTTCTTCCATGGTAACGTTTGCCATATTGTCTCTGTTACAAACGGCGCAAAGGGGTGTGCAATACCGAGCACTGTTTCCAATACATACGCTAGTAAACTTTCGTTGGTCTGGACTTTGCTGGCTTCGATGTACCAGTCGGCGAAATCATCCCAGATAAATCGGTATAGTGTTTCGTATGCTTCAGATAGACGGTATTGTTCGATTTCCTTTTCGACTTTTTTAAGGCATTGTTCCAGTTGTAGCAATATCCAATGATCTGCTGATGAATTTGGCTTGGCCTCGGGTTTGAGTGAGGAGTTGTCGCCTACTTTTGATTCTATGAAACGGGCAACGTTCCATAGTTTGTTGCAAAAATTTCGTGCTCCAACTACTTTCATCGGTGCATAGGCTGCACTGTAACCAGGACTTCTTCCGGCTAGTATACCCATGCGTAGCGCATCAGAACCGTGCTCGTCGATGACTTCTTCAAGTGCGACTGTATTACCAAGACTTTTACTCATTTTGCGGCCATCCGGACTGCGCACCATCCCGTGCAGGTACACAGTCTTAAACGGGATATCATCCGTTATGTATAGGCCGAGACAAATCATTCTTGCCACCCATTGGAACAGGATATCAATACCCGTTTCCATAAGATCTGTGGGGTAAAAGTGCTTATAATCTTTGCTATCAGGATAACCAAGCGTTACAAAGGGCCATTGCCCGCTACTAAACCACGTATCAAAAACGTCCGGATCGCGACGGTATTTTTTACCATCGACTTCAATTTCCGTTTGTTTTACTTCGGTATTAAAGATCCAATCGTTGGGGTCTTCAACATTCTGGAAGGCTGGTATTGGTATTCCCCAGGCAATTTGCCGACTGATGTTCCAGTCGCGGACTGATTCGAGATATCTAACGACTTCTTTCTTTTTTGAAGCCGGATAGAAAGTTATTTTGTTGTCGTTAAGTTTCTTTATGGCCTCTTTGGCGAGGGGCTTCATGTTTATGAACCACTGATCGCGAACGAGCGGTTCGATGACAGTACCGCATTTGTAGCAGACGCCTACGCTGTGGGTATAGTCTTCTGTACTTTGCAGTGCACTCTCGGCTTCAAGTGCTGCCACGACGGCATCTCGTGCCTCAACTACAGTAAGTCCACGGAACTTTTCTGGTGCGTTTTGCCCCAATTTACCATCTGGATCAATGACTTCGATCATGGAGAGTTTATGGCGTGTTCCAATATCGAAGTCGTTCGGATCATGAGCCGGAGTTATTTTGACCGCACCACTGCCAAAATCTTTGTCGACGTAATCATCTGCGATAATCGGCACTTCCCTGCCAGTTATCGGCAGCACCACTGTTTTCCCAACCATGTCCTTGTACCGAGCATCTTTAGGATTAACTGCTACAGCCGTGTCCCCTAACATCGTTTCTGGCCTGGTGGTTGCCACAACAACCGACTCTTTACTGTCTTTGATGGGGTACCGAATGTGCCAGAGCTTTGAGGGCTCTTCTTTGTAGACTACTTCGATATCTGCGAAGCTTGTTCCATGGAACGTGCAAAAATTAACTATACGCTCACCTCTGTATATGAGTTTGTCATCCCACATTTTTCGAAACGTTTCGTAGGCGGTTTCAATTACTTGGTTGTCGAGCGTAAAAGTAAACCGGCTCCAGTCACAGCTGGCACCAAGTCGGCGGAGTTGCCTTTCAAAGCCACCCTTATTTTTTTGAACAAAGTCCCAAACCAGACCATAAAGTTCATCTCGGCTGAAGTCAAAACGACTCTTACCTTCTTTGGCAAGGTGTTTTTCGAACACTACTTGGGTTTCGAACCCGGCGTGATCTGCTCCTGGAACATACAGTGCTGCCCTGCCCTTCAATCTGTAATAGCGCACAAGCGTGTCTTGAACGGCGTTCATGTAGGCATGACCAAGGTGTAGGTCGGCGTTTGCGTTTGGCGGCGGCATGATAACCGTAAAGGTTTCTTTGCTGTCTCTTGGCACGAAGACGTTATTCCCTTCCCATAGGGCGTAGATGTTGTCTTCGTATTCCTTGGGATCGTACACGCTCGGTAACTTCATTGTTTCTCCTCGTATGGATACAAGTATACCAGTGCTTACAGGGGTAGCCAAAGTATTGACCTTTGGCTCTATCGCAACATCGTAACACTCTGTTCCGAAGAGGTTACTTCACAGTAGATTAAGTATGTTTTCACATGAAAAATAACGCAATAAACAAGAAGACTTTTCACGCGAAAAGCATTCATGAATACGTATTATTCCCACCCGTTTTGTATTTGGTGCAAGCTCAATTACTGAGCCGTCAAAACGGTTTTTGTTTTTGTATTTTAAAGACTACCAGACGATAGCAGGCATTACCAGAATGAAATCTCTGTGGGGCTTGCTAGTCGCAGCTACATTGAAAGGGAAGTGTCGGTTGATAGTGTGTATGGATCATCGGGCTTGGTGCCGGCGTTAATCATCTGATACGCCAGTGCCGCAATCATTACAGCATTATCGGTGCAAAGCTTTATATCAGGAAACACCACAGGAACGGGGAAGGTTCTTTCAAGTTGCTCACGCAATAGCCGATTGGCCGCAACACCACCCGCAACAACAACACTTTTAGGCTTGTACGTTTCATAGGCTTTTTTCGTTTTGCGAATCAGTGCTTCGATTGCGACATGCTCAAAACTTGCAGCAAGATTGGCCTTTTGAGCTTCTGTAAGCATGGCTGATAGCTTGTAGGATGGAAAAGTGAAGTCTTTACCGCACAGCTGCTGAGTCGCCCTCAAAACAGCTGTTTTTAAGCCTGAGAAGCTAAAGTCGTATTCTCCTGCCGTGTTGGCGATGGGAAGGCGAATGGCATTGGCATCTCCGCTCAAAGCCGCCTTAGAAACGTTCGGTCCTCCGGGGTAGGGAAGGCCAATAATTTTCGCTACCTTGTCGAAGGCTTCACCAACAGCATCATCAGTAGTTTGTCCCAGTAGCTCATAATCTGTAGCAGATTTGAAGATCACTAGCTGAGTGTGACCACCAGAGACAATCAAGCTTAAAACTGGATAATCTGGCTGCTGAGCTGGCAGGGAATAGTTCTTTAATGGTGTACCTGTGATGAACGAAGCGAAAGGGTGCGCCATGACATGATTTATCCCGTAAAGAGGCTTGTTCTTGATAATCGCCAGTGTTCTAGCCGTCATAACGCCAATCAAAAGGCTCCCACCAAGACCGGGACCGCGGGTGACTGCTATTGCATCAATGTCATCCCAGTTTTTTTTTGCGCTGCTCAGCGCTTCTTCAACAACTGGAATGATAAGTTCAATATGGCTGCGTGCGGCAATCTCAGGAACGACACCGCCGTAAACGGTATGAAGGTCTACGCTGCTAGCAATGGCGTTGCTAAGCATTGTGTGGCCATCAACTACAACTGCGGCAGCGGTTTCATCACAGCTTGATTCGATCCCAAGTATTGTCACCCTGTTATTCTACATGAATTCTTACTAAGGATTCGGACCTTCGTTAAGCATGTCTCGTATGTAGCTTGGTGCTTTATTATGAGTATAAAGAGCGCACGCTGCAGACCCCACTACAATAAAAACTGTCTTTCTGCCGACCTCTTCTTCGTATTCAACGGCATCCTCAAAGCATCCCTTCACAAAATTCGGGCTAGGCCCCCACTTCCTCGTTGTTTGAACGAGGTTTGGCGATTTACTCCATGGTATCACTAGTACTTTGCCTCGCTTTTTGAAATCGGCGTCTTTGATTGCTTGATTGCAGATAGCCACTTTTGTTTTAAAGAGGGGAGCCCTCGTGCTAAGACAGGTACGATATTTTAGTCCTGCCAAAGCGACAAGCGGCACTCCTTCACCCCTTGGCTGCAGGATACTAGCATCACTCATAACTTTATCGCCAGGCCAATCTACTGTAAGCTGGGGTACAGACCCGACAGCAATTGAAGACTGGTCGACAATAGCTCCGCAGCTGAGCAGGATCGTACCTCCCACAGCTATACGTGCACCGATATTAAATCTTCTTCTTAAGGTATCTACTCTTGGCTGTCGTACATCCATAACTAAAGTCCATTATTTTACGCGACTGTATACTAATTTTGGTCTTGTATCAAGGCCCAGGGCTGCAGAAATTTTTTATATGACACCAACACCAACTACAATACCAGTATGAATCCCAGGTCAATTGTCAAAAAGATTATTCCTGCAAATTTGTTTTTTAGGGTAGCTCCATATCTCCACCTAGTTGAGTCAGTTGTATTACAAATCAGACATGGATTTCCAGCACGCGGCATGAAAATTATCGGGGTGACTGGTACGGACGGCAAAACTTCTACGTCATTTTTGATACATAGAATGCTGCACGAAGCAGGCTACAAGACCGGACTTATGACAACGGTCGGATACGGTGTCGGAGCGGACATAAAACCTCAGATAGAGCACATGACCACCGTACCAGTTGGGCAGTTGCTGCAGCGCATAAAGGCTATGAAGTCAGATGGTGTGCAGTGGCTGGTGTTAGAAACCACCAGTCATGCGTTGGCCCAGTTCCGTACATGGGGTATCCCATACAGCATCGTGGTGATGACTAATCTAAGCCATGAACACCTTGATTATCACAAGACTTTCGAGAATTACCGAGCAGCTAAACGTCGACTGTTTGAACAGTGCAACAGCAACAAAAAGGGGTTGCGTATTGGTATCGTCAACGCTGATGATGCCAATGCCGAAGCGTTTTCGTCCGCGATAAAGAATCCGCTGCGATACGGCATAAAATCAGGTGATTTGCTCGCTAAAAACATCAAACTGACCACTTCGGGCAGTCGCTACGTCGCGGTCGCCGGAAGCGAAGAGTACCGAATAGAATGCCACTTGCCCGGTAGTTTCAATGTCTACAATTCGTTGGCGGCTGTTCAGGTGGGCAGAGCAGCTGGTCTTACAAAGCAACAGATTGAAAAAGGAATTGCTGCACTATCGGGGGTGGAAGGCCGCATGACTCGCATTGATGAAGGCCAAGAATTTGACGTCATTATCGATTACGCCCACACGCCGGACAGTTTCAAGAAAATCCTTGAAGAAATTAAGCCGGTTGTCAAAGGGAAGATGATTGTAGTTTTTGGAAGTGCTGGCAGGCGGGATGAGGCTAAGCGGGCGGTGCAGGGCAAAATTGCCGGAGAGCTGGCTGATGTTGTTATTGCAACCGAAGAAGACGACCGTGACATTGATGGCATAGAAATTTTGCAACAAATTGCATCGGGCGCAAAACAGGCCGGCAAAGTTGAAAACAAAAACTTGTTCTTAGTCCACAAGCGAGAAGAAGCGATTGAAACTGCGTTCAAAATGGCAAAGGCCGGTGATCTTGTCGTGCTGCTAGGCAAGGGGCACGAAAAATCTATCCTAGGCAATGGCCCAGACGCGGCAAAACTCCGCCATTTACCTCAGGACGACAAAGATTCTCGTCGGGTTGTTGAGCGTCCCTATAACGAGATTGAAGTCGCCCGAAAAATTATAAAATCTCTGTAAAATGGCGACGAGTTATCGAAGACTTTCGTTGCGTTGCTTCCATTCTTCATCAGTGTAAAGCATGCCATCGGGGCCTAGATGTTGCCTCTCGGGGAGAGTACGCCCGCCAGTTAGCTCGTCAAGTCTAGCGCGAGCTTTTGCCTTTCGTCTGTCCAGGTCTTCTTGCTCGAGCACAAGTCCTTCCTCTACTTTAAGACCTGCTTTCTCGTTTCTAAGTTCATCCCTTTGACTTGTGATACCGTCCATCTCCATATCTAAGGCTTCGGGTGACCAAATGCCACCAGGGGCAGTAAATAGATCACCATTGGCTAATGTTACTCGGGCAATATCGGCCAGATCTCTTTGGCGTCTGGTTGCTGAGTCTATTTGATTTTGAATGTGCTCACTTGGTAAGTGGGTTGTTTCACTCATTAAATTAAACCTGATTTATTTGTTTTTCAGAAAGTATTAATAATATTAGCATAGAGTTGACTATTAGTCAACTAGTGAATAAATTAGTAAACTGCTTTAAGTGGTGATTTAAAGTGTTTTCTCGAGCGCTGCTACTTCACCGTCAACACGTACCAATAACTCATCCTCGCACGCTATGGCCGCCCTTCGCGCGGTTGTTGTTTGAGTTGGATCCGTAGCAACTGCACGTAAACCACCGAACATCACATCAAGCTCGCGTCCCAGCAGTTCTGCTGCTTGTTCAATGGCCGATGTATTTGCATCCAGCGCAATACCAGATATACGCCCCGGGTTCATATCGCATTCGTTGTCGCTCATCAGTTTGTATTTTAGCAGAATTTTTATGCACTCTTGACACAAGTTTTAGCACTCGGGTATTATGAGTGCCAGAAGATTAGCACTCACAAGACGCTAGTGCTAATCTAACATCTTATCAATTCATTAAAGGAGGAAGAAATGGCAGTGAACCTGCAACCATTATCAGATTATGTTGTGGCAGAACAAGAAGAGGCCGTCACTAAGACCGCCAGTGGTCTATACTTGCCCGACAAGGCAACCGAAAAGCCAAAAGTGGCCAAAGTTCTAGCAGTCGGTCCAGGCAAAGTAGGCGACGATAACGAGCGCGTGCCGGTAGAAGTAAAAGTTGGTGACAAAATTGTTTACAAAAGCTATAGCACGACCGAAGTAAAAGTTGGCGACAAAGAGTACATCTTGGTCAAAGAAGAAGATATTCTAGCAATCGTTAAATAATCGGAGAAATAAGAAGTATCATGGCAAAGAAAGTATTTTATGATGACGATGCCCGCCGACGAGTGTTGGCTGGTGCGAAAGTTTTATACGACGCAGTGAAAACAACTATGGGCCCAAAGGGTCGCAATGTTGTGATCAGCAAAAGTTATGGCAACCCGACGGTGACACACGATGGCGTGACTGTTGCTAAGGGTGTTGAATTGGCCGACGTTGATGATGAGACATTGGGCTACAAGGTTGGTGCTGAGCTGATCAAGCAAGCTGCCAGCAAGATGAACGATATGGCTGGTGATGGCACAACAACCGTTACGGTACTGACCTATCACATTCTGAACGAGGCTAACCGCCTAATCGCTGCCGGTCACAACCCGATGTTGTTGCGAAAAGGTCTTGAAGCTGCTGCACACGATGTCATCTCGAAGCTTGATGGCATGACTGAGGACATCGCCGGTAAGAAAAGCCGCATCGCCGAAGTAGCTACTATCAGTGCTGGAGATAGCGAAATCGGCACACTTATTGCCGATGTCATGGACAAGGTTGGTAAAGACGGTGTCGTGACTGTTGAAGAAGGTCAAGGCTTGGCGCTGGAAAGCGAAGTCGTGGAAGGCTTTACTGTCGACCGCGGTTACGTCAGCCCCTACATGGTTACCGATACCTCCCGCATGGAAGCTGTGTATGACAAGCCAGCCATTCTGATTACTGATAAAAAAATCAGTAGTGTTCAGGAATTCCTGCCTGTCCTTGAAAAGCTTGCTCAGTCTGGTAAAAAGGATTTGGTCATTGTGGCCGAAGATGTTGAAGGTGAAGCGCTCGGTACATTAGTACTTAACCGCCTCAAGGGTGTGTTCAACACTGTTGCCGTGAAGGCTCCTGCCTTCGGTGATCGCCGCAAGGACATCCTGGAGGACATGGCTATTCTGACTGGTGCAACTGTCATTACAGAAGACCGTGGCTACACATTTGAAAACGCCGAACTGGAAATGATTGGGAGTGCCCGAAAAGTAATCGTTACTAAGGACGAGACCACCATTATCGAGGGTGCGGGAGACCACACAGCAGTCGCTGCCCGAGTCGACCAAATCAATAAACAGATTGCTGCCGCAACGAGCGAGTACGACAAGGAAAACTTAGAAAAACGCCGCGCTGCACTATCCGGCAAAGTTGCCGTCATCAAAGTTGGCGGTGCTACAGAAACTGAAATCGAAGAAAAGAAGTTCCGTGTTGATGACGCCGTCGCTGCTGTAAAAGCCGCTATGGACGAGGGTGTCGTGCCTGGCGGTGGCGTGACGCTCATCAATCTTGCTTCTACCATTACAACATCCCCAACCGATGATGCGTCAGTAGCGTCTGGCAAAATTATCTTGAAAAGCGCACTTGAACAGCCGTTCAGAATTTTGCTTACCAACGCTGGCCTGAATGCCGATGAGTGGTTGCCAAAGGTTCGTGATGCCAAGCCAGGGCAAGGTGTCGATGTAAATAGCCCAAGTAAGCTAGTGGATCTTAAATCACAGGGCGTTGTTGATCCGACTCGCGTTACCAAGGAAGCTTTACAGAACGCTTCTTCTATCGCGGGTACGGCAATGACAATGGGTGCGCTTGTTGTTGAAGTTCCTGAACCTAAAGCTGCTCCTGCCGCACCTGATATGGGTGGTATGGGCGGAATGATGTAGCTTAATAGTTTTCTAAGCCAGGAAAGCGGCCTGTAGTGGCCGCTTTTTTGTGCCCCGTAACATTATTGACTAATAAGCATAAGTATGATAAACTAAAATTAAGTTACTAAAAAACAAAAACATCATGGCAAGTTCAGAAGAAACAACCCCGAACCCTGAGTCCCTAGCTTCCCCGGCTTTTCGCAATAAAGTCGTGGATGTTTTTAACACGGGCATGGAGGGTGAGTATAAACGCTATCTTGAACTCGAAAGAATCCGCCAGGAAGGCGAAAGCGTGCTTAGGAGTCCAACCGAATTAACGATGCTGCAGGGCATTATCGCGGGTGCATCCGCAGTAACACTTCATCAGACAGGACAAGAAGAATACGTTGAGCAACAACTCAAAGTAACGATTGATTCAGCTGCATCGGTTTCGGGAATGTCGGGTGAGGTTCTTGATCGTGAACGGCAAGTGGGCAGGGAAACACTACGAGAAATGTTAACCACTCCTACAAGAGGAATCGGCGGACTTCTGGGTAGGATTGATGGTCATCACTCCCCGTTTGCTGAGGCGCTCATGCCGGCAGCGTTGGAAATTGCTGCCACAAGATTTATAGCGGAAGATAGTGCTGGACAAAGCATCGCAATGCACTATCGTGCTGATGCATTGAAGCGTGCGGTTGACACCGTAACTAACGTTACTCAGTAATTTTTTATACTGAATTTGAGTGTGCTAACACTTTATCGTATAATACTGAATAGCTACGTAATGGGAGGCCAACTACATTGGCTCTATTTAATCGCAATTCAAACGAATCAAACCAGCCAACCAGCCTGGAACAATATTACGCCACACAACGTCGCAGTAATGTCGCCAGCTGGGTGCTGACCGCCGGTGTCTTTATCGGCAGTGTCTTGATTGTGCTTGGGTTGGTGTTCGGCGGTCGTTACGCATATCGCCAGATTGTTGATAATGATGATCAAATCCCTCCTGTTTCTCAGCAGGAAAGCGATGAATCTACTAATCAGGAACAGAGTACAGTTACCGATAAGCAGGATGACTCAGGCAGCAATTCCGGCACGACTACTACGCCTAGCACTCCCGCTCCTAGTCAACCAAACCCTGCACCAGCTATTCCTGCTCCCACTCCAAGTCCTAGCCCCACGCCAGCTCCACAGCCGCAAACACTGCCACGCCCCACTCCTACAACACCTTCGACACCTGCCACAGGTAGCGCACAACCAGCTCAATTACCTAATAGCGGACCGGAAAATTTGCCAGGTATCTTTGTAGTGATCAGCCTTTTGGCAGCAGCCTTACACCACGTTCATAGCCGCTTTAAACTGCGCTCAGCAAACAACGGGTAGATTGCTTAGCTTTTTAAAAAGTAGCTAATCAAACTTTCTGGCGCTTTCGCTTGGTTTTAGCTGCACCTGTTGAAGTATCTTGTGGATTTTGTGACTTGTTCACGTTTCTCATGTATGCAACTGATGGGAGTTGTTCCCCCTCTTCATGCTTGTGTCCCCATTTTGTGTCTTCTCTGAGAAGCGTTTCTGCGGTCTGCGGGTCTTCAATAGTGAGGCGAGTGGCGGTATCTTGCATCCCAAAAGCAGGAGTAGATGTCACCACCCGTATTTCCCCGGCATTTTCTCCTGGCAGTACAGTATAATCAAGTCCCGATGAAAGTCTGGTTCCAAAATCATCTAGGTTGGCTCTAAGTATATGGACTGCATCCTGGAGAACTTTTCTTGCGGTTATCGTCGCACCACCAAGGCTGGCTTCAACAATGAAGGCGGTAGATTTGCGGTAGTCGCCGGCATCAATAACTGAAAATCCTATTTCTGGCGTGGGTGTTAATCCTTCTCGTGCCATTTATAAAATCCTTTGCTATAAAAAAGCCCAATCGTCATGCGTTTGGGCGATTAGTATCAATAAGTCCACTTTACAACATAAGCTCTATGAAGTCAACAGGTTCTAGGAGTGGTTTTTTTGCTGGGTAAAGTAGTTTATCTCGTTTACAACATCGAGCAGCGCTTGAGCGCGGGCTTTTTCGTCTTCTATAGCGCGGGCTGCTTCGTAGGCGGCTTTTACAAAACTACTGTCATCGGTGGCTTGCAAAAGCATCATCGTAGTTTTGAATTTTTCTTCTGGGGACTGTTCAAGCTGGTCAACTAAAGGTGTTAACTGGTGTAAGGCCTGTTGTTTAATGTCGATAAGGTCTTGTTGATTACCAGAGGTTGAGCCCGTAGATGAGTGCGTATCAACACTAGTGTTGCTGTGTGCGCTTGAGTTGTCGTCTATGGTCGAAGCATTATCGCCGTGACCTTGGTCAAGGTCACCATGTGTATCTTTTTTATCAGATTGATCGTCGAGTCCGAACATTCCACCCCCTTGATTAGCAACGTATCGTTAATTGATAGTATAACCAGAATTTTCGCACCACACCAGTCTGCTTTTTGGCACAGCCAAAAATTCTCCTGGTGTTATTGGCCGATGACTTTGTTGCTTGCTGTGCTACTCCTTTATCGTATCAAAATACGCTTCAGTGCGTTGCTCGCAAGCGCCTAGTCATAGGCTCAATTGCATAACTTCTGGTACAGTTTAACTAAGTAAGGAGGATAAGTAGTATGCTGGACGATCTTAAGTACATTCATGAATTAGATGCGGCGGATGCCCTCGGGGTCGCCGAGCGCCAATACCGTCAGCTGCAACACAGTTTTGAGCTACCCAAAATCAAGGGCAGTTTCGAAAACATCGTAGTAGCCGGCATGGGTGGTTCTGCACTTGCTGCACAGCTTAGTACGACTTGGCCGGGCTATAATGTTCCGTTTGAGATTTGTCGAAACTACACAATACCGAATTATGTTTCGGCGCACACATTGTTTGTGGCATCGAGTTATTCTGGCAATACCGAGGAAACACTAGAAGCTTTGACACGCGCCGAAGAGCAGGGGGCAACCATTGCCGTCATTAGTGCGGGCGGTGAACTTGTGTTTCGTGCCCAGGAGAAAAATTATCCACTGGCCAGGTTGCCAAATGATTTTCAGCCTCGCCACGCTGTTTTATATAACTTCGCTGCCCTCATGCAGATATTCAGCGCAGCAAGCATTTTTGATGCGGAGAAGATTAGGCCTGAAATTGAGCAGGCCGCAAACCACATAAAAGAGATCGCTCAAGATTGGCGAGCAGATGTGCCAACATCTAAAAACCGTGCCAAGCAAATCGCGCTAGAACTTGCAGGGAAGAGCCCGGTTATATATGGTAGTCCGTTAATGTTTCCGGCAGCATACAAATGGAAGATAAATTTTAATGAGAATGCCAAGAATGTTGCCTGGTGCAATCAAATTCCTGAATTTAACCATAACGAGTTCTTAGGTTGGACAAGTCATCCAGTCGATAAACCCTATGGCGTAATCGATTTACGTAGTAGTTTTGATCATAGTAGGGTTGCGAAGCGATTTGAGGTAACAGCTCGCCTGTTGAGTGGTCGTAGACCAGAATCAATTGCACTACATGCCGAAGGCGAAACAGTCTTTCAGCAACTGGTATGGCATGTTGTGTTGGGTGATTTTGTGAGCTTGTACCTGGCACTACTCAACGGACTTAACCCGATGCCGGTAGACCTCATCGAAAAGTTCAAAAAATCCCTCGACGATTGAAGTATTGCTTTGTGATAACAAAAGTACCCCATCATCGCTTTTGACAGCAAAAGAGGCAATAAGTTATTCGTTGCGAAGTGCTTCAATTGGATGCTTGCGGGCGGCCTGAAGGGCGGGCATGACCGCGAAAATAACACCAATTGTTACGGCTGTACCGAGTGCAATCAGGATGATGGAAGGGGTAATAACTGGCCTGAAATCAGTGTATATTCGCAGCAAGAAGTTCCCGGCAACTGCTAGTGCAATCCCGACAACTCCACCAACAAGAGACAAAACCAAACCTTCCATCAAAAACTGGCGTAGTATCTGTCGATTTGTCGCACCAACAGCTTTCCGTATACCAATTTCGCGTGTACGTTCGCTCACACTGACCAATAGTGTATTCATGATTCCAATACCTCCAACGATAAGTGATATTGCTGCAATACCGGATATAACCGCCGTGGCGGCATTGATGATGTCGTCCGACACATTAGCGAGCTCTTCTTGCTTTAAGATTGTGAAGTTGTTTTGGCCTTTATGATTAGTGCGAAGTTCGTGCTGGAGTTCTAGCAATACAACATCGAGACGCTTTTGGTCGGATACTTGAACGAGGATCTGGGCAATTTGGGCTCGGTTTTCACTGATCCGTTTACCGGTTGCGGGCGGAATAATAATCGAGTAGTTTAGGTCGATACCAATAGTTGACAGCACTCCCGCCTGGAATGGTTCGTGTACACCACGGACGAGGAAATTGGTGCCAGAAATGGTAAACGTCTGGCCTACTGGATTAACACCACCGAATAACTCTTCGGCGATCGAAGTACCAATAACGGCGTAGTTTTCGTTTGTGTCTTCGGGGATAAAAAATGCTCCAAAGTTTACTTTGTCCTGCAGAACTACGTTTAAGTCCGGTGTGGATGATACGACATAGACATTGTTCATTTCACGGTCTTCGTAGCCGATACTGTTGGTGATGAGGCTCATTGGTGCAACGGCGCTAACACCATCTAATTTTTGGATACTTGCCACATCTTGATCAGTTAAAGTACTCGCCGAAAAGAGTGCCAGTGGATTAACAGACGCCACACTTCCATCACTGTTTTTGCTGACCACATTTCCGGATCGGATTGTTAAGACATTGCCGCCAAGTTGGTTTATCTGTTCAGAAACCTGCTTCTTTAAACCCTCACCGAGACTAGCAATAGTAACCACAGAGCTAATGCCGATAATTATCCCGAGCATTGTGAGGCTGCTGCGCCACCGCGCTGATCGTATGCTTGCCAAGGCCATTTTGTAGTCCGAAATAATCATTTCTTTGACCTCTTGTAGCTGCGTTTTCTTGTTCGAGGTTTTTTGGTTTGAGCCTTTGGTAGTTTTGGCTTTTTGCTGCTGAGTTCTTTCGGCGGTACTTCGCGCATTATGGTGGCCACGCCGTGCGCAAGGTGTTCTTCAACACTCGATTCATCGGTAAAGTACACGTTCTTAATGCCTTTTGCGACTTCACCGAGTTTGGTCTTTTCATCACCTACAATTGTTCCGTCATGCATGTACAGTAGTCGATTGGCGTAGCGGGTAAGTTCGGGGTTATGTGTGACCATGACGACCGTATTGCCACTGCGGTGTATTTCGCTGAGCAATTCCATAACAATTTTGCTGTTGCCGCTGTCGAGGTTGCCGGTGGGCTCATCGGCAATAATAATGGTTGGATTATTAATGAGTGCCCTGGCAATTGCCACTCGCTGTATTTGTCCGCCACTGAGATGTTTTGGGTAAAAGTACTCTTTGTCACGTAGGCCGACTCGTTCCAGCATGTCACTGGCTAGTTTGAGGCGACGCACAGGAAGTGTGCCCTTGTAAGCAAGAGGCAGCGCAACGTTTTCGAGTACGTTTAGTCGAGGGAGCAAGTTAGCAGACTGAAATACGAACCCAATTTTATCGCGGCGGGCTCTAGCCTGTTGGCCGGATCTTAGCCGAGATACGTACCTGGTATCAAGAACATATTCACCATGTGTTGGTTTGTCGAGCAGACCAATGATATTCAGCAGGGTGGTCTTGCCACTACCCGAAGGACCCATGATCGCCACAAATTCACCGGTTTCGATGTGCAAGTCAACTTCATCAAGTGCCAGCGTTGTTGCATCGCCAAATCCATATAGTTTTGATACTTCTTGTAGCTCAATGACTGCCAAAAGTTCTAGTCCTTATTATTTTTTTGGTATTTTTAGCAGACCTTCTTACCTACGGAGAAAGAACAGGCCCACACTGTTTATTCTTTTTGTGTCAATCTTATTTGGCGTAAGAGAGTTCTGTTCATAATAGTGTACGCTCTCATGGAGTTATCCGACAAGCTCTATAAAGTTGTAAAAAAGTCATTTACTGATTCTGCTAAAATAACGGAGACATGGAAGGATCGCATAGTTGGTCTAGTGCGCCGTCTTGGAAAGGCGGTATGGGGGCAACTCCATCGAGGGTTCGAATCCCTCTCCTTCCGCCAGTATCCGATTTAACGAAATAGGGCAGAAATTACGCAAAACCGATTTAACCAAAACATGTCTATTGATACGTGGCTGAACGCCAGGATGTTAGTTAGTGATGCGCGCTACTTGCAGCCGATGGGTATAAATGCTTACGAAGACACTGGTAATCAGCCAGATATTGGCGAAGGTATTGCCGAGCACCAAGCCGCGGTTGAAGCCTACGAACAAGCTGGCATACATCTAGAACAAGTTCCGAGCCCCGAAGGCTGTCAGGACGGTGTATTTACCGCCAACTGGGGTTTGGTGTGGGGTGGACGGGTACTATTGTCAAAATTGCCAAACTTGCGTCAAGCTGAAGAAGCATACGCCGAACAAGCTCTGAAAAACCTTGGTTTTGAAACACGTCGTGCAAGTGTCTTGTTCAGCGGTCAAGGCGACGCGCTGATTATTGGTGGCAACCGTGTGATTATCGGTGACGGGTATCGTACCGACGCAACAGTTGCAAGTGAAATTCGCGAGTGGCTCGGCTTGGAGGTGATTGTCGCTCGGACAAAACCAAAACGCAGTTTTCCTTTCGGTCCACCGGTGCGAAACAAAGTCACTGGACTGTGGGATTCGTATTTTTATGACTTGGATCTGGCGGTTGGGGTAATTCGGCCGGGCTTACTTGCTGTTTGCTTTGACGCATTGACAGGCAAGGGTGAGGCTGCAATTAAAAATCTAAAAGATGTAGAGATTATTTCGGTCAGTGAGTATGAAGCAAAAGAGCAGTTGGCCTGCAATCTTGTGAGTAACGGCGAGACAGTAATTTTGTCTGGTGGAGCAAAGCAGCTGGCAGCTGATTTGCGTGCGAAGGGCTTAAAAGTTGTACCTCTGCCCAACCACCAGCTGCGCAAAAGTGGCGGAGGCTGGCGCTGCATCAGCCTTAGCTTGTACTCATAGGATGATGCCGGAGCCAGGCAATGCTGATACTACACCGTTCTTGAACACTTCGTTGCTACGGATTGTAACCTGACTTACCTTGCCAACGACTCTGCGGCCGGCAAAAGGAGTCCAGCCAGCTTTGGTTTTTAGCTGGTCATTACTAAGTTCATATTCATCCATGTCTATGGTAACTACTGTGTCATCATCGATTGGCGTCTTAAAAATACGCGCCGGATTAGTGTGTAATTTTTCGATAAGCTGCTTCATGGTTAACCTGCCTTCGGCTTCCGCGGTGAGCATAAGCGGCAGAGTAGTTTCCAGGCCAGGTACCCCAAAAGGCGGTGTGTCGCTGTCTTTTTCGGCGCGAGTGTGCGGAGCATGGTCAGACTCGATAACATCGATGTAATCAAGATGTTGCCACAAAAAATCTTGATCTATCTGCGGTTTCAGGGAAGGCTTCATATGTCCGTAAGCACGGAGTCGCTCGGCATCTTTATCAGTCAAAAAGAGGTGATGCGGTGTAACACCGCAGGTGATTGGTAATCCTGCATCTTTGGAGCGAATAACAAGCTCTAATTCTGCCTGGCTGGAAACATGGCAGACGTGCGTCGCTTTTGGTACGGCACGCAGTGTTTTGCCAACTAGCTCCGAAACATCATCTTCGGCATGCAGCAAGATAGGCTTATTGCTTGGCCAGGCTCTGTAGATGTCAATCAGCCTTTCGGCGTCGATAATA
Organism: Candidatus Saccharimonadota bacterium; assembly: GCA_022841445.1. Classification (GTDB taxonomy): domain Bacteria; phylum Patescibacteriota; class Saccharimonadia; order Saccharimonadales; family UBA10212; genus JALHRM01. Next base: position 310,791 of record JALHRM010000001.1, read on the forward strand.
AAGTTACCAGTGGTGACATTAAGATATACTTTGAGCCCACTGACTTTATCGATGACTTTGGGGAACTCATCGAAATTGTTACCGAGGGTTCCAAAATGAAAGCTAATATCACTTACAACCTGCTGCTTAGCACTGGCTATTTTTGCCTCTAGCCGCTCCAGCGTTGTGATTGGCTCAGCATTATTGGGCATGTCGAGAACCGTAGTAAATCCGCCAGCTAACGCTGCCGACGTACCAGTTAAAAAATCTTCCTTGTGAGTCTGGCCGGGATCACGTAAATGAACGTGTGGATCGACGAGACCGGGCAGTGTAATGGTTTTAGGCATTATTGCCATTATATAGCTCAATCATTAACACGCGTAGTGTAGTAATAAAAATATATTCTTGCATCAAAGTGCGATGTTTAGTAAATTCTATTGAGATGCAAAAAAAGCTGCGGGTCAAAGATCAATTAAATGTGCACGGAAATCGCTCCACTGGGAGCGATTTTTTTAAGAAAAAGTATGCCAAGCTGTATTTGAGTGACGGTGCGGTATTTGATGGTCAAGTACCAGAGTGGCAATCTGGTGAGTACTTCGGAGAAGTTGTGTTCAATACTGGCATGAGTGGTTACGTAGAATCTTTGACCGATCCATCATACGCCAATCAAATACTAGTGTTTACGTATCCATTGATTGGTAATTACGGCGTACAAATGAACGATGTAGAGTCGGATAAAATACAGGTCAGCGGCGTAGTAGTTAGCCAAGTAGCGCTAATTGGCAGTCATAGCCAGTCTCAGCAGTCGCTGCTTGACTGGCTAAAAAGTCAGAGTATCCCGGTGCTATTGGGCGTGGATACCAGGGCACTTACTAAACATCTCCGAAGTATTGGGAGCATCACAGGCGTGATAAGCGAAAAACCACCAGTCGATAGAATTTTACCGCTACCGCCAAAGTTTGTGACTGTACCCAAACCGATTACTCACAATAAAAGAGGTGTCAAAAGAGTTATTTTGGTGGATTGCGGCTCAAAGGACAATATATTGCAGTCACTCTTGGCGCTAAACCTCGAAGTCACGCAGGTGCCTCGGGATTATGATTATTCGTCCGATAGTTACGACGGAGTAGTGCTTTCTAACGGGCCCGGTAACCCAACTGATTATGTAGACACCATATTCATAGCTAAAAAGGCTGTCAAAAAAGGCAAACCAATTTTTGGGATTTGTCTCGGTACGCAAATTATGGCGCTGGCTGCAGGCGCAGACACTTACAAATTACGATTTGGCCACCGTGGTCATAATCAGCCCTGCATGCAGTTAAAAACTAGGAAGTGTTACATTACCAGCCAGAATCATGGCTATGCTATTGATGAAAAGACCTTACCAAAAGACTGGGAAGTCTCGTTTCGCAACCTTAATGACCAATCGGTTGAAGGAATAAGGCATAAAACAAAACCATTTTTTTCGGTGCAGTTCCATCCCGAGGCTTGTCCTGGACCGACGGACACACAATGGCTGTTCAAGGAATTCGAGGCGCTGCTGTGAGTAAGTTACGAAAAGTTGTGATTTTGGGTTCCGGCGGGCTGCGTATCGGTCAGGCAGGTGAATTTGATTATTCCGGTAGCCAGGCTATAAAAGCACTTAAAGAAGAGGGTATCAGAACAGTTTTGATTAACCCGAACATCGCCACGGTACAGACTGATAGCGATATGGCTGATGCAGTATACTTTCAACCGCTGAATGTAGAAACTGTTACAAAGATCTTGCAAAAAGAGAAGCCACAAGCTGTCCTGCTTAGTTTCGGTGGGCAGACTGCTCTTAATCTCGGACTCGAACTTCACGATCTTGGTGTGCTCAAGAAGCTTAATATCAAAGTTCTAGGTACATCCGTAGAAACAATAAAAACTACAGAAGATCGCGACCTATTCAAAGCCGCCCTTGATGAAATTGCCGTTAACACAGCCCGCAGTCAAGCAGTAAATTCCATAAAGGAAGCCGTGGTTGCTGCCAAAAAAATAGGCTATCCTATCATGTTGCGTGCCGCGTATAGTCTCGGCGGCCTGGGCTCCGGTCGTGTTAATAACGAAACTGAGCTTCGCGCTAAGGCTGAGGCCGCGCTTTATGCTGTACCACAAATACTGGTTGAAGAATATTTAGAAGGTTGGAAAGAAATTGAGTACGAAGTTGTTCGGGACATCGACGGCAATACTATAACGGTTTGCAACATGGAAAACTTTGATCCGATGGGTGTTCATACAGGCGAAAGTATCGTTATCGCGCCATCACAGACACTGACGAATGAGGAATACCACCGACTCAGGGAGGTTGCCATTAAAACTATCAATCACCTGGGCATTGTCGGCGAATGCAACATTCAATATGCGCTTGATCCGAAGACAGGTGACTACCGTGTAATCGAAGTCAACGCCCGTTTAAGTCGCAGTAGCGCGTTAGCTTCCAAGGCAACAGGCTATCCTTTAGCTTTTGTGGCAGCAAAGCTTGTCTTGGGCAAACGGCTTCATGAACTAAAAAATTCGGTGACGGGTACAACATCAGCCTTTTTTGAACCTGCGCTTGATTATGTCGCTGTTAAAATGCCTCGCTGGGATCTTAATAAGCTCAAGTCAAGTGACCGGCATATCGGTTCTGAAATGAAAAGTGTCGGCGAAGTGATGGGGCTGGGACGATCTTTCCCGGAAGCACTGCAGAAGGCAATCCGGATGCTCAACATAGGGGCTGAGGGTCTGACTCAGCATCAATTTGATATTGATCAACCACTCGATGAGATCAAATACCCAACCGACCGTCGTTTGTTTGCAATTGCCGAGGCGTTCAAGCAAGGAACGACCGTAGAAAAAGTTCATAAACTATCTAAAATTGATTATTGGTTTCTGAGACACCTAGCAGATATTGTGGGTACAGCCAACGACCTACAAACTAAATCACTGGATACTGGTAATCTGCTTCAAGCCAAGCAAATGGGCTTTTCAGATGCATCGATTGCTTTAATTAAAAATGTTTCGGTAGGCTCGGTTCGTGCAAAGCGTATAAGGTTCGGTATTACTCCGTTCATCAAGCAAATCGATACCTTGGCTGGCGAGTTTGATGCCACTACCAACTACCTTTACATGACGTATTTTGGTTCGGTGCATGATGTTAGTTCGCTGGGGAATAAATCAGTTATTGTGATCGGTTCTGGGCCTTATTCGATAGGCTCGTCGGTTGAGTTTGATTGGAGCGCTATTAATACGGCGATGACTTTGCGGTCTCATGGAAAGAAAACGGTAATTGTAAATTCTAATCCGGAGACAGTTTCTACTGATTTTGACCGGTCTGACCGATTGTATTTTGAGGAATTAAGTGAGGAGCGTGTTCAGGATATAGCCGATTTTGAAAAAACGGGTGGAATAGTAGTTTCGGTTGGTGGTCAGATTGCAAATAATCTGGCGCTGCCACTAATGAAAGCGGGTAATACGGTTCTTGGCACATCACCAAAACAAATCGACCGCGCCGAAGATCGTCAAAAGTTTTCATCAATGCTGAGTAAGTTACATATAGACCAACCTGCTTGGATTGAAGTAAGCAACTTCAGTTCAGCTAAAAAATTTGCCAAGCAAGTCGGCTACCCGGTCTTGATTAGGCCATCTTACGTGTTATCGGGTGGTGCGATGAATGTTGTTAGCAATGATGCTGACCTTGAGTATTACCTGCGCGACGCCGCAAGACTATCCCCGGATCATCCAGTCGTTATCTCGCAGTTCATATTAAATGCTAAAGAACTTGAGATTGACGGCGTCGCAAAAGACGGCGAGCTACTTATATATGCCATCTCGGAGCATATCGAAAATGCGGGTGTGCATTCGGGTGACGCTACGGTGGTCTATCCCGCACAAAACCTTTATCTTGAAACAGTCCGACGGGCGAAAAATATTGCTAAAGATATAGTAAAAAATCTAGATATCACAGGACCTTTCAATGTCCAATTTATTGCCAAGGACAACGAACTAAAGGTTATCGAGTGTAATGTGCGAGCGTCACGGTCATTCCCGTTTGTTTCCAAGGTCTCCGGGCATAACTTTATTGAAATTGCGACTGAAGCCATGCTTGGATTGAAACGTGACACTACGTACCAAACTCTTGAACTAGACCACGTAGGCGTAAAGTCGCCGCAGTTTTCGTACAATCGCCTAAAGGGCGCTGACCCGGTGGCTGGGGTAGAAATGGCTTCAACTGGAGAAGTAGCGTGCATCGGCGATACATTGGCCGAAGCATTCTATAATTCATGGCTAGCAACTGATCAAAAAATTTCTGCCAAAACACTATTCCTTAGTATCCCCGATGAGCAAAAGCATAAATTTATAACTGAAGCAGCAGACTTAGTGAAAAAGGGCTGGAAAATCTATACTACTGCCGGAACGCATCAGTACTTAAATGAACATGGTGTCACATCAACCAAGCTCCATAAAATCCAAGAACGCCGGGAACCAAGTGCCAAGACCGTCATTATGAAACAGCAAGTTGCGCTTGTTGTTAACGTGCCCTCGAGCGACAAAGACACCAAGGATGCATATGTAATTCGTCGTTTAGCAATTGACAGCCATATACCGCTGCTTACCAATGCCGAAACCGGAAGGTTGCTGTTGCGATGTCTGGGCGATAGCAATGCTAGTGGCGATGAGCCAAAGTCTTGGCAAGAATACGTAGAAATTAAGCAAAGGAGTTCAAAATGAATAACAAACACTTACTAACCGCAGACGAATTTAGCCCAGAGCAGCTTAAAGCTTTGTTCGAACATGCTGATGCGATGCGAACAACACTTACCGATGAAAAAGCCCGGAAAGAGCTTGCCACCAAGCACATAGACAAACAGGTGTGCAGCCTGTTTTATGAGCCTTCAACCCGTACTCGCAGTAGCTTTGAGGCCGCCGCCATGAAGCTGGGTATGGGGGTGGTCAGTACCGAAAACGCCAGCGAGTTTTCTTCTGCGGCGAAAGGTGAAACGATTACTGACACAACTCAAGTTCTAAACCAGTACGGATTTTCGGCGATTATCATAAGGCACCCCCAGACGGGTGCGGTCGCAGAAGCGGCGAGTGTAAGCGAAGCGCCGATTATCAATGCCGGAGACGGTAAGGGTGACCATCCTTCCCAGAGCCTGCTGGATACTTACACTATTTACCGTAAGTTTGGACGGCTTAATAATCTGAGGGTCGTAATGGGTGGCGATTTGCGCAATGGACGGACGGTTCGCTCGCTCGCCAAAATATTGGCCAAATACCAAGGCAACCACTTGGTTTTTGTTTCGTTACCAGAATTACAAATGGCGGATGATATAAAAGAAATTCTTACGGCTACTGGTACAACGTTTGAGGAATCTAGTGAGATGGAACAGGCCTTTAAGAATGCCGACGTCATTTACTGGACCCGGCTACAGAAGGAGCGTCTGCAAGGTGATGCCAGCATATCAAGCGGCGGGTTCGTAATCGATAAGAATTCCTTAAAATATATCGACGAGCATGCAATTATCATGCATCCGCTGCCTAGGGTTGGCGAAATAACCGAAGAAGTAGATGCTGATCCTCGAGCGATATACTTTGAGCAGGCAGGTAATGGGCTTTATATTCGTATGGCGCTGCTTGATGGTATGGTTTGTTAGAGAGACATATTTGTATTTTTAAAAAAATAGTGTATAGTACGAAATAAGGGAAAATCTAATTAGGAGATACGAAATGCCATTATTTGGTATGGCCGCTTTACGCGCCAGAGAAGCTGAACGAGAAGTGCTAGGTGTTTTAGCCAAGAAAGGTCCAACTACGCTTGAAACAGCTACGAGAATTGCATCCGAAAGTGGAGTTCAGGACGCAGGGATACGGCCTCTCACAGTCGCGATACTTAGTATAAGGGGTGGAATCTCACCACGCGTTGAAGGGCGCAGTCGGGAAGGTGAACCAATCATCGTGCATGAAGTTACGCCACTCGGACAAGAATTAATCGCAGGTGCAAAGCCGCCTCGTCTTGATATGATTCGTCAAATGGCTAGTAACGTTATGGCGGCGGCATTTCGTCGGTAATAAAACACAAAACTTGACGACTTTGTCTAAACTCCTTCAGAATAGTTCTGAAGGAGTTTTTGTATGGCAGACGGCGGCGTAGTAGCGGTTATTGGTACTCAGTTTGGCGACGAAGGTAAGGGGCGGTTCATCGACAACCTTATCGAATCCGAAAGCATTTCGGTCGTTGCTCGTTTTAATGGTGGGCCTAACGCAGGGCACAGAATCGTTTATCAGGGTAAGTCAATTAGTCTGCATCTGATGCCATCTGGCGTATTTAGCGACGGTGTCATGAACGTTATTGGTAACGGAACAGTAGTTAATCCGATCAAACTAGTAGCAGAAATTGACGAGCTGATTGCTGCTGGCCGCACAATTGATAAAAATTGTCTGCTACTAAGCAATGCAGCCGCGTTAATTCTACCAAGTCATATCATTGAAGATATAGTTACCGGTGGCAAAGTTGGAACTACCGGGCAGGGGATTGGTCCAGCTTATATGGCAAAAGTCGGTCGACATGGAGTGCGCACAAACTTGCTCGCCAACCCAGCAATCTACGAAAAAACTCTGCGTGATGACTTAGAACAGTCTCTGAAAATTCATGGAAAAACCGTCGAACAATGGCTGGGTATGTCTACTGAAGAATACATGGTGGCGAGTGTATCGGCCGCGAAGCGTCTCGCCCCGCTAGTTAATGACGCGGGCGTATATTTGCGCGCCCAGATTGCTAGTGGTAAAAAGATTTTGGCTGAGGGCGCTCAGGCAACTTTACTCGACATCAATCACGGAACGTACCCGTTTGTCACATCTTCAAGCACTACCAGTGCGGGTGTGGCATCTGGCTTAGGTATCCCGCCTACTGCCATTAATGATGTATTTGGAGTAGCCAAGCTGACAATGAGTCGAGTTGGTGAAGGCCCGTTCCCAACAGAAATTGACCAAGGTGAGCTGGCCGATAAAATGCGCGGTCAAAAAGGTACAGTAGATGGTGAATATGGTGGCACGACTGGCCGGTCACGTCGGATAGGGTGGTTTGACGCAGTTGTTATTAAGTACGCAGCTGAGATTAATGGTCTGACACGTTTGGGGCTAACCAAGCTGGACAGACTATCTGGGTATCCAGAACTGAAAATCGCGGTCGCATATTCTTACAAGGGTAAGAGGTTAGACGGCTTTACTGGTGATATTGAGGTACTGGCCGAATGTGAAGTCGAGTACGAAACTTTCGCCGGTTGGGATGATGATCTGTCTGGTATTCGAACATACGATGAGCTTCCGCAAAACGCCAGAACTTATATCGAAAGAATTGAAGAACTCGCGGGCATACCAGTTGCCATGATCGGCGTTGGTCCTGAACGCGAACAGATGATTATTCGCTAAATATTTCGGTATAATTAATTCAAATGAAGCCGAAGACAAAAGCTAGTACAGTCGAACAGTATCTCGCAGAGGCGACTCCAGAACGGCGCGAAATTCTTGAAAAGTTGGTGCATGTCATCAGTGGGGCGGTGCCGGAAATCAACAAGCATTTTTACTACAACATGATCAGCTGGGGACTCTACAAGTACAAATATGCTAGCGGCAGGGAAGGCGAGTGGCCACTTATAATGCTGGCGAACCAAAAGAACTACATTAGTGTATATGTCTGTGCGGCAGAAAAAGGTAAGGGCTATCTGGCCGAAAATAACAAAGAACGATTGGGCAAAGTATCAGTTGGCAAAAGCTGTATCCGTTTCCAGAAACTGAATGATATAAATCTGGATGTTTTGGCTGAACTATGCAAAAAAGCTGAGCGGCTAGTCAAAGACGGCAACTTTGCAATGTAGTTATCACCAGTTGAACGGGTGATTGCTAGAAAGTGGCCGCCGACAAGGGTTTTGAGGGCCCTGATTTACTTCGAAATTTACAAATGAGGTTGCTGGTAGTGGCTCCACGATACGTGCCACCGCTATACCGCCTGGTGTTATAACTACTGGTAGCCTGCGTGGTCGTAAGCAAGTCTCTATGTAGTCTTCAATACTAATTACGTTGCCAGCTTTGGCTTGACGACGACATTCTAGTACATAACCTATAACGTCTGCTTGCGCAGTCTTCCCCCCATCACCAATAAGCTTTGCGACATTAATAAGATCCCCATACTCCTCCGCTTCGATCATTAAAGTAGCGTTTTCTTCGCGGTAGCCCTTATCTATAGCACGAAGAAAGGTGCTTGTAATTTGTGCTTTTTGTAGCGCCGTTCCTGCGAGGCCGTCCCATTGATCGCCACAAGAAATCAATACATCAAAGGGTACTCCTGGAGCACTTTTTGCCACTTGCCCGCCATCGATGATCATTGTGCGTCCGTGAATATCTATACCTAGATCGCTGTCATCAATTGCGATGCGGTGTTCCAATAACTGAGCAAATGCAAAGCCGAGTGTCTGCCCAAGGGCAGCGTCGCTAGGCTCATGAAAATTGACAAAATCAACTTTATCCATGATTAGCACCGGAAGTCTGCCTTCGCGGGTAACTCGTGGTATGGGAGTATCCCGGAACATTACACGAGGGGGCGTTTTCGCTGGTTCGCGTTTGTATTCACGAGGCACATCAACGTAAAGTCTTGCCACTGGACCAATCCCTAATTCTCCGAGGCACCGGACTGCACGCATTTGACTATGCCAGCGGCTTGGCATTCCTTCATGGCGGGGGACTTCAAATACTAGCTTACCGGCTTCATCTTGCAGTATGACGCCAGTAGATCCTATGTCAGAAAGCTCCGTAAGAGGCACGCCAGGAAAAAGTTGTCTAGCGTATGAAAGCGCCTCGGGGAAGCCGCCATCTTGAGGTAGGCCACTTTTCAATAAATCTGTAATCGGCGCAGTGGGAAGTGTATTATCTACATAGCGAACAAATTCAACTTCACCGTCTCGTACTATGCCGAGCTCTCTTACTGGGTCTAATAATGCGGATTCACCCGATATGTACTGCGAGGACATTTCTTGGGACGCCTTAACTATAAACTTTAGTTATTTTATAACTTAATTTATTAATAGTCAAGCATTTGGTGAAACGTGTTTTTGTTTGCGCCAGGTGCTTAGTCTCACGCTACGCCTACGTATCATGTATGTCAACTGTTTTTATATTGAATCATTCATGATGGTATTTGCCATTATTGATAATGCTAAACGCGCGATATAGCTGTTCGGCGATCAGCAAGCGAACAAGCATATGGGGCAGAGTGAGCTTACTAAGCGCCCAGGTTTTACTGGCGAGCTGCTTAATTGATTGATTTACGCCGTATGATCCTCCAATAATAATGCAAATCTGCTCCGAATGGGCACTAAGTTCTTCCAAGTGGGCACTTAATACCTTAGTATTCAGTTGTTCACCGGTCTCATCGAGCAAGATCGGGTATGAGCCGGCCGAAATTGCTTTTATAATTGTAGCGGCTTCAATATCGAGCCGCCGTTGTTGCGGCAAACTAGGGTTGGCCGACTTCACAATCGTCCAAGTAACTTGAACATTATATGCACTGAGCCGCCTCTCGTAATCATTTATCAGAGGTTCGATCTCTGTCGAAGTAGATTTACCCACAGAAACAATAGTTATTTTCATTAGCCAATTCTAACAGAGTAAGTGACTATCAATTACAGATTAGCACTCTCACTTGCAGAGTGCTAATTCGCCATGCTATGCTGAACTTACAGTGAAAAATAACGACTCACTACACCACTACCCAAGCTCTGAAAAAGTAAGGTATCTTGTTTGCTTACCCTTGCAACAGTGCAATGCGTTACTGCTTTATTTTGCTTCGCTGGCAGAGTCACTGCTTCTTATCGGCGAACTGTTCCGTAAAGACGAAGTTGGCCGTAATTGGACTGGATTGCTTTGGACAAGAATTAGCCATAAGTCACTGCCAAGCATGCCAGAACTTACTACGCATATTCGACCATTATTTAGGCGATTCGAGCAAAGTATTTACTGGCTTCACGCTGCAGACCCCTTTGCCAAATGTCCGGCAGTATAAAATTTCACAGCTTTATCTAAGCTAGCTAAGCTTTACTACTAATACAATTTGATATTCAAAAGGGGTAATATCCATGACTGATAAGCAACAAATCAAAGACGTCGTCCAGACTGTCGCAGAATTACAAGACATGAAGCAGTGGGAGCGACTCGAAAACTATTTTGTTGAAAAGCCGTTTGTCGATGTGAAGGCTCTGAGCGGTGAAATGCCAGCGGTAATTACTAAGCGCAGTCTGATAGACGGCTGGCGACGCGAGATAGGGAGTTACTTTTACTCAACACGGCATTTTATTCGCCGTTTGGCGGTACGGATGCTCAATTCTCGTCGCGCCAAAGTGACAACCAATGTCGAGCACGTTCATTATGTGGCCGACAAAGGCGAGCGCTACGCCTGGACAGTGAAGGGGACTATCGAATATATTGTCGTCAAATCGGCCAATGGTACATGGAAAATCAGCCAAATGATATTCAAGCTGACCGACCAAGCAGTTCGACCTGTTGGGCTTGCTGCTCCACAAGCTGCGTTCTAAGCACAAGTATTTTGTTCTCAACCAAGCTATAATCAGGCGTGTGGAATATCACGCATGAAAGTACTTGTTGTTTACGCCCATCACGAACCATCTTCGTTAACGGCAAGCATGAAAAACATTGCTGTGCAGCAATTAACATCTCAAGGACATGAGGTGGTTATTAGTGACCTGTATGCTCAAGGATTTAATGCCGTCGCTCAAAAGTGGGATTTTGTTACAACCACAGGGGGGCATTTCAACTATATGCTTGAGCAGCGCCACGCTGCTCGGCTTGGGATGTCTTTTGCGCCGGATATAACATCTGAAATTGAAAAGCTTGCCACCGCTGAACTGGTGGTAATTGCTACTCCGATATGGTGGTTCAGTGTACCGGCGGTTTTGAAGGGTTGGTTTGACCGAGTGCTCGCCATGGGCGTGACCTGGGACGGTGGCAAAATCTATGAAAACGGCCTGATGAGGGGCAAGCAGGCGATGATGCTGGTAAGTGCTGGTGGACCGAAAGAATATTACAGCAAAGAAGGGAAGCACAAGGCGTCAATGACCGAAATACTGCACCCGATTAACCACGGTACGCTCGCTTTTTGCGGTTACGATGTTCACGAACCATTTTGCGCAATTAATACGCTTGGGCAAACCAAAGAAGAACTAGACACAACAATGAATGACCTCCGTTTCAGACTCCAGAATCTGACCACCAGCCCAAACTGGCTCACTAAGTACTAGCATCTACTCCCCTGACCAGTACTCACTTTTCCCCTCTCCAGAGCACTTTGCCCTTGAAGTAGCAACAAAGGGCGGCGTTCGCATAACTCTTGCGATTGAAAAAGTAAGTACTGGTCAGATCTACCACTGATTGTGTTCCTTAAACTGTTATACTGGTGCTCAAATGGAGCCAGTTAAAGAATCAATTTCAGCTATCTGTAAAAAGTTGTTCAGTGTTGATGCTACCCCCGAAATCACTCGCCCGGCCGAACAATTTGGTGATTTTTCTACCAATGTTGCTTTGACATTGGCCGCTAAACTTGGCAAGAATCCCCGAGAAGTGGCCAATAAAATTAGCACTGAACTAGCAGCGGTTTCAGGAATCGTTTCAGCCGAAGTTGCTGGCCCGGGCTTTATTAACATCGCCCTTGAAGATTCTACGCTCATAACCGCCATAAAGTCGGCGGTAGACGGAGACAGTAATTTTGGTCGCAGCAAAGCACTAGACAACCAGACGGTAGTTGTTGAGTATTCTGATCCAAATCCGTTCAAGGTGTTGCATGCCGGTCACCTATACACCAGCGTAGTAGGGGATGCGATTGCCAACCTGCTCGAAGCATCTGGTGCAAGAGTCCATCGCGTAAATTACGGTGGCGATGTTGGCAGGCATGTTGCAATCACGCTTTGGGCCATGCTTCAGAAGTTGGGCGGGGAATACCCACAAAAGCTGGACGAAATAGATGAACATGCAAGAGCTGAATGGATGGCCGAGTGTTATATAGAAGGAACTTCTGCCTACGACACAAACCCTAAGGCAAAAGCAGAGATCACGGATTTGAACAAGCGGGTATATGAGTTTCATGCCAAGAATGATCAGGATTCACCATTAGCTAAAATCTACTGGACAACCCGATCGTGGAGTTATGAGTATTTCGAGTATTTCTATTCACAGATAGGGACGAAGTTTGAAAAATTTTATCCGGAAAGCGATGTTGCCGAGCTCGGTATTGCTACGGTTCGCGAGCAGCTAGGCAAAGGAGTGTTCCAAGAATCAGACGGTGCAGTTGTCTTTGATGGTGACAAGCACGGACTTCATACCAGGGTGTTCATTAATTCGCAGGGTTTGCCGACGTACGAAGCCAAAGAAGTAGGCTTAATCAAGCAAAAAGCCAAAGACTATGATTTTGATAAATCGGTAGTCATAACTGGTAGCGAACAAGAACAATATATGGCCGTCGTACTTAAGGCTGTAGAACAATTCTTACCCGATTTAGCTCAAAAAACCACCCATCTTACCCACGGCATGGTGAAACTACTGGGCGGTGTCAAGATGAGTAGCAGAAAGGGCAATATTCTGCGCGCGCTCGATGTAATCGATGCAGCGGCTGAGGCAAATCGATCTATGACTGGTAAAGACAACGATGACGTAGCCCTTGGGGCGGTCAAGTATTCATTTTTGAAACAGCGCCTTGGACCCGATGTTGTTTATGATCCCGAGGAATCGGTCAGTTTGACTGGTAATAGCGGGCCGTATCTACAGTACGCCTTGGTGCGCGCTAAAAGTATCTGGCGAAACGCTCCGTCTAATGTAGTTTGCAGCATAGAAAGTAGTCATGTATTGCAGCCCGCAGAACGGTCTTTAATCCGTAAAATTGGTGAATATCCAGAAGTTATTGAAAAAGCATCGGCCGAACTACTACCACATCATCTAGCGACGTATTTGTATGAGTTATGCCAAGAATTTAATCGTTTTTATGAACAATCACGCATCATTGGTGATGAGCGCGAAGAACCACGCCTCGCGATGCTTGCTGCCTACAAACACGTGCTGAACAACGGCCTGCTACTTTTAGGTATTCCTATCGTAGAACAGATGTAGTTTGCAACTTATGTGCTCGGTGGAGTAAGCTCTATTGTAGGCACCGTAATTATCCGGTTATTTAATTTGTTCACTAATAACGGACGCCTAACTATGAGAAGCAGACCATTAATTTTTGTAGGACTTATAACTGCCATCGTTGTTGTGGCAGGTTTGTTAGGTACAGTTATTTTCAGGCAAAGCCAGAATGCTGCCCCAAAAGTGGCCGAGCAAAACCGTCAGTACCAGCAACAAAAGAAAGATCAAGCACAGCAACAAGATTCCGAAGATGTTGCTGATTATCAATCAAAGGATGTTGCTCCACTTGCCGAAGATTCTGTGGTAGTTGGCAGTGACCAAACCAATACTCCACCGCAAGACAGCGTGCAGGTATTCTTTTCAAAAAATCCTGAATCAAATCGTGATAGTAGTGCGGTTTTCCCTGTTGCAAGAGTGACGAATGGCAAAACTCCAGGTAATGTTGCAGTCAGTGAATTAATTGTTGGCCCGACAGCCTCAGAAAAAGCCGAAGGCTACGTTGGAGGATTCCAGTTGGCCGGGGACAGTAACTGCGACGGTAAGGATTTTATTCTAAAGCAGGATTCCGATGCGAATGTGACGGTGCAATTTTGCCGCAAGATTACAGTCGCTGGCAAGCTCGCTCAGCAGCAGTATCGGTCTCAAATTATAACGACACTTTCCACGCTCACCAGTGCCGAAAACATCACTCTCTACGATAAAGACGGTAACTGTTTGTTCGCGCTTGATGGTACGCCAAACTGCGCGCAATTGTAACGATATTTAAGTTATAATTGACTCAGTAATTAAGGAGGTTCGCGTCGTGAACAAGCAACTGAGCAATTTTATGGGCTTTGTGCGGAATCATGGGGTGGTCGGTTTAGCAGTCGGTTTAGCAATTGGTACGCAGGTTGGCAAGGTTGTAGATGACATAGTAAAAGGTCTTATCGACCCAGTGGTTGGATTTATCATTGGCAGCCAAGATGGTCTGAGGGAGGCTTCGTTTACTGTTACGGCGGGTGATCGGGCTATGACAATTGGCTGGGGGCTTGTACTGTCATCGCTCATTACACTGCTTGCCGTTGCGGCAGTTATTTACTATGTCGTGATGGGGCTCAAGCTTGATAAGTTAGATAAAAAAGACGACAAAAAGGACAAGTAATCCGTGGCGGATAACGATAAACAACTATGGTTTAAGGCTCGTCGCTATGGCTGGGGGTGGACTCCAATAACATGGCAGGGGTGGCTCAGCATGACCATGTATCTGGTAACGATTATATTTCTCGGCTTTGTTTTAGTTGTGTTGCCGCGTGGCAGTGATGTTGCTACCGAACAGCTTATACTTTTTCTGCTGTTTACACTTTCAGCTTCCATGTTTTTACTGGGAATTTGCATGAACAAGGGCGAAAAGCCAGGTTGGCAGTGGGGTGATAAACCAAAGAAAGCCGACAAAGTTGAAGCTGACTGATAAAGAGTGGAAAAAGCGTTTAACACCCGAACAGTATAAGATTCTGCGCGAAAAGGGCACAGAAGCACCGTTTACGGGTGAATTTCTTCATAATGAAAAAAGTGGTGCGTATGTGTGTGCGGCCTGTGGAGCAACTCTGTTTCATAGCGATACGAAATTTGATTCGGGGTCTGGCTGGCCAAGTTTTTACGACGTATTTAGTAGTGATGCAATACGTCTCATCGAAGATAAAAGCTTGGGAATGCAACGTGTCGAAGTAGAATGCGCGACGTGCGGTGGGCACCTCGGGCACGTTTTTAATGACGCACCAGACCAGCCAACTGGTATGAGGTTTTGTATCAATTCGGCAAGCCTAGGGTTTTTGGATAAAAGCAAAGAGTAACAAGGCAGTGTTTAAGTGCGATTCACTGCTACAATGTTAGGTATGATGAAGCCAAAAGAAAAACCGACAAAACTGCTTTGGGTTGATCTGGAAATGACCGGCTTAGATGCCCAGGTTAACCGGATTACAGAAGTTGCCGCCATTGTTACGGATCTTGAACTCCATGAAACTGCCACCTATGAATCGATGGTTCGGCACGATGAAGATTCAATTCGTGCTCAGTTTGACGCCGACCCTTTTTGGAGCAAACGCGCTGCCCAGGCCGATAAAATTATTCAGGATATGCGCGGCGGTAAAAGTGAGCATGACATTGAACAAGATTTGATAACTTTTATCGAAAAGTACTTCTTACCTTCAGAGTCAGTGTACTTGGCAGGTAATAGCATCTGGAACGACCGGCGTTTTATCGATCGCTGGTGGCCAATGCTGGCCGAGCGCTTGCACTATCGCATGCTGGATGTAACATCATTCAAGTTATGGCATGTTGGACATGGCGGCAAAGAGTTCGCCAAGTCCGAACAACACCGCGCCCTATCTGATATTCGCGAATCAATTGCCGAACTGCGGTATTATAGTTCTGATAATTAAAATGAGGTGCTGTGAATGAAGCTCGTCAAAAAACTTTTAAAAGACAAAGCAGTTAGCAACGTAACGGTCGCAGTAATACTCGGTTTTAGCATCACCGGTTTTTTGGGATCAATTGGGTATTCAATTGTACCGTTATTCCAAAGTGGTGATGGCTTTGGTGGGCCTTCAGTTTCTTATAACTGGCAAATAATTGGCACACAACTTGCTGCGCTCGTACTTGGTATTTTGGCAGCACTTGCCCTGTATTGGTACGCCAACAAAAAGTAGCGATGGATCATAAAACAGCAGAAGAGTATTTACTCAGCATGCCAAATGCTTTCTTGGATTATCCGTTTGGGGAAGATGTAGCAGTTTACAAAGTAAAGGTTGGTCAAGATGACAAAATGTTTGCACTGGTTCCCGAAAAATCCAACCCGGTCAGTATAAGTTTAAAGTGTGACCCAGTACTCGCCGAAACGCTACGCGAAAGATACGATACCGTGATGCCGGGGTATCACTTGAACAAAAAACACTGGAACACAATCGTACTGACCGGCCAGCTGGAATGGGAAGAGGTGCAGGACTTAATTCGACATAGCTACGGCCTGGTAACAGGCGAATAAGTTAAACTTTATTACTGACCGGCAGCTGTAATTAACTGTGTGGAAAGTACCGCCTGTGCGTTGTCGAATGCTGTTTGCAATAACTGCTTGGTCTGCGCTGATTCGGTGGTGTCGTATACGGATTTTAGGCTTACTTGATAGGCTTTTAGGTGTTTAGCGAGCACTGCGGCGTACTCATCTTCCAGCCTGCCATTTTGCTCTGCACTGGCCAGCAGCGCGTCGGTTTGCTTATCAAGTCTTGCAGATAGTTCGGGTGTTTTTGGTTTTACTCCAAAACTAGCGAGGTAAGTCAGTATTTGTGTCTGGTCTGATCGGATAGTGGCTTTGGCGACTGCGTTTATAGCCAAAATATTGCTATCCCTGAGTTTTGTACCGTTGGTCGTGGAAATGCGCGTGATTTCTTGCTGTCTGGCGGCAATATCAACTAGCTCCACCGTAACGCTTGGTTTGTTACCAAAAAGCAGATTGTACCCTACCAACAACAAAACGATAACGATCAGCCCTAGGCCGATGAGAGCAATCAAGCCGCTTTTGCCGCCGCCCAAATTGAAAGAAAAAGCAGATTTTTTTTGCGGTGACCCCATGATGAAGTCGTATTCACCACTCTGACCGAGTGGCTGGTTTGGCGGAGGTGGCTGGTAGCCAGGTAAATTATTCGGTTGTGGGTTGGGTGTTTGACCTGGAGGCGGGTAGTTTTGTGGAGGCATAGCTCTTATGATAAAACTTTTAGCGATTTGCTTCCAGGTAGATTTGTGGAACGAGTATTTAGTCAAACATTGCGCGGGCAAAGCCCACTGGTGGTTTTACATTAGGTGTTGCAGCTAGATCTGGCACTTCTCGTTCAATTGTCATTGCCATGTCTCGTGCCATACCTCCTTCCAAAAGTCTGGTGGCAGCAGCGTTCATATTTCGAGTTCTTGTATCAGCTACTTCACGCTCGGTTGTGTCGTGATAATGCATTAGGGCTGAGTGTAATACAAGCAATTCGCGGAATCGAAGGTCGGTACTAGTGACAGTGATAGCGGGAAATTCTTTTTTCGCAGCGTCGCTTAATTCGGCCTCAGTACGATGAGCGGTTACTCGAATCTTTCCATATGTTGATAAAGCGCCACTAACAAGGTGTTCACCATATATCTGGCCAGGAGCTAGTGACTCCCCGGTTCTTTCGTTGTGATCAACAATATATTGGGCTAGGGCATTCATAGCCACTCCAACTTCTTGATACTGGAAAGGCGTTCCTTCAAAATCAACGGTTAATGCTTTCTCAGGACTAGCGCCTTCAGGCACTTTAAACTTCATCTTAAGAATAACTATAACATTTAATAGGTTATTTAACAATAACATAACATAACTAGTACTGTTATCAATATTCAAGATAGTTTGACCCGGTTCTTGCCCCTATAACCTATAACCTATAACCTAAGTGTATGGATGCGGTGAGTGAGGTTAAGGAGCGATTAAATATCGAGGACGTTATCGGCGAATACGTCCAACTTAAACGTGCTGGCCGCAACTTCAAGGGTATGAGCCCATTCAGTAATGAAAAGACCGCCAGCTTTATGGTTAGTCCAGAAAAGCAGATCTGGCACGATTTTAGCTCGGGTAAAGGTGGTAATGTATTCAGTTTCATCATGGAAGTCGAGGGCCTGGAATTCAAGGCGGCCTTGGAGTTATTGGCTCGCAAGGCGGGTGTCGATCTTGAACAGTTCCGTGGCAAAACCCAGGGTAACGGCTATAACGCCCAGCTGAAGAACCGGGTGCTGGAAGCTCTGGAACTGGCGGTACGTTTTTATCAGAAGCAGCTGACCGGCAGCAAGGAGGCGCTCACTTATTTGCTCAAAGAACGCCAATTTACCAAAAAGACCGTTTTGGATTGGCAGATAGGTTACGCGCCGAACAATGGTCGGGCACTGAGTGATTTTTTGACTAAACATGGCTTTACGACCGATGAAATGAAGCGAGCTGGTTTGGTGGTTGAGCGTCGTCATGGGCTTGGTGATATGTTCCGCGGCCGGATCATGATTCCGTTAGCCGACCAGCAGGGTGCTGTCGTCGGATTCACAGCCCGGATACTCATCGACGAGCCAGATGCGCCCAAGTATATCAATACGCCTCAAACTATTGTTTATGATAAAGGCCGACAGGTTTTTGGGCTTCATATGGCCAAGGAGCGTATCCGTAAAGACGGCTTTGCCGTAGTTGTCGAAGGTAACATGGATGTCATTGCCAGTCATCAGGCCGAAGTCATGAACGTCGTAGCAACGGCCGGTACGGCCATGACCGAATCACACCTAAAAACGCTAAAGCGCTTCACTGGCGACATTCGTCTCAGCTTCGATAGTGACCAGGCGGGGCTAAACGCTACAGAGCGAGTCATCCCGATGGCACAAAAGGCGGAAGTGCAGCTCAGTATCATTCAGCTTAGTGACGCTAAAGACCCTGATGAGCTTATTCGGCGTGAACCACAGGCCTGGGCTAAAGCGGTTAATGACCGGAAGTACGCCATGGATTGGTTGATTGAGCGGTACGTGGCTATTTATGATCTAAAGTCCGCTAGCGGCAAGCGCGAATTTACGGACGTCATCTTGGCAACGGTGCGCCGTTTGAGTGATTCAGTCGAACAGGAGCACTACCTAAAGAAAGTTGCCGAGATAACTGATACCAGCATAGAAGCGGTTGTCATGAAGCTTGCTAAAAAACCAGCATTATCTGATACACCACGAATGAGGACAGTTAAACCACAGCCAGCAGCTGCGACCAAGACCGAACAGGAACAACAGATTGCTCAAGATCACTTTTTGTCTATCGCACTTGCCAAAAAATCAATGAGACAGTTACTGCCGTCAATGGACTTACTGTGGTTTCGTGACGGCCCGTCCCGCGAACTTGCACAATTTTTGCAAAAGAACCCGGCTTTTAACGGTAGTGGCACTGCCTCGGAGAAGTTGCAATCAATCGCTGACTATGTCAAAATAGTAGGCCTACAGTATGAGGAGCTTTATGCGTCCATTGATGACGATCAGCTCCGCGAGATTCACGCTCGTCTGAAAAAACGAATAATAGAAATTTACGTCAAAAAACAAAGAAAGTTGCTTGCAGTCGCTATGCAGCAGTCTGTCAATGATAATGACAATCAAAAATTAGTAGAAAAAGTTCAGCGTCTTAACCAGCTCAAGTAGTAATCAGATTGATTGAAGGAGGCACTATGCCCAAAGCCAAAATTGAAAAGCCAGCAAAAGAACTAGCACAACCCAAAGCCACAAAGGCTACGAAGAAGGAAGAAAAACCGGTAAAGGAAGCCAAGGCGGGGAAGCTAAAAAAAGCCGAAAAGGTCGCACAGACGCCAGTAGCGGATTTTGACAAAGTCATCGATGAACTGATAGAAAAAGGTAAAAAAGACGGCAAGATAGATCAACGCGACGTCTTTGAGAAGATTCCGGATACCCCAGCTAATATAGATGCACTGGACAAACTGTACTCAGCTTTGTCGGAAGCCAGTATTGAACTTGTTGGTGCAACTGAGCCAAGTCCGGCAGACTTTTCCGACGAATGGGTTGCAGATGATGAAGAAGAGGTTGTCGTTCCTGAAGGAACTTACTTCGACGACATATCTGATGACTCAGTACGTTTGTATCTGCGAGAAATAGGCAAGATTCCACTACTGAAAGCTGACGAAGAGTTGGCCTTGGCCAAAAGAGTGGTCGCTGGAGACAAGCGTGCCAAAGACAAGATGGCTGAAGCTAACATGCGTTTGGTGGTTAGTATCGCTAAACGCTACAGCGGTCGAGGACTGGACTTCCTTGATCTTATTCAGGAAGGTAATACCGGTCTACTGCGTGCCGTCGAAAAGTTTGATCCCGACAAAGGCTTCAAGTTTAGTACGTACGCAACATGGTGGATTCGCCAGGCGATTACGCGAGCGATTGCCGACCAGGCTCGAACTATTCGTATCCCGGTACATATGGTTGAAACTATCAATAAACTACTTCGTACCCAGCGGCGTCTAACGCAAGAACTCAACCGCGAACCAACCAATGAAGAAATCGGTGCAGCCATGGAAATGACTGTCGATAAAGTTGAACACATCATGAAGATTAAGCAAGACATCAGCTCACTCGATGCCAGTGTTCGAGATGACGAAGAAGATTCGGTCCTTGGTGATTTTATCGAGGACGAAGATACTGTCAGCCCAGAAGAATCAGCTACTGGTCAGCTGCTCAAAGAACAAATTAAGCAGATTCTAGGTACATTAACCGAGCGAGAACAAAAGATACTCAAGCTGCGTTTCGGTCTAGAAGACGGCAAGAGTCACACTCTGGAAGAAGTAGGCCAGGAATTCAGCGTTACCCGCGAGCGTATTCGTCAGATTGAGGCCAAAGCACTCGCCAAGCTGCGCAAGCACAAAGACGCCCGCAAGCTCCACGACTACATTCAGTAACCCTTGTGTTTAGCGGAGTTTCATAATCTATACTATTTAGCTATGACATTCGAAGCAGAGGGGCTGCCACCACCAAGTACGCAGCGTGCAATCCGGCACCATCACGGCGCTCACGGCGCCGCTCTTAGGGCTATGCTTAGCACTGACCTACCTATTGAACAAGTCGCAGTTAATACGGGTAGTCTTGAGGAGGTAGCAGGATTCGACGAAGTTGCACCAGTCAGAATGGAAGAACTGCGTCCAGATCCAAACATGGACCCACTTAGCCTGTTCCTGCGACGTATCGGTCGAATTCCATTATTGACTGCCCGTCAGGAGGTGGATCTCGCGAAAAGGATTGAGCAAGGTGACTTAACTGCCAAAGAACAACTTACCGAGGCGAATTTACGCCTGGTAGTCAGTATTGCAAAAAGGTACCGTGGGAGAGGACTGCCATTTCTGGATCTTATTCAAGACGGTTCGCTGGGTCTTATACGTGCCACCGAAAAATTTGACTACAGAAGAGGCTATAAGTTCAGCACCTATTCCACTTGGTGGATTCGCCAAGCGATTACGCGAGCGATTGCCGACCAGGCTCGAACTATTCGTGTTCCTGTGCATGTGACAGAATTCCTGAACAGCATTAGACAGGTTGAAAGGGCATTTGTTGAAGATAATGGCAGGGAGCCAACTCGTAACGAAATCGCTGCAGAACTTGGCTGTGAAGTATCAAAACTCAATGATTTATTGCGGGATACAACCCAGCCAGTATCGCTCCATTTACCCGTGGGTGAGGATGGGGATGAAGATCTAGCTGCATTCACAGCAGACACCAGGGTAAATGTAGTGCGTGATGTCGAAAAATCATTAAGAAGCCAATCTATTGGTGAAGCCCTCGGGACTCTTAGTGAGCGAGATCGTGATATTCTTGAGCGTCGGTATGGTCTGAGGGGTTTCAAGTCTCACACACTTGCCGAACTTGGTAAAATACACAGCGTTACCCGTGAGCGAATTCGCCAAATAGAAGTCCTTGCACTACAGCAAATTGCAAACACGTATCCCGGTCTTGAGATATTTTTTGACTAAGCTGATTTACCCGACATACCAAGCACTCGAACTTCAATTTCGTTTTTCAGCTCCTGTTTGGCCTGTTCAAATTTCTTTGGGTCGTCATTGTTGTTCACGATTGTAACGTGTGCCCGGGCGATTGGCGGGGCTTTGTGCAGATTGCGAATTTCGGTATCGTCGCGGTGGGCAAGTTCATCTTCGCTGAGCGGGCGGTACTCGCGGTGGGCAGCTCGTGCGACACGAACATCCCAATCGGTTGCCATAGCGACGAGCAGTAGTTCATTTTCACCATATTTTTCTACCAAAATTTCGCGCTCTTCCTCGCTGTATAAGTTGTCGATGAGGACTACTTTACCCTCGGTGATGTGTTGTTCAATCTCTGGCAAGGCTTTCATAGCCATGACACCCATACCGTGCTCAGCTCGCCACGCTTCGCGGATGAGACGTTCTTTTTGTTGAAAAGTTAGTTTTGCTTCATCTTCTGTCCACTCGCCGGCTGCGTTGCGGCGTTCAACTTCGGGTGGGACGCCGAAGTATACGTAGTCGTTGGCAATACCTTTTTCATCTAGGATTTCCTGGGTCAACTCACGCGCAGTTGACTTTCCAGTGAAGGGCAGCCCGACAAAGGCAATGATTCTAGGTAACTTATTACTCATATTCACCACTAATCAAACCACAAGAAATGCCTACGGGAAAGAGCAGACCACTTTTACATTATCAAATTATCTGTTATAGTATACAAAAATAATCTACGAAAGTTAATTGATGGTAATGCGCGAACCAACTGGATTTCATCCTGAAGTGGCAAGTCGGCAGAGTGATGCCGAGCTACGCGCTGCTGCCTACTTGGACAGAACAAGCGCAGCATTGCTTAGGGCACTATACCCCGGAGTTGATCCCATCGAACGTGCAATAGAAGTATTTCCTCATCCTGGTGAAAGACGTTCAGATCCGGCTACAACACGCCAATATAGCCCACAGGAAAGCATAGATTTGCGAGAGGCCGCACTGCAGCTTGGTCCACACCGGCCGACGAATGAAACTGTTGAAATGTTGGGCGTTGGCGTAGTTGATGCGCATATTATCGAATCCGGTCAGTTACACAAGGTTGCAGCCGAAATGGTTCTTGCGGTTGATCCCAATAATCCAGCTCCAATTATCGCAATTGCATCTGACAGACCCATACCGGTGTTGCGCAAAAAGAAAAATCCTGAAGATCCTGAAATCCCTAAAGATTCGGATCATGCCGATCCTGAATTACTGTCCACATTCCGACTATTAGCGGTAGGTGGCAGGGATGTAGGTAATCCGGCATTTTATAGACGTTGCGGTGCCTACGATGCGGTTGAAAAGCCGACAATTGATGATCTTAGAATGGTGCCAGGTACAGAGTACGAAGCGACCAAGCAGTTCATGCAAAGCATGACCGGGTTTGCAACGCAGGAAGTATTGCCTATCGGCTATGACCCAGATACAGGTCAACTCATAGAATCAGAAACGGGACAGTTAACGTACCTAGGTCATTATCAAGGCTCACCTTTCTATATACTTCGCAAGGATCCAACTCGAGAAGGTAAAAATATGGATACCGCTTCGACCATGGCTTTAGCCTGCGAAATTACTTCAACTTTGCTTAATAGGCAGCTAGAAACAGTGGCGTATCATACCAGTGCCACTTATAAACCATCTCGCGCCGCTGATGCCTTAAAATGTGCACTTGCTGCCGAACAAGAAGGTCGATTCGAACCACGAATAGTCGTACCGAACTATGGCACTAGGCAACTCGCCGATATAAAAGGTGATCCGTATTATGAACCTACAATCGGGCAGGTAGTTGCGGAGCTACGCAAAGCTGCAGAGACAGCCAAGCAGATACGACAGCTCCTTGCTTCTGCCGGTTGACAGTTGATTCGTATGTTGTAGAATCATAGACAATGAGTTTTAACGCACACAACTTAAGTCTCCTCAATATCCTTCTACCCGAGGCTGTGTTGCGCCGTTCATAAAATTTATCTAAGTCGAAGCCAACACAGCCGATCACAAAGCAGATCGGCTTTTTAATTTTAAGAAAGATATTATATGACAAGTGCTGATAATCAAAACACAGAATTACCAAAAGCGCCTGAAGTAGGCGAAGGCGAATTCATAGGGAGAAGCGTACCTTTTGCCGGTGATGTAGAAGTGGCGAAGGGGGTATATCGTCCGGATCCGCCAGAGCGAGGCGCTGCCTACGATTTGTTTGTGAGTGTAGTAACCGCCACGGCACTGCAGGATTCTTGAGCAGACTTACGTTAATAAGCTGTTGTTCCAACCCTTACTTCGTTCGCCCATTACAGCATGTGAGGCTTCTCAAGGAGCTACTGAAATTATTGAAAAATATCTAAGAATATATTATAATAATTATTATATGGCTGAAACCTTAGCTAAAGGTGAGACACTTTTCCAGCAGGTGCGTGAGATTTCACGTGATCAGGTCGGTGATTATCTGGCACCACAGAATTACGAAGAACCCACCGACATACATGGCATCAGGTATCTTGGAGGCGGCTTCAAAATTGAGCGCATACTTCGACAGCCGACGTTGGCGTACGTGCCTCCTGGTTTACTAGTTGAAACTGAACCACTACGGTTAGTGCAGTTTGGAGGAGAGGTCTCTGGCTCTACTTCACGACTTGTACATGAGTCATCAATTGCCGTGCAAATGCGTGAAAGGATGAACGCCTATCCACGCCGACAGGTACCGCCTTGGCAGCCAGATCGCGCAGAGAAGCTCGACCCCAGAATTATGGCCGATCTACCTCTTGCCAGTGTTCGTACAATGATTATTGATAAGACAACAAATCCAATAGAGCAAGATCAGGCTAATCTGGGAATTTTTCGACTAGCCGATCGCGCACTTGTTGACGAGGGCACGCTTGTTATTGTCAGTGGTTCGCTGCAGGATGCGAAGGTGCTGCAAAAACTCGGTTTTACTATAAAAGCCCTGCAGGCTCCTCCCGAGAAAAAATGGGACACAATTATTTCGCCAGATGAGTCGGGTTGGGAAATAGTTGCCAAAAAAATTAGTCCGAAATATCGTGGTGATTTTAATGCTGGCGAAGGTGCAGTTAACATAGTGGATTTACTTACCGACCTTGCTATTTTCTTCCCGTACTGGTAGATGGCAGGAGGCGCTTAGCGGTTGTTCGTCACCTACCTTCCATGCTACTCTGGAAGTCGAGCACGCTTTTCACATTTGAACTAGTTTCGGTGCAATCGGAAGCACTTAAGCGAGTCGTACATATTGTACGGTGAAGTGAGTACTGGACGTATTAAGCCGAAAATAGACAAGAAGCCAGAGGAGTCTGAGGCTCCGCATCAGAGCAGTTTGGCTGGTGTGAAATGTGTGAAATAACGGAGATAAATATGGCTGCATATAAGCGTGTGTTACTCAAAATATCAGGAGAGCAACTATCGGGCGATCAAGGATACGGACTTGACCCCCAGTTCATGGCTTGGCTGGCTGACGAGATTAGCATTATTGTTAAAAAAGGCGTCACAGTTGCAGCAGTTGTTGGCGGTGGTAACTTTGTACGAGGTGCTGAAGTAAATTGGCCTGGTATTCACCGCGTTACGGCTGATCAGATGGGCATGCTTGGCGGTGTAATGAATTCCATGGCGGTGACTGATGTTTTCGAATCACGTGGGCTAAAAACACGTTGTTTAACCAATATTTTTGCCGACCAAGTTGCCGAATCATACTCCTATCGCCGAGCTATGAAACATCTCGAAAAGGGTCGAGTGGTCGTTATCGGTGGGAGTATCGGCCGACCCTACTTTACCTCCGATACGGGAGCTGTCAACCTAGCACTTGAGCTACAATGCGAAGTTGTTTTAAAAGCTACTAACGTTGACGGCATATATGACAAAGATCCCAACAAACATGACGATGCCAAAAAATATGACAATCTTACCCACCAGCAAGCAATTGAAAACCCGGATGTAAAAGTTATGGACAAAGCTGCACTTGGCCTCGCACTAGAGCAGGGAATGAAAGTCGTTGTCTACGATATTAATCAGCCCGAAAGTCTAGCCAAAATCGTCGATGGTCAATCTATCGGTACGCTCGTCACTGCGTAAGTGGAATACTGTTAACTCAGCTGCAAGGTATACTGAAACAATGGCAAAAACGTCTCTGAAGACAGATGCTAAACGCTCATTTTTGAAGCAGCTTGATGATCAACAAAAACTAATAAACGCTGATATTTTAGCGTATTGTTCGGCGTTCAATAAAGACATTGGCAGGCGGTACGGTGACTATTCGGCAGAGGCTGCAGCGGCGTTCACCGGGTTGCTCGGCAGGGGTGGGAAGCGCATCCGTGGCAGTCTTGTAATGAGTAGCTACAAAATGTTCGGCGGCACCAACGAATCAATGATTCTTCAGGCTGCCCGTGCTGTCGAGATGTTGCATGCCTATATTTTAATGATCGATGACATCAACGATCGCTCCGTGATGCGACGTGGTGCACCGGCTGCTCATATCGCCCTGAAGGAATTTCACGAACGCCACCATCTTAAGGACGGATCACAGCATTTTGGCGAAGCGATTGCCATGAATGCGGCGCTTCTTGGAGCGCATCAGGCACAGATTATTATGTCGCAGCTCGACGTCGAGCCCGAAAAGCGCCTCGCAGCACTCACCAACCTGAATAGTTGCTTATCTGTTACGGTGCATGGTCAATTCAATGACTTATTTAACGAAGTCGTCGAAACGGTAGACCGCGGTGCGGTAGAAAATGTACTGCTATGGAAAACGGCCTACTATACCTTTATGAATCCTTTGCAGCTTGGGGCGATATTAGCCGGCGCGAATGGCAATACGCTCGAACTTATCCGCGACTATTCATTACATGCAGGTAGGGTGTTTCAAATCACTGATGATATCCTTGGCATTTTTGGCGAACAGTTCGAAAGTGGCAAAAGCCCATTGGATGATCTAAGGGAAGGCAAACGCACCCTTTTGACAATTTACGCACTTGATAATGCACCGAAGCCCGATGCCTATTTCCTGGAAACAATGATGGGTAACCGCAAATTGACCATGGCTGAGTTCAATCGCTGCCGTGAAATTATTGCATCGAGCGGAGCGTTGCAGTTTGCTCGAGACGAGGCCAAAACATCCGCAGACAAAGCCCGTGCTGTGCTCAAAAACAGTGCTCAGTCCTGGGAGGGGCAAGGAGTCGCATTCCTGGATGGTCTAGTGCAGTTTTTAGTCGACCGCCGCCGCTAGCTAAGAATGAGGTTTGATTTACCGTAGATTTGGAACTAGTAGTGTCTCGAGCACTCCGCATAGTATGTAGCCCTTCTGACCTGCACCTTGTGGCGGGGTGGGCGTAATTACCTATCCACAAATGGCGCAGTACTATAATTTGAGGCTATATCTTATGCTATATAATATGAGTTGATGCCATAAGCGTGGTGAAAGTAACTGAGCGTAAGGAGTGACTATGTCAGTATTAGAAAGTAGGGATATGAATGGATCAGTTAGCGTTATTATCCTAGCAATTGTTGCACTCGTTATCGGTGCAGGTGGTGGGTATGTGTTTGGTATGAACCAAAGCACTACCGACACAGATAGCGACGCTACAACTACATCACAAACAGCTCCTGCTGACAGCAGTGACTCAGCCGATGGTGTAACCGTTGGTGGCGCTAAAATGGTTCGCACACTCGACATAGTCGACAACGCTGCGAAAGCAAAGAACTTAGCCACTGTTACAAGTCTTGTTAAGCTAGCTGACCTCGTTGACACCCTAAAGGGCGATGGCCCATTCACCGTGTTTGGTCCAAACAACGCAGCATTTGAAAAACTACCAGCTGAAACAGTTGCTTCACTGCAAAAGCCGGAGAACAAAGAACTTCTCACAACCATCTTGACTTACCACGTCGTGCCCGGCACCTATACTAGTGCAGACTTGAAAGTCATGGCTGACAAGGGTGAAACCCTAAAGACTGTCCAGGGTACCGAGCTGACTCCAGTACTGGAAGGCGGCATGGTAAAACTCAAAGACGCCAAGGGTACTGTTGTTAGTATCGAAACTGCCGATGTTATTTCGAGCAACGGTGTCACTCACGTTATTGACACTGTCTTGATGCCTCAATAGTGGGTGCATAATAGGAAATAGTACGCCTCTAATAACTCGAGTACTATTGCAGGGTTTTATACTTACAGTCCCCCGGGACATTAATCAAGGAGCAAAATCATGAGCATAACAATTTATTCGACGACCACCTGTTCTTCGTGTCACGTTTTGACGGAGTGGCTTGATAAGCAGGGCATCGCTTACGAAAAAAAGATAACTGACACTGATCCGGCATTGATGATGGAATTTATGAGCGTTAATGATGGCATGATCGGCGTGCCATTTACTGTGATTAAAAAAGACGATGGCAGCGAGGTCAAAATCAGTGGCTATGACCAAGGCAAATTCAAAGAAGCCTTAAGTCTTTAATCTAGTATAATTTCCTGGGTATATGCCTACGATCAAAAACGATAATAAAGTAAAGCGACTTATTGCATATTCATCAGCGCCCGTAATTATTGCTTCTTTATGTTGTCTTTCGCCAGTAATTTTGGTACTTTTGGGAATTTCTACAGTAGGTTTTGCAGCTTCGCTTGCTGACCAGCTGTATGGAGAATGGAAGTGGTATTTTAGAGTAGCTGGGCTTATAGCATTAATTGTGGCTATCGTTTTCTACTTGCGCCGTTCTAAGGGGGTTTGTACTTTCGGCCAATTCAAGCGCCGACGCAACGAGGTTATAAACATTGTAGCCATATTTCTAATAGTCGGTGTAGTTGGCTATATCCTGTTTTTGTACGTATTTGTGCATATTATCGGCGCCTTGCTGGGTCTATGGCCATTTTAGTTACCAAGTCTCGAATTGCTATACTCTTCAAGTTCGCCCCGTGAAGTAATTTTTACACGCTGCTTTAAGATGTTTGGCGGTAATTATTCTTACAAGAATCTATACAGCTTATGGTAATAATAGAAGTACCAATTAAGTGGAGGGGAGTCTTATGCTTCAAAGCATACGTCAAATTAGCCCTGTGGCACGAGCAATTCTTGTCATAGGCGTAGTAGCAGCATTAGTAACGAGTATTACTTTTGCCGCGCTGCAAAGTCAGGCAACATTAACAAATAACAGCATTAGCAGCGCAACTGCTGAACTTCAGGTTGATAACATAGATAATGGTGCCGGTTTTGGTGCTACTGATCTTGGTTATGACTTTGTGGGTATAGTGCCAGGCGGCGCTGGTTCTAACGTTGGCAATTTCCAGCTTAAGAACAATGGCAGTGCTCCTTTGTCAGTTTCAGTTGAAGTACCTGTAGACCCAGTATTTACTGTATTGCCTTCTGGTTCTGTCGACCCTGCTAAGGTTGATGTAGTGATCCAGCGAGGTGCTGGAACACCTCAAGTATTTGCATTAAGTGACTTACTTGCAGGTCCAGTAACCATTACTGGTGGCAACATTGCTGCTGGTGCAACCGAAAACTTTAACGTTCAAGTTCTGATGGATGCAGATGCATTCACCGGTACGAGTGCGTCTAGCGATGACTTTACATTCACGTTCACCGGAACTGGCGTTTAGTCAGCTAAATTTAGTAACTAGCTTAGGAATTTAACATGAAACAAGTCTTACGACTTAACCCGATGTTCCGAGCGGTGGGTGTGTTCAGCGCGGTAGCTGCGCTGGTAACCGGCATCACATTTGCCGCGCTTACCAGCCAGGCCTCGCTGGTCAACAACACAATTAGTAGTGCAACGGCCAGCTTGCAAGTAAAGTCGTCCGGTAGTTTTGCCACGCAGGACGCAGGATTTGTGTTTAGTGGCGTAACCCCTGGCGGTGGTGCAGTACCAGCGCTAGGCTATGCGTTCCAGCTACGCAACAACGGCACGGTAGACCTTAACATTGCAGCGTCGATCCCGACTGCTCCGATATTTACGGTTAGCCCAGGCCCTGGGGCAGTTGACCTTACCAAGGTTGATCTAATCCTTAGCTGTACGGCAGGCAGCGAAACGTTTGCACTCACAACTGACCTAGCGGCGCTAGTCGCGGCTCATGGCACAGGAGGTGTTGTCATGGCGCCGGATGCATTGCCGTTTAGTGGCAGTAATACGGCCGATTGTACGGCCAAAGTTCAAATGGATAGTGACGCGTTTGCTGGTGGAAGCGCAAGCTCGACCAACTTCAACATCGTGTTTACCGGCACGAATGTTGTCGCGCCCTAACTCGTAATAAGGAGCGACATTGAATAAAAGCATCGTCATAAAAACGACTGCTCGTATTACCTCGCTGCTACTGTTACTCGCAGTAGCAGGGGGGTTCGCTCTGCTACATACCCAGGGCGGAAAACTTTTCAGCGTGCAATCCGGCAGTATGGTACCTAACCTTAGCAAAGGTGATCTTGTAGCTGTGACCCGCGTTTCGGAAGGCCAGTTGGCCGTCGGGGACGTCATCACCTATACGAATCCAAAAAACATGCGCGAAACTATTACGCACCGTGTGGTAGAGCTACCCAGTTCAGCCAATGCTGGGCGGATACTTACAAAGGGTGACGCTAATCCAACCGTGGATGCTCCAATACTGCCAAGCGCGGTGGTGGGCAAGGTAGATTTTTCAGCACCATATGTTGGTGCGGTGATTGATTTTATTCGCACGCCCGTCGGGTTGCTGCTACTTGTATACATACCGGCATTGGCAGTGATTTGGCGTGAACTGAAGCTGCTGAGCAACTACTTCCGGCGAATGCAGCCGTATATCGCGGCCTGGCGGCGAGACCGTCAGGCAAAGTCTGGCAAAGGCATGGTGATCGGGATATACGTCGGTGTGGCAACACTAATTGGCGGTATTTTAGCCATTGGACCTGTGGCGCATGCCGTATTGCTAAACCAAGCTAGCTTAACCGGCAATACAATCGCAGCCACTAATCTGCCAACCGAGCCGCCTGATCCTGGAACAGGGCAGGTATTGTTCCGCCAGCTCACGTTGCGTTGTTCGCTTGATAATACAACCACCGCTAACAAACGCCCACAAATTGTGCTGTATAACACCGAGCGTCGGACAAGCGTAGATGTAAGTGGTTGGAAGATCGCCGACAACAGCGGAATTATCGTCACCCTGCCTGCGAATACGGTAATAAAAAGAGCGCATAAACTAACCATTACTCCACTGCTAAGCAATGGGCTAGATTACGCTGGAGACAGGTTGATACTGCAAAATTCTTCCGGGCAAAACATCGACACGCTTAGCTGGGGGGCAGATACTAGCCAGTTTAACCCATCGATTCAGGGTATGACAGCCGGTACCAAAGCCAAACGCCTGCCGGTACGAACTGACACCAATACGGCTAATGACTGGCGTCTTAACCAGAACCAATGCCGCGGTGGGAGTGACCCGACTGCACCAGCCGGACAGGGTGGGGGCAACGACCCAGATTGCTATGACACTACCGAAACTGATCGCACAACAGTTGTTGGTATGTTCCACATACTCGAACAACAATCATCCGACGATGATTGAATAATCGTGTAGAGTAAAAAGTTCTATACTATATCGTTATTTCAGAATCTAGTCGTGTGGCGAGGAAGTGTTAATTCATAAATCGAGGCTAAACTCAGAGAGGATGTCGTCCAGTCACAGTAGTGAGGGATATTTGATCCCTGTAATCCTCGGCTTTCTGTGTGAGTAGTCATTAGTATCGATATCACCGTCCAACAGCGTATACTGTTAGGTGATGGCGGAGCGGAAGAAGTTGGCGATTATCGATGGTAAATCGGTTTTTTACCGTGGCTACTATGCCATGCCTAATCTATCAACAAAAGACGGCACGCCAACTGGCGGTGTGTACGGCTTTGCTGCCATGGGTCTCGAACTTATAAAACGCCTCAAGCCCGACTATGTCTGTGTCGCCTGGGACAAACCCAAAACCAACATACGCCGTCGGCTAGAACTATACCCACAGTACAAGGCAAATCGTAAGCCACCACCAGCTGATTTTTATGCTCAAATACCAATATTGCATGAACTGCTGGATGCATTTAGCTGGCCGTTATATGAGTTAGATGATTACGAAGCCGACGATATTATGGGTGCACTAGCCGTCCAGGCACGAGAAAAAGATGTAGAAACCATGCTGATTACCAGCGACCTCGACATGCTGCAGCTTATCAATGGTCATGTTAAAGTCTATGCACTCAAAAAAGGCTTCAGCCAGATCGAGGAATATCACCCGGAAAGTTTTGAACAAAAATATGGCATCAGTCACGAACAATTCTTGGATCTAAAATCACTGAAAGGGGATAGCTCTGATAACATTCCTGGCGTGCCTGGCATTGGTGAAAAAACGGCGATCACTTTGCTACAAGAATATAAGACCTTGGACGGCGTGTATGAGAACGTTGACCTCGTCAAAGAGAGCGTCGCGAAAAAGCTGATAGCGGGCAAGGAATCAGCCTACCTAAGCAAGGAAATAGCTCGTATTTGGACAGATGCACCAGTCCCACTCGATTTGCCGGCTATGGATGGTACTAACATCGATACCGCTCGCTTGGCAGAAATGCTCAGGAAGCTCGAATTTCGAAGTTTATTACGACAATTACCGCAGAACATGCAGGGCGATGTGCCGGAAGTCGATACCATCGCAGGCTCGGAACTAAAACTGCCCAAAATGACCATCATCGACAAGCAGTCAACCCTCGCCAAGCTGGATTTTTCTAAAGCGAAAGAATTGGTCATCCATTCCCGCTCGGCCGGTAAACATGGCAAGAATCCCCAGTACTTGCTGTTGCAGCCGGATGGTGGGGAGGCCTATGTTATCAATCTTGCCAAGATATCTCCTAAGCAATTTTTTGATCATATGAGTCCGGTCCTTTTCAATTCCAAGTTGAAGCTCGTCGGCTTCAATATAAAAAACGATATAAAAGTCTTGTACGAACTGCTATGTGATTATCCGTATAACGTATTTGATGTGCAAAACGGCGCATTTTTACTAAACTGCTTGGTACGTTCCCAGACACTGACCGACCTCGCCACTGAAGGGATTGGTTTCGAAGGCTCATCATTCGAAAGCCTGCCTGACGAAGATTTTGTTCAACGTGCACCCGAGATACTGGCCGTTATTAGCGAGCTGTACAAAAAACAGTCAGCCGATATTAAAGACATACCTCGGCTGGAAACTATGGCTAACGAGGTTGAGTGGCCGGTCGTGCCCGTCTTGGCCGCGATGGAGTATCAAGGTATAAAGCTGGATGGTAAGTACCTCAAGAAATTCTCCAAAGAATTGGAAGGTTTGATATCGGACTACGAGGAACAGATTTACGGTCATGCTGATTTTGAGTTCAATATCGGCTCGCCCTCACAGCTGGCAGACGTATTGTTCACAAAACTAGGTTTGCCGACCGAATTTATCAAGAAGGGTAAGACCGGTTACTCAACCGCGGCGAGCGAGCTAGACAAGCTCCGCGGAGTGCATCCGATTATAAACCTAATTACTCAGTTCCGCGAAGTCACCAAACTCAAAAACACGTATGTTGATACGCTCCCTGAGATGGTTGATGAGAACGACCGTCTGCATACAACGTTCAATATGACCATGGCGCAGACCGGCCGGCTATCGAGTATCGACCCTAATTTGCAGAATATCCCGGTTCGTACTGATCTTGGCAAGCGTATCCGCACGGCTTTTGTAGCTGGCAATAAAAACGTATTCGTAAGTGGCGACTACAGTCAATTCGAACTTCGCTTGGCTGCCGTATTGTCGGGCGACAAAGAACTTATCGAACTTTTTAACGAAGATGCCGACATCCACGTAATGACCGCGGCGGCCGTACATGGCATTAAGCCGGAAGATGTCACAAAGCAGCAGCGATACGAAGCCAAGGCGGTGAATTTCGGGATTCTGTACGGTCAGGGTCCGCATGGTTTGGCTGTTGGTACCGGTATGACATTT
This sequence comes from Candidatus Saccharimonadota bacterium, assembly GCA_022841445.1. Classification (GTDB taxonomy): domain Bacteria; phylum Patescibacteriota; class Saccharimonadia; order Saccharimonadales; family UBA10212; genus JALHRM01. The sequence goes on from JALHRM010000001.1 coordinate 344,449, forward strand.
GCCGACGCTCGTGACTTTATCAAGCGCTACTTTGAAATTCGGCCGAAATTCAAAGAATATATCGAATCTACACGCAAGAAAGCCGAAGAGCAGGGGTATGTCGAAACGCTACTTGGCCGTCGTCGACCGACTCCGGATGTTAAAAGTAGTAACTTCGCCGTGCGCGAAGCGGCCTTTCGTGCCGCCATCAACATGCCGGTACAAGGCACAGCTGCAGATCTTACCAAGCTGGCCATGACCGCTATCAGTAAAAAGCTGGGCGAAGGGATGCACCAACTGCTCCAAATACATGACAGCATTCTTGTGGAATGCCATGAAGACCAGGCCACTGGCGTTGAAAAAATCTTGAAAGAAACTATGGAAAGTGTCTATGAGCTGCCAGTCAAACTTAAAGTTGATGTCAGCACCGGGAAAAACTGGGGTGAGCTCTGATGCCCCTAGATGAACTATTGGATATAGTAGATGAGCACGACCATACGACAAGTCAGGTAGTTACGAAACAGGTGGCGCATGATCAGTTGCTCCCGCATCGGGTTGCTGCAGTATTTGTATTCACTACTAGCGGAAAATTATTAGTACAGGCTCATAAATCATACAAAAGACGACTTGATCATAGCGTAGGAGGGCATGTTGATGCCGGAGAGGATTATCTAACTGCCGCTAAGCGCGAGATGCAGGAAGAAATCGGACTAAGTACACAACTCCAAGAAGTTGCGCTGCATGTCGGTCCTGTCAAGAGAAAAACAAGTAACGGCGGCAAAGATCCGCATTGTTACGGCATATATAGAACCGAAGCGCCCAAGAATTGGAAGTTTATCCCAAATGACGAGGTTGACCAGCTGATTGAAATGAGTCTAGAAGAAATCGTCAAAGACATGAACCAAAACCCGAATGCTTACTTGACCGGATTTTTACGGACACTTGCCGTTTATCTAAAAGTTAGCGGTTCAGACCTGCGCATTGAAGTTGATGGCATTGATTGGGGCGAACTGTGAGTGATTACGAAGTTCATAAGGCCGCTGGGATAATGCTTCGCGGTCGCAAGCAGCTTGTGGTGCGATCCAAAAACCGTCAGCATTTTGTGGAACCTGGCGGTAAATTGGATGCTGGCGAAACATCAGAACAAGCCTTGGTGCGCGAACTCAATGAAGAACTTAGTATCGATGTAGAAGAATCTGATTTGGAGTTCTTCGGTACGTACTATGCCATTGCGGCCGGTTCGAGTCGTAAAAAACTTCGCATGGATGTTTATATGGTTAATACCTGGAAGGGCGACCCAAAACCAAGTCGCGAAATCAAAGAACTCGCCTGGATTAGCTCCACTATTCCAGAAGGCATGAAGGTCGGCTCAATCCTCGAACACGATGTCATCCCACACCTTCTCGCACAAAACCTCATCGACTAGCTATACTAGTAGTAATGAGGACATTTCGATTCAACAAATTAATTCGAGATAATGTGCTTGATGCGATGCAAAAAGAAGGCCAGACCGTCGAATACAATACGCTCAATAAGAAAGAATTTGTTCGTGCACTGCACGCTAAATTGCTGGAAGAAACGAATGAGTTTGACCCTACTGATCAGAAAGTTACCGAAGAGTTTGCTGACTTGCTCGAAGTTATCGAGCAACTCGCCACTGAACTTAAAATTCCAATGGCAAAGGTCTTAAAGGCAAAAGACGAAAAACGTCAGAAAAATGGTGCTTTTGATAAAAAAATATTTGTAGAGACGATAACCCTGCAAGATACTGACCCATGGGTTGAGTACTTTGTTGATCACCAAGATAAGTATCCGGAGGTGAAGCAAGGTGTCTGAAAATAAACCTGAGATGAAAAAGTTTTTTGTAGGAGTTAAGGCAATAATCGAAGACCCCGAAAAGGGGGTACTTCTACTTAAAGTGTCTCGCGAAAATCGCAGCTTTTGGGAAGGCCCGGGTGGCCGGATTGATGACAACGAAACTTTTACCGAAACGCTTACCCGCGAGTTAAATGAAGAACTGCCTGGATCAAATAATGTCCAAATACTGGAACTGCTCGGTAGTGAGCGAATTCACCGAGACATCGAAGAAAACACCGGGTTGATTCTACTCTATTACGAAGTCACTCTTGATTTGCCTAATCCAATTAAGCTTAGCCATGAACATGTGGATTACACGTGGCTGTCAAAAAACAACACGATCCCCAAGCCATGTGATGCCGGACTTAGGAGAATACTGGAAGACTGGCAAAAATCGTGATTAAGGCTATCATTTTCGATTTTTTTGGAGTGATTGCCAACGATGGGTGGCTGCCGTTTAAGTCCAAGTATTTTGGTCATGACGAAATAATGAGGCAAAAAGCCACGCTTCTTAACAGGCGCTCAGATGCCGGGCTTGAATCGTATGATGATTTTATTTCTAAAATAGCGGATTTAGCGTCACTGTCTGAGGCCGAAACCCGCAAAGAAATAGAAAATAACCCCGCTAATGTAAGGTTGATTGACTATATTCAGGTGCGATTGAATGGCAGATACAAGCTCGGATTGCTTTCTAACGCCTCCGCTGATTGGCTGGATCGCATTATAGGCCACAACGCAGCCGGACTTTTTGACAAAAAGTGTCTTTCATTCGAAACAGGACACCTAAAACCTGACCCATATGCGTACCGCGACATACTCGAAAAGTTGGAGGTTCAACCAAACGAATCGATATTTATAGACGACCAGCCAAGGTGTGTTGAGGGGGCAAGCGCGGTGGGTATCCATTCATTGCACTATCTTGATTTTGATTCAATGCGTACCGAACTTGAAACACTGCTAGCCGATTCGAATAACTAGTCGCTTGCTAACATTGCAGGTCTCTTTCAGGTGCGCCTGGTTTAACCTGAGTTCATTAGCGAGCGGAGCACTCTTCACGCTTATTGTAATTTCGCGTTCTTTTATTTCGATCCGGCAATTCGCCTGGTAGCGGCGCTTTATGTAGTCCTTTATCTGGTCTATCTCTGCAGGGGGCTCAAAACTTCTTCCCCCCAAGATATGCTGCAAACTGTCCATAGACATACATTGTACCCCAGCGTGTGACTTGATTAATTACGTTTAATATGCTAATGTATATTTAGCTCAACAATATAAAAAGTAAGATAAATCGGCTAAGCTTGTACATTATGTCGCAAAAGGGTAAAGTATAGGACAATATTTGTTCTTCAAAAGAGAAGATGCGTTTATGAGTATAGATAGACAACCCATCCATTTCGGGCCAGATTCATCAAAGGTCGGCATTGACCCTGCTTTTCGTATTGCTCCTGTTGACCCATTGGTGATTACTCCTGTTGACTCTACACTTATTGATTCACAGAGAACTCTCAATAGTATCGAGACACCCGAACAGCATGGTGCTGTAGCTGGGATCATTAATTATTTGGCGCCCGTTTTGTCGCAGCATGTAAAGCCGGATGGTTTTAGTGCTCAAGCGCGTGGTTCACTTGAAGGGCATATGCCTTCAGACGTGGTGGACTCTTTTGAACGTGGTAGTTTGCTGCCAGTCGCAAATCAAATGAGTAGGTTTACAGAGGCGTTTCAGAGTTTTGATCCAAAAGTTGCAGCCAAGGTATTGGAAGCGCTTGTCGCCAGAGCGGTAATGACAGTCAATGCACCACCTGATGAGTTTGACGTACAAGCTATTGTTCGCGAGCTAAGTGCCGCACAATTAACGCTAGACAAACTCCAAGCAGACTCTGAGCTGCTGGCAGAGCTCGTCGACGTTGATACGGGCGAGCAATTTCCTGGTATTGGAGTAGACGTTCAAAGACGCGGTGGTGGTAGTCGGTCACTGACCATTCTTCCAGTAACTGTACCAATGAGTGTGCTGGATTCTGGGAATGGCGTTATAGCTTATAAACAGCCTAAGGTTAGAGCCGAATCCCGATTTGTGCGTGATGGTAACAAAGTCTTACTTGGTATTGGATACACAGATGATATAGTGCTCAGCGAAGACAACCTTGGCAGGCTGGCTGGCGAAATTAAACCGTTACTAAAGCAACCGCGTAAAAGACTATGGTTAACAAGCGGGCTGACTATCAAGGAGGTTGGTGCCGATGACAGCGTGATTTCATCTGAGTCAGAGGACGCTCTTGATCCACTTGACGATTTGCCAACAACCCACACCGACCAACCCGTTGTTCAGCAGGGTGTTACAGAAAAATCTAGACCAGTGATTGTTCCCGAGGGAATGGCTGGTGCATATTGGTTACAGGGAAGAGCTGGCGAAATTGATACTGTCATCCCTCAGGCAGATTTACGCGGCGAGATAGGTGCAATAAGAGCGGCTATAAGGGCTCAAGAAATATTAGCCAAACAAGGTGCAGAGGTTGACCCAGTAACGGCAATGTTTATTGGACGCGCCATAGCGTCTCACGAGGAACAATCGCCTCAGGACAGTTAACACCTACTTAGCAGTACATTAACTTATAATGAGTGTTAATGCCAGAATTACCCGAAGTTGAGACTGTCCGTAATGGACTAAGCAAGCTTATTATTGGGAAAAAAGTCAGTGATGTCTGGCATGATTGGCCAAAATCCTTCCCGAATTCTTCGAGCGACGTGGCCAGTTTTTTGATCGGTGCAACCATCACCTATATACGAAGACGCGCTAAAGTACTCATTATCGATTTGAACACCAAGCATAGTCTTATTATTCATTTGAAAATGACCGGCCAGCTCGTTTTTCGTGGCGAACAAGTTTTTGGGGCAGGGCATCCGAATAACAGTTTGATCGGTGAACTACCTGATAAATCGACACGTGTCACTATTGATTTTTCAGACGGCAGCAAATTGTTTTTTAACGACCAGCGTAAGTTCGGCTGGGTGCGTCTACTGCCGACAACTGAAGTTCCGGAAATTGATTTTTTTAAAACCGTTGGGCCTGAACCGTTGGATCACGACTTCACGCCGAAACAATTTATTGAAAGATTGCTGAGGAGAAAAAACAGCGCCATAAAGGCGGTACTGCTAGACCAAACGGTTGTCGCCGGAGTAGGAAACATCTACGCCGACGAGTCACTGTTTGCAGCTAAGTTACATCCGGACACAAAAGTTTCAGATGTATCTAAAGCAAAACTGACTACACTACACCACGAACTAAGAGCTGTGCTGCAACTTTCAATTGAAAAAGGTGGCAGTACTGACCGCAACTACGTAAATGCCGAAGGTAAACGGGGCAGTTACATCGACTTTGCTCAAGTTTTTCGCCGCGAAAAACTCCCATGCCCAAGGTGCGGCACAACAATAGTCAAAATGCGATCCGCTGGCCGCGGTACGCACATCTGCCCAACCTGCCAGAAACGTTCTTGAATTAAAGAGTCTAGTTTGCTTTCCAGTCGCCGGCATTTATGCGGTTGCGGCTGTTGATGTGCCAATCGTGTGGGTTTGAATCTGCGATGGCATCGAACATTTTCTTTGCAGTCTTGGTGTAGTATTTTTGTTTCACTTGTTTGCGCATCCGTTGTTGAAACATGCTTTTAGCGTTTAAACCGTGAAATTCCTGCTCTTTTAATTCAAAATCCACCGATAAGTTGTCGGCGTCTTTAACGATTTTAGCCTCTAGGCTGTCACGTTTTTCATATTCGTGCCATAACTCCAAAAATTCAGCTTCTAGGGCTGTGTCTTTCAACATATCTTCGATGCCGAGCTTCTCATTCCTATCTACATATTGTCTGGACAGATAATCGGCATCACCGGTCCGACTCTCTGTTATGTCATGCACCAATGCCATCTTCATGAGCTTGGCAGTATCTTTGGCGTTTTCGTGCTTAGCAATGAACAGGGCAATCCACATTACGCGCATGTGATGCTCGGCTAGGTTTTCAAAGTCAGGGTTTAAAAAGCGCTTCCAGCTACGCGGAATAAACCGCAGGCTTCCTATTTCGTATAAGAATTCAAGATCTCTCTGGTCACTCATCTGTAAACCAATGGTATCATGGATGAACTATGGTCATAACCTTGACGGGGAGTAATGCGTATTTGATTAAGGCTGAGCTAAAAAAGCTGGTTGATGCATTTTTGGCGGACCAAGGTGACCTTGGGTTGACGCAGATTGACGCCTCGGAGGTAGAGGCAGCTAAAATTACCGAAGCGGCGCAGAGCATGCCGTTTTTGTCTAGCAGGAACATGGTGGTTGTTAAAGACATTTCTGCCAACAAGCCGGCAGCTGAACAAGTTGAAAATCTGTTATCAGTGGTTGGAGAAGACACCGATTTTATAATTTACGACCAAGCACTCGACAAGCGTACGGTGCTATATAAAACACTCAAAAAACAAACAGACCTCCGGGAATTCACCGATCTTGATGAACGCTCGTTGGCATCTTGGGTGGTATCGGCCGCAAAGGACGAAGCCGGGGAAATTTCTCATGCTGATGCAATGTATTTGGTTGGTAGGATTGGAGCAGATCAGATGCTCATTAGTAATGAACTACAAAAATTACTCATTTACAGCTCAAATATTACACGCAAAAATATTGATGAGCTGACTGAACCATCTCCGCAAAGTAAAATATTTGATTTGCTGGATGCCGCATTCGCCGGGAATAATGAGCGTGCCATGGAACTATACGAAGATCAGCGAGCGCAACGTGTCGAACCTCAGCAGATTTTTGCGATGCTTTCGTGGCAATTGCAAGCGGTTGCGCTTATAAAAGCAGCAGGGGATCGCTCACTTGAGCAAATTGCCAGTGATGCCAAAATGAGCCCGTTCGTTATCCGAAAAACGGCCGGGCTAACTCGCCGTATTACGATGAGTAAAGTAAAGTCACTAGTTGCTCGGATGCTTGAAATAGATATGCTCAGCAAGACAACGGCGCTTGATATGGACGAAGCACTCAAAACCTTCATTGCTACAGAGCTAAAATAAAATCAGTTGCAGGAAACTATTTTTTAGCTGCAGGTTTTTTAGCTGGGGATTTTTTTGCTGTTGGCTTTTTGGTAGCAGGCTTAACGGCAGCTTTTTTTGCTGGTGTAGATTTTGCACCTCCAGCTTTAGCTTTGGCAGCTAGCTGGGATTTTTTGCGTGAAGCTTTATTCTTATGAATGACAGCTTTTTTTGCGGCAACATCAAGTGCTCGTTTGGCTTCGCGCTCAGCCTTGCTGATTTCGGCGCTGTTGCCTCCGGTTAAGGCCTTGCTGAACGCCTTTAGAGCTTCGCGAAGCGTTCGCTTGGTCTTTGCGTTGCGGATGGTTGCCTTGCGAGCGACTTTAACCCGCTTCTTAGCAGATTTGATAATTGGCATTTTTTAACTGTTCCTACTTTAAGTTTGATTGATATTTCAGATTGACTATACAAGGGTGGAAGCTATTTGTAAAGAAGTGCTTGCACCTGTATAGAGCTTATGGTACTCTTAGTTTTAAGTAGTAACAGCGCAAATAAACACTTAAAAACAAAAATTATGGATCCAAACGCCAAGCAGCAAGTCGTTGAGCGCGTCAAACAGGCGAGTAATATTTTGGTGACAGTAAGCACCGACCCTTCGGTGGATCAGCTGTCTGCCTGCATCGGCCTAACTTTACTTATTAACGGTATGGAAAAACATGGTACAGCCGTGTTTAGCGGAAAAGTACCATCCACGCTAGAGTTTTTGCAACCAGAAAAAACTCTCGAACCCAACACCGACAGCTTGCGAGATTTTATTATTAGCCTGGACAGGGCAAAGGCCGACAAACTCAAATACAAAGTCGAAGATGACATCGTCCGTATCTTCATCACTCCATACCGAAGCAGCCTTAGCGATAAAGACTTGGTATTCAGCCAGGGTGACTTTAACGTTGACGTGGTCATTGCGCTTGGCGTGCAAGCATCCGAGCATATTGATCAGGCAATTGAAGCGCACGGAAGAATTTTGCATGATGCCACGGTAGTTTGTCTTAATGCAGGTGACATTAATGGGGAAAACAACTTAGGGCAGATTAATTGGACTGATCCGTCTGCAAGTAGTTTGTGTGAAATGATTGTTAGTATCAGCGAGGCGTTTGGTAACGGGCTTATCGACAATCAAATGGCGACTGCATTTTTGACCGGAATTGTTGCCGAAACGGAGCGTTTTAGCAATCCAAAGACATCACCGAAGGTTATGACTATGAGTGCTCAGCTAATGGCTGCAGGCGCAAATCAGCAACTCATTGCTGAAAAGCTTGAAAAAGCCACCGAATCCCAGCCAAAAACAGAACCAATTGATGTATATAACCCCGTGCCGGAAGTTGAAGAAGAGGCCAAACCTGAACCAAAGCCTGAGGATGCCGATGCCGACGGCGTACTTAAAATCCAGCATGATAAGGGTGAGCCACATGACACTGAGCGGGTTCATATGGATTCGGACGGTAAACTGTATCGTCCGGAACAATTTGCGGATGATTTTAACGATGTGACTGCTCAAACTCCTGGCGATAGCAGCGATGATCCTCCATCATCACTGCCGCCACCTGATGAAGATGCCGAACTGGACACAGATGATGCTCAAGAATCCTCTTATGATAATCAGCAAATAAACAACTCCACTGAAGAACCACAACTGGCTGAAACTGTTCCACCCCAGGACGCCCCTGAATACGAGCGGGCACCTGAAGAAGTAATACCTATCCCGAATAACGATGAACAACCTCCACCTGGTCCGGGTGCGGTACAGCAACCCCAAGCCGAGCCACCGTTTAGTGGGCCGCCAACGTCGGATGATATACCAGAACCTCCACAGGCGGCCACTGTTAATGGTCGTAAGGCGCTTAACCCTAACGATGAACCGGATTTTGGTGGACAACTAACGGCGAATACAGAACCAGAGGCCTATAGCCCAACGACTGACCCAATGAGCATTTATAAACCTCATGACGGTACGCTGCTTTCGCATGATGACCAGCCAGCCAATGAAGTTATCGGCTTGCCATCCGAAGCAGATAGCCCGCCGTCGGTTCAGCCCACCAGTTCGCTACCTTCAGAACCACCAATGACCGTAGTAGCGCCACCTGAATTACTGCCTGAATCGGCTGCAGATGAAGATGTTCTCGGCTACGAAGCAACTCCAGTCTCGCTCCCAAAGGTCGACGAACCAAACGAAATTCAAGAATTACCCTCAGCCGAATCAGCAGACGAAGTTGAAGCTGGTGATGCACCGCCACCGAAATCACCTCCAGTTGAAATACCGCAGGTATCAAATGAGGGCGAAACAGGTCTAGTTTTTGGTAAAGAAGAAGCGACAACCGATCCGCTGAACGGCTACAATCCGCTTAAATTTGACCCCGCAAAGTACACAACGTCAGCTATTGATGCTCCGAGCGAAGAACCAGCCGTTCCTGAATTGACGCTCCCAACTGCGGACGTACCGGCCTCACCCATAGAGGCATCAACGGAGATAAAACTACCGCCTACTTCGCTTGATCCCGCTGATCATGCCAACGAAACACTCGCCGAAATAGAAAAAGATGTTGGCATCAACGATCACGGAGGCGAAACACTCGCCGAAATAGAAAAAGAACTTGGAATTGTTGATCATGGCAGCCAGACTCTGAGTGCATTGGAAAGCTCGGGTGGTGACCCTAAACCTCCAGAAACACCAGACAAACCCCCAGAGCCGCCAGCCGTTCCCCCGCCTTTGCCTATATAATATCCGTAATGGACGGAATGTTACTAATTGATAAGCCGGTTGGTATTTCTAGCTTTGGCGTAGTTGCAAAAGTTCGCGGTATTTGGCGGAATGATCTGCGGGAACAGGGTGAATCTATTAAAAAAGCTAAAGTTGGGCATACCGGCACGCTCGATCCAATGGCGTCAGGACTGATGATTCTGGTGCTGGGCAGTTATACCAAGCGCGCCCAAGAATTTAGTAAACTCGACAAGGTGTATGAAGCAGAATTAACGCTTGGCGCTACAAGTTCAACTGATGATTTGGAGGGCGATATAACAGCAATGAGCGACCAGCAGCCTACTTTGGAAGAAGTTAATCAGGTTGTAAAATCGTTTATTGGGGAGATTGAGCAAGTACCACCAATTTACAGTGCGATAAAAATTGACGGACAACGCGCCTATAAATTGGCTCGCAAAGGTAGGGAAGTTACTATGCAGCCACGCCAAGTGTCGATTTTTAGCATAGCCGAGCTCGAGTATGATTATCCGAAGTTGAAGTTTAGGGTTCATGTCAGTAGCGGTACATACATCCGCTCACTAGCCCGCGACATCGGCGAAAAACTGGGCACAGGAGCGTATTTGTCGGCACTTCGCCGCACCAAAGTCGGTGCTTACGAACTGAAGGATGCCGTAGACTTTGATACAAGTAGCCTAACCGTACAATTGACTTAAATAATTAAATATTGTATGATATACCTATCAGACAGACAAGTATACCTACAGAACTAGTTTCTCCTGTCATGAGTCGGATGGCCGAAGGCGTTGAGCCACCATACCCACAATTGGCCAATACGCTGATGGAGATGGGTGAGCGGGCAGAAATAACAACAGCGTGGATGCCGCATATCTACACACACCTTGAGGCGACATTGACAGTATGCAGTACCCCTGGCTACAGCCCTGGTGAGGGTTCAACGGTGGCTGAGCGATCAGAGCATGCACAGGCCACTGCTCATACCATTGCAAGTACAGCGCGAACCGTGATCCATGCGGCGTTTTCGGACTTTGAAGCGAAGCACCCTGGTATTTACACACCGGGGAGCATATCACCGTCGATGCCCGAAACCTCAGCAGGCTTTACGGTGGCGGCAATAATGGACGCAGCCTTTGTAGCCGGTGGAGCATTGCAGGCTCTGCGAAAGCACGGATATGAAGGTCTGGCCTCCGAAGTATTGGCGAACAGCCGGCGTTTAATGCTATACGGACTTGCTGGTGAGGGGAAAACAATTTCGCCCACAGATCTACTACGGGATAAATCTGATCCTCAGGGTTACGATGCGCCATACGCCGACCCCACCAGGTTTGTAGTTACTGAACGCGATGGTAATTTGCGAGTTGAATTTGAGCCGAGAACTCATCAGGCTATGCGATTGCTCCATCAATCAAGCCCGGAAAGGGGTTGTCCAGCGGCGATGGTTGCACATGGCAGTGGCGGTAATGTGCTCGGATATTCCTGGACGCGACTTATGAACTATTTAGCACCTACCGACGTAACTGTCTGACAAATGTCCACTTAACTCTTGTATAAGGCGTGAACATCTGCTATAGTTACTGCCAACGATATGATCTCTACCGAAAAAAAGCAGAAGATTACAGGAGACCTACAGGCACACAAAACCGATACCGGGAGTAGTGCTGTTCAAGTGGGTATTATGACGGAGCGAATCAAAGAGCTAACCGAGCACTTAAAGGTGAACAAAAAAGACTTTGCTGCCCGTCGTGGGTTGTTGGTGCTCGTCGGCAAGCGCCGTCGGCTGCTTAAGTACATTGCCGACCAAGACGGTCAGGCTTACCTGGATCTTATCAAGAAGCTCGGCATTCGCCGCTAATCTGCCCAGACTCTATTTTCGCTAAGTTAAGCGAAACAAGCTTGTGCACATTAACGACTTAAATCAGGGTTTGCTAGTGTTATAAAAGTTCGTAGTCAGAGATACAGATATCCGTTATTTTTAACAGCACAAGTAACGAATATTTGACCTTTGTCTACGAAACTCCTAGTAAACTGAAAAGTCAGAAAAGGAAAATATAAAATGAGCACCATCAATCCGTTCGGGAAAGATGTTATCACTGTACGTACCGACTTGTGCGGTAAAGAACTAAGCCTAGAAATTAACCGCGTTGGATTCCGCAGCACTGCATCAGTGTTGGCGAGGTACGGCGATACCGTAGTACTCGCAACTGCCATGGTCGGCAAGGCGCCGACGCACGGCATGGACTACTTCCCACTGTCAATTGATTATGAGGAGCGTTTTTATGCAGCTGGCAAGATCAGCGGTAGCCGCTTTGTTAAGCGTGAAGGACGGCCAAGCGATGATGCTATCTTGATTGGTCGTTTGATTGACCGGCCTATACGACCGTTGTGGCCGAAGGGCTATCGGAACGAAGTACAAGGTGTCACTACCGTGCTCAGCATGGATCCGCAGTTCCGCCCAGACATGGTGGCCATGATCGCTATGAGTGCCGCCTTTATGCTGACCGGGGCACCGTTTGATGGTCCAATTGCTGGGCTACGTGTTGGTTTAGTTGACGGCAAACCTGTTGCCTTTGCATCATCCGACCAGCTCGAGAACGGCATTCTTGATCTGGTTGTAGCTGGCACAAAAGACGGCGTGATGATGGTAGAAGCTGGCGCCAATGAAGCAACCGAAGAACAGGTCATCGAAACAATCGAGTTCGCCCATAAGGCAATGCAGCCGGCTATTGCGCTGCAGGAAGAACTTGTTGCTAAAGTAGGTGTTACCAAGCAAGAATACGATCTCGTAAAACCAAACGAAGATATCCAGGCAGCTATTGACGCATGGATTGACGGCAAACTTGGCGCTAAACTGCGTCAGCCATACCCACAGCGTAACCAATTGGTTGATGATTTGCGCACTCAAATGCGGGAGCATTTTGCAGCTGAACTCGGCGAAGAATTGTTTGCCGATCAAAAGAATGACTACGAAGATGCTTTTACAATGGCCCTGCACAAGGATGTGCGTGAAGGAATCGTCAAAGACAATGTCCGGCCTGATGGTCGTCCGATGACCGAAGTTCGTCCGCTAAGTTCTGAAATCGGCTTTTTGCCGAGGGCACATGGCTCCAGCCTCTTCACTCGAGGGGTGACGCAGGCTATGAACATTGTGACGCTTGCACCGGTATCATACGCCCAACTGCTTGACACTATGGAGCGCGACGATGACCAGAAGCGTTATATGCACCACTATAATGCCCCTGGCTACACTGTTGGCGAGATCAAGCGACTTGGTTCGCCGGGCCGCCGCGAAATCGGCCACAGTGCACTTGCGGAGCGAGCATTACTGCCTGTTATCCCGAGTGAAGCAGATTTTCCATACGCTATCCGGTCTGTCACCGAAATCATGAGCCAGAACGGTTCTACATCGATGGCAGCTACTTGCAGCAGTTGTCTGAGCCTCATGGACGCTGGGGTACCGCTTAAAAGCCCTGTCAGCGGAATTGCCATGGGCTTGATGCTGGACGGTGATAAGCCGTACATTTTGACCGATATTGCTGATGCCGAGGACTTTGCCGGTGACATGGATTTCAAGGTTGCTGGTACAGCCTCTGGTATTACTGCACTACAGATGGACATGAAGGTCCATGGCTTACCTGTCGCTATCCTCAAAGATGCGCTGATGCAGGGCAAAGTTGGTCGGGCACACATCCTGGAACACATGATCAGTGTGATTGCTAAGCCAAAGACCGCGCTAAGTCCATATGCACCGCGAGTCGAAGCAATCATGATTAACCCGGACAAAATCCGCGAAGTCATTGGTAAGGGCGGAGAAACGATCAACAAGATTATTGCCGAAACCGGAGCCGAAATTGACATTAAAGATGACGGCACCGTCATGATATCGAGCCCTGACACCAAGAGCATCGAGGCGGCAATTGCTTGGGTAAAGAGCATCACCGCCGAACCCGAGATTGGCAAAATCTACGTCGACGCACCAGTCGTCAGCGTCATGGATTTTGGTGCATTCGTGCAAATCATGCCAGGCAAAGACGGGTTAGTGCATGTATCTGAAATGAGCGAAGAGCGTGTCAATAAGCCGAGCGATGTCGTTAAAGAAGGCGACAAAGTTACCGTTAAGCTAGTAGCCATTGACGACCGTGGCCGCTTGCAACTTTCTATGAAAGCCGCCGCCCGCGAACAAAACGATAAGCAGTAAACCAGTTAATGAGCAGTAATAAACAAACGCTTCTTGACCAGATCAAAGCAGATATTCTTTCGCAGAATATCTGCCCAGACTTGGCCGAGCAGGCCACGCAGCTGGTGTTTGGGGATGGTAATCCCGATGCCGATATGGTGTTTATCGGCGAAGCTCCTGGCAAGAATGAGGATCTGCAAGGCATCCCATTCGTCGGAGCAGCAGGTAAGTTCCTGAACGAGATGCTCGCCAGTATAAGTCTGAAAAGGGAAGACATCTACATCACTAATATAGTGAAGTATCGTCCGCCCAATAACCGCGACCCTTTGCCAGATGAAAAAGCTGCTTTTTTGCCGTTTTTGCAATCCCAGCTGGAAGTAATCCAACCAAAAATTGTCGTCACACTTGGACGACACAGTATGGATTCCCTCCTGCCGGGCTTACAAATAAGCCAAGTGCATGGTCAGCCAAAAAGATATAACGGACAAGTGTATTTGCCCTTATTCCACCCGGCTGCAGCACTTTATAACGGGGGACTACGCCAGACGCTGCTAGACGATTTTGCAGCCATCCCCACAATTTTAGCGAAAATTAAATAAACCTTTAAAAAAGTTATATCTGAGAAAAGGAAGGAAAAATAATATGGAACCAAAAAAACCACAAAATAGGCCAAACCGACCACAGAACCAGCGCGGCCAAAATCGGCAAGGCGGTAACAATACCCGACCAGCAAACGCAAATCGGCCGAAAGGCGGTCGCCCGCAACAAAATGGCGGTAGGCCACCCCAAAACGGTAGCCATCCCCAGCAGCGCCCTCAGGGCATCGCGCCGGCAGCGAACCGGACAACAAGCCGTGGTGCGGCGATACGCGCCCATAAACGTACCCAAGAAGACGCTCAAAAAGCACTTAGTCAGTACGGGCAGGCAAACATCGCAGAAAAGCCTCGAATAAGTCTGCTGGAAGACGATACCAGCAAGCTCAAAATTAGTTTCCTTGGTGGCCAGCATGCTATCGGCGAAAAGAACATGCAGGTCATCGAATGGCAAAACGATGCCATCATCATCGACTGCGGTAACCACTTAGGTGTGGATTTGCCGGGAGTCAACTACACCATCGCTGACACAACGTATCTGGAAAGTATCAAGCATAAAATCCGTGGCTATATCATTAGCCATGGTCACCTGGATCACCTTGGTGGATTGAAGCACATTGTGCCAAAGTTCCCGGCGCCGATTCATGGTTCGCGCTTTACTATCGGCGTCGTCGAAAAGACCTTTGAAGACCTAGGTGTTGAAACCGGCGTTGTCTTTACGCCAAAGACAGTAATTATGAACATGGACGGTCATGAGCGTCTCAAGCTAGGTGTTTTTATGGTCGAACTTATTCGCATTACTCACTCTGTTCCGGAAAGCAGCGCGATCTGTATTGATACCCCGGTCGGCAGAGTTATTAATACCGGTGATTGGCGACTTGACCCAGAACCTTTGGACGAAAAGCCAACTGACGTGGAGCGACTCCGACAGCTTGGTGATGGGGGTGTGCTGCTTATGATGAGCGATAGCACCAACACAACAAAAGCTGGACGTACGCCGACCGAACATACGCTTCAGCAAAGTTTCCATGACATCATAGGCAGGGCAGAAGGCCGTGTATTCTGCGCCATATTCAGCAGTAATATGAACCGTGTTCAGATGATTGTAAATGCTGCCGTCGAGGCAGGGCGTCGGGTTGCACTTGATGGCCGTAGTATGATGAGCTACGCCGAAATCGCAGTCCGCCAGGGGATTCTCAAGATTCCTAAAGGCACAGTGCTCGCTATGCGTGAAATGCCTAACATTCCGGAAAATCAGGTGCTTGTCATCTGTACTGGTGGGCAAGGCGAGCCGAATGCGGCGCTGCAGCGCATGGCCGAAGGCACCCACAAACACATTAAGCTACAACCAAAAGACACTGTCATCATCAGTTCGACCCCTATCCCGGGTAATGAAGTTCGCTATCAGGAAATCGGTGATGAACTGGCCGAGTTCGGCGTGCATCTCTACCGCCACCCAACCTTCGAGATCGATAACATTGGGCCGCTGCACGTTTCTGGGCATGCCGCCCGCGACGAATACCGCGAAATCCTGCACATCGTCCGCCCAAAGTTCTTCCTGCCAGTATACGCAGGGTACCTTAACCGTCGCTATTACCAGGAAATGGCTATCGAGGAAGGCTGGTCACGTGACCGCATCATCATGGCAAACAATGGTGATAGCATTCTTTTCACAGCAGACAAGTATCAAGAAGGCAACAAGATACCTCACGGTACACTGTTGGTTGACCAAACCGGCACGGTTGTCAGTAACGTCGTCATTAAAGACCGAATGATGCTGGCCGAAGAAGGTCTCGTAGCAGTGATACTTACTATCGATAAAAAATCTGGTCAGCTGCTTACCAGCCCAGACATCATCAGTCGTGGGTTCATCTACATGAAAGACAACGAAGAACTGATGAACGCGTTCCGGGCTGAGTTAAGGCGGGCGGTAACCCAGCGCTTCAAGCGGGTTGACCTTGACCGGTTTAAGGCCGAACTAAAAGACTATGTTACGCATTTTCTGTATGACCAGACCCAGCGCAGCCCTATCGTCATACCAGTTGTGAATATCATCGGTGGGCGAGGCGAAAAGTCTCCACAAAACAGTTTTGCCGAGAACGCCGAAGCTATAGACCAGCCAAAATCAGCAGAGCAGGTTGCTGCTGACCAGCAACAGCGCTTTGCCAAACTACGCCAGCAACTGCTCCACCAAGACCAAAAGTAAACTTCGGAATAGAGGCTAGCCTAGTCAAGGACTAAGATTAAGCCGTATGTTGGTTTTGTACGGCTAAGAGCGGGGCGGCGGGTCGTATTGTAACTTCCTTGTGGATTTCTTCCGCATGCTGCAAGCTCGCTACGTGATAAGCCTCGCCCAGCTGTGCTGCCACTGCACCCAACAGTTCAGGGGCACTTAAATTTCCAGTGCCACCGATCGCTATACACAAACGAGCTAAGTGCGCGAATCGATGCCTCACACCCTCAATACCGGGGCCGTGAATACTATTTGCCGCATCTAACCCTCGTAAAAAATGTGCCCCACTAAAGGGAACCGGTTCACCGGTATGTATGCTCATTGTCATCTAGCGTAGTATAAGTCGAACAAGTAAACAATACACTTGACCGGGTAGCTATAAACATGTTATAATTACAACGTTATGCTAATCATAAGCTAACATAAAAACATCTTAAAATAGGCTATACTAAAACGCATATGGCTAAAAAATCTAAAAAGAAAAAGTCGTCCAAGGCTGCACCAAAGCAAGTCCAGGCAAAAGCACCATCAATGTTTTGGCGTGGTGCCGGGGCAGTATTTTTGATTATCCTGGCGATATTTTTAGTGTTCGGTGCGGTTACATCAGCTCCTTTACCGAAAGGTGCATGGGACGCTGCCTGGTGGGTGTTTGGCATCGGGGCAATACTTGTACCACCAGCTCTGTTGTATTTTGGACTAATCAAGTTTATAACCGAAGAGCATAAGGTGCCATTCGCTAAGCTCCTGACGATCATGGGCGGTTTAGTTGTTTTTTCGGCTATTGCCGAAGCGTTATTTGCGACCACAAATCAGCAAGTGCAGGCCGAATCTACTGGCGGTTACGGTGGTATTGTTGGCATGTTGCTCGGGGGTGCGCTTGTCGGTCTGCTCGGTAAGTTTCTGACGGTAGCGCTGCTTGGAGTTATCTTCATAGTTCTTGCATTTTTGACGTTCAATATTTCGTTCAGAGACTTGTTTACTAAACTCAAACGCGAAAAGTCAGAAGACGAAGGCGAAGAAGACCTTGCTAAGTTAAAGAAACGAGCCGGTTTTGCCGTTAATGAGGGTGTGCCAGTTGAGCATCATGAGCCAGCCGTTGAGAAACCTGCGCCAAAAATGGCTAGCCTAAAGAATACGGCGCAGAAACTCACCGGAACTGAAGATCACGCCGCATTAACGACAGCTAGCGACCCGAATTGGCAGTTTCCGCCACTCAATTTATTAAATCAAAAACAGGACAAGGCAGACGCTGGTAATGTGCAGGGTAATGCCGAATCAATTAAGGAAACATTTAGTCACTTTAATATCAATGTCGATGTTGAAGGTGCAAATGTTGGCCCACGGGTAACACAGTATACACTTAAGCCACCATCTGGCGTTAAGCTCACTAAACTCACAGCCCTTGAAGGCAACTTGGCGCTTGACCTTGCGGCATCAAGCATTCGGATGGAAGCACCGATTCCTGGCAAAAGAGCGGTAGGTATTGAAGTGCCGAATGTCAAAGCAGCTACTGTCACGATGCATGGGCTTATAACCAGCAGGGAATGGCGCGAAATAAGCAGCCCACTTGGGTTTGCTATCGGTAAAGACATTGCCGGAGTTCCTGTAGTCGGAGACCTTGCCCGGATGCCACACCTGCTCATTGCCGGTCAGACCGGGTCTGGTAAGAGTGTGATGATTAATGCATTTATAACCAGCTTGCTATACCGTAACAGCCCGTCAGATCTTAAGCTGATATTAGTTGACCCTAAGCAGGTTGAAATGGCCTTGTACCGCGATATTCCGCATCTGTTGGCACCTGTGGTGAACGAGCCTGAAAAGTGCATCAGTGCACTTAAATGGGCAGTGGCGGAAATGGAGCGACGACTCAAGGCCTTTGCTGATGAAGGGCGACGTAACATTGCCGAGTACAACAAGCTCAAGGCCGAAGAAGGAATGCCTTACATCGTCATTGTCATTGACGAGTTGGCCGACCTGATGATGATGGCCGCCCGCGATGTCGAGGCCTTGATTGTTCGTCTTGCCCAAAAGGCTCGCGCTGCCGGTATTCACTTAGTGCTTGCCACACAGCGCCCAAGTGTCGATGTTATTACCGGGCTTATCAAAGCCAATGTACCGGCACGTATCGCGTTCACGGTGGTCAGCCAGGTAGACAGCCGTACTATTATTGACCAGGTTGGAGCAGAAAAATTGCTTGGCCGGGGTGATTTGCTGTACAACACAGCTGAATTTACCAAGCCAATACGTGTACAAGGTGCGTTGATGAGTGACGACGAAACAAACAAAGTTTGCGATTTTCTACGCTCCCAGGCGCCGCCTAACTACAATGACGAAGTGATTAGTCAGCCAGTCCAGTTGAATGGTAAGGGCGGAGTTGTTGCACCGATGAGTGGGGGCGATGATGCAGATGATGATTTATGGCAAGATGCGGTAAGAGTCGTTGTTGAAACTCGTAAGGCTAGCACTAGCCTACTCCAGCGTAAACTGCGGGTTGGGTACGGTCGTGCGAGTCGCCTGATGGACATGATGGAAGAACAGGGTATTATTGGCGCTGCCGATGGTGCTAAGCCGCGTGATGTACTAGTGAGCAGTATGGACGAAGTATTTGCACCAGCTACTCCTGCGAATAGTAGTGACGATCAAGGCGATGTTTACGACGACATGCCAGATGATCGTAAAATTCAGGGCTAACTTGACTCCTTTAATAAAAGTATTATAGTTGCTTCAAAGGAATAATATGGGACCAGAAGGTTTTAGTATATTTAGTGATGCACTAGAGGGGCTAGAGGATACCGAGCTTTTGACGGAAGTTCCTAGTCCAGACCAAGAAATTACGGGTATTATGTTGCTTACTTCTAGTCCGACAGCTGTTCATGAGCGCCTTGGGCAATTGGGAATAGTGGAACGCTGGATTGATCCAGAGTGCCATCAAGGCCATGTGGATCCAAATCCTAAGTTGCGTATGAAATTACGTATTAATCAGCGTAGTTCTGGCTACAACCTACTTGTATATGAAGAAATCCCAATCGACTAATCACTAGTATCGGTAGTGTTCGGGTTTGAATGGTCCGTCATTAGAAACACTGATGTAGTCGGCTTGTTCGGGCGTTAGTTTGGTAAGTTTACCGCCCAGAGCTTCAACATGTAGTTTGGCTACTTTTTCGTCTAGCTCTTTTGGCAAGAGGTATATGCCGACCTCGTAGTCGTTATTCCAGATATCGAGCTGAGCCATAACTTGGTTGCTGAATGAGTTGCTCATGACGAATGATGGGTGTCCGGTGGCGCAGCCTAGATTTACGAGGCGGCCTTCGGCGAGAATGATAATCCGGTGACCGTCAGGGAAGGTGTACAGGTCGACTTGGGGTTTTACTTCGTCCTTCACGATTCCAGGAAAAGTGTTAAGTTGTTCAATCTGGATTTCGATGTCGAAGTGGCCAATGTTACAGACTATGGCCGTGTCCTTCATGTTTTTCATGTGTTCGATGGTGATGATGTCACGGCAACCGGTGGCGGTCACAAAGATGTCACCTTCTTTTACGGCTTCATCCATGGTGACTACTTCGAAACCTTCCATCATGGCTTGGAGGGCACAGATAGGGTCGATTTCGGTGACGAGCACTCGGCAGCCATAGCTTTGTAGTGATTGGGCGGAACCTTTGCCGACGTCGCCATATCCGGCGACAACGGCGACTTTGCCAGCCAGCATAATGTCGGTGGCGCGCTTAAGTCCATCTGCCAGTGATTCGCGGCAGCCATATTTGTTATCGAACTTACTCTTGGTGACAGAATCATTAACATTAATTGCTGGAATTTTGAGTTTCCCCTCGGCAAGCATCTTGTTTAGATGGTGAATACCGGTGGTAGTTTCCTCTGACACACCCTTTATACCTTCTAGCATTTCGGGGTGCTTTTCGTGTACCCATGTCGTTAAGTCGCTGCCATCATCAAGCAGCATGTTGGGCGTCTCTCCGTTCTCAAAGTACAGTGTCTTTTCAATACAATCCCAGTATTCTTCCTCTGTTTCACCCTTCCAGGCAAACACGGGGATGCCGACTGCGGCGATTGCGGCAGCGGCCTGGTCTTGGGTGCTGAAGATGTTGCATGATGACCATCGTACATCGGCACCCAAGTCGATAAGTGTTTCAATCAATACGGCAGTCTGAATGGTCATGTGTAGCGACCCGGCAATCCGTGCACCGGCTAATGGTTTCTTGTCTTTATATTCGGCTCGGAGTGCCATCAAACCTGGCATTTCTTTCTCAGCCAGAGTTATTTCTTTGCGACCCCATTCTGCCAGGCTGATGTCGGCGACTTTGTAATCTTTGTCCGGTGCCGCGGCAACGGCCTCGGTGGTATCGGTTGGTGCTGTACTAGTTGAAGTTGTGTTCATACCTTAATTCTACCTCATCCTTGTTGAAGTTATGTTCCTGGGTGCCGAGGTGTTCAATGGCATAGGCGGCACAGACTGCGCCGTAACGGGCACACTTTTCTAAATCCGACCCATGCAGGTATTGGTATAGGAATCCGGCGCGGTAGGCATCCCCAGCACCCGTTAAATCGACAATTTTATCAGGTTTCACGCTGCCAACATTAATGGCCTCGGGAACATTTTTGCCTTCTATGACCGAGCCGTCTTCGCCCAGTGTGGTGACAAGCACAGGAATTTTGCTTTTTAATTCTTCAGCGCTCAGGCCGGTTTTGGTGACAATAACTTGCAGTTCAAAGTCGTTGACTATGAGTAATTCAGCAGCTTCGATACCTTCAATGATGTCTTCGGCATCGATGTTATTTGCTTGTTGGCCGACATCGTATAAAAGTCGAAACCCATACTTTTTGCACTCTGCAACTTGTTGCTTCATCATTTTTGGGTCGTGCGGAGCTATGACGACAAAAGGTTGGGAATCTTTCCATTTTTCGAGAGATAAGGCGCCGCTGTCGAACATGGCTCCGGGATAGAAGCCGCCGATTTGGTGGCCGACACTATCACCAATGACAGTGAAACTACCAGTTGGTTTATCGGATACATGTATGTTTTGCGTATCGATGCCAAGGGAAGTTAGTGACGAGATGTATTCTTCAGCGTCAGCGCCAACCGAGCCAAACAGCAACGGTTTTTCACCGAGCATGGCTATCGAATAAGCAATGTTGGCGGCCACGCCACCGCGTGTGTCGCGTAACTCGTCCAACAGTATCGAAACAGATAATGAGTGTAAGTTATCAGGTTTGATATGGGTGAGGTAATCGCCATCGAACGTAGCGATTCTATCGACTGCAATGGAGCCGGTAATAATTAAGGGTACTTCGTTCACCTATCAATAGTATCAGCCTAGACAAAGCGATGCCAAGGTTATTATATTGACAAATAAGCAATAGCATGATAATATTTGCAAGCTATATTATAAACATAAATTAAATTAAGAAAAACATAATGTCTGAAACGCCACAATTTAGCCCTTCTCCAGTTAATATTGCTACCCAAATGCAACCAGCGTTTGATGCCGCTAAAAAAATAGAAGGCATGAACCCAGTACTGTATGGCGCCCCAAATAGAGTTATAGAAGAAGCGCGTAGCCCCATAAGTCCTGACTCAGTATCTGTAGGCAGAAGTGTAAACAGAGGAGAAATTGAACGAGTAGATGCCAGATCGGAGGTTCAAACTCCTCTTGGAACAGTGGTACGATATGGATACAGTGAGGAAAATAATTTTCGTAAAATTATAGGCGCTGAAACGAAACTTTATGATGATACTGGAAGAGAAATTGCTAAATCTAATAGCGATGTTCCTGAAGCAGTTTCTCTGGCTGCGAAAATTGCCACCAACCGAGTTGTTGCTAAAGTTGAAGAATACAATTCATCCAGAGCAGCCTAAACAACTCATAATCGGTTTTGACAAACAGGGGTGAGTACTGTATAGTTACATCTGTTAATAACTAACTTCAGGTTGCCACGAACTCATTAGGTGGGCAGCTTAGAAACCAAAGGAAGGGTTCAAATATTTTGAACGAGTATGAAATTGCCGTTCTGTACCATCCTGATCTAGAAGTAGATCTGGAAAAGGGCAGTAAGCGGGTAGAAAAAATCTTCGCCGACAATGGCGCAAAAATCACTAACAGCGATAACTGGGGCAAACGCAAGCTGGCGTATACCATCAAGGGCGAAGACCACGCTGTGTACGTTATTTACACCGTACAGATTCCCGGTGCTAATGTCGCCAAAATCGAGCAGACGCTCAACATTACGGATGAGGTTATTCGTTTTCTCATCACACGACCTGACTTGAAGGCAATCGCTAAAGCCGAAGCTCTAAAAGTCCTCAAGGCTAAGAAAGCTGCCGAACGCGGTGATGCCGACAAAGAAGACGAAGAAGAATCCGACAGCGAAGAGTAGTATAATGAAGGTACAAATTAACTAGGTAAGACATAGTTCTTATAAGGAGGATGCCAATATGGCTCGATCATTCAACCAGGTAACACTAATGGGGAATCTAACCCGCGACCCCGAACTGCGCACTACGCCTAATGGCCAAAGTGTTTGCAGTTTCAGCCTGGCGCTTAACCGTAGCTACAAAGGCTCGGACGGCAACTGGCAAGAAGCGACCGATTTTATCGATGTTGTTGCTTGGGGGCCGCTTGGCGAGCGAGTCTCACAGTATTTAAGCAAAGGTCGTCCAGCGTTAGTGAGCGGGAGATTGCAGAGCCGGGCGTGGGAACAGGATGGGCAAAAGCGCAGCAAAGTCGAAGTGGTTGCCCAAGACGTTACATTCCTTGGCGGACCAGGCGGTGGCAGTGCTCCGTCTGGTGATGACGGCGGGTCAACTGACGCTCCGGCAGCATCTGCAAAACCTGCATCAAAGAAGAAAGAAGACGTCGTTATCGAAGATATCGGCGACGAACCAATTAATTTAGACGATATTCCATTCTAAGGAGAACAATTTTATGGCAAAAATATTTAAACATCGAACCGACATCGCGTACTTCGACTACAAGGACTTCAAGACCTTGCAGCGGTACGTCAACCAATATGGCCAGATTGAAAGCCGCAAGAAGACTGGTTTAACCGAAAGCAAACAGCGACAACTGGCGCGGGCTATCAAGCGCGCTCGTCACATCGCACTGCTGCCTTTCGTTGCAAGCAATTAGGGATTTAATGAGAACAGAGTCCGCTATGTTAAAATTACGTGAATTTGTTGACCGTCTGCACGGTGATCGAACTAGTCCTGCTGGTATATTTGGTCCAAGCAGTTTAGTGGAAGTTCAGACGTTGGAGCTAAAGACTGCATTTGCGGAATGGTACATTGATGCGGGTGATAGAAATAAGAAATCAGATTTTCATAGTGCACTACTGTCTGCACATGCTGCATCCGTAATTACGGATAGTGAATTGGATTACTGTGAAGCGTTACTTAACCAAGGAAAATAATTAAACATGCAAGACATACAGAAGAAAGCCATTGAGCTCGAGTCAAAATTTCGAAGTTATCTTGATGCGAGAGATCACTCGCTTGCTCGTCAATTAGAAAGCGAAATCCGTAGGTTAATTGACGATGCCGAACAGAACAAACACCCTCGCGCAGTCGAAGACCGCGTAAAAAGTATTATTCGGATTCTTGATACGGTTGATGATAGCGATGAAGTTATGGATCACCAGCACAGCGACGACTTGCGTAACCGCTGCGAACGATTGCGTGAAGATTTAAGAAGACTCCAGTAGAGGATTTGGAAAAATGGGATTTGGAATTACTGATTTAAAAAAGGGAACCGTTTTCCAGCTAGAAGGTGAGCCTTATAAAGTTATCGAATATAGCCAGAAAGTTATGGGGCGCGGTGGTTCGATTGTGAACGTACGTATAAAAAGTTTGCTCGACGGCAAAGTTCTAGCCAAAACCTTCAAGGGTAATGAACAAGTTTCCCCGGCGGACGTCAGCCAGAAAACTGTACAGTATTTGTATAACGACGGCAGCTCATACTTTTTTATGAATCCCGACACATATGAGCAGTTTGATTTACCGGCAGATGAGCTCGAAGGCAAAACCGGCTACATGAAAGATGGCGATAGTGTTACCGCTCAGTTGTTCGATGGGCGAGTTATTGGCATCGATTTACCTAAGAATCTTTACCTTACCGTTACGTATACCGAAGACGTCGTGCGGGGGGACACGGCTAACTCTATTCAAAAAGATGCCCAGCTGGAAACAGGTATCACAATCAAAGTTCCGGCATTTATCAAAAACGGCGATGTTATATCAGTAGATACAACTACTGGTGCATACCGCGAGCGAAAGAAGGACTAATCTGATGGGTACTCTTGCAGTTTCCAGACCTCAGTTAGTTACGCCGGGTGGGATAGAAGAAAACGAGCGATATGCATTACGCTTAATGACTCCACCAGCTCTTGATGCCAACTCCGAATATGCATCAGTTAGTGGAGGAAGGGTGCTACCCATGAGTGAATTTCCGCCACACATTGATCTTGTACCACCAACTGAGACGATTGGCCTTGATGCTTTATACAATGCAGCACTTGAGGCTGCATCAGATCAGAAACAATGCACAGTGCTATTGGATGAAGAAAGCAGGCAGATAGCCCTTAACGGAAGAAGGTACTTGGGTGTAGTTTTTGGCCCCGAACTTGTGGACATGTATACACTAATTGCGCGAACCCTGGGTGATAGTGAATTGCTAGCCAACAGCAACAGGCTGAGGGAAACAAGCTTTGTGTTGTCAGCTCGAAATAACCCGCAACCAGTAGAAGCTGTGCGTCGCGTAACTGCACTTTGTATCGTTCGTTGTTACGATAACGATCTGCGTGAAGTGGCCGATACTGTTTCGCTTCCTGATAGCGGCATGGGTTATCCCGGTGAAAATGCGGCTTGATCAGTATTTGGCTTCGCGTCAATTGGTAACATCACGCTCACAGGCTGAATCGTATATAAAAATGGGCTCTGTCAAAGTCAATGGCAAGGTAATTACAAAGTCGGGCTACTCTATTAGTGAAAGTGATAAAGTTCAACTCACTCAAGCCGAGCAATACGTTAGCCGCGCGGGATTGAAACTAGCTGGAGTCGCGAAAGATTTGAAACTGGACTTTCGCGGTAAAACTGTTTTAGATGTCGGTAGTAGTACGGGCGGTTTTACTGATTACGCACTCCGGAACGGTGCCGAAAAGGTAATCGCAGTTGATGTTGGTACTAATCAGCTACACCCAAGCCTGCACGGTAACACGCGAATTGAGCTGCATGAAAAAACCGACATCCGCGACTTTACACCTAGCCAAGCTGTTGATGTCGTGGTAATCGACGTCAGCTTCATCAGTCTTAGGCAAATCCTCCCTCACATCCGTGACATCATCGATATATCAACGATTGTTGTGGCTATGGTTAAGCCACAGTTCGAGGCCGAAAGAAATCAGGTCAACAAAGGTGTCATCAAAAACAACGCCATTAGGCGAGCAGTACTAAAAGACTTTGAAGATTGGGTCAGGGCTTTTTTTATGATCCGCTCTCAGGCTGATAGCCAAATTGCGGGTGAAAAAGGCAATGTCGAACGATTTTACTCAATGACATCCTTGTAGTTCTATTTGTTGACCCTCGATCAGAATCCTCGACCACCTTTGGTGGTCTGCGGATGACCTCGCGTCAACAGATTGACTCTTCATCACTTTCATAAAATACTTGCGATATGTAATACGTAGCGTTATGATTTGCTTAAGCTTAAAAAAGCTCGCATTCGAACAAAATCAATACCAACATCTAAAACAAACTCGCAAAAAGATGTACAAAAACAACTTAGGCGTAACCGCGTCTAATACTAATTCATATACCCACAAAAAGGGTTTTCGACCGATTAAGCATCACGGCTTTCGCTATGTGGTGTTGTCTGTGTTCGTAATTAGCGGTGCAATGATGATTGCCATACTTCAGTTTGGCGTAAGTCTAGATAGCGCCGAGCGACAGCCTGATGTTTTGGCTGCGACTGTAGTCGAGCGCACCGCACCAGAAGTGCCAAAGGCCATTGAAACTCTTCCCGAACAACCTCTCGAAGATGAGAAATTACAGTTATTGCTGCAGGACTGGGCTGCTACGCATTCTGCTCAAGATTGGTCGGTAGTTATACAAGAAGCCGGGTCGGATGCCTATAGTGCATCCATAAGAGCCGGGTCATGGTATGTGCCTGCGAGTGTTTATAAATTGATGATGACCTACACGCTGTTTAACCGCATCGGGTTCGACAACATGCGGAGCATCTATATAACTGTTGATGGCAAAAAACAAACACTCGATGCTTGTGTTGACGCTATGCTCAGGTATTCCGATAACCCATGCGGAGAAGCTGTCGGCAAGTACCTCGGGTGGTTTAGGGTAGAAGCAGATTTGCACAAATTGGGTCTTAAAAATACTTTTGTGAACCGAAAGGACACCATGTTTTCTACGGCTGCCGATGCAGCGCTGTACATGAACTTGCTATATCAAGGCAAACTGTTTGGCGAACGTGAAACGAACTATGTCGTATCTACACTTCAACAACAGCGCTTAAGAGCAGGCATTCCAAAGGGTTGCAGTGACTGCGTTGTTGCTAACAAAACGGGGGATCTAGGTAATGTTCGTCACGATGTTGCACTTGTCGAAAAAGACGGCAAAAAGTATGTTTTGGCAATCTTTACATCTGGTGCGCCGTACGGCCAGATTGCCGAGCTTACAAGCCGGGTCGTTAGCCAAATTGATTAGTAGTTACTTCTTGCCGATAGTGCCAAGATGGGTGTGTTTGAACGAGTCTCGGTGCTTAAGGCCGTAACCAAGCAAGCGGTCGAGGCCGATGTGTGCGAGCCAGATAAGTGCGATATATACCGCGAGCTCCCAGTTATTGAGCAGACCGACCGTCAAAAGCAGCAGCGGCAGAACCATGGAATGACCAATATTGTAGATTATTGAACCGATGTGGGGGTTTAGCAAGTAACCGAGCATAAACATATCGACAGCGAGCAGTAGTACGATAAACATGAACCAGTTGCCATCGGTAAGATAATAAAAAGTAGTCGCAAATGTAACTAATGCGAGACCTTCAAGTCTTTGAATATGAATAGTAGTGTTACGTATTGAACCTGAATTCGACGACATCATCTGGCTTCATTATATAGGTTTTGCCTTCAGTGCGAACTTTTCCGGCGGCTTTGGCTGCAGCTTCTGAACCAGCTGTAACAAGATCGTTGTAATCAATAATCTGCGCTGCGATAAATCCTCGTTCGAAATCTCCATGAATAACTCCGGCTGCTTGCGGGGCAGTGAAGCCTTTTTTGATTGTCCACGCCCGGACTTCTTTTTCTCCCGCAGTCAGGTAACTTTGCAATCCAAGTGTGTCGTATGCTGCTCGTACCAGTTGTGCGAGGCCGCTTTCGGTCTGACCGTAGCTTTCTAACAATTCAAGCCGGTCACTATCGTCAAGGCCGCGAAGTTCGCTTTCCAGTTTTGCACAAATAAAAACGGACTGCGCTGGTGCAACCATCTTTGAAAGCTGTTGTAATGAGTCTCCCTGCAGCGCTTCTTCATCAACATTAAAGACGTAAATAACCGGCTTGGCTGTGAGTAGTTGCAAATCGGTAATTTCTAATGATTTGGCCCTTAGATCTTCGTTTTGCGACAAGGGTGTACCGCTATCAAGTAGTGCTTTAACTTCTTCTAAAACACTTTTTAGCGGCAGTAGTTTTGGGTTGGCCTTTGCTTCTTTATCCATTCGGGGTATTCGTTTTTCTATTGTCTGGAGATCCGCTAAAACTAACTCCGTATTGATGACATCGATATCTTTTTGAGGGTTTGGCTGATCATCAACATGCTGAACATTGTTGTCGCTGAATGCTCTCACAACATGGCAGATGGCATTGGTGCTCCGGATATTGGCCAGAAATTGGTTGCCAAGACCTTCGCCCTGACTGGCACCAGCAACAAGCCCTGCGATGTCTACAAAAGTGACCGTAGCCGGTATGATCTTCTGTGATTTGTATAGCTCGGCCAATTTGGTGAGCCGTTCGTCAGCAATGGGCACGATGCCGGTGTTTGGTTCAATTGTTGCAAAGGGGTAATTTGCTGCCAACACTTCATTGTCTGTGAGGGCATTAAATAATGTGGACTTGCCGACATTCGGCAGCCCGACTATACCGATAGATAAACTCATATTACATACATTCTAACAGGGGTAGTGATTTAATACTATACAGAGGTTCTTGTTTACAGCTGTTTCTATACCTATAATGCTTATTAATATGTCTGCGAACGCTGGGGCGGGAATTATTAGCAAAATAGGCAATGCTCGCTTGAGGTATCTACTCATCGGTGCAGCCGTCACCGGTCTGTTGGTCGGTGCAATTATTTATTTTGTGCAGCCCCAAGATAGCGCAACGACCACTCAGCAACCGAACAAAGTGACGCAACCTTCTGATGTGGCAACACCCGATCAAATCCGAGAAAACATGGTTCCACGCTACAAGGAACTACTTGAGAGTGGTGACCTAAAGCAGTACCAGCTCCAGCTTTTGTCACTTGCTAGTCAGTACAAAGCAGCGGGTGATGTTGAGGGGCAGCGTGAAGTGTATGAGCAAATAAAAACCAATGTGCCAGTAGACAAGATGGCAATTGCAACGTTGACTCATTTGTTTATTTTTGCCGAATCCCAGAGGAATCAAGCCGACATACGTCGGTTTGGCGTACCATTAGTCGATGCCTTAAATAACGCACAGCGGACTGAAGAAGCTAAAGGTATCAGTAATCGCCTAAAGGAAGTATCGTCGTGACCAGTTCACTACGCAGCATGCTAACTCCTGTATTGTGGTTTGCATGCATACTCACACTACTGACTATTGCATCAATATTGTTCAATTCTAAAGCATCAGCCTACAACCCGGATGCTATTAGCAATCAGGCACCCATGGAAAATTCAATGGATATTGTTCGGGGCAGGGATGCTGGACAGTCGTTAGCCCCGTATTTCATAGTTGGTGTTAGCGGACCAGATGGTTATGATGGCAATGTATCTTGGGCAAAAGTTTATGTACCAAATGGTCAGCCGGCTCGCTTAACGGTTCAATATGGTGGAGGGCATTGCGCTCGTGATGATTCAATACCTAGTGATGTAACTTATGAAATGTATGATCTAACAAACAGAGATGATTTTACTATCAGCCAACCTGGAGAGGCATTCGGCCTACCGTACAGAGAGACAAAAGATAATTCAGATATGGGGGGTGTGTGTGATGACAGTTCATTTTATTTTGATATTCCGGCAAATGCCGGCATCACTTCTACGATAACTGGCCATACCGGATACCGGGTATTTGGTTTTCGTGCGACGCTTAACAATGTATGGCCAGGCGGTTCAGGATCAATTACTAAAACATATCGCCTTCGGGTAAATAATGGCGGATTAGTAGGATTTTCGCGGCCGATTACTGCACTAGAACAAAACACAGTTTTTGGTGTTTTCAATAATGAATTTCAGCGTCAGGGTAGAGGTGGCAACTGGAATTATAACGTGCAGTTTGCGCCACGTTGTGGAGAAAATGACCCCAATTCTAACCTTACAATTTATGATGCTGATTGGGCTACTGCTCGCTTTCAACCAGACTTGAGCTTTGAGGTGCGTGGCGAA
Organism: Candidatus Saccharimonadota bacterium; assembly: GCA_022841445.1. GTDB lineage: Bacteria > Patescibacteriota > Saccharimonadia > Saccharimonadales > UBA10212 > JALHRM01. Next base: position 374,699 of record JALHRM010000001.1, read on the forward strand.
CGTAATGTTGCGCCAGTTGATCCAGCCGGGAGCTGGCCAAGACGATTTTTATTAGTAGAGCGCAATGACTTTAACCCAGGTAGTAAGGTATTGCAAAGCTTTACCTATGAAGCGAACGATGCCTATAAGTATCGCCTAAATTGGAGTGATATTGCTTACAACAATGCCGTCCAGACCAGAATAGTCTTTGACCAGTTTGACGCACAAAGAATAATTGAATGCGCCGTTGTGCCGCCCCCACCACCAGCCGTTGTGACCGAGACGAGGCCTTACATTAAAGCGTATGGCGCTCATGTCGTTACGGGCGGATGGTTTGATGATGGTGATGTGTCTTGCGGTGGTAATTCTAACTACAAGGAGGCGAGTCAAACATCGGTGGGCAATAATCCTTACCCAGGAGGAATACGTACTTTTGGTGTAGTGGAGAGGTCTGGAGCTACATTTAACGCCTTTGGATCAGTGAGTAAATATGGGTCGCGGTCGCTTGGCCTGGTGGAAGGAAGCGGCTTTTTGCCTAGCGGTGCAACAGTCGCTGATCATAGATCGATTACAGGGAGTGGCTACGGGTTCTTTACGAATCAGTTACATCCAACTCCTTCTACTGATCCGCCACCTGCATTGGCGCGTTATTACAGTCCTACTTATCTGACACTTGCGAATGGGTCGCCACCGTCTACATCTACACATTATCCACCATCAACAGACTATCCATCGGTTGGGGCGAAATATGCTGGGGGTATTCTGGGCGGTGTTGATGCGGCGGTTAGCGACCAGTGTATCCCCGATTTTTATGGAACTACACAAGGGAATCCGGCCGTACTATCGGCACTTAATCCTGTCACTAATTTAGCGGCGCTTGCCAGTACGCAACAGATTATAGCACCTGGTGCCGGTCAGAATGCTCAAATAGGTACCGGCGCGCAACTGGCTATAGTTGCTGGACAGCGCCTGACGATTTATGTTGAGGGTGATGTCTACATCGGAAGTAATATTGTCTATACACCTGGCTATGATTATTCTGAGCCGGAAGAAGTACCGTACTTTAGTCTAATTGTCAGAGGTAATATTTACGTCGGCAAGAATGTTGATAGGCTAGAAGGGTTTTATGTTGCTCAACCGGATACTAGTTCGCAAGCAGCAATTGATGCTACGGGAAACTTTGTAACTTGCGCAGAACGTTCACCGGCAAGTGCCCCGCCTAGCGCAGTTAGCTACGCCCAATTGGGCAATGAATGTAACAATCGGCTACTTGTTAACGGTGCAGTAGCTGCCAAGCGGGCAGTCTTGCTCAGATCAAATGGGTCTATAGAGCGTGCATTACCGAACGAAGATTTTACGCAAGGTGTCACATATCCTGCTAATGCTGGTGGGCGAACGCCAAATAACTCTTTTTCTGGTGGCACTTTTCGACAAGGCGATACCGCCGCTGAAGTGTTTAACTACATTCCTGAAATGATGATAGCCACCCCGAACTTTGCAGGTGGCGGGGATCTGCTTAATCGGTTTGAGGTAGAGCGTATCTACAGCTTACCGCCAGTTTTTTAGGTGAGAGGACTAAATGCGTAGCTTTAGTAGCAACGGTAATGCTTATGGTATATAATCGGAGACAACTATGAGCATACTGAGTGGGGTATCGAACTTTTTTGGTCTGGACATCGGCACTTCGGCTATTCGCGTGGTTGAGCTAAAAGGGAAAGGCCCTGTTAAAACGTTGTCCGCCTACGCCCAAGGGCCTGTAGACGAAAAAATTGCTTTAAGCGACGCCAAGGCTGACCAACAGCGATTGGTTCAGGTTATCAAAGACATCGTCAAGCAAGCCGGTATTAGTACCCATAACGTGGCTGTCGGTTTGCCGTCTAGTCGTGTGTTTACCACAGTAGTTGATTTTGAAAGACTGGGCTCGGACGAGTTAGCAAAAACGATTCGCTACCAGGCTGAATCACTCATCCCGACGCCAATATCTGATTCTAAAATAGATTGGGCGGTAATTGGCGATTCACCCAAAGATACTACTAAGGTTGAAATTTTACTCACCAGCGTACCAAATAATTTTGTAGAAAACCGTCTCGATATGCTGGAAGAGGCCGGTTTTAACGTCATAGCTTTTGAACCTGACAGCATGGCGGTGATGCGTTCCACTATTCCATTTGATACGACCGCCCCCCAGATGGTGCTCGATGTTGGCAATAAGGCCACCGATCTTGTTATTTCGGTTGGCGGCGCTCCAAGATTATCCAGGTCAATCCCAACCGGTATTGATGCTATTGTGCGATCCGCTATGCAGAACCTGAGTATTGACCAGAAGCAAGCCAATCAGTTTGTGTTCAAATTCGGGCTCGGTAAAGACAAACTAGAAGGTCAAATCTACAATGCAATTATCAGTACAGTCGACCTGCTAATGGCTGAAGTTGAAAAGTCGGTCAAATTTTTTCACACTCGTTACGGAGACGTGCCGATTGAAAAAATATACGTTACCGGTGGGGCTTCGGTATTGCCCGAATTTCCACTGTATTTAAACAGTAAATCCGGTATTAGTGTAGAAATTGGTAACGCCTGGCGCAACATCAACTTCCCAGTCAGTAAGCAAAATGAACTGCTCAGTATATCTAACCACTTTGGCGTAGCGGTAGGACTGGCGGAGCGCATCGAATGATCCAATTCAACCTATTACCCGATATTAAACTTACATTTGTAAAAGCGCAGCGCGCAAAGCGCCGAACTATATCAATCGCTTTTATCGTCACCGCCTGCGTTGTTGGGCTGTTTTTGATGATGCTGTTTTATGTTCAGGTTATTCAGAAGCGTCAGCTGAGTAATCTAGATAAGGATATTAAGCAGAGTAGCGACACAATAGCAGAGGTAAAAGATCTGGACAAAGTACTCACTGTTCAAAACCAATTAAATTCGCTTGCAGACTTGCATCAAAGTAAGCCAGTTGCTACGAGACTCTATGATTACCTCAACCAAATTACACCCGCAAAGGTGAACTTGAGTACTCTGAGTTTGGATTTTGGTGCGACCACTTTGACGATTTCTGGCACAGCCGATTCACTCCAGACAATTAACCAACTTGCCGACACATTGAAGTTTACGACGTACAAAATCGAAGGCAGCCAAGAAGGTAAGAATGCTTTTCCGTCAGTGGTATTAAGCAATTTTAGCCGCGATGAAAAGTCGGCTAGCTATGAGTTTTCAATTACCTATGATCCGGCATTGTTTGATAGTACGAGCAAATTGAATCTAAGCGTTCCGCAGCAGCAAATTACCAGCAGATCATATACCGAGCAGCCAATTTTTAACGGCAGTGGGGAGGGGAACTAAAGTGGCGCAACAATCAGCAAAACATGTACTTGTCGATAAAGCCCAGCGAACAATGCTGATTTCGATTTCTATTGCCACTATCGTAGTTGTCTTCTGCCTGGTTGCTTTTAAATCACTGTGGTCTGAGGCCGGCTATCAGAATAAGATTATCAAAATGAAAAAAGAAGCATCTGTTCAGTACAAAGAAAACATCGACGCGGTTGATAAGTTAGTATCCCAGTACAACGTATTTAACAACGAAGATACCAACATACTTGGCGGTAGTCGCACTGGTGCAGGTGAGTTGGATGGCGCTAATGGTCGTATCGTGCTTGATGCGCTACCTAGTAAGTATGACTTCCCGGCGCTCACTAGCAGCTTGGAAAAAATACTATTGACCCGTAAGGCGACTATTGAATCAATAACTGGCTTTGACGATGAATCAGCGCAGTCTACCGCCGCTCAATCCACTCCAACATCGACCTCAACACCGATTACATTCACGCTTGGCACATCAACTAGTTATGCGGGTAGTCGCGATATCATCAATGATTTACAGCGCTCAATACGCCCTTTTGTCATACAACAATTGCAGCTTAGTGGCAAGGACGCTGAGATGTCGATGACCATTACAGCAGAGACATATTATCAGCCGACCAAGAGCCTCGGAGTAACTTTCAAGGAGGTTAAGTAGCATGAAGCAAAAAGATATCGCTCTTGTTGCCATCGTCGCTATCATCACCGGAATGTTTTCATTGTTTATCGCCAATGCTGTTTTTGGATCACCTGATAATCGTAGTACCAAGGTGCCTGTCGTAGAACCTATCAGCGCCGAATTCCCGCGTCCGAGTGCTGACCATCCTGAATATCAAGCATTCTTTAACAAAGACGCTCTTAATCCGACGCAAACAATCAAAATCGGGGATAGTGCTAATACCAAGCCTTTCAACGCACCGTAATTGGCCGGGGTTGATCGGTAGCGTTATAAGGTTTCGCTCAACGAACGGCTTATGAATATACTCTCAGAAGAAACACAAAAAAGCGTCGAGAAAGCTCTGGTTGATGACGGCCTGATAACAAAGGCAAAAATTCATGAACTAAAGGAAAAAGCCCACAAAGAAGGCCAGCCATTTATGGCGCTACTAGTTGAGCAGGGGCACATTACCGATGAGCAGCTGACTCACGCTCTGGCAACCGCTAGTAAGTTACCGTACGTGAACTTGAGTGAAGCCAAGATTGACACCAAAATTTTGGAGCTTTTGCCAAAAGAAACTGCCGAACACTACATGGCGGTGCCTCTTGGCGAAATGCAGAACCGTTTGGTTGTTGGCATGCTAGATGCCGACAATGTTCAGGCCATCGACTTTTTAAGCAATAAAATCGGTCGTCCGCTAAAAGTCTATGCAGCAAGCGAAACGGGCATTAAAAGTGTTCTTCTGCAGTATCAGCAGAGTTTGGAACGAGGCATGGCTTCGATGTTTAACAAGCCCGGAGATGCCGAAAAAGAGCAAGAAGAAGTCATTCCGACCGGCAAAAAGACCCAAACAATTGTGCAGGATTCTCCCATCAGCAGGGCGTTGTCGGCAATCATGGATTACGCTGTTAAAAACAAAGCCAGCGATATCCATATCGAACCACTAGAAGCTGAACTTAAGATTCGTTGCCGGATTGACGGTGTCCTGAAAGAAGTTATGAAGCTCCCCAAAAGCACCGAGCCACCTTTAATTAGTCGCATCAAGATTTTATCTAACCTGAAAATTGATGAACATCGCATTCCGCAAGATGGTCAGTTTTCGGTGAATGTGGATGGTCGTTCGATTGACCTGCGTATCGCTATTAGTCCGGTAGTGTGGGGTGAGCAAGTAGTTATTCGTCTCCTCGATAAGTCGGGAACCAGCTTTAAGCTCGAGGACATGGGGTATCGTGGTCGTGCACTTCGGGCAATACGCAAAGGCTTAGAGCGGCCCAATGGCATGATCCTGACTTCTGGACCGACTGGTTCGGGCAAGAGTACCTCGCTTTATGCCTTGCTGCAAGAAATTAAGAATGACCAAATCAACATCGTGACACTGGAAGACCCAGTCGAGTATAAGATGCAGGGTATCAACCAGATTCAAGTAAACCCGGATATTGGGTTAACGTTTGCATCCGGTTTACGGTCGGTGCTTCGCCAAGACCCGGACGTGGTGATGGTTGGGGAAATTCGCGACAGGGAGACCGCGACACTGGCCGTTCAGGCGGCGCTAACGGGCCACCTGGTTTTTAGCACGCTGCACACCAACAGTGCCGCAGGAATTCTGCCACGTCTGCTTGATATGGGCATCGAACCGTTTTTGATTGCCAGTACCGTTCATACCGTCATTGGACAACGGTTGGTGCGCAAAATCATTCCTGGTGGCGAATCATACGAGTCTGACATCGCCGAAACAGAGGCAATTAGACAGACTATTGGTGATTTGCTACCAAAGAACAAAGAAGAAGTTGAAGAAGTGTCAAAAGATCTCGGCTACGAGTCCTTGCCACTTGCCAGTCAAAATGCTTATACTTTAATGAAGGGTAAAGCCGGTTCAGCAGATGCCGCAGGGTATAAGGGGCGATTGGGATTATATGAAGTTTTTGAAGTTAATGAACAAATCCAAGACCTTATCATCAAGCGCTCGACGAGCGCCGAGATCCAAGAGGCTGCCGTGAGTGATGGGATGATAACCATGCGTCAGGACGGATACTTTAAGGCGCTTGACGGTAAAACGACACTGGCAGAGATTAACCGCGTGGCGGCATCAGACAACGCCTGATAATTGGAAAAGCATATGAAGCGAGGGGGGCAATAGAAAAATGAGTACACAAGGACAGCCGCGAATCGAGGTATTACTCGAAGAAGTTATTAAAAAGAAAGCTTCAGACCTTCACCTGCAAGTTGGGTTGCCACCGATACTCCGTATAGACGGTGCATTGATTCACGTACCAGGCACAGATGCGCTCAATGAAGAATCTGTCGAAGCCTTGATATTTGCAATCTTAGACGCTGATCAAAAAGAAATTTTGCTTAAAGACAAAGAGTTCGACTTTAGTTTTGCTTTCGGCGACCTGGGTCGATTCCGCGTAAACGCTTTTCATGAGCGAGGCAACTTAGCCGCTGCGCTGCGTTTGATTCCGAACGAAGTCATGACTATCGAGCAGTTGTCTTTACCGCAAATTGTTAATAAGTTTGCCGACTATCCACGTGGATTGGTGCTTGTTACGGGCCCAACTGGATCAGGTAAGAGTACGACACTTGCGGCGCTAATTCACAAAATTAACCACGAACGCGCAACGCACATTATTACTATCGAAGACCCGATTGAGTTTACGCACAAATCTCAAAAATCAGTCATTGTGCAGCGCGAAGTTCACTATGACACCTATAGCTTTAGCGCGGCGCTTCGGTCAAGCCTGCGTGAAGACCCCGATGTGGTGCTTATTGGTGAGATGCGTGACCTTGAAACCATCGCTGCTGCTATTACCATTGCCGAAACTGGTCACTTAGTGTTTGCGACGTTACATACTAACAGCGCCGCTCAGAGCATCGACCGTATGATTGATGTTTTCCCACCGCATCAGCAACCACAGATTCGGGCACAGCTTAGCAACATCTTAATGGCTATTTGTTCGCAGCGCTTAGTGCCGTCAATCGGTGGCGGGCGAGTGGCAGCAGCCGAAATACTAGTCGCAACGCCTGCTGTACGCAACATCATCCGAGAAGGTAAAAGCCACCAGCTGGATGCCGTTATTCAAACCGGCGCAGAATATGGAATGCAGAGCATGGACCGTACGCTGGTAAACCTAATCCACAGCGGTACTATCAGCTACGAAGAAGCCAGAAACTTTGCGGTTGACCTTGAAGAACTTGATCGGCTAATGAGAGGCTAAGACAAATGCTGACGTACACGTATACCGCCAGAGACCCATCGACCGGCGCAAAAATTAAAGCCGATGTTCAGGCCGAAAGCGAACAGGCTGCTGCTAAGCTCATCAAGCAGCAAGGGTATGCGCCACTCGAAATTACACCGGCAGTCGCTCAAAGTACGGGCTTATTCAGCCGATTCACAAACCATATTCGTACCAAGGATAAAATCCTTTTTTCTCGGCAGCTTTCGACATTGATTAACGCTGGCCTACCACTGGTGCAGAGCTTGCGCTCTACCGCCAATCAAACCAAGAGCAAACCGCTCAAAGTTGTCGTTAGCAAGGTGATAAATGATGTTGAAGCTGGTATGGCGTTTTCCCAGGCACTCGCCAAACATCCCGGTGTATTTGGCGAAGTATACATTGGTCTTATATCAGCTGGCGAAGTATCCGGTACTTTGGATAAAGCTTTAGAACGATTGGCCGACCAGCAGGAAAAAGATGCTGAAATTTTGAGTAAAGTCCGTGGTGCAATGGTCTACCCAATCATCGTGTTACTGGTGATGGTTGGGGTGGTAACATTCATGCTACTAGCGGTTTTGCCGCAGGTACAAGAACTTTACAAAGGCTTGCCCGGTGCGAGGCTGCCTTTTATTACATCGGCTTTACTTGCTGTGTCGGAATTCACTGGTAAATTCTGGTGGGCAATACTCGGTGTGATGGGTGTCGGAGTCTTTTTGACGACACGCTGGGCACGTACTGGCCCCGGTAAGCGAGTAGTTGATAGACTGAAAATTGAATCAATAGTCATCGGCCAGCTTTTCAAAAAGCTATACATGGCTCGTTTTGCAAGAACTTCTACAACGCTAGTCGCCAGTGGCGTACCACTGCTACAAGTACTATCAATAACTGCCAAGTCGATAAACAATATCCATGTCGAAGAGTCCATAAATAATGCCGCGAGCAAAGTTAAAGGAGGTAAGGCACTGTCGGATAGCTTAGAGGGCGACCGCAATTTTGATGAGCTGGTACCAAACATGCTACGGATTGGTGAACAATCCGGATCGGTCGAGGACATGCTCGCCAAAACTGCCGACTACTTCGAGAAAGAAGTTGATAATCAGATTAAGACCATATCAACCATCATTGAGCCGATTATGATGATTCTGATGGGTATTATGGCGCTTTTGATCGTGGCGGCTATATTGCTACCAATATATGGGCTTGTCGGGCAGGGCGTCCTAAACTAGCTTACGGATAATATCCTTGCTTTTTAGTGTTATCGGTCATACTATGTAAGCATTAGCGTATTCTTACGGCATAACATATAAAGCAAAGGGGGCATTTGCAAGCCATGAGTATCAAAGAATTATACGGAAAAAAGAAAGACGAAGGCTTTACCATTATCGAGGTGATGATCGTCTTGGCTGTCGCAGGTTTGATTTTGGTGATCGTGTTGATTGCTATCCCGCAGCTCCAGCGTAACCAACGTAATGCGGCCAGGAAGAACATCGTCGCTCGAGTTAGTACGGAGGTTGCATCATTTGCAGGAAACAACAACGGTGCCTTACCAACGTTGAATAATAACGCACAGACTGGCATTACTGGTGGATTCCAGACTAGGTATCTCACAGGCATAAACTATCAAGACCCTTCTACGGGGAACAACTACACCATAACTACCGGACCTAATGCTCCTGCTGCTGTTGGAGAGATGAGATATCAGACGACCCAGATATGCAACGGTGAGACTCCAGTTGGGACAATTCCGGCTGGTGGTGGTAACCCCGCTGTTGTTGCAAATACCAGGAACTACACCCTTAGTGTGTTCCTTGAAGGTGGTGCTACATATTGCGTAGACAATAAATAGTTCGATTTCAATAGAATTTTTAAGACCGGTCAAAAAGGCCGGTCTTTTAATTTGTTTGTGCTACCATTGATGCGTGATAATGGTTATGCTGCTGCTTTTTATGGTTGGTCTTTGCATGGGTAGTTTTGCTGGTGCAGTTGTCTGGCGAGTCTTTAAGCAATCAAAAATAAAGTCAAAAAATGGCCGAACTGAGTACTCAATAAGCCAGGGTCGTTCTATGTGTGAACACTGCGGACATGCACTAGCCACAAAAGACCTCATACCGCTAATCAGCTACCTCGGTCTGCGAGGCGAATGTCGTTACTGCCAAAAGCCTATTGCTCGCAGCGTGCTGGCCGTAGAGCTGGCTGGGGGCATTGTTTTCGTGCTGTCATACGTATTTTGGCCAACCGAGCTTGTGGGCGCCGAACAGATCATCCCATTCGTTACTTGGCTATTATCATCAGTTGGTTTGCTTGCGTTAGCGCTCTATGACTATAAGTGGTATATTTTGCCAAATCGTATCTTGTACCCGACTTTCTACATAGCTTTGGCTGGCTGGCTGGCAAACGCGGTGTTGTTCAACTTCGAGTTTGAATCAGTGTTAAAACTGTTAAGCAGCATTGCTATCGCCAGCGGGATATTCTGGCTGATTTATATGCTTAGTAAGGGCAGGCTCATAGGGTTTGGGGATGTGCGTCTCGGACTTGTCACAGGCACATTATTGGCTGATCCTCGCTTGAGTCTACTCATGATATTTGTAGCATCGCTAATCGGCACGCTGTTTGCCGCACCACAGCTTGTTGCTGGCAAAAAAACTGCCACTAGCCGCATCCCATATGGACCGTTTCTAATACTCGGCACAGCCATCAGTTTGTTTTTTGGCGAGTCTATCATAACTTGGTACACAAATTTACTCATCTTGTAGTTCAGTCTTCACTATATCCCCCAGCACTGCTTTACCCCAGAAGCCTTTAGAAGGGATTGGATTGCTAACGCCATAGGCGCGAGCAAAGTGAGCCCTATAAAGTGCACCTTCCTAAAGGCTTCTGGGGTAAAGCAGACATTCACTCCTTCACTTCTTACCGCTTGTGGTTTATACTCAATTTATGTGGTCGCTCAAGGGTGTGGGTTCGGTTCACTCAGGCTCAGATGGAGGCTCGAGTGGCTTTACTATTACCGAGGTATTAATTGTACTGGCGGTGACTTCGCTCTTGTTTGTCAGCACGGCGGTCGCAATTAATGGCCAGCAGGCCAGTACGCAGTTTTCGCAGGGCATGCGAGACATTGAATCAAAAATTAGAGATGTAATCAATGACACAGCTACCGGATATGTGCCAAGCAATAATCAAAATTATCTCTGCCAAGTTATTGGTGGTGTGCCCAGAATTACTGCCGGAAGCGGTTCAGGGCTTGGAACCAACGACCAGTGTGTTGTTTTGGGGCGAGCAGTCCAGGTGAGTACGACGGCTGATGCTAACAAGGTGTATATCTATACGGTTATTGGTCGACGTACTATGCCAGTCGCAGTAGGATTGTCGGCAAGTGTACCGGTTGCGTCATTGGCAGACGCCAACCCGGTAGCTGCAATCGATGGCGTTGATTTAACTGAAACATATGACCTGCGTGGCGGGATGCGGGTACTTTCGGCACGCACAATTACTCGAGCCGATAGTGGTATGGCTGGATTTTTTGCTAACTTTACCAACACCACAAGTGGTTCCACTAGTGACGATGGCAGGGTTAGTGCGCTGGAATTGCCGGTGTCATCCAACTCTACATACCAATCAACCGCCGTAACAAATTGTCTGGAATTTCAGTCTCCTTGTGACAACATCGCCGCACTTAACCTAGGCGAATGGTCGATTTGTTTCCAGCGCTCCGACGAGCGCCAAACAGCCAGGCTTATAGTAGGTGATGCGACCCTAAAATCACCGACTACAGTACGGGTAGAATTTGAGGACTGCACATGAAAATTACCAACGATAACAGGGGCGAAACCATTATCGAAGTGTTAATCGCTATTGCGGTTATTGCCTTAACACTCGGAACGTCATTTGCGCTGGCAAATCGCAGCTTGCGGCTCGGTATCGAATCGCGCGAGCGCGGGGAAGCTTTGCAGATTATCGAATCCCAGATCGAAAGCTTAAAATACGTTTATGCTATCGCTCGTGAAAATGGACTAGAAGCCCAGTTCGATATCCTATATCGCACCAATACTCCATTTTGCGTACGTGCTATAGAAACTGTCGACCCAAGTGTACACCATCGACCAGTTACATCACCTGATTGCACGGTGAACTCACTCGGTGCATCGGGACAACCAGACTCCAGATATCGTATATCGATTCAATACGTAGCAGATACGAGCCCCGCACTCAATAATTCTGTTCATGAATTTAGTGTCAGATGGGATAGATTTGGTGGTGCGGTTGATGAACCAACAAGGATTTACTACCGATTATGAGACGAACTACATACCAGCAGGACTTAAAGAAGTACCCCTCTAGGCTAGAGTCCTCGACCGTCCCTGACGGTCTACGGATAGCCGGAAGAAGCACTTCTTTGACTCCCGCCCAACGTGGTTTTACTATTGTTGAACTATTGGTTGCATTGACTGTTTTTAGTCTAGTCTTGCTGCTTTGCCTGGTTGCACTCATTCAGATCGGCCGGATGTTTTACAAAGGTATATCGCTATCGCGCACCCAAGAAGTAGCTAGGAGTATTGCGACAGATATTAACAATGATCTTGTTCTTAGCAAAGGGATTGTCGAGGTCGGGACTGACGCTGGTAGCAACTTAAGCTGGTACTGTATTAGCGGGCATCGTTATACCTATGAACTTGGTAAAAAGTTAGGTACTGACGCAGCAGCCGGTGTCCGTCGTGACTCACTTGTTAATAATAGTGCCTGTAGCCCCATAGTGAGTGGTGCAGCTGAGCTCGATACCAATGTTTATAGTGATCAAACAAAAGAATACCTCAGCGATGGAATGCGCGTGAACATGTTTGATATCCAAAACTGTGCATCAGGGCTCTGCACAGTGCAGGTGAGGGTGCTGTTTGGTGAGGACGATCTATTCATGAGTGATACTACGCCGCTTCCGTCCAATCCAACTGCCACAGACTATGCTCTAGTTTCATCCCAGCCCGATGCCCGTTGCACAGGAACACTATCGAGCTCCCAATTCTGTGCTACGGCAGATGTATCAACTAGCGTGTATAAGAGGTTTTGATGATGGGTAGACTAAATACTAAGTATAGGGCTGACGAGCAGGGACTTATCGCTATTTTTGTAGCACTCATTATTACCACTATTTTGGCACTTACGACTATCGGCTTCGGTCGGATCATGAACCGCGAATACCGCCAGGCAGTTGACCGCGACTTAAGTACCCAAGCTTTCTATGCCGCTCAAAGTGGATTGAGTGATGCCAGTGAGTACATCGCCGCAAATTCGACGGGTTCGACTACTCCTCAAAAAAACACTTGCCAAACCAGCCAAGCGGTTAGTCCATACACGGATTTTCGCCCCAACCTATCAGGCAACGGTCAGGTCGGCTACAGTTGTTTATTGTTTGATGGGAATATCTTCGATATCCGTTTTGATAATCTACAGCCAAATCGACCAAGAGTTTTCAAAGTAACGCCGAGCGGGCTTGATAAGATGCTGTTTAGTTGGCAGGATAACGAAGGTGATCAGGGTTTCAAGTCAGTGGAGGATTATCCAAAATTTTATGATCAAGTGAACTGGAATGCCCTCGGCGGCAGAACTGGCGCCCTAGAAGTCACTATCTTCCCGGTCTATGATGGTGATTCGGTACGAAACGCGTTACGTGGAGACCAGCTATCTTATATTATGTATCCCGCTGCAGGAGGCTCAACCTTCGATACTAACACCGGTATTACTCCCGGTGGCAGGACTGCCGTCGTGGCACGGGGGCAGTGCAATAATAGCTATCGTACTGGGTTTGATGCCTACTTCCCGGGAGCGACAACTGCCTATGCCTGCAATAATATTGTCTATAACGACATAAGCAATAATTTTACTGGCGTAAAGATTTTTTACATTAGAGTAACAGCCCTGTATAACCCTGTTAATTTGATGATACGCGGCGCTAACGGTGTTGCTCCTGTGGCTTTGCCTGGTGCGCAGGCGCAAGTTGATGTTACCGGCAAGGCAAACGACGTGCTGCGCCGCTTACAAACCAGAGTAACGCTAACACCCAATCTCGCTATTCCAGACTATTCAATTCGTACTGCTGATTCGCTGTGTAAGCGAATTCGTATCCCAGTCCTTGCAAGTAACGCATATGATTCGGCACGAGTTGACGATGCTGATGGAGCAGCGGCGGGTGATGGTGCAGCATGTTTGGGGGTTTCTGCAACCCCGCCTCCTGGACCCGTTAGCCCCAATGGAAACGTTGGAATTGGGGCTAATAACTGCGGTCCGCTTACGTTTGCCTGCCCACCTTCCGGCACGACTCCTCGATTGGGTAATCCTTACGATTTAACACTCACTAACAACTCCAATAATCCACCCAGCGTTGTTGCGGGATGCACATGGGCTTGGGGAGACGGCTCAACAAATAATTCGGATTGTTTCTATCTTGACAGAATTTCACATACCTATCCAAGAAATGTTGGCAATAGGTGCTACACGATTACGTTGACAATGCGGTTTAATAATGGAGCACCGAATAAAACAGAAACAGTGCGCCGTTCGATACCCAGAAACTCCGGCAACTTCTGCTAGGTAGCTTTTGTTATTGAATGGCTTTTTGAGCGTGAAATTTTTCGTGCACCGCTTTTAAGTGTGGATCAGTCACATGAGTGTAAATTTGCGTCGTGGCAATATTACTATGACCAAGCATAGCCTGGACCGACCGTAAGTCGGCACCATTCATAAGTAGATCCGTTGCAAAACTGTGCCGCAGCGTGTGTGGAGAAACATGTTTCGTAATACCAGCTCGTAGAGCATGCATTGCAATGATCCGCTGGACACTCCGTGCGGTGAGCCGCTTATAGTCGCCGCTGGTATCAGCTTTTTTGTTACCGGCAATACGTATGAACAGCGGATTAGCATTATCCTGCCGGCTTTTTAGGTAATCATTTAATATTTCGGCGGCGCGCTGACTTATAAAAATCGGTCTATCTTTTTGACCTTTTCCGCGCACACTGAATTCTCGACGTGCAGTGTTTATGTGTCCACGGTCAAGCCCGACAAGCTCTGATACCCGCAGCCCGCTGCTAAATAACAGCTCGATGATTGCGCGGTCGCGTAGGCCGGCACTATCTTTTTCACTTGGCTGATTTGCTAAACGGGTAACCTCTTCTGGCGTTAAGAACGTCACCTGGCTGCGTTTAGTACGGGCAAGTTCGATTTTGTCAGCAGGCATGGCAGGGATGCCTCGTTTGGCACAGAATTTCAAAAAACTACGCAGGGCTATTAAGTGATAATTTTGAGTCGATTTACCAAGTTCATCGCTACTGTAGGTACCGAGACGGTTAAGCCACATCCGCCATTTTCGGATCAATTCTGGAGTAATATCAGAAACTTTTATGTCGCCGGCAAAATCGCTCAGGCGGTTCAGGTAGTGTCGGTAATTATCAATCGTTTTTAAGGAGCGGTTTTGCTCAAGCTCTTGATACTGCAAGAAATCATCCAAAGCTGATTGGTAGTCCATATGCTTATTGTAGCAAACTAATGATTTAACGGGGGTTATATAGTAACGAACAATATTTGTATGCAACTAGGCTATCACTGCTAAAATTTGCTATACTAACAACTGAAATAGCAAATCAAATAAAGGATGGCTTTTAGACTATGGAACGCACACTTATTATATTAAAACCTGATGCCGTGCAACGAGGAATTGTCGGTGAGATTTTGAGTCGAATCGAAAAGGTCGGCTTAAAGATTGTGGCATGTAAAATGCTACACCCTGACTACGACCATTACTACCGTCACTATGAGGACATTGGCAAGATGGTATCGCGTCGTGGCGAGAAAGCTTTCAATGTGACGCTTGCTATGATGCAGCGTGGTCCGGTGATCGCATTTGTGCTAGAGGGTATCGAAGCAGTAAGTTTGGTGCGAAAAATGGTTGGTACAACCGAGCCAAAGGAAGCTGCTCCCGGTACGATTCGTGGTGACTACAGTCATATCAGTTTCGCGCATGCCGACACAGCCGAAATTGCTACACCTAATATTATCCATGCATCCGGTGATCCAGAAGAAGCAGAGGCCGAAATCAAGCATTGGTTTGGCGAAGGCGAAATTTTCGAATACGAAACCGTCCACGAGGGCTACACCCTCCCCAAGCCCAAAAACTAGGCCGCATCTAGTTAAGTAGTCGGCTGACTTGCTTTGGGTAACTGCACGCCCAACGCTTCAGCGGTAGCTCGTATCAACCCAAAGCCGTATGCTCGGATGTGTGGTTGATAGGCCTCCATGGCAGCTTCTATTTGAGGTACATCTTGCTCGGCGATTCTTATATGCTTATATCCTCCACCATTAACTCTTGCAGCTAATATGCGCGCAACCAATTTTGGGTCACTATAGTTAGGAACCGGCAGCGCGGCACGTTCCTTTATGTTTCGAAAAAAGTTTATTTTGCTAGATTGCGGTGTGTTTCTTACCGATGCAGCAACTATTGGGTAAGGTACTTGGTGCATTGTCATTCTGTACAACCCATTAATGTCTGGCCAGAAACGCTGCACTTCGCCATCAATCATGAGGTCAGTGCCTGCGCCAGCAATTAGTATTGCGTAGTGTGAATCTGGCGGTATATGTTCTGGAGCAATTTGTGAGTATAAAATGTCCTTCAATTCTAATAATCCGTCAAGCCCATCAAACACAACATCTGTTAAATGATGAAAGCTAATTCCTGCAAGTAATCTGCGCGCGTGTCTGTCGCGCTTATTTTTTATGTCTGCTGGGGAGCACTTAGCCGGGGTAAGACCATTCATTCCTGCTAAATCAGGTAGTACTGCGCCAAATCGAAAAGATCTCCCATGCTCGTTCGCCATGAGCATATGGCCTAAATAGTTCATTTAGCTAAATATCCATTATGTATCTACTAGTAAAATATTACTCCCGACAGATGATTGCTTATGCCACCACTTAGAGGTTGACATTGATACTCGCATTGGCTGGTGCCCCCGGACGGATTCGAACCGCCAGCTTCTCCTTAGGACGGAGTTGTTTTATCCATTGAACTACGGGGGCGCAATACAGCTGGTTAAAACTACCGATTTAATTTTATCGAGGTCTCCGCAAAATACCTATTTTGCGGAGTGGTTTGATAAGCTATGTAACGAAAAGTCACACATATAGAAGGGCAGCAAAATTAGTATATTTATAAGCAGTTTACTTCACTTCGCTTTGTGACTAGAATGAAAACAAATTAATTGATCAGGAGAAGAAATTTATGGCCGAAGCATTAGTCCCAGAAATTGAACGTAACATGGGAAGTTCTGTTATTCCTCCATCAGCAGAAGTAGTCAGCCATACTACTTTAAGCCAACTTGGTATCGGTGGAACGGCAATGGGGAATATGCTAACTCAACCACTAACACCAGCAGAGGGTCTAGGCTTAAGTGTTGACGGCGATGATGCTGCAGAACCAGCCATTTTGGAAAGTGGGAGAACTGGTCGTAGAGGCCCTAGAGATTCAATGGGTGCATTAATAATTAGTGCTGACGACATCACTAGTGGTCCTAAGCAGGAACCTTTAACAACTTACTATGTTGACAATAATGTCCCTAAAATGGTGAAACCTAGCGATCTTAACTAGTTAGTAAATTACTGCAACAAACAATCTTTAACGTATCTGGCGAATGGCTCGTTCTACCAAAAGGCATATATTAATAGCGTCATCTGAATATGACAGGCGCACGGTTCTACCTGTGGTCGAAAAACTTAAAAAACAAGGCTGCCAAGTCACTTACTACAAAAGCGATCTTGTCACCATGCCCACCAAGAAACTCAACGTACAAGTTGGAGACTATACCGACTTAATCAGTTACGACGAAACTGACATAAACGGAATTAATGTAGACGCGGCCTGGTATCGACGGCCGTCTAATTTTGTATATGAGGGCTTAACAGAGATTCAGCAGGTGCAAGTGGCTGATAATGTCGATCGTTTGCAAAGAGCCATATGGCAATCTATAGCCGAACACAAATGGATTAATGATCCTATGCGGATGAATTTTGCCGATGATAAATTCACCCAACTACGCCTTGCCAGTAAATTAGGATTCAAAGTACCAAAAACGGTCATTAGCAATGATGGTCAGGTGTTGCTAGAGGCTTTCCCAAAAGCTGATGCTGTCTTCAAGCTGCCAAGTGGTACGATCAGCATGAATGGTGAAGCAAGAGAAATTTACACTAATGTTTTGAGCCAGAAAAAACTTATTGATCTGGTTGAAACTGGCAAAAAACTACTGCCTGGCATATATCAGGAAAGAATCCCTAAGGCCAAAGAGTGGCGGATAACAGTTGTTGGTGAGCAGGTATTTCCGGCGGCTATTTATACTGATGTCACCGCCAAAGATGATTGGCGTAAACTTCAAACTACCGATGCTGTGCGTTTCAAAAAAGAGCAATTTGATCAAGCTCTTACCGGCAAACTTGTCACTTTCTTGAAGAAATTAAATCTTCGATATGGTGCATTTGATCTGATTGAAGCACCAAACGGAGAAATATATTTTTTGGAAATTAATCCTAACGGCCAATACCAGTGGCTAGAAGACGAGCTAGGCATGCCTATATCGAGTGCGATTGCCGATGAATTGGCCCGCATTGCTAACGCCAATTGATGGTATTGTTGGCTTAATCGAGTCTCTGTGCTACAAAGTGTTATTGCTTTTGCTATTTCACGAGGTTACGCTATAGCTATGTCCTCTCCGGAAACCCAAAAGTCAAAATACTTCAAAGAACAGTTCGATGATGAAGAAGTGAAGTTGGTTTTTCGCAAGCATCCGGTCGTAATGCGTAAGGGAATCGTCTATGCTAGCCTCGGTTTGCTAGCCGGAACAATCCCGGCAGTTTTTAATCCGACATTTACTATTTACTTTGGTGGCTTAGCGGTAGGACTGGTGCTATCAGCACTCATTATGTTGCCATTTTGGATACGTTGGTACTTTAGTGTTTATATACTAACCAACCAGCGATTTATCCAGCAAACTAAAAGCATGCTCCAGAGTAGCGTCGTCGATATTGGTCTCGACCAAATTCAGATGATTAACTACCGAGTTTCTGGGTTTCAAGAAACACTGCTGGGATTTGGTACAATTGTCGTACAGACATTCGTTGGTGAGCTTACCATCCATGATGTGCACCATCCGGCTAAGTTACAGAAAGAAATGGTGGGAATACTAAGAGATATCGGTGTGCATCCGGTACAAAGAATGTCGACCGAACAGAGCGAATAGCGATAATTATGAAAAAACTGAAACATTTAGCTAAACGAGGGAAAGAACTCAGCCCGCTTAAACCCAAAAACCAGGAAGTGGTGGCTGAAGAAAACTTACCCAGAATCACTAATGAAACGGTAGCTAGTCACCGCGAAGAAGTTCTTCGTGGTGCCCGCAAGTTCATTTATCCGCTGCAGCATTCACGCCACCGAATTGTTCTGATTACTTCGGCACTGGTTGTATCTGCGCTGGTGGGGCTGCTTATTTATAGTATCTTGGCACTGTATCGGTTTGGCCACGATAATACATTCCTCTACCGTGTCACCCAGATTGTGCCGTTTCCTGTGGCTCGTTCTGGCGGGACTTTCGTTGAATACGAAAACTATCTTTTTGAACTGCGTCACTACAAACATTATTATGAAAATCAGTTAGACAGTAATCTTGCCAGCGAGCAGTACAAGCAACAACTTGTGCAGTACCGCAAAGTTGCACTCGATCAAGTTATCAATCATGCTTTTGTCAAAGAACTCGCCAAGAAAAACAATGTGCAGGTCACTGATAAAGAAGTAAACGAGCGTATCGAACTACTCAGAAACCAAAACAGGCTTGGCAGTGGCGAAGAAGTTTTGGAAGATGTTCTGCGCGATTACTGGGGCTGGTCACTCAAGGACTTTGAGCGTGAACTGCGTGGTGAAATATTGGCAGAAAAGGTGGCATCCAAGCTCGACACAGCGACAGTTAAAAAGGCCAGCGATACTCTCGCCCAAATCAGGACTGGCAGTGACTTTACCGAACTCGCCAAAGCGGTATCCGATGATCCTGCCGCTAAAACCACCGGTGGGGAATATGGCTTTTTGATCGACCAGGGTAATCGGAATATTCCTCCACAAGTCGCGCGTGCACTATTTGCATTAAAACCAACAGAAGTTTCGGAAGTGATTAATACCGGTATCACACTCGAAATAGTGCGGCTGAACGAAAAGTCTGACGACAAAGTAAAGGCGTCGCATATTGTCTTTAATCTAAAAAATGCCGTCGAGTTTGTAAACGCCATGCCCGAGCGCCAAAAAGTAAAATCGTTTATCAAGTAGCGTAGTTACTTGCCATTACAGGGGTAAGCTGGTAGTATTGTCACTGTCTTAAATAACTTATTCTAAGACGTTATATAGTAAGGGCTCGTAGTGAAGTGGTTATCACGCCTCCCTGTCACGGAGGAGATCGCCGGTTCAAATCCGGTCGAGCCCGCCAAACAATAAGCCCCATCTTATGTGGGACTTTTTGTTTGGCAGACCTGTCTGCGATTAGAATCGGCGAAGAGTGAGCAAAGCGAACGGACCGGTTCGTGGAACGAAAGCACGCACAGGAATTTATTCCGAGCATGCTTGAGTGGAAGAGGCTTTAGACGATAATCCGGTCGAGCCCGCAGAAATAAAGTATCCACCAAAAGGTGGTTGTTTTATTTCGGGGTGAACCTTAAGGCTTTTGGCGCCAATGTCATTAGAGCCAGGCTACCATCGCAAATCAATAGGTATATGGGCAGTGATGCAGCGAAAACTGACCATACAGAAATCGATAACAAACTACATATTGCGGCCAATGCGCACAGCACCCAATGAGCGGTATTTTCAGTATGGGGGTAGAGGTATGTTTTCTTCAAAGTCGGGATATACCCACAAAATCCCGCGAATATATTAAAATATAGAGCCACTTCTGGGTTGCTAGTTACAATCCAGCCAACAACGCCTACTGCAGATGCTAAAAGACAAAAAATGTCTAACTTGCTCGCGCCTCCGACGCCCCTTTTTAGTGACATCAAGAAAATGACCAAAGTCCCGATTGTATATGCGATTATTATTCCCGAGGCTTCTTTTCCGCCAGAGGCAATGTAACTCACAGACGCAATCACCCCTATTACCGTCCAAATTCCAAATGTAGATCTATGGGGTTTAGTTTTTCCTTTTAATATTCCTTTGATATAGGGGTAGTAGGATAGCAAAGCTAATAGCGTAGCTAGCAGTGCAAAAAAACTCTAACTTCATCCATAATGTTAATTATAACTACTTGAACTTGATTATAATAATAGTCCCAGATATCTTCTGCTAAAAGCTTTTTTTGGCAGAGACTAAGTATGCAATATAATAAACTATATGGATTCGACACCTCCAAGAGAAGAACCAGCTATAGCCTCAAGATTTGGTAGTCGTAGGGATGCTGCGCTTGCTGGGGTGTGCATAGGGATTCCTTTTGCGGCAGAAGTATTGCCTATACCGACCGAAGCTCGCCACACCTTGTTAGCCGTAGCTATAGGTGCTGGTGCAGTATTGATAAAACGTCTTTTTACCAGCCAAGAAGTTACATAAATCTTTATATGAATGATCAGGTATTAGAACTATCCATGCGCGACTAGACACGGACTCCGTCCTGCGACTCTCTTTACAATAAGCCATAAATGTAATATAAAAATAACATTATGTCAGTTCATAGTTTGCAAAAGCCCCCCGGCGGTATAGATATTCCAGAAGCCGAATTACCGATATTGGAGCTCGCGACGGATTTGATTAAGGTTCGGGATCGTTATCAGCTCGGGGCTGCTGCATTGGGAGTGGCGGGTGCATTAGGAATGGTGAGTAATCCAACGCTAAATCAGCCTCCCGAACTCGCAATATTCACACCAGATGGAGAATTGATCACAGCGTATGGTACTTTTCAGTGGCGCTGGTGCTTACAACTTAACATGGTATCCGGTAGGCCGGGAGTGAGATGGACGGATGTAATACAGCGTATTATTGATGGTCCGAGAGATGATGAAAGAGCAGAGCAATTAGCCGACATGCTCGCTGCTGGAGTTGACGGTACTTATGAAATTGAGTCGGGTAAACCACTGTCTGTACAAAAGCGAAAATTCCTATATTGCGGACTAGTCGCCCTTGCAGTTGCTCAGCGCGGTCATGGAAACGAACCAATCTGGCCGGAGGCGTTTGCGGGTCAAGCGGTAGGTGGACGATAAACCACAGGTGTTGTGTGGAAAATTTTTATTATGAGCGAAACCGATTTTTTTGATGTGCCTGTAAGTTCGATTCGATCTGGGCTAAAGACGGCGATGCATGCGTTTTGTAAATCCGGAGGTATTTCTGAGGCTGTGGCGGCTCAAAGTAACGAGATGACCAGAGCTGGCAGACCAGGGGCAATGCTGCTACAGGCCGGTAAATTCATCATCGATGCAACACTTGCCGCTATGGACGCTGCCATTACTCCCAACCAACCACTCCCTGACGAAGTATATGCCAGGCGGCTTGCAGCGACGTATACCGTTGACGAAGTCGCTCAAACGGCTGCTGGCGATGGTTCATTAAATAAGCTTTTTGGCGGATTCCCAATGCTTGAGGGTTGCAGCCCCGCGCAGCGGATATATTTTATGCAAAGAATCGCTTTTGATTTGGCAACAATCGGTTCGGCTCCGATACAAGAAGTTAGTGTTGTAGCAGGCGGCGCAGTACGTATGCTACAGCGTGCCGGTGTTGATGGTTCGGTAGAAGGCATTGTGTCTCGAAGCCATGGCTTATTAGATTCCGCCAAGCTACACAAGGATCTGGCTGCAAAAGTGTTTAGTGTACTTGGGACTCCCTATTTTTCAGATGAATGTTACAGGATTCTAGATCATCGTGACGGTGGAATAAAGGTTGATTTTAGCGAAGAAGTGAAAGCGGTTTTTGAAGCGAACAAAGGTCGGGGTTGCCCGGCAGGGGGTGTCAGGCTTGGGGATGGACACCCATCAACGCTACTGCATATGTACTGGGAAAGAATAAATGCTTTTCTATTCCAACCCGGCCACACCACTGATTTGCCAATTACTACATTGCCCCATACAATCTAAGGATACATAAGCAATATCATAAGATTGTGCGTTGTAAAATAGTGTTGTGTAGTATTGACCCAAAATGCTTGTCCGTGACATTATCCTTTGTACAACAAAGTAGGAGGGTAACATATGAGACGAAAGTCTATGAATGGTCCGCTTGTTCGTGCGGTTGGGGTAATATCCGCAGTTATGCTGCTAGTAACCAGTGCGACGTTCGCGGCATTGCAAAGCCAGCAGGCATTGCTTACAGGCAACACCATCGAAAGTGCCACAGCTGATTTGCGTATAGGCACATCGGCAACGAGTTTTGGAGCAACTAGGGCGGGGTTTGATTTTGAAGATATTGTTCCGGGTGGTTCGTCACAGCCAGCTGATGGGCATGTATTTTATCTAAAGAACTATGGCAGCGCCGCGCTTAATCTGCGCATGTCAGTCGGATCCGTACCGACTAATCCTTCGGCGGTAGACTTGTCCAAAGTTTACGTTCATATGACAAGAGTCGACAGTGGTACAGTGTTTAATTCGACACTGCAAGACCTGACCAACAGCTACGCAACCAATGGGATGGCCGTTACCGAACCTATCGCTCCAGGTGCGGTTGTGCAATATAAACTGCGTGCTTCAATGGCGATTGACGCGTTCAGTGGCTCGGGAGCGAGCATCGGCGCGGTAGACTTTGTCTTTAGTGGTATTGCTCCGTAGTTAAGGAAAGCAGTGAGATATTCGCTCGCCGAGTTACCAAAATCCAGCAAACGCTACTATGTTTTGGCTTGGTGTTCAGCGGCGCTACTTTTGATTGCAGCAGTACTGTTGGTGTTTTTATGGCGGTCTCAGTCGGTACGAATTTACAGCGTGCAAAGCGCCAGTATGGAGCCATACATACAAGTCGGCGACGCAGTCTTGGTACGTCCATTTAATCAAGCCATCATCAAGTCGGGTGATGTTGTGACATACAAGGATCCAAGAGATTCACAACTACTCATTACACATCGCGTTATAAGTTTCGATAGATCTACCAGTATGGTGACGGTAAAAGGCGACGCAAACCTTATTCACGATAAGCCCCTACATGCTTCACTTATCGTCGGGAAAGTGTCAGCTGTTACGCCAAAGGCAGGGTATATAATTGATGTGTTGCGAACCCCCGCCGGTTTGCTGGTGGGCATCTACGTGCCAGCGATGATTGTACTCATTAGTGAAATACGACGGCTCGGTCAGTACTATTCTCGAGCAACTTACCATCTAAACTATAGACTCAGGAACAGTTAATTGATTTACAGTACAAAGAGTGATTAAATAGCAAAATGATAGACGCAGGTGTTAATGGTTCACCCCGACCGGGCGCAGATAAAATATCTCGGCATGACCGGTTAGTCGCATGTCTAGAAGAGCTTGGCCATAAAGTCGTTGGCGTGTTCATTGACGGTGGTAGTGAAAGTGAGCGGTGTTCTATGGCAGACGCCTTTGAGCAAAGGCTGCGATTAGCAAGAATTCATGGCTGGAATAGCATAACTATGATTACCGGGGATCCAGTACAGTTTGAAACAGATGATTGCGGCATTCGACGTGCTGTTCGACCGGGTATGGTGTCGCTACTCCTAGCACCAGGACTTAATCCACATTTTCCAGCGGCAGAATGCCGAGAAGATTGCTAGTCGCTAACCTGCTATAGTTTAGTCTGTGGCGATTCTTAAAAAATATAGGAAATCCATTATGTTAGTTCTTGGTTTACTGCTTTTGCTTGTACTAGCAATTTTTTTTGTTGGTTTAAGTTCGGCAGACCGCACCGTATTATTCAACAGCTCAAAGTCCTTGCAAGTTGGGTCTGATACGCGTACATATAGGCTATATGATAAGGGTGGTGATGCTGACTCACTAATTATCGCATTGCACGGACTAGGCGGCGATAGCCGACAAATTGCCTACTTTTCCGGGCTGCATAATGTTGTTCCGAGAGGTTTTGTGGTCGTCTATCCTGACGCTATTAAACCTGAGCGCCAAGGCGTTCGCCCAGGGTGGAATTCGGGTTTTTGCTGTGGTAGCGGCTGGGTACAAGGTACAGACGATGTTGCCTATATCAGCAAACTAATTGACACACTTACAAATCAATATGGCATTGATAAAGCCAAAGTTTATATAACTGGCTTCTCTAGCGGGGCGATGATGGCGCACCGTATAGCAGTAGAAATCCCAAATAAAATTGCTGGCTTCGCAGCTGTTTCGGGCAGCATTGGCACCAAAGGCAAAGAACTCAAGCCTACAGTAAGCGTTCCGGCATATTTAATTCATGGTGAAGCGGATACAGTAGTTGCGTTTAACGGTGGACAAGGCAGCAGTGACCCTGACTTTGTATGGACAGGCTTTGCCGATGGCTTGTCCGCTTGGGCAAACGTGAACGGCTGCAGTAACGAATCTCAGGTAAAAAGCGGAGTTATTACTCGAACAACGTATGAGCAATGTTCGGTTGAACTTATCGCCGACACCTACGAAGGTCTCGGTCATCGCTGGCCGGATTGGCGACTGGGTAATTTCTGGCATCAGCAACCCGCCAGCAGCAAATCAATCGTAAACTTCTTCAATAGTCTTTCAGAAAATTTAGATAAGCCGGTTGGCAAAGACTCATAATTCCACTTCGTCTAATGACATTTCATAAGCAATTTTGGCGGCTATTGCCTCCTCTATACAGCCAATAATACTTTTAATGTAGATTGTATTTTCGGGTCGTACAAAACCACTCCCACCGATAACAATGTGTCGAATGTTCCTAGCTTTCGGCGGTATCCCGGTCGATGGGTCTGGATACAAATACTGATTGCGTTCTTGGTCGTATGCGCGACAGGCAGCGCGCTTTTCTTCTTCGCTACCGTCACTTCTATCTATTGCAACATAGTCTTCGGCGAGCTGTTGAATTTCTGTTTGAGGGACTTCCCAGGCATCTATAATAACTCGAGAGCCTTCTGGTTCGCCTGGTTGTGTAGATGAAGCATCGGGGAATTGAAGTCTAGTCGTCCAGGTGTCGGCTCCATGTAGGTTGAAGAGTAGCTTGTCTCTGTCGCCGGTGGCTGGCAGGCGGCCACTTACTAGTGCGTAGACAGGTTGTGCTGAGTCTTCTCGCCAACGTAATTCGGCGAAAGATATATACCCGTTTGTAGTGGCAGCATCACGAGCTTCTTGGTAGGCGGGATCGTCTTCATCCAGCCCTGATCCAGGGTATAAGCTTGCCTGAGCGCGTACTTTGCCATCACGTGTAAAAGTAAGGCCATCAGCTGCCAGTGTTGCTTCTATTAGGCTGCTCAATTTTGTAGTAATCAATCCTACTGCTTCACGCTGCGAGAGTTGTTCGCCGCCTGGTATTTCACCTGTTGTCATCCTGGACTCCTATTTGACTTTATGCCAAATATATATCAAATATATTATTTATTCAATCCCACATCGCAGCTATCTGATATAGTAACGATGATATGAGTAGTAAGACATTTTCAGCAGGTGGGGTGGTGGTAAGATCTTGGTTGTTAACCAGAATGGTAATTCGTGGTCACTCCCCAAAGGCCATATTGAACCAGGTGAAGATGAAGTAGCTGCTGCCATTCGCGAAGTTTACGAAGAAGCGGGCATTAAAGAAGTGAGAGTTATCAAGAAGCTCGGTCAGTACGAACGATACCGGATTGGCCTCAGTGAAATAGAAGATAAGGCAATTCTGAAGTCCATAACAATATATTTAATGACTACGAACGAGGTAGACCTGCAGCCATTAGATCCGCATAATCCAGAAGCTCGCTGGGTCAAGCCCGACGAGGTCGAATCGTTACTGACAAATCCGAAGGATAAGGCGTTCTACGCCGGCGTTCTACCTGAAGTTAAACAGTTTATCGCTACGCTTCAATCGTAATACTGGTTTGTTCCCATCTGGCGGGGTAATCTTTGCGATGGCCCTCTGGAACTCTCTTGAGCAATATCTCGTGGGCATGGTCGGTAGTGGTATTAGGATTATCAACTCGTCTTGCTACTTCGACGTAGCCTGGTCCACCATCGTCTCCATCGATTTCACTCGGGTTCCGATAAATTCCGATTTTACCCTTCGGGATTTCCGCTAAATTACGCGCTACTCTTACCACCTGTTCACCATACTTACCAATCTTTATAAGGATTCTATCTGTACCGCTGTCGACAATTTCGCCAACTGCTTTTCTATCTGCAACCTCTAGTCGTACATTTCCAAACTTATCTGCAAATGCTACGCGTACTTGCTGTGTGATTTTTGGGATGTCGGACAGCTCAGCCGGCATTAATATATCTGGTTGCTTCCGGGCATGGACAACGGTAGAAGAACGAAACTGCTCCCCCTCAGCCCATAAGCCACAATCATTGGGTATACGATGTAGTGTCCTTATCAGCCCCCGAGCTGCAAGACCTCGTAAATATATTGCTGGACTATAAATTTCTAGGCCATTTTCGGTCGTTGCTACATAGAATTCATCACCATTTGTGCCTGCTTCAAAATGTCCGTCTGTGCGGGGCGCGCAGTTGACAACAGCTACAACTGGTCTTTTACCGTTCTCTTGCGATTGGCGTTCACGGAGCTGCCAGAGTAGTACTGCTGCGTAGTCACCAAGTGCCGGCCACGAGCCTATCGGGAATTCACTGTCTCTGAATCTATCCGTATTGCCAACCTGGGCGGTAAGTTTTGCATCAAAATCAACACTGTCTGTTACGCTTCTGCTAGCAGCTTCGGGGCTATGGGTTGGCAAAAAGCCGAAGACGTCACTAAATTGTATAACTGCTTCTGGTGGTTGTCCGAGCGTTTCTGGTAGTGCTGGCATTTGTTACTCCTACTAAGTTAGCTGTTTTATGAAACGAAAAAACCGGCCCCAGGCCGGTTTGCGTATGTGCTGCACAATCAGTGCTATACCAGCCTGGGGCGGGGCATAGGCATCATGTGGTGCTGTGCGATAATCATTTAATAATGATAAGTGTATTTAGGTGCTCCGTCAATTGTCAAAGTACTAAATAAGTTATATAATATTGCTTATGTCTAAGCGAATAAATCCAGATAGCTCAGGTCCAGATCATTTTACAGCTCAAGAAATTCGTGTTTTTGGATTGGATGCTCTGAATATTAGATTAGGTATGCAGCCAAGTCCTGAGCAAGTTCACCAGCTTGCGGTTATTTCGGAAACTGTCTGTACTGATCCGGCAACCTATCGAGGCAGGGCTGCCGTAAACATAGACCCTACTGGATACCAAAGCACTTGTTTACCAACACGAGAAGGACGGTCATTGATGGTGTATTGGAATCCAGAAAATAATCCGGATGCTTCTGGTATGCCTGTGCCTGCCAACATAGTTGTGCGTGGTTTTCGCAGTTTTACAGAAAATGAGAAAAAGGCGCGCCTATCACTAAGAAGGCCAAAAGTATATGAAGTGCAGGATTCGCTATACATTACTGCTGATAACGAAGCACGATTACTGAGGAAAATGTGGGGTGCTGGAAGGGCTTATGGTCGTGTGCCAATGCTCATGGCAACAAAGCCAGCCACAGCATCAGACGTGGAACTTGCTATAGTTGCAATAGTCGAAGCCGTACGTTATACAGAACGTACCCAAGAAGGTTAAGTATTTCTAAAACTACGTCAGAAGTTCGATAAGTTTGTCGGCAGCTATGGCATCTTTGACTTCGCGAGCAACTCGGCGTCCAACGCTCATGTTTTCGCCGTATAAATAACCTGAGTAGGGAGTAAACATTGTGCCTGGACTTCCGGGAATACGCATGCTCACATCAAAAACTTTGAATTCTTCTTTAGGTGGACCAGCGCTGACAGCACCTTGGAGCGCAAATGGTCCGATGATTCCTGGCGGGTAGTGCTTTTGAGTGGCTGCTACAAATTTTTCACCGGCATCAAAGGCTTGTTCAAGTAGCGACTCTTTGATTGTGACCGACTGATGACCGTTTTCAATGTAACTTGGTCGGACGTATTTGAGAACTTCTTCTTGTTCGGGAGCAGTCAATCGCAATAAGCCATCGAGGTTGGTTTGACGGCGCGTGTCAGTACCAAGCAGTTCTAGTTCGCCGGTTAGTGGGGAATAGAAGAAGTTCAAGTTAAGCTGCGGTCCTAGTATGAATTCTTCGATCACGGCGATATCGAGCGACTGTTGGGTAATGGTGCCTGCGCTAACCATTTCTTGTGAGCGAATTTTGTATTCTTCGAAGCTATTTACCAAAAAGAATGCTCGTTCATATCCACGCGCGGCCTCACTTGCTTTGACAATGACTAAGCGGTCAATGTCTTCAGGCTTTTCAAATTGCAGTGGAATCGAAAGTCCACCCTCCTGCAGTAAAAAGTACTGATTTCTCTCTTCATCACGTTCTTCTTTACGTACCAGTTCGCGGCTGCCGATGATTGGTACTAAAAAGTCGTTTTCAATCTCATCGAAGTTACAGTACACCCAAAAATAGCGACTATGTACGAAGACAGCGTTTAAGTCTTGAAGCTGTTTTTGAATTTCGGGTTTTACGATGTCTCGAAAGTGGTCGACGTAAATAACATGGTCGACGCAACCACGGCCATCGCGTGACTTAAAGTACTGGCTATAGGTTTTGTCGCGGCCTTTCTGGGCAACGATGACAGTTTCGAAACCTTCGGCTTTTGCTCCGCGAGCAACATCGAGTCCGCTATGGCCACCAAGGCTGGCGATACGAATGTTTTTAGGGTCATAACTTTTCAGAACTTTAGCAACATTATCACGTGAAATCATATTAGTTGAAAATCCTTTCCAGGGCGTTTTGTTCTTCAGCGAGGCGGATTTCCATGGCAATGCGCCGGCCAGTGCTCATCGGTTTGTTATAGCGTAGGTCGCTGTATGGTGAACCATGGATGTACGGGTTGGTGCCAGCCACGATACGAGCAGATATCTCGAAGACGAAGAAGTCTAAATCTGGAGTGACAATGGTTTCGAGACAGAATGGCCCAAACAATCCACGACTATCCCATTTTTTGGATGCGGCGATTACTTGCTCACCCATTTCAAAAATTTCCGGTAGCAGAGATTCACGGACAACAAGCGGAGTGTTACCCATGATGTTGTAGGACGTTTCGATGTTTAAGTCTAATTGGTCTTTGGCAGAAATTCGCCCGATAGAGTCAACATTACTCTCGTAACGACGGTCAAAACCCATCAGTTCCAGTTCTTCGGTGAGTGGGGAATAAAAGTAATGGATGTAAACTGGCGCACCGACAATATATTCTTGGATGATGTATTTTTGGTCAGGGTGTTGTTTGATTTTTTCTTCAAATTCTTTTTGATTATGTGCCAAGAAGTAACCTTTGCCACCCTGAGCGCCATAGAATTTGATGATTACTGACGTATCGATATCAGATGGTTTCTCAAAGATTCTTGGTAATTTTAGTCCTGCCTCTGCGAGCCACTGCCGCTGTTTTTTGCGGTCGGTTTCCCAGGCGAGTACTTTCTTATTGCCAAAATATGGGGTTTTGAGTTCGTCAATCTCAGCTAGGCTAAATGCGTTAACAAAAGAAGCATGCGGAATCAGCACAGCATTCATAGCGGCTAGTTCATCGTCACGGTCTTTAGCGTCAGCAAACTTATCGACGGCGATTATATGATCAGCAACCCGAAAAGATTCGTAGGGTTTGAGTCGTTTCTTTTCAGCAATCAAAACAGTCTCAAAACCTTCATCCCGACCACCCTTCAAGATTTGCAGCGCGCTATGACTCCCCAACGTACAAATTTTGTGTTTCACTTTGAACACCTCTCATTTAAGAAGTTATATTGCTACTAAGTATACCAGTAAAACTATATTAACAGAGACAAAAATTAATGGTTGGCTCATTCTTGGCAATAATTTTGTTAGAATGGGTCTTGATGTGCCACCTTAGCTCAGCTAGCTAAAGCAACACTCCGCACATTATAAAATTTGCCGTCGTAGCTCAGTTGGTAGAGCGGCGCTTTCGTAAAGCGTAGGTCACCGGTTCGATCCCGGTCGACGGCTCCATATTAGGGGTCTGTGGGCGAAAGTAGTTAGTGCCTGCATGAGTTTCATAGCTTTGCCGCTTTGCACAATTGCCAGGCAATTTTGTCGCTGGCGTGTGATAACTCGAGTTCCCAAGGTGGCTCCATGCGGGTATCGTATAGTGGCTAATATGTAGCCTTCCCAAGGCTGAGCCGAGAGTTCGATTCTCTCTACCCGCACCACTCACCCTTACTTTTATGTAGCAGTATAAAATTTCATCCATTGACATCCAGCGTACTAGTGTGCTAGTATGCTGATATGAAAGATGATAAAAAACGTTTTAATGAGCTCGTGGAACTCATTTATTCGGCAGACAGTAAGGCGCTGCTCAATGATCTACTTGTTGGCATCACAACGCCTGCCGAGCGCGAAGCACTTACTAATCGGATTGAAATTGTCCGCAGACTATTAAAAGGTGACCCACAAGCAGATATTGCCGCTGACCTTGGTGTTGGTATAGCTACTGTTACTCGCGGTTCACGTGAACTTGCCGATGGCAGGTTCAAAATATTGCGAGGAAATAATGACGATTAATGCTATTCAACTAAACTCCTGGCGGTATTGGAGTGCTCCAGGAGATTTGCTTGGCTAATCAGTATCGACTTTAACAAGTAAATCCTCCTGGCAGTCAGGGTGGGGCTTACTAATTTGAATTTAAGAAACGAGAAATTCCATGAAAATCATTCATGCGCCGGAATCACCTATGCCAGAACCATACAAAACCTACGTTGCACAGCGTGCCGAAAATATTGCGGCCGTATTGGGAAGCATTAGGGCGCTACAGACCGAACAAGACATGCAGCTTTGTTCTCGGGCAATCACTCCAGATGAAGTTTTGGTGGATGGGGATGTGTATGGTTGTGTTGTCGGCGATACGAACGCTGGCTATAAGTCTGTATTGTACAAATCCAATAACTCAGGTATCGCTACACATTCTGCCGAAGATGCGCTTCGCTATGTCGAAGCATCGCTGCATATGGGCAATAGGGTAAGGATGAAAGATCCGCGGGAGTCAGATGGTATGGGGCAAAGTGTCGTAGAAACTTGCGAACAGGCCGAAGCAGTTCTTGAGGCGTTCGATGCACTTAGCACGACTGGTATCGTACTCATGCCGCATATTGCACGTATTACTGACCGGTTGAGTTTTGGGCGCATCAATCTTGAAGGTGCAGGTTCATTCCAATACGTTGGCCGGGAAGAAGTGCTGCGCCGAAACGGAGGTGAACTATTTGCTGGCGCCGATATTGCTCTTAGTCGAGGGGATAGTTTGCATGTTGAACGCGCCATGCGTCAGCTACACATAGAGCCCCGCGCTCTGGAGGTGGCAGAAAGAGCAATAGCGCGTTTCAAAACTCATGCGATACGCAGCGGACGGGTGAGTGTTGATGTACTTTCCGGTTACACAGACAGCGGCAAAAAAATTACGGCTGCTGTAGATGTAACACCGAGGGTAGGTGGCAATACGCCGGCCGAAGTACTGGCCATCAGCGCATTGATGGCCTATCGCTCTGGAATCGCCTATGCATCGGGCCGGTTAGTCTACGACCCACGGTCCGCCTCACGACCTGAAGATGCAACTACCTTTGTCGACACCGATACGCTGCTCATCCATGCTAGAGTTCAATCATTAGAGGAGTGCGACCGAGATGCAGACTAAAAAAATACTGGTAATTGCGGCTCTGCACGGTGATGAAACTTTCGGATTGAAAGTTGTCGCCAATCTGCGTGCCGCAAATCACCCAAATATTGTCACATTCATTGCTCACCCAGAGGCAATCGCTAAGCGAAAGCGATTTCTTGATACAGATCTAAATCGAAGTTTTGGATTAAGTAGTCATTCGAAAGAAGTTCAAATCGCCGAATCAATACGGGCGCAGGTTGTAGCCAGTAAGTATGATCTACTGCTTGACATACATACATCGCACGCCGATGTAGGCGAACTCGCGATATTGGCAAACCACTCACCTCAACTTATTGCCGTATCAGAGGCTCTCGGTATGAAAAATGTAGTCGTCATGCCATACGTGCAATCCCGACACTCACTTATAGGTCAGTTCTCAAAGACTGGTATTTCGCTGGAGTATGGTCTTGGCTACCGTTCGGATAAACTTGCCCGACAGGTTGCCGAACGGGTACTTGCACTTCCAGCAATTAAGCTGGATCAAAAAGTCCCCCGGAATATTCCAACATTTACGGTGTTACGAACAATCAATAAAGACGAAGTTGGCGATAGGTTACTCATAAACTACAAATTTGATAAGCAGCTAGGAGGGTATCCGGTGCTCAGCGCCGTAGACAACTATCCTGATCACCGCGGATTTCTTGCCAGCAAGGTATAAGCCTTGCGCCACTAGCGTTTCGCTACAGGTCTAGTAGAATAGTAGTAATGAACTCTAAGCGCTATTTGCATGACCGCTTTGTACTTTCTATGGTTACCGCCATGAGTATATTGGTGGTAGTTGGACTCAGTTCGGTGTTGCTTAGGTTTGATTCCGGTAAGAATCCCACAACTGTTGCAGAATATCGCCAGAGTTTGTCGTCGAGTGGCTATATTGCCGGAACCCCAATTGATATTTACTTGATGGGCATTTTTATTATCCTAGTTGCCGTCATGGCATTAGTACTCAGCCGCAAAATTTATTCAATCAGGCGGTTTGTTTCCTATTTTTTGTTGGCAGGAACTAATTTCTTACTCATTCTGACTATTATTGTGTCTAACGCATTAATTAACTTGCAATGAACATACAGGATCTTGAAATTCCGCATCCGCATGAGCGCGATTGGCGCTATCGTGTATTCGAAATATTACCCGCAGTTCTTACTTGGTTAGTGCTCGCTTTGCCACTTTTGCTCGGGCTTTTTAGTCCCGATATTGCGGCGGTGTTTGTTATCGCGTATATGCTGTTGTGGTTCTTTCGAGCGATTGGGCTCAACATGCGCTCGCTTCAGGGTAATCGAATGATGAATCAGCACAAGAAACTCCGCTGGGATCAGCTTAATAATGATCTTGAAAATCTAAAAGTCACGATGTCGCATTCCCCAAAGTGGCACGGAGAAAACATTGCACGTGTTGCACGCGATCAAGCGCAGCGTAAGCGAGTAAAGCCATCCGAAGTAATTCAAGCGGTCGTAATTGCCATGTACAAGGAAACTCGCGACACACTGGAACCTACCATGGAAGCAGTGTTGGCATCCGAGTACAACCCTAAGCAGGTTGTTATAGTTATCGCCTATGAAGAGCGGGGCGGTGAAGATGCCGAAAAACTGGCCAATTGGCTAGTCAAAACCTACCAAAATAAGTTTATGCACATTATGGCGGTAAAGCATCCAAAAGACACTCCCGGTGAGGTTGTAGGAAAGGGCGGCAATATTACCTACGCAGCCAGACGTTTGCAGAAGTATCTAGAATCCCAAATGATCGAGCCTCGCCGAGTACTTGTTACGACATTAGATGCCGATAACCGTCCTGACAAAAAATATTTTGGGGCCCTAGCGTACACCTTCTGTTCAACCGACGACCCGAAACATGTTTCGTACCAGCCGATCGCTATGTATCTTAACAATATTTGGGATGCGCCGGCACCGATGCGCGTCATTGCCACCGGTAACTCATTCTGGATGGTTATTCAAACATTAAGGCAGCACACGCTCAGAAATTTCTCAGCACACGCCCAGCCAATGGAGGCCTTGATAGATACTGGTTTTTGGAGTGTACGTACCATAGTAGAAGACGGTCATCAGTTCTGGCGAACCTACTTTCGCTATGACGGTAAGCACGAGGTGTTCCCGATATTTGTACCAGTGTACCAGGATGCCGTATTAAGCGATGGCTATGTACGTACGCTTCGAGCACAGTTCGTACAATTGCGTCGCTGGGCGTGGGGGGCAAGCGATATCGCCTATGTGGTTAAGATGGGGTACCAGACAAAGAATAAGTTACCCAGGGTCGACTTATTGTTCAAGACCCTTCGTCTTATCGAGGGTCATTTAAGCTGGGCTACGGCACCGCTCATTATTACCTTTGCTGGCTATTTGGCACTACTGTTTAATCCGGAAAGTTATATCAGTAATCAAATTCCGATTATTGCTAGCCAGGTGATGACGATTGCACTCGGCGGTATATTGATCACCCTATTTTTAAGTTTGCGCAGCTTGCCACCAAAACCATTACGATATAGACGTCATCGAACATTATGGATGGTGCTGCAGTGGGTATATTTACCTGTGACGACAATCGCCTACAGCTCTTTTGCGGCTCTGTACTCACAGACGAGACTTGCCTTCGGTAAATACTTGGATAAATTCGACTTCACCGAAAAAGCTGTCAAAAAATAGTTGCACTTATAACAATATAGTTATATAATAATTTATATGACACGACCACATCAAGAACCAGTTGATTTTGACGATTTACACATTGCAGCTCGACTCGTGCGAGAAAGTGCAAGTGGAGGCGACACTGCTACACCCGGAGCAGTATTATTAGCTGCAAGATGGCTGATTGATCCGAGATTCGATGCAACTTCTCTAGATCCAGCAATGAGCGTGGAGGATATTCAGACTGGAAGAGATCTACGTTTGAGTATCCTAAGGGGCTATGGTGTTGTGGGCGAACCAGCAACCCCGGACGACTCTACGGCCGTTGCCCCGAAAATCATCAGCGACACCTGGGGCACTTTCTGATATTAGTCTCTAGTTTTTTCGAGTAATCCTAACCGAATCAGCCGCGTACTCGGCACTGTAGCGTAGGTAAGATGTTCTGTTATAGCGATGCAGTACAGTCTGGGCTGCCTTTATGATATCTGCCGCGGGCATCGGACTCATCTTCGCCAATGATTTACCCATCAATGTACTAATAATTGTGGTGGTGAGTTCGGCGGCAGATTCGTACTGATCATTTTCTGGCAGAGATTTTAGGATGCTGATGAAAAGTTTGTCCCTCAAAAATGGTTTGATGCTCCCATCTTCATAGCTGACAACTATTGATGATGCAGTGTCGGGGGATTCAATAGTAGTAAAAACTGCCGCACAATGCCGGCAACTGCGACGTCGCCAAATATTATTAGAGCGTTTCTGGAGCCGACTGTTAGTTACGTTAGTATTTCCAGAACAATATATGCATACCATGACTACATATTGTCATAACGCTAATGATTTTGCCAGTGGATAAGATCACTATTTAGGTGGATAAGAGTCTATCTAAGAAGTTGGGTGCTAGTTAGTTATTCTGTTCTCAACTTGAAAACCCCTCCTGATTTCTCAGAAGGGGCTAAATGACCACCCTAATTTCACTTAAGCGACTACTTGCTTACGACGCTTGATCCTCATGGCTTTTGGCCGAGAAGTATCCAGCTCTTCGTAAAACAGAGCAAATCCCTCAAGTGAGTTACCGTTATTGGTACTCACATAAACCTCACGTTAACATGCTAATGTTAGCATTAATATGCAATATAATCAAGCTTATGTTGTACTAATTATATACATAAGCAGTATCAGTAATACAGGGACGAAACAGGGTAACGATAAAGTGGATAACTTCGCAGAAAACTTACTAAATGACCTGAAGCTCGCTGCACTGCATGTTAGACAGACAGCATTAGGGTATGGTGGGCAATATAGGATTCGAACCTATCACCTCCACAACGTCAATGTGGCGCTCTAGCCAAATGAGCTAATTGCCCTAAACAGTACTCGCACATTATAGCGTAATCCTACGTCATAGGTAAGTAGTGCGATCGCGACTAACCATATCATATATGGTATAAATTATAAGACTATAAAAATCCTGAAAAATAAAGCGAAAAGTACTAGCATTTTCCGGCTAGCTCATGTATATTAGCTGTACGAGGCAGAGTTTTGCGGTGTGTTATACTTCACACCAGAGCAGTGAGGGCGGAATCACCAACCGCTTGAGCTCCGTGAATGGAAGTCTACGTTAAGACATCCGAACAAGTGCCCGTTCACCTAAACAATCGTTAGGTGACAGGGAAGTCCGGTGGAACCGCCGACGTGGCAGCACAATAATGTGCGACGTTGGTCCGAGACGCGCTACTTGGTACAAATGCAATTGCGAGGGCATTGGTATCAAGAGCGCGTTTTTGCTTATTAAACCAAGGAGGACTACCGAATGAGCGATCAACAATCAGACGCAGAAGTCATGAGGCACAGTTTGGCGCATATCATGGCCTACGCAGTTCAGAATCTCTGGCCGGAAGCACGTTTTGGCGTTGGGCCAGTAGTGGAGAATGGATTTTATTATGATATTGAAGTACCCGGTGTCGCTCTAACAGATGGTGATTTTAAAAGAATCACTACTGAGATGGCTAAAATCATCAAACAGGATGTGCCGTTCGAACGGATTGAAATGCCCATCGATGATGCAATTGCATGGGCGAAAGACGCCAAGCAGCCCTATAAAGAGGAGCTACTTAATGACTTAAAACGTGCCGGTACGACGGTCGCCAAAGACCTCAACAGTGAAGAACTTGGCACCATTACCGAAGGAACATCTAAGGTAGACAACGTTTCTTTCTACAAGTGCGGTGATTTTACCGATCTGTGCCGTGGCCCTCATGTTGCATCAACTGGCAAAGTCGGAGCTCATAAATTGACCCGGATTGCCGGAGCCTACTGGCGCGGCAAAGATACGAATCCTCAGATGCAGCGCCTCTACGGCGTAGCTTTTCCGGATAAGCAGCAGCTTGATCAATATTTCGTAATGCTCGAAGAAGCCAAGAAGCGTGATCATCGGGTACTCGGCGAACGGCTTCAACTCTTCTTTATAAGTCAGGATGTTGGCGCTGGTTTACCCCTGTTAATGCCGCGCGGTGAAACGATCAAGCGGCAGTTAATGGATTACATGCGGGAGCAGGAAGAAGCCGCTGGCTACCAGTATGTATCAACTCCGGTGCTGACCCAGCGTAAATTGTATGAACGTTCCGGCCATGCCGATTATTATCTCGAAAATATGTATGCCACCCAAGAAGACGAAGAGGGCAACCAGTTTTTCATCAAGCCAATGAACTGCCCGCACCACCATATGATTTACGAAAAACTAGTAAAAAGTTACCGAGATTTACCGCTTCGACTTAGTGAGCATGCCGGCTTATATAGGTATGAGCTATCCGGTACATTGACGGGCTTAATCCGCATGCGAGGCCCGATTACCCAGAATGATTCGCACACCTATGTAGCCGGAGACCAATTAAAACAGGAATTTCGTGATGTTCTTGAGATGTTCCGAGACACGTACGCCCAGACCGGGATTGAAGATTATTGGTTCAGGCTGTCGCTACCGGATTTTGAAAAGGATAAGTTTGCCAAAGAAAGTGACAAATGGGATCTAGCTGCCGGAGTAATTCGCGAAGTATTGGAAGAATCAAAACTGCCTTATGTTGAAGGAGTCGGCGAAGCGGCCTTTTATGGACCAAAACTCGATGTACAGATCAAAAACGTCATGGGTAAAGAAGATACCATCGCTACCGTGCAGATCGATATATTGGTGCCAGAGCGGATGGGGCTTACTTATGTAAATACTGAAGGTCAAGAAGAAAGGCCTTTCGTGATCCATAAATCCATTATGGGGGCGTTTGAGCGTTTCATGGCAATACTTTTGGAGAAGACCGCAGGCAATTTGCCGGTGTGGCTAGCCCCTGAACAGCTGCGCGTAATCACGCTTAATCAAACTGATGAAATAGTTAATTTTGCCGAAAGCGTTGTAGAAAAAGCAAAGGAACTCGGCCTCCGTGTTACGGTTGATAACGACAATGAGTCAGTTGGCAAAAAAATCCGTTCAGCTGAGACCATGAAAGTGCCATACAGTATTGTTATTGGTGGTCAGGAAGTCGAAAGCGGGGAAGTTTCGCCGCGTATTCGGCAGGATATGGTAGTGGTTAACGCGCCAACTCGTCATCCGATCGATAATTTCCTGAAATCGATTGCCAACGAAGCAAAATCCCGCGTTTCTAAATCATCTCTATGAGTACGCTAAGCACCGACAAGCAAAAACCGATATTGGCGGTGGATCTGGATGATGTACTGGCAACTTCTAACGAAGTGCTAAATAATTTCATTAATGAGCGTTATGGAACCAGCTACAAACTAGATGACTACAACGGAGGTAGTCTCAAGGATATTTGGAAAATTTCATGGCTGGAAGTTAAGCAACGCCTGGATGTATTCGACAAAGAGGTGGGGCAAGGTGCAATTAAGCCAGACCCTGAGACTATTGTGGTTCTGAAAAAATTGAAAGTAAAATACGACCTTGTGATTATTACTGCACGTCATTCGCACTTTACGGTGATCGATGATGACACTGTAGTGACCAAGGCTCATGCTATGCGCGAAATTGGTGCATTTTGTTTAATCGATGACAATGTTGAGCACTGCGAGATCGCCGCGGCTGAGGGGCTGGAAGCGATACTTTTTGGTGAGCTACCCTGGAACAGGAATGCGATACTGCCACCCGGAGTGCGGCGTGCAAAAAATTGGCAGGAGGTTGCAGAATACTTCGATGAGCAGAGTTGACGACGAATTTAAGAACCGGGTCTATGAGCTAGTTGGCAGTATTCCGGAGGGGAGACTGGCTACATACGGGCAAATTGCCGCTTTAGCCGGTGCGCCGTGGGCAGCTTGGGAGGTAGGCCAAATTGCTCATTTCGGCCCCCGCTATGTCCACACCACTTCTGACTGCTTGCAAGACGAGCTTGTAACTCCTCCGAAGTTTTCGGCACCTCGCGGTGTTGCAGGCTCCAGTACTCATTCATCGTACCCAATGTACGACTCTCTCCGTGCTTCGCCTGCGCCTAGCGACGCACTCGAATGTGAACGCTGCGGTGGTTCACCAATGCCGTGGCAAAGAGTCGTCAACAAACAGGGTGGTCTCGCTCGTGGCTATAGTTTCGGTGGGCTTGATGGTCACAAGCGTGACCTTGAAAAAGAAGGTGTAAAAGTGAGCGATGATTACGTT
Source organism: Candidatus Saccharimonadota bacterium (assembly GCA_022841445.1). Classification (GTDB taxonomy): domain Bacteria; phylum Patescibacteriota; class Saccharimonadia; order Saccharimonadales; family UBA10212; genus JALHRM01. Next base: position 414,007 of record JALHRM010000001.1, read on the forward strand.
GTCGATATAAAGGCTTTGTTGTGGCAACCCGAGATATCCCGCTAATAGTCATTATCGGTCCTACTGCCAGCGGTAAATCATCGATTGGTATGCAGATCGCCAAGACTTATGGTGGTGAGATAGTCTGCGCTGATTCGCGGACTGTATACAAAGATCTCAACATCGCTACTGCCAAACCGAGTCCAGCCGACCAAGCAGTGGTGCCACATCATGGGCTTGATATCGTTACTCTGGGTGAACGCTTCACGGCTTTTGATTACAAGCAATACGCGGAGCAAGTTATAGACGATATCAAATCAAGAGGCAAAATACCGATACTTGTCGGTGGTACCGGACTCTATATTGAATCGGTACTACTGGACTACACATTCAGACCTCAGTTTGAACCTGAACACAGAGCTAGACTTGAGCAGATGGCTACTGAGCGGTTACAAAATATGATAGCCGAACAAGGCTACGCTATGCCTAAAAATAGCACTAATCGTCGCCACCTCATTCGCACGCTTGAAACTAAAGGCTCATTCGGAAATAAACAATCCGAACCTCGCTCAGACGCCAAGGTGTTCGGCATACGCCCGGAGCGGGAAAAGTTCGAAGAATCGATTTGGCGACGTGTCGACGAGATGTTCGAGCAGGGCTTGCTAAATGAAACCAAGCAGCTCTTAAGCGCGTATGATGAACAGCTTTTATCGAATGATGTGATTGGGTACAAACCATGCATTGAGTACATATCGGGGGCGATTAACATGAATGAAGCCAAAGCAGAACTGGTAAAATCCCATCTCTCTTATGCTAAACGGCAACTAACGTTGTTTAAAAGGCTACAATTTATACAGTGGTCAGAGTCATCAGAAAAATGTATAGGCGTGATTAGTGATTTGCTTGGTAAAAGAAACCAAACGACCTGACACACATCTGTTACAATATATGAAAGGGAGTGAACAAATACTGATATGATCGAGCAACTATTTGGGTCTAAAACTCGCGTGAAGCTCTTGCAAATGTTTTACAGTAATCCGAATCGCGCATTCTATGTGCGCGAAATAACCCGTAAGATTGATGAACAAATCAATTCCGTGCGTCGGGAACTAGCAAACCTCCTCAGTATCGGCATTATCGGCTCTGATACGAACAATAACCGCCTGTATTATGAAGTCGATCAATCATATGAATATTACCGTCCTTTGGCCGAGATATTTGGCAAGCAAAAGCCAAAATCCGCTAAGGTATCGGTACCGGGACCGATACATCCATCTACCGCTTCTGGCAGTGACGATGATATCACCAAAGCACTTCGCGCTGTTGGTAAAGTTGAACTGGCAATTTTGACCGGTCAATTTACCCGTGACGAAAGTTCAGGGGTTGATCTGCTTATCGTCGGCGACATCAACGCTACACAGCTGGCGAATACAATTAACGAGCTTGAAACCAAAGAACACAAGGTTATAAACTATGCCGTGATGGATAGCGACCAATATGCCTATCGCCTTCAGGTGAAAGACCGGTTTATAATGACAGTACTTGAAGCAAAAAAGCAGGTGCTTATCGCAACTGATAAGTTTAATCCGGAAACATAACGTGTAGAAACGAGGGTACGCAGAGTGGAACTACAATTTTTTGGCGCGAACTGTATAAAAATCATAACCAAGAAGCAAAATGTCGTTGTTGACGATAATCTGGCTGAGCTGGGCGGTTCAAAAATCACTAAATCACAAGACATATTACTATCCACTGATACTACTATGCCAATGCTTGATTCGGCCTTCCAAGTGGTAATGCCAGGGGAGTACGAGATTGGTGGAGTAAGCATCCATGGTGTTTCTGTTAGCGGATATGGCGGGGAAGCAGATAATAAGGATAGTGTGCTTTACACCGTTGCTTATCAAGACACGACTGTAGCTGTTGCTGGGCATATGAAGCCGGATCTGACTGATGACCAATTGGAAAGTCTTGGTTTGGTAGATATCTTGGTATTGCCAATCGGTAACGGTGGCCACACCCTTGACGGCACCCAGGCACTAAAGCTCATAAAGAAGATAGAACCTAAAGTGATAATCCCGACCTCGTACGCCGAAAAAGGTCTAAAACTGCCAGAAGACACCATGTCACTTGATGATGTAATTGCAGGCCTTGGCATGGAGCCACTAGCCAGAGTAGACAAATTCCGCCTAAAAGACCACGACGTTACCGGCTCGACCAAACTGATCATCCTCGAGAAATCCTAAATTTTCATAATTACTTTGGGTCGCCAAAGTAATACAAAACTCCTGGGCGATTGAGTTCGAACTGATGCATATGTAAGTAAAAAAGTAGCTTGCCTGCAGAACTCCTTCAAAGACTTGCCACTGGCAACTCTTTTCAGTCAAACAGGCTTCGGCAACCAAGTACCCTACTTTTTATACTACATCTGCTCAGTCGATCTCAAAATGCCCAAAACCTCGTTTATCTATTCTTCATCTTGGAACTCCGTCTCAAGTTCGTATACAAAATATAAAAGCGATTCGATAAACTTTATTACCTTTTTTGAGTCAGCTGGATTACCAAGCTTAATTTCATGATTTTTTTCATTGCCTAAGCTCCTCATGTACTCTAAAAGCTTATCTGCCTTAGGGGGTATGTGATGGTTATCGGCAAGAAAGTTCACATATTCTTTGAAACTTAAATCTTCTTCTGCGCCTGATTCAACCGCTACGTGCATAATGAGTTTACGTCCAAGTAGTGCCGTAGCTGTATGATTACCGTTCTTTGCCGTATCTCGTATTTCTAAATAAATTCCATGAATATCTTCGCTCAAACCTTCTATGTCCCGACCTATCATTGGTCCAGGTGATTGTACGTCACTATGAAAAAATGTAGGCAAACCACAGTTTGGACAAAGAATAATTTGTCCTCCATGACTGTGGGTGTATCCGTAATGTCCACCAACACTTTTCCCACAGTATCCACAAGTAAATTCTACTGGCCTTAACGTTCCAGCACTGTTCCACTGATTCCAGCTAAGTCTTAAATTCATAAACAACTCCATCTTTATTTAATAAAAAAACCAACCTGTATTTGGCTGGTTAGTAGACTTGAGTTATCATTTTCCTCCTTACTACGGTTCTCGAGAGGTGACAGAAATACCGTAATGCTTTAACTATGTTTGAATTCTAGCACCGGCTATTTGTAAAATCAAGTTTTTATGTTAAAGCATAAGCGCTTTAGGGTCCGGGCATAGAGCTTATTTCCTGAGAGACTACATCAAGCAAACAACAATACAGGCGAGGACTGTTTGAGCGAAGCGAGTTCCGCAAGCCTGTTGTTTGCTTTGACTAGTTGTCTCATCAAGAATTAAGCTGCCCGGTGGGTTTTGACTACTTTTGACCAGACAAAAGTAGGTATATTAAATTCTTAATAAGTAGAAATAACTAGGCTTTTGGGGCGGCTGCAGTCTCAGCAGCTTTGGTGGGCACGGCGGTATCAATAAGACCCTTTTTCTTGAGAGTGCGTAGTGCTTGGGTGCTGATCTTCATACGGACTTTTTTACCGTCAATTATCAGAGTTTTGTTCTGTAGGTTCGGCTTCCAGACTTTCTGGGTACGGCGTTGAGAGAAGCTCACATTGTGGCCGTATTGTTTGCCTTTACCGGTTAGTTCACATCGTTGCATAGAGTCTTATTCTATCCGTTTAACAGATGAAAGTCAAGTATACAGCACTCCTAGAATAAACTGACGTTTTTATAAGCGCCTAAGTGGCTGAAAAGCTTCTTTTCCTCGTTCTGCGTATCGGCAGGATATGCTTCGCTCAGAAAACAACTTTTATATCTCACTTATCCATCATCTAAAATTCGTCATCCTATTGTAGGAGTGCTGTGCTAGATGAGTGCGTTCGTGTCGGTTATACTGTATAGCTGATGGACGGCAATATTCTTATGACTCTGGCGATTGTGATACCGGTTTTACTGGTATCAATGTCGATTCATGAAACAATGCACGGACTGGCCGCCTTGTGGCTTGGTGACGAAACCGCCAAAGACGAAGGTCGAATTTCCATAAACCCGATAAAGCATATAGACCCTTTCTTGACGATTGCTTTGCCCGCGCTACTCGCGGTAATTGGCGCGCCTATATTCGGTGCGGCTAAGCCGGTGAATATAGATATGAGAAGCGTCAGATGGGGCGAATTTGGCGGTGCGATTATTGGTATTATCGGCCCGATATCAAACCTGGTCATCGCTATTATCGCCGCTATGTTGCTGAGAAACTTTGAAGTATTCCAATCAGGAATATTGCTCGAAATTCTACGTTTCACGTTGCTTATAAACGTTGGATTCTTTATCTTTAACTCTATTCCGTTTCCACCCCTAGATGGCTCTAGACTGTTATATGCTTTTGCTCCAGAGCCAGTGCAGCGGTTTATGGATTCGATTGAACAGTTCGGGCTAGTCGGATTCTTTATCTTTATGTTGTTATTCTTCCAGTTCTTAAGTCCTATCATTGGTAGGCTATCGAGCATGCTGACCGCCGGTTTGCTTGGAATTTAGCAATCAAAGCAGGGTGTATACTTAAAGTGCCTGGTCGGCACATTTAATTTTCTGAACAATCGTTTACGATGGGGAGTCCAAAATGCGGCATGGTCCGTGGACCATTCGTGCGGACACCCACTTTGCTTTCGCAGAGAAATTGGATGTGTCGTCGGGCATTTTGTTTTAGCACAACGCTCTAAGTTAAAATATCTTAATGGCAATATATTTTGTAAGACATGGTGAAAGCCAAGCTAACCTTGACGAAGTTTTTGCTGGTAGTGGTGATGATTCTCCGCTTACAGAACTGGGTAGACAGCAAGCTAAATCCGCAGCAGCAGATTTAGAAGGAGTAAAAGTTGATAGAATTATTTCGTCTCCTCTTAGCAGGGCAAAAGATACCGCCGGTATCATTGCTCGAGAAATAAGGTATTTAAGTGATATAAAAGTTGATGATCGGATTAGAGAATACAACCTTGGAGAACTCGCTGGTAGGTCTGTATACCCAAAGAGAACTTCAGAGGAACTTGTTTCCGCACAAGGCGCGGAGGATCCAAAATTATTCTTGGAACGTATACGGAGCTTCTTGTTAGATTACAAAAATGCTAAAGGTAATATATTGATGGTGTGTCATGCAGGAATCGGTAGAATGATTGAGGCGGATCGCATAGGACTTGACCCCTCATCTTTCTATGAGCAAGATGCGCCGCCAAATGCTCATGTAATCAAGCTCGATTTGGGCTGGCTCAACTGATATTTGCTTAGCCAATAATGCTATACTTACATCTGTTGATCGGGGTGTAGCGCAGCCAAAGCTTTAGCTTTTCGAACGCGTTTAATCGAAATTAACTCATTAAGTTTCGGCTATAATGGAGGCAGCTTAGGAAAAGAGCAGCCCGAGCAAAAATCACATTTTTTGCTCGGCGCGATGAGAAAAACCTGGGTTTTTCTCATTTTCACCAGGGTGTAGCTTAGTTGGTAAAGCGCGCGGCTGGGGGTCGCGAGACCGGAGGTTCAAGTCCTCTCACCCTGACCATTTAAGATTTTATAAGTAGGCCAGCAATAAGTGCCATTACCGCGGCAGCCAGTTTCTTAGGAATCTGTTGACGCTCTTTTAGGAAAATGATTCCCAATACAACCGACAGCACGACTTGGGCTGTTAGTAGTACGACCACCACTCCTGGGTCAGGAGCTTCTTTATATGCAAAGTACGAAAATAGGAAATACATGAAGCTTGTGATTGCTGAAAGCAGAGTGATTCTAGTAAAGGAAAGTACGTTCCCAGACACTTTTTGCACATCTTTTTTTAGATTAGGGTAGTATACCGTTGCAACAACGATAGCAGATCCGGCATACGCGAACAGTAGATATGACGCGGCGGTGAGTGAGGTAGCGAGTTTAGCGCTAGTTACTTGGAAAATTGCGAACATTAGAGCTGAAGCAAGTATAAGTGCAACACCACGGTTTATCCTGCCGACACCTTTTTTGTGCTGTACAAGGACTATTGCGGCAAAAAGGAGAACTATGCCAACGAGTTGAATTACGGCGAAGGTGCTATTTAGAAAAATAACTGAAAGAATTGCTCCCCAAATCAGGACTGATGAATAAACTATCTGAGTAATGCTTGCTTCTAGTGTCGCTAATCCCTTAAAGAAAAGAACATTGCCGAAACCCTGTGATGCAGCCATTACCGCAATAGTCATCCAATTATCACTCACGCCGCTGATTGATAGGTTGCCCAGCAAAGGGCTAAAGATCACCGCAAAGACAGAAGCAACGCTTGCAAGAAACACAGCTTGAGAAGGCGCAGAAAGCGGGAGTGAGTTACTCATTAGCTTAACGGCAATACTGTAAATAGCTCGAGATGTAAGCGCGATGATCGTCAAAAGTAACCAGGCCATATCTTTATTCATGGTAGGCTAGATCTATGAATATACCTACCAAAAAACTAAAAAACGGGTTTGAGCTGCCAGTCTATGGGCTTGGTTTATGGGAAATGGGTGGGCGTTGGGAGGCCGATAATTCCCAAGACAAGAGAGAAGTTATTGCCATAAGAGCCGCCATCGACGCCGGTGTTACGCACCTCGATACAGCTGAAAGTTATGGGAAGGGTCACGCTGAGGAACTGCTAGCCCGCGCTATCGAAGGCTATGATCGGTCTAAACTGGTGATTGCAACCAAAGTATCTGCCTGGAACCAGACCTATGATGGCCTCCGCCGTTCTTTTGATGCAAGTTTGAAGCGACTCAAAACGGAGTATGTTGATCTGTATTTGCTTCATCGTTACCCGGAATCTGGCATACCAATAAAAGAAACGATGCGAGCTATGGATGAGCTTGTAGAGCAAGGAGTTGTGAAGAACATCGGTGTTTGCAATATGTCTGTTAGTCGGTTTGTTGAAACCCAAAAACATACAGCCAAAAAACTTGTCTGTAATCAACTGCATTACAACGTAAAGTACCGGGAAGTTGAGCACATGGGGGTTTTAAAATTTTGCCAAGATAATGACGTCTTGCTCTGTGCCTGGCGCCCGTTACAAAAAGGGGCGCTTTCTGACACAAGCATTTTAGTGGAACTTGCGAAAAAATATGGTAAAACACCGAATCAGGTTGCGATTAACTGGCTAATCTCCCAACCCAGCGTCGTGACTATTCCAAAAACCAGTAACCTTGATCATTTACAGGAAAACTTAGGTGCTGTCGGTTGGTCAATGGACGCGGCCGATATTGAGCTAATCCGCAGGGAATTCCCGGACCAACAACCAGTATCAGACGCCGTGCCGCTTGATTATGAGGCTGATATCGAGCCTTAATTTATGGATAATTAGATGTCTGGGTGGATCATCCAACTATCAAGCTGGATGACTTTATACCTGTGCAAACAATGGTAATGCAGGCTGCCGCTTGGCAATGGACGTCGGGTGCCCACTCATGCCTAGCTCTTCTTTGATATCAATAATTGCTCGAACGGCTGTAACTTTGAGTTCGCTTTGTGGTGATTGCTTCATATGCTCAGCATAACGGTGGATGCCAATTACCTCGGAGTCGAGCTCGTTTGGTGGCGTGAGGATGGTTTCGAGAGTTACATCATCATAACCGGGCAATCCATTCGCTTCCGTATATTCTCTAAACCTATTTTCAAAACTCCTATATAACTCTGCGAGCGGATTATCTTGTGCCAAAGATGCTCTTGTAAGGAAGTAAAGAGCCTCCAGTGCGACGGCGAGTTGCTGGGGGTTGCGGTAACGTAACGTCCTAAATTCTACTCTGTGATTGCCGCCGAGCCAGGTTTTTTCTTCCTCGGTAAGTCCAGCATCTTGAACATAGACTCCGCCAAAACCTTTTTGCGCCCATGATCTTTCCGGGAGCACGCGATGTGTACGGCTATGTGGGTCACAGGCAGCCATGAGCCGACCAACTGTTGTGCCGCCAAGCTGTTCAGCTACACGGAGTATTCGTAAAAAGTTCGGTATTTTTTCGTCAGGATTTTCCAACTCGTTTCTGCCAAAGCCGATGCTAATGTGACTAGTAACGACACTTTTTGCTCTGCGGGGTAGGATTCCAGCCCGTACAATACCAACGGTGGCTAAATAAAGTGATTTTGGGTGCCAGGCAACGGGCGATTGTATTTCATAATGACCATCATGTGCAGCAGTAAATCCTGTATCTGCAAACCTGTGCCTGTTTTTACTTACAATATGGTCAATAACTGGCTGGTCATCACATGGGCGAGAAAGACCAAGTGCCCGTGCTGTGCCTGTTTCAAAAATTGCGTTTCCTAGTATCTCAGCCTCATAGCCAATCGTATAGTCAGGCGTGCCGGTATTGTCTAAACGCAGGCCAGCTTCTAGTTCTCGCGCTGCTAAGTAGCCGTTATGTTGAAGCATCTGCATAGAATCAGTAGCATGCATATAGTTATTATATAATAATATTTGCTAATATGCAATAATATTCAGCGCTGAATAGCGGATAGAATTCTCTGCAAGGGGCGGCGTTTATGATAGTTAATTACGGTGCGAGATTCATGTATGTCTTGTAGTTTTGGTACCGTAGCTCCAGCTACAGCACCTGCGACAATACCGTAGAAGGCATCATAATGGTTGGTTACGCCGCTTTCCCATCCCAGAAAGTTATAGCTGGTTTTTGTCTCAACTGCAAGATTTGCTGCGCTTGCAAGTGCAAGCGCAGCACCACCAACTTTAAGTCTGAACCGGGATATAAAAGCACCTCGGTCTTGCGACTCAACGGCATATTCACGATTTGATGCAGATAAAACTCCAGCAACACCAACCATTACTCCCATACTGCCAGATGCAAGAACGTTCCCGACGCTATTACTCACATCCACAGGATCGGGCAGGGCGCCGCGTCCACTAGGCATAAATTTGGCTGATGTAGCTAAAAGACTGCCGCCAATCAAGGTAGCAACTCTCTGCCATGAAGTAGTGATTCTATACCGGTGTGTTTCTGATTCTAGCGACATCCAGGTGATTATTATAAAATATATGGGGTAGATTATAAAGTTGTTCGTGGTATGTACGATTTTGAGTTAATATAAGAGTTATATGTGGCAAAAAACGAACAATGGGTTGTATCAAAAATTTGAGTTCAAGGATTTTGATGAAGCGTTTAATTTTATGACGAGTGTTGCGGTGCTGGCGAGGCAACACAATCATCATCCGGTCTGGAAAAATAACTGGAATAAAGTAGAAATCTGGCTTTCAACGCATAGTGCAGATGGCGCAATTACCGCCAAGGATGAAGCACTTGCCAGTGCAATTAGTGAACAAATAACAGATGAAAAATCCGATAATGTTGAAAAAAAGTCAACAACACGGGTAAACATTAAGGAAGCCAAATTGTATACGGATGGTGGTTCTCGCGGGAACCCAGGGCCATCTGCCGGAGCGTATGTTATTTTTGATCTCGATGACACCATCGTAGAAAAAAACGGCTACTATATCGGCATTACGACGAATAATCAGGCAGAATATCAGGCGCTTCGGCGCGGGCTCGAACGTGCTCGTGATTTGAATATCAGAAAACTACACGTGTATATGGACAGTCTACTTGTTATTAATCAAATGAAGGGCTTATTCAAGGTAAAAAACCGCGAACTTTGGGCGGTGTATGAGGCGGCATCCCAACTTGTTATTGAATCATTTGAAAGTGTTACGTTCACACATGTACCCAGAGAATTCAATAAAGATGCTGATGCAGAAGTGAATCGTGTCTTGGACGAAGAAGAAAGTAACTGAGTCGGTTCAGGCGCCCATAACGCTCATTCTAATGTACAATATAGGGGCACAGGGTTGCTGGCTGGCTGCTTCTTAATTTATTAGGGAGAGGAAAGTCCGGGCAGCGTAGGGCATGGCAGTTGTTAACGGCAACCGGGGGAAACCCTAGGGAAAGTGCCACAGAGACGACACAGCCACAGGCGTTATTGCGCCTTGGCGATAGGTGAAATGAGTGGGGTAAGAGCCCACAGCCGGTTACGGTGACGTAATCGGGAGGTAAACCCTGCCTGCTGCAAGGAGACGGATTTACAACTTTTAGTAGTTGTGGTGCCCGCCAGATCCGTCGTTATAGAACCGCGTGAGTCTGTTGGCAACAGCAGACCTAGATAGATGGTCAGCGTCTTGGTTTCCAAGATACAGAACCCGGCTTATAGGCAACCCGGTGCACTTATTAAACAAAACCCCAGTACTGCACTGGGGTTTTTACTATCTATAAAAGTAGGCTATTTTATTTTGGCGGCTTTAACAACTGCTTCGAAGGCTTTTGGTTCGTTGACTGCTAGTTCGGCTAATACCTTGCGGTCGAGGTCTATCTTGGCGCTTTTAAGTGCAGCAATAAACAAGCTATAGGTTGTGCCATGTTCACGGGCAGCGGCATTAATACGAGCATTCCATAGGCTGCGCATCGTACGCTTGCGGTTACGGCGGTCGCGGTAGGCGAATTGTAAGGCACGGGTCAGTGTTTGCTTACCTCGCCTAACGCTCACTCGTGATGAGTGGCTCATGCCTTTTGTCGCTTTTCGGATTTTATTGTGCTTTTTGTGGGTAGCAACCCCTCGTTTTACTCGCATCGAATTATACTCCTAGGTTCCGGCGGATACTTTTGACATTTTTGCCAACCATTTCACGAACACCACTATAAGTGCGCTTTCGCGCCGCAGATTTTTTCTCCAGAAAGTGACCACCACCAGCGCGGCGGCTCATAATCTTACCCGTCTTGGTTTGTTGCAGGCGTTTCTTCGTCCCGCTGTGGGTTTTTAGCTTTGGCATTGGTGTTGCTCCTTAAAACAAAGTTGAGTTGTTTGCCGGTTAATTGTGGCGGCTGGTCGACAATTGCTTGTTCACCGCACAGCTCGATAACTCTGGTGGCAAACGTAAAGCCCAAATCTTTATGGGCTAACTCACGTCCTCGATAGATTATCGTAATTTTTACTTTATGTCCAGCCTCAAGGAAGCTAGTTACTTTCTTGAGCTTGGTATGAAGGTCGTGATCGCCGATTTTTAATCCGAGTCGGATCTGCTTCACCTCAAGATTTTTGGCGTTCTTCTTATTTTTTTGTAGTTGTTTGGTGCGTTGGTAGTTGTACTTGCCCCAATCAACGATTTTGACAACGGGAGGATTGGCTTCCGGTGAAACTTCAACGAGATCGAGCTCAGCGGCTTCAGCAGCTGCCAGTGCTTCAGACTTTGTCATAACACCTAACTGCCGACCATCTTCATCGATAACTCGCATCTGTGATGCACGAATAGCCGTATTAATGCGCGGATTTTTAGAACTCACCGATGTTCCTCAAATAGGTCGAAGTCGATGTGTAACCGAATGTATTAATTGCTATTCTCCATGTCGTCTTGCAAATAATCATACCAAACTAATAAACAGGGGTCAACCCTTAGCTGGCCCATCGGCCAAAGTCTGGTTTAGAAAAATGAGTGTGGGTCAGAACTCTACGTGTAGTTAGGCAGGAGCGAGTATTTTGGTCCGGTCTATGCGGTACTGGAGGGCTTCTGCAACATGATGAGTGGCAATAGCATCGGACGAATCAAGATCGGCAATGGTGCGGGCGACCTTTATGATTTTAAAGTAAGACCGAGCGGACAACTCCATTTTGGCAGCCGCCGCATCTAGTAGTTCTTTGGCTGTACCATCCAGCCCAGAGATAGTTCGGATTTCGCGATTTGTCATCATGTTGTTGCAGCGTCCTTTGCCTAATCTCTTTTGCTGAATGGCTAAGGCAGTTGCTACTCGCCGTGCAACCGCATGACTGGTTTCCTGGCCAGGGTTCGGCTTGAGTAGTTTATCGTGCTCGACAAGCTCGGCTGTCACCTGTAGGTCGATCCTGTCCATAATTGGACCTGACAGGTGGCGGGGATATGGCGCTACTACATGTGGGCTACAAGTACATTCCCGGCCATTAATTCCCCAGTAACCACATGGACACGGATTTTGCGTAGCGATGAGCATGAAGTCGGCGGGGTATTCTACTGACTGCTTAGCCCGAGCAATGCTGATGCATCGGTCTTCTATTGGCTGCCGGAGTGCCTCAAGTACGCTACGGCCGAATTCCGGAATCTCATCTAAGAACAAGACCCCGCGGTGCGCTAGTGATATTTCTCCAGGTATCGGTTTGGTGCCACCTCCGACCAGTGCAGTACTGCTTGATGTATGATGAGGTGCTCTGAAAGGGACAGTGGTAATGACATTGCCGTACATGCCACTCTGCAGGCTATGAAGGTAGGTTACTTCTATCATCTGTTCGCGGGTTAGGCGTGGCAATATACCGGCTGTTGCTTTGGCAAGCATGCTTTTACCTACGCCTGGAGCGCCGTTAAGTAGGATGTTATGGCGGCCGGCCGCGGCGATTTCTAATGCTCTTTTTGGAAGCATTTGTCCGGTGATATCTGAAAAGTCCGGGGTGTTTGATGGTGTATCTTGATTTATCTTAGTATTTGATGAGTACTCATTTCCTCCTGATCTAGCAATTTTTATCCTAGACACGCCCGTGAGGTCGTAATAAAGGTCTTTCAGACTTTTTACGGCATAGAGGGCTATGTCTGGTACCAGCATGGCTTGGTCGAAGTTGGTGGCGGGTATGTAAAACTCACGAAACCCCCTTCGCTTACCAGCCAGTAATAATCCGATAACTCCGCGTGCTGGCAATATCTCACCGCTAAGCGCTAGTTCTCCGATAAAAATACGACCTTTTGTAGCATCAGGCGATATCTGGCCACTTGCAGTAAGTATGGCTAAAGCCATTGGAACATCTAAAGTGGTTGCATCTTTCGGTTGATCAGCGGGGGACAAGTTGAGCGTAATATGCTTTTTGGGTAGAGGGAGTGAGCTGTTGGCGAATGCAGCCCTCAGTCGTTCCTTTGATTCATCTACTGCACGCGAGGCAAAGCCGATAACGCTAATGCTCGGCAAGCTGTTAGTTAAATGACATTCGACACGTATCGTAGAACCACCAAAATTTTCTACAATGCTTGTGATACTGTTTGCCATTGTGTTGATTCAAGTATACGAGCATGACTGTGCAGGGAAAGTGCTTAAACTTACAATTATTCTTGTTGGCTTCGCATCGGCAGCTTAGACCTAATTTATTTAATTAGTGTTCCTCAAATATAAAATCACCCGGTCTATTTTGACCGGGTGATGGGTGTTGGTTTTTGTTTCGAATGTTGTTACGACGATTTTGATTTTCTAGATGGAACAACGGCTTGCGAGAAGCCGTTGTTGCTAAGGTCTTTTTGTTTTGAGCACTTTTTTTATTCAAGTGCCGTTTTCATCTTATAAACTAGCTTAAATAGTGTCAATAGAAAAACGTAAGAATTTTTATAAACCTGTGCATAACTCAGACTACTTGTGCCCACCAGGAAAACATAATTTTGTAGAAAATGCTCTACTTGGCAGTGCATTTTTTAACACTAGAAATAGTAAAGTTGGCTACAATCTATGAGTACAAAATAAACTTGAGATGAGTTAATTCATTCAGAAGAGTAATCAATTTTTACGTAATTTCTCAGTAACGAATTAGTGTCTAATAGATTTTAAAACTCGGATACTCCGAGCCAGTCAACGTATGGATTAAACAAAACTTCTGGAATGAGATTATTGCAAAGATTTTCTACTATTTCAGGGTCTGCCGAGACGAGTATCCTTAGTGTGTATGATCGTAGTAAGCGGTATATTCAGCAGTAGCTTCATTATCCGCGGAACCTTGCCTAGCTTCTTCAATTGTAATATGTCCTGCCGCAGTAACTTCTTTAAGGTATAAGGCGACCACTTGTTGGAATATTTTAGGGTATATAACATCGGTAGGTACTGTCTTTTCATCTGGAGTGCCTATTACGATAATAGCGCCGAGAAGCCCCCCCTTGGATCTAGCTGCGGCTCTTCGTATGCGCATCCCAAGTTCTACGCTGTGCATCATTGCTTCACGACCTTTGACCTCAACTCTTATTTACGGCTTCAGCGGCACTAAATAGATCAAACAGGGGTTGTGAAGCTGTTGAATATTGCGAGGCAGGGTAATATGCTGAATTGCCCTGTCGCCATTGTAGCTAAAGCGTGAGTATATCTGCTCTTCATCGATGACGGAATCTTTGAAGTCCCATGTTGGCTGGGCCTTACTAAAAAGCGGAATTAATCCACGCTGGGTAGCGTGGATCCCACCTTCGTAATGAAACAGTATATTGTACAAAGCTTTTAGGCGAGTACTCTATTTCAAGTCATGTTCTTATGATTCTATCAATAGAAGGATCAGTGCAATGTTCAATACGTAAATGCGAATTTATAAGTATATTATAAAACTTTATACCAGTACTAGCGAAAGGGCTTACTAATATTAATGTAGATGAAATAACAACTTCTAATTACTTATATTTATGCGCATAAGTAGAAGCCGTAGCGAGTCATTAGTTACATTTATGTTGTGATTACAACCACTATCTATTATGGAAAATAGAGAATAGTATTAAGCATTTTAAGATGTATTGTTGTTATATTTGATATAAAAAGTCATTGACATATGTAACTTATTTTGCTAGTCTTTATGTATGCCAGAAAAATAAAAATCTTGCATCCCAGCTCAAAAATACAACACTAAAAAGAGCTGCTAACGCTCAATTTGCCTCACGGCAAAAAGAGCGGTCAGTCAAGCCGGGGAATAAGGTAAGCGCTAAATATTAATTTATAAAGAGCGCATTTACCCCCTGGCTCTTTGTTATAATTAGACCCTTCAATACCAATATGGAATTATCGAAGAATACAATTAAGTACCTGATGTTTGCGACCTTATGCTTGGTGGCGGGGGTTGGCCTAATGGTGATGGTTAATCCGCGCCAGCAGGTATTTTATGCACTAGTGTTTTTTGGTCTACTTATTGGATTTTTATTTTCACTACTGTTGAGTTTATACGCATTGTATAGTCTGAAAGTCCCCAGCTCAATCATAAAACGCAGGTCACTTATTGTGGCAATCGGGACTACTATGATAGTGATGATTCAATCGACTGGTCGGCTGGGTCTAACCGATGTTCTACTGGTTTTAGTGCTCATGTTTGTTGGTCTATTCTATGCGGAATGGCGTTTTGGTAAGGATTAGTTGGTGGTAAGGTTGTTTCCCGATGAGTTCTCGTCACGTATAATACATATATATGAGTATTCAATCTTCGGGATTTCCTGCCGGACAGGAATCTGCTCCGTTCCCTGCGCCTCATCCTGAGCAGTCAATAGGGCATGCCCCGGTGATGGTAGAGGCTGGTCAGGTGAATCCTGAGCTACACAGAGAATCTGACATGGGAAGTGCGCATGCAGCTGCTCCTCCAGTGGTTAATCCAGCATCTATCGCCGTGCCATCACAGGCCGCAACGACCAGTTTTGCCACCCCTCAACCCCAGGCAACGCCCGTCTACACAGCGGCAGCAACAGATGACGAAGACCTTATTGCCAATGAATGGGTGATCAGGGCAAAGAGCATCATTAGTCGAACTAGGGATGACCCACACGCCCAGAAACAAGAGCTGAGCAAGATAAAGGCTGAATACATCGAAAAGCGCTATGATAAAAAGATAAAATTGGCTGACGACGTAGTGGGCACATGATCGTAGCAATATTCATCCTATTCATATTAATAGCCATAGGTGCAGGGGGGGTGTACGGCTATTTCTATATTCGCAAGACGCGCCGTGAACAGAAGAACTACGAACGCGGCCTAAAAATGGTGCCGCTACTGATACATATACCTCCGCTTAGTGATGATGCTGAAAAGGGCGGCCGAGATGCTCGTGATTTGGCTGACGAAAATATTAGTAAAGCCCAGACGCTTTACGGGATATTGGCCAGCACCTACGATAAGAAATTTAAATCTAAATATTATGGCCAAAAGCATATTGCATTAGAAATAGTCGCCCACAAGGGTTTCGTGTACTTTTATGCCGCAGTTCCAGTACCAATGATACAAGTCTTTCAGCAGGCGTTGGTCAGTGCCTATCCGTCGTCCCGGCTGGAGGAAGTTGCCGATCACAACATCTTTAGCCCAGTTGGTCGCATAAATGCCACAACTGGTGGCGAGATGGTCTTAAAGGAAAATTTTGCCTACCCAATTGCCACATATCAGGATGTAAAAAGGGATAGCATTCAGTCGGTATTGAATGCTCTTTCTACACTGGATAAGGAAGATGGAGCAGGTATTCAATTCTTGCTTCGGCCGGCTAGTCCAGAATGGCGTAAAAAAGCCCATTCTGTTGCTGAAAATAAGCGTAAGGGCAAAAAGAAGACCAAGGGTATTGATGCTGCTTTTTCGGGTGCGGGTCAGGTATTTACCGCGCTAACCAAGCCCCCTGAAAACAAAGGCGGCGGTGATTCAAAACCGTCCGAGAAGCCGCTTTCATCACTTGATCAGTCAATTGTTGATGCTATTGATGATAAGACCAGACAGCCTGGTTTTGAAATTACTATCAGAATTATCGCTTCGTCGAATGTTTCCAGCCGAGCAGTCACTATTCTCAATAATCTTGTTGCTACATTTGCCCTGTACGATGCTCCTGGCAAAAACGGCTTTAAGTATGCTGCCGCCAAAGACCTAGACCACTTTATTACTTCTTATAATCTGCGAATATTCCAGCCCGAAAATAACAAAAATATTCTCAACTCAACGGAGCTAGCGACGCTGTTCCACTTCCCGGATCAAAGCAACATCCCGACGTCTCAGCTGGAACGCCAAGCCAGCAAACAAGTAGATGGACCCCGGAACATCGGTGACGAAGGCTTATTGCTTGGTTACAACGTATTTCGGGGTATTAAAAAACCAATCAGACTCAGCGATGATGATCGTCGCCGTCATATGTACGTCGTAGGGCAGACAGGTACCGGTAAATCAGTATTCCTCGAAAACATGGCGCTTCAGGATATGCTGAGCGGCCGTGGGTTTGCTTTCGTTGATCCGCACGGTGATACTGCCGAGAAGATATTGGAGATGGTGCCAAAAGAGCGCACAGAGGATGTTATCTATTTCTGCCCAGCAGATATGGATTATCCGTTAGGGCTAAACATGTTCGAATTTAGCGATAACAGTCAAAAAGACTTCTTGATCCAAGAAGCCATCGACATGCTCTATAAGTTGTATGACCCCCAGCATCAAGGAATTATTGGTCCTCGTTATGAGGCTTGGTTTAGAAACGCTGCGCTAACCATTATGGCTGATCCAGAAGGCGCTACTTTTATCGACATCCCGAACGTCTTCCAGGACAACAAATATATGAAGAATAAGTTGCAGTACGTCAAGGATCCTACAGTGCTGGACTTTTGGAACAAAGAAATGGCGCAGACTTCTGACTACCATAAGAGTGAGGTACTTGGCTGGTTCGTGAGTAAGTTTGGTGCGTTTCGTTCAAACGAAATGATGCGCAACATCATCGGTCAGAACAAGAGTGCGTTCGATATGCGCAAAATTATGGATGAGGGCAAGATCCTGCTGGTTAATCTCAGCAAAGGGCGTACCGGTGAACTTAACTCCAAGCTGCTTGGTATGATTTTCGTGATGAAGTTTCAGGCAGCGGCCATGAGTCGCGCCAATGTACTTGAAGAGGACCGTAAGGACTTTTGTTTATATGTCGATGAGTTCCAAAACTTCAGTACTGACAGTTTTGCCAGTATCTTGAGTGAGGCGAGGAAATACCGGCTGAACCTGATTGTAGCCAACCAGTTTACGACGCAACTATCGGATGAAATACGTGATGCGGTGTTCGGTAATGTCGGTACGATGATATCTTTTCGGGTTGGCACGGCTGATGCTGAAGCATTAGTCAAGAAGTTCCAGCCGGTATTTGACACCGACGATCTGCAGCGAATTCCAAATCACAATACCGTGACCCAGATGATTATCGGTGGTGTGCCAAGCCAGGCATTTTCAATGGTTACGTTACCACCTCTTGGTAATCCAAATAGGCAGTTAGGCCTTGCGTTGAAACAGTTATCGGCCGCCAAACACGGGCGACCCAAGGCTGTGGTTGAAGAAGAAATTTTTGCCCGCATGCGTAGTGCTGATGGGAGTGGTAATACCCCGAGTAATCCCCCGGGGGTGGCAACAGCCGCTGCGCCAGTTGCCGGCGCTGCACCAAAGCCGGCGTCGTCCAATTCGTTCCTGGACGATTGGTTGAATAAGCGCAAACAGCAGCCGGCTCCACCACCTCAGCCGATTTCTGCCGCACAACCCATAGGTAATAGCCAGCCAGCCCCACAGCAGCCAATAGCCCAAAGTGCTCCACCTATTGCTCAGCCTACCATCACTACTCCTTCTGCAGCGACATCATTTGGCCAGCCAATGCAGTCATCGGTGCCGCCGGTGATAGATCAACCTCAAAATCAGGCACCGCCCGCTGTTTCTGCCCCCCAGCAGCCTGTACAAACACTGAGCCCAGCTCAGCTCACACCGTACCAGCCAACCGCATCAGTGCCGGCTCAAGCGCCGCACCTTACGCCGTATCCGCCATCTCCATCACCATTGGTACGGCAGGAGCCTGAGCAGAAACCGCATTCTGCGCCACCGGTGACAGCGGCATCATATGTGCAGCCATTTGCAGCAGCTGGTACACCAGAAGAAGCAACTCCACACGCAGTTTTGACGACAAGCCCCGGTGATACCAGCGTGGCATCAGCACCGGCTCCAGACGTTTCAAATCAAACTGCACCTGAAGAACTGGTCAAGAATGAACCATCCCAGCCTGTGCCGAAGCCACAAGGTGAATGGAGTGCCTCACTTCGAGCCGGTGATGACCATGAACACGAAGTCGATCTGAAGGCAGTAGCGTCATCCAGCAGCGCTCAGGCAGATATTGGAATCGAAATAGACACCAGTGGAAATATTCACCAAAAGGAGACCCCGTAACAACTAGCAGGTGCGTTTTGAGCTACCTAAGAAAATAAGGTATAATTAAGAGGTAATTTTGATTTAGGCGATGGGCGTCCTTATTCGATGTGATGCATCGTTGATGACTCTGCTACAGGAATTAATTGGCAGCTACTCGGTCCTAGATCAATCAGATTAAGAAGAGGGAATATAGTGGCTACGAAACAAAAATCGAATGATTATGATGCCAGTCAGATTCAGGTACTCGAGGGGCTAGAACCAGTCCGCAAGCGGCCTGGTATGTATATTGGCAGCACCGGCACCGAGGGGCTGCATCATATGGTCAAAGAAATTGCTGACAACGGTGTTGACGAAGTTATTGCTGGTCGTGCAACTCGAATAGATATTACCATCCAGGCGGATGGCGGCGTGCGTGTTGTTGACGACGGGGCGGGTATCCCGGTGGATACGCACCCGAAGACCGGTAAGAGTACGCTTGAGACAGTTCTGACCGTACTGCACGCCGGGGGTAAGTTCGGTGGCGGCAGCTATAAAGTTAGTAGCGGTTTGCACGGAGTCGGATCCAGTGTTGTCAACGCATTATCCACTAAGCTTATTGCCCGTGTCATGCGCGACGGTAAGCTGTATCAACAGACATATGAGCGTGGTGCGCCAACGTCTGAACTCGAAGTAGTGGGCAAAAGCACTAGTAATGGCACTGACCTAACATTCTATGCTGACGACACTATTTTCGAGACGACGATTATTGATTATCAATGGGTTGTCGACTATCTTCGCCACCAGGCCTATCTTACAAAAGGTTTGCGTGGTTCCGTTACTGATGAGCGCACTGGAGAGCGGCATGGCTTTTACTTCGAGGGTGGTATTCAGTCATATGTAAAACATCTTAATATCGGCAAGGATGTTGTTGATGATGACATCTTCTATGTCGATAAGGAAGTTGATGACTCGGCAGTGGAAATCGCCCTGCAATATAACGACACCTACAGCGAAACCGTAAAAGCTTTTGCCAACAACGTTTACAACCCGGACGGTGGTAGCCACATGACCGGTTTTCGGGCTGCCCTGACGCGCGTTATCAACGATTATGCCCGCAAGTCGGGTTTGCTTAAAGAAAAAGAAGAGAACCTGACTGGTGAGGATACCCGCGAAGGTCTAACGGCCATCATCTTGGTAAAATTGCCCGACCCGCAGTTTGAAGGCCAGACCAAGAATAAACTTGGCAACACCGAAGTTCGAGGTTACGTCGAGCAGGTAATGAACGAGTATCTTAATTATTATCTTGAAGAACACCCCGGGGTAGCCCGTAAGATCGTCGGTAAGGCGTTATTGGCCGCCCGTGCACGCAAAGCAGCCCGTGCCGCCCGTGACAACATCATCAGAAAAGGTGTGCTCGAAGGCGCCAGTATGCCAGGCAAACTGGCTGACTGTTCCAGTAAGGATCCAAAAGATTCCGAAATCTACCTGGTCGAGGGAGACTCCGCTGGTGGTTCTGCCAAGAGCGGTCGTGACAGTAAGACTCAGGCCATCCTCCCGCTTCGCGGTAAGGTCCTAAACGTTGAGCGCGCCCGACTTGATAAGATGCTGGCCAATAATGAGATTGTGAATCTCATCAAGGCACTAGGAGTTGGGATTGATGAGCAGTTTGATATGAGTGGTCTGCGCTATTGGCGCATCATCGTCATGACAGATGCCGACGTTGACGGCAGCCATATTAGTACGCTTCTGCTTACATTCTTCTTCCGATTTATGCGTCCGGTTATCGAAGGTGGCCACCTATACCTTGCCAAACCACCTCTGTTTGAGCTCATAAAGCAAGGCCGCAAGAGCAGCATTTATGCTTATAGTGATGAAGAATTAACAACAATAATCAATGCCGCCATTGAAGAACGAAAGCAGGGTGGTGCGACTATTAACAAGAGTGACGAACGATTCCGCCAAGCGGGCTTTACTGAGCAGAAACGCTATAAGGGTTTGGGTGAGATGGACGCTGAGCAGTTATTCGAAACGACCATGAATCCGGAAAAGCGGGTGCTTATTCAGGTGCGTATCGAGGATGCCGAAAAAGCCGATGCAATATTCAGCAAGCTCATGGGCACAGAGGTAGAATTACGAAAAAACTTTATACAAACTCACGCTAAATTCGTGAAGGATCTGGATATTTAGCCATGGATGAAGAAGTAACAAATCAAAACCAAGAAACAACTCATTTCCAGGACAAAGACCCTGAAACTGTGAAAGTCGATCACTCCCGCTCGCTTGAACTTCAGACTGTTGAGAATGTCATGGAAGACAGCTACCTTCGTTATTCGATGAGCGTCATTGTAGCGAGAGCCTTACCGGATGTACGTGATGGACTGAAGCCCGTCCATCGCCGGATTCTTTATACGATGAACCGTGACGGACTGCGGAGCTCGGCCAAACACCGTAAAAGTGCTAATGTCGTTGGTGCGGTGATGGGTGACTATCACCCTCATGGTGATGCGGCAATTTATGATTCGATGGTCCGCATGGCACAACCGTGGTCTATGAGGTATCAGTTAGTTAACGGGCAGGGTAACTTCGGTAGCATGGACGGCGACCCGCCGGCTGCTATGCGATACACCGAAGCCAAGATGCACCGACTATCAGAAGAAATCCTGGTTGATATTGATAAAGATACCGTAGATTTCAGGGAAAACTACGACGGTCGCCTGCAGGAACCTTCCGTATTGCCGGCAAAATTACCAAACCTGTTGCTCAACGGTCAACTCGGTATCGCTGTAGGTATGGCAACCAACATCCCACCGCACAACATCAGTGAAATCATCGATGCTAGTATCCATATGATTGATCATCCGGACGCTACCTTAGATGAGCTTATGGAGCACGTTAAAGGTCCGGACTTCCCAACCGGCGGTATTATCTATGGCCGTGATTCAATCCGAGCGGCTTTTGCTACCGGCAGGGGCGGCGTGGTGCTGCGGGGTATTGCCGAAATTACCGAAGCCGCCAAAGGTACACGTCAACAGATTATCATTACAGAAATTCCATACGGTCTAAACAAGGCTAGTCTTATAGAAAAAATTGCCGAACTGTATAAAGACAAAAAAATTGCTGGGTTAAGTGATATTCGCGATGAAAGTGCGCGGGGTAATGTCCGGATTGTTATTGACCTTAAGAAAGACGCCTACCCTAAGAAGCTACTCAATCAGCTCTACAAGCTGACACCGCTACAGACAACCTTCCACTATAATATGTTGGCACTTATTGATGGCATCCAGCCACGTATTCTGGGGCTTGCCGACATTATCGCCGAGCATATTAAGCATCGCCAGATTGTTGTTCGCCGGCGTACCGAGTACGAGCTTCGTAAAGCTAAAGACCGGGCTCATATTCTAGAAGGGCTTAAGATTGCACTTGATCATATTGACGAAGTCATCGCTACGATACGAGCATCTGAGACAACCGATGAAGCCCAGGCTAACTTGATCAAGAAGTTTAATTTGTCTGAACTTCAAGCCAAGGCCATCCTCGCCATGCAGCTTCGCACACTGGCAGGACTGGAGCGTAAGAAGATTGAGGACGAACTGGCTGAACTCATGAAGTTAATAGGCGAGTTAGAAGCTATCTTGGCCGATCCGAAAAAAATCTTAGCCATCATTAAGGATGAGTACAAAGAGCTTAAAAAATTATACGGTGATGAACGGCGCACTAAAGTTGTTCCACAAGAACTTGGTCGGCTTGGCGATGAAGACCTTATACCGGATGAGCAAGTTGTTGTCACGCTTACATCAGCAAACTATATAAAGCGTAGTTCCATTGCCGAATATAAGAAACAGAACCGTGGTGGTAAAGGTAAGCGCGGTATGGCTACTCGAGAAGAAGATGTCATCGATCACGTTGTAAATGCTTCAACACATGACTACTTACTGTTCTTTACAAATAGGGGAAGAGTATTCCGTATCAAGACGTATGAAGTCCCAGCTGTTGGATTAAATGCTAAGGGTGTTGCCATTGTGAACCTCCTACAACTGCAACCAGAAGAAACCGTCAGTGCCGTTATTAATGTTAGTAAGGCGACTGAGGGTGGTTACTTGTTCATGACGACAATCAGAGGCGTGGTAAAGAAAACGCCGTTTGAACAGTATAAAAATGTGCGCAGTAATGGACTGATCACCATTAAGTTAGATGAAGGTGATGAGCTACGTTGGATCCGACGTACTGATGGTGATAACGAGGCTGTGATATCGACCGCTCAAGGACAGGCTATCCGCTTCCATGAAAAAGATGTCCGTGCTATGGGCAGGGTTAGTAGGGGTGTTCGTGGTATTCGACTTCGAAGTGATGATCGTGTTGTCGGTATGGATATTGTCGAGGAAGGTTCAAATATATTCGTGATAAGCGAATTCGGTTATGGTAAGCGGACAAAAATATCACAATTTACACCTCATAAAAGAGGGGGCGTTGGCATACGTTCAGCTGTAGTGAATAAGAAAACCGGACAATTGGTATATGTAAAATCATTGGTTGGTGAAGACCAGGAGGTTATTATAATCTCCACATCTGGCCAAACCATTCGATTGGGGCTTCAGGATATTCCGCAGCTTAGTCGTGCCACCCAAGGTGTTCGAATTATGCGCTTGAATGAATCCGATTCTGTTGCGTCGCTGGCACTCGTCGAAAAATTGCCTGATGACCCTGAAGATGAAGTTGAGTCAGAAGTAGTGGAGGCCGACAAGCCAAAACCTAAGAAAGCAAAAGAAAGCTAAGGTCTGAAGGCATATGGAGCAGTACATTTATATCATCGCTCCGACGGCTGGGTGGGCGGTTGCCCAGGGGCTCAAAGTGCTGTTTGATCTGAGAAGAGACGGTTTCCAGCTACTTGATGCCTTGGCATCTGGCGGCATGCCAAGCTCACACTCCGCCGCTTCTGCTGCCCTGGCCACAGTTATTGGTATAACCCAGGGAATTGAATCAGTTTACTTTGGTTTAGCACTGACGCTTGCGGCAGTCATTATGTATGATTCGCTCGGTGTTCGTCGTACGACTGGCGAAAATACCCTATCTATTCGCGCCCTAGAATCCAAAGCAGGCATAAAGAGTAAGCAACGAGTGCATTTTGGCACTAAAGGTCATACGCCGCTGGAGGTTGTGGCGGGCGGTTTTGCGGGACTTTCGGTAGGTGTTATCCTGACAATATTGTTGTAAAAAATTATATGCAGTAGCGAAAAGCTTATTATCCGTTGACAACAGTAACGGTGCGGGGTACAATTGACTTCAATGTTTGTGAAGAGTCGTTTTTAAGGCGCTCTAAAAAACAGGACTTTAAAAATTTAGATAGTGCAAATCAACGTCAGTTCATTAGCACCATTTTTGGTGCGTTTGAATTGTTTTTTTCGAACAGAGCAATCTGTTCATATAAGTCAGTGTAACTTTAACTAGTTACATGTTCGATCTTAGTCAATAACAAATTCTTTTTTGGAGAGTTTGATCCTGGCTCAGGATGAACGCTGGCGGCGTGCCTAATACATGCAAGTCGAGCGGTAAGGCTTTCACAGTTTGCTTAAACGGTGAGACGAGACGCGGAGATTTTCCAACAGAAAAATCAGCCGTATCTAAAACGAAGTGATGAACTTCGGTCTATCACTAATCCAAATCTAGGCAGAGAAGGAGTTTGAGCAAAGCGTGAAAGTACACGAGCGGCGGACGGCAGAGTAACACGTAGGAACGTACCCCAAAGTGAGGGATAAGCACCAGAAATGGTGTCTAATACCGCATATTATCTTCGGATCAAAGCTTCGGCGCTTTGGGAGCGGCCTGCGTATGATTAGCTTGTTGGTGAGGTAATGGCTCACCAAGGCGACGATCATTAGCTGGTCTGAGAGGATGATCAGCCTGACTGGAACTGAGAACGGTCCAGACTCCTACGGGAGGCAGCAGTAGGGAATTTTCCACAATGGGCGCAAGCCTGATGGAGCAACGCCGCGTGCAGGATGAATGCCTTCGGGTTGTAAACTGCTTTTGTCTGTGAAGAATATGACGGTAACAGACGAATAAGGACCTGCTAACTACGTGCCAGCAGCCGCGGTCATACGTAGGGTCCAAGCGTTATCCGGAATTACTGGGCGTAAAGAGTTGCGTAGGTGGTTTATTAAGCAAATAGTGAAAGCGTGGGGCTCAACCTCATAAACATTATTTGAACTGGTAGACTTGAGAGCGAGAGAGGTAGATGGAATTTCTAGTGTAGGAGTGAAATCCGTAGATATTAGAAGGAACACCGATGGCGTAGGCAGTCTACTGGCTCGTTTCTGACACTAAGGCACGAAAGCGTGGGGAGCAAACGGGATTAGATACCCCGGTAGTCCACGCCGTAAACGATGCATGCTAGCTGTAAGACGTATCGACCCGTCTTGTAGCGAAGCTAACGCGTTAAGCATGCCGCCTGGGGAGTACGGTCGCAAGATTAAAACTCAAAGGAATTGACGGGGACCCGCACAAGCGGTGGAGCGTGTTGTTTAATTCGATGATAAGCGAAGAACCTTACCCAGACTTGACATCCTGCTAAATTCTCCGAAAGGAGAACGTGCCTTCGGGCCGCAGTGACAGGTGTTGCATGGCCGTCGTCAGCTCGTGTCGTGAGATGTTTGGTTAAGTCCATCAACGAGCGCAACCCTTGTAGTTAGTTGAATTTTTCTAGCTAGACTGCCTCGGCAACGGGGAGGAAGGAGGGGATGATGTCAGGTCAGTATTACCCTTACGTCTGGGGCTACAAACACGCTACAATGGCCGGTACAAAGGGCAGCCAAGCAGCAATGCGGAGCAAATCCCATCAAAGCCGGTCTCAGTTCGGATTGCAGGCTGAAACTCGCCTGCATGAAGCTGGAATCGCTAGTAACGGTAGGTCAGCACACTACCGTGAATACGTTCTCGGGTCTTGTACACACCGCCCGTCAAACCATGAAAGTCACCAATACCTGACGTGTGGCCTTCGCGCCGCCCTAAGGTAGGGGGGATGATTGGGGTTAAGTCGTAACAAGGTATCCGTACCGGAAGGTGCGGATGGATTACCTCCTTTCTAGGGAGAAACTAAGCAAAGAAATGACATTAGTCGTTTCGGAAGCTAGTCGATACTGATACGCTGGTTTCGGAAAGTAAGAGCTTGCCAGCATATATCTCCTTTAAGGAGACAGTACTAAGTTCTTCTCGTATATGATTGACGTTTGATCTGCACTATCTAGATTTTTAAGGGAAGCCACTCTGGCATAAGGAGTGGCTTTTTATTTACCGAAACTTATTTGGTAGTTCTATGTTTGGCGACGACGTTTGTTAGGAGTAATATCTAAGTATGCTTAAGCGCTTAGCGCGTCGGTCTAAAGACGCCAGCAAAAACAATAAAGCGACCAAGAAACCGGCTATTAAAAATCAGCTTTCTTATGAAGAGGCTAAAGCCCGCAAGTTATTCCATAGCACGCCGGTTTGGGTTAGTGTCGTTGTGGTGCTACTTTTTAGTTCGTTCACTCTGTATAAAATAGCTGAAAATATTGGATCATCAGAAGCGGCTATACTCTTCAATGCTGATTATGAAAATGGTACTCAAACACCGCCTTGGGGCGGAGGGCAGTGTATAGCATCTTGGAGTTGTACGGTGTCTACTAACGCACCGCGGGAAGGTCGCTACTCGGCACGCTATGAAGTACGGGATGGTGACTGTCCGGTAACGGGAGACAGGTGCTATGGTGAGCGCGCCGAAAGGCAGGGTGGTAGTGCGCCGAGTAGTGCTGAGGGGCAAGACCGCTGGTACAAATGGAGTATGAAGCTGGAAAACGGCTTTCCTAACAGTTCCGGCTGGCAGATACTTGGCCAGTGGCATTCCACCGGCAATGGACCTCCACCAGTAGAAATGAACCTTTCTGGTCGTAATATCATGTTGCAAATAAACAAAGCTCGATTTGCTGGTGACACTAATCCTCCGGCGACTTTCCCTTGGCAGTACACTCTGCAGACTGGTCAGTGGTATGACTTCAAGTTCCATATTAAGTGGTCGGCTGGCGGGGCTGGGTTAGTCGAAGTCTGGGTGAACGGTCAAAAGCGTCCTACGTATACAGGTGCGACACTGCGGCCAAATGAAGGAACTTACTTTAAGCAGGGCTACTACCGTTGTACTTGTGTTAATGGAACAGGAATCGTTTACTACGATAATGTTCGAGCAACAACTACTGAGGCAGAACTTGGGGCAGGCGCGAGCACTCCAAGCCCCACTCCCACCCCAACACCGACTCCAACGCCTAGCCCCACCCCCACCCCAACACAGCCATCCGACAGAGTGACTGTCGAAACTGCCCTAAGGAGTTTGACTGTACCGTGGGCGATGGAATTTACAAAAGACGGGCGGTATATGTACTTTACGGAGCGGCCTGGACGCATCCGGGTTGCTGAACGGGGGGCGAACGGACAGCTAACGTTGAAACCCACTATCGCGACAGTCCCGGTAGGAAGTTCCGGTAACGAAGAAGGCTTGCAGGGCATAGCACTTGACCCTAACTTTGCCAGTAACGGCTACCTCTACGTATATTATTCGATTAACACATCAAGCGGGAAGGGTAATCGCCTGGCTCGCTACACCGTGAATCAGTCGAATTTTACGGCCGGCTCACCAGTGACGCTGATTGATAATATCCCTGGCTACCAGTTCCATGATGGCGGACGCATTAAGTTTGGGCCTGATGGCTACCTCTATGTTGCGACGGGTGATGCTTCTGATAATGGCAGCCAAAACAGCCGTATCGCTCAAAATCTAGACTCACTAGGGGGTAAAATCTTGCGTATCCGGCCAACACCTGGCAACCTCACTCCGCTAGATAATCCATTCGGTACCACCGGCAATCGGTCGTTAGTATGGAGCTATGGTCACCGTAACCCTCAGGGTCTGGCCTGGAACCCGGTCAATAATGAAATGTGGGCAACGGAGCATGGACCAACTGGTACACCATGCTGTACTGACGAGGTTAATCGCATCGTGAAAGGTGGTAACTACGGCTGGCCAAAATTCTATGGAACTAACTCAAATTCTAATTTCTCGACTCAGTTCACCAATCTCACTTTGTCCAACACTATCGCTCCAGTTCGGTCTAGCGGTTCAGGAATTTGGGCTCCCGGTGGAGCCACTTTCTATGCAGGCAATCAGCTTACGGGGAATTGGAAGAATAGCCTGATGTTCACAGGTCTTGGTATTCAGGGGCGCACTGGTGCGCGGGCGTTATACAGGCTTAACTTAAATACCGATCAGCGTACGGTTCGTAGTATTGAAGAACTTTATAAGAACCAGTTTGGCCGAATACGTGACGTTATCCAAGCACCTGATGGGTCACTGTATCTGGCGACCAGTAACCGTGATGGACGGGGGAGTCCAACTAGCGATGATGACAGGATTATACGGCTAAAACCGGATGCTGTTATCCAAACTCCGACCCCGACACCTACGCCGACTCCCGTTCCAACTCCTACTCCCACGCCTCCAGCTCCGACCCCGACACCTACGCCGACTCCAGTCCCCATTCCACCGCAGAAACCACCGGTATCTATTCCTAAAGTGTTCCTTTCTACCACTGCTGCCTCGGTGAATGTCGGACAATCTGTCAATTTATCATGGACTTCTACCGATAGTCCTACTAGCTGCAGGGCTTCTGGAGATTGGACTGGTACTAAATCAGTTTCTGGTTCTCAAGCAACCGGAGCGC
This sequence comes from Candidatus Saccharimonadota bacterium, assembly GCA_022841445.1. Lineage (GTDB taxonomy): Bacteria > Patescibacteriota > Saccharimonadia > Saccharimonadales > UBA10212 > JALHRM01. The sequence goes on from JALHRM010000001.1 coordinate 442,608, forward strand.
TTACTAACGTAAAAACGTACACCTACACAATTACCTGCAGCAATACAGCCGGAACAGCGAGCGCTTCGCGGTCAGTTATCGTCATACCAAGCAAACCGGTAGTTACATTACGCAGTTCATCTAGTTCTGTTACAGTCGGTCAATCCGTTAATTTATCATGGACTGCCACTAATAACCCTACAAGTTGTACGGCCACAGGTGACTGGAGCGGCGTAAGGGCGGGTAACGGCGCACAGTCTAGCGGCGCACTAATAGCCGCGCGCGCTCACACATATACGATTACTTGCGTAAATGCGGGGGGCACAGGCAGCGCAGCGCTCTCTGTAAATGCTCGCGCAGTCGGTATCGCTACACCAACCATCCAAAAACCAACCGTTAAATTGACGGCGACTCCAACTACGCTAAACAGTGGTCAAAAATCAATCCTGCAGTGGTCTACAGGTAATAATCCGTCTTCTTGTACAGCATCTGGTGATTGGAGCGGCACAAAATCTACCTCCAACGGCAGTCAGGGAACTGGCGCACTTACTTCTGGAAAAACGTATACCTTAACATGTACTAACGCCGGAGGCAGTACATCGGCATCAACATCGGTGTCTATAGTAGCTATTGCTGATAATGGAGCGGTAACCGTTAATGAGACTCCCGTACCGGGCTTAAGTGCACTAAGTCCTGCCCAGGTGAGCGACTCTGACCAGTCGACAATATCCGATAGTATTGAGCAGTACGGCGGTGATGCGGTAACAGAGGGCAGCCTCGAAGGAGAATCAAAGCAGAGTGGTTCCGCTATAAAGACGGTTGCCGTAACAGGTAGTATCTTATTGGCGCTCTCAGCCGCGGCAGTGGCATTTCTGGCGCTTCGCGCTAGAATGGGCAGCCGTATGATGTCAGACAGCATTGTCACCGGTAATCATCAGGAAGTAGTCTACCCCGAAAATCAGAACATCGACGTGTTTGGTAATACCCACGATAAAAAATAGCCAAGCATCCTCAGTATTTTGCCGGGAAGAGAAATAGTTGATTAAAAAAGTTCACTGTAGTAAGTTATAAGCGTAAACGTAATCGGGAGCAGTCGGCGTCGTAAGCGTCGCATCATGCTGCCAAAAAGGGGGTGGAATGGTTAAGAACATTATTAAACTCGGAGCTGTGCTTGGCGTGAGCTTAGCATTGAGTGGCTCCGTTGCATTAGCCGAGGGTACGGATAATGGTGACGGTGGTAGCAACCCACAAGCGCTAAGTATTTATAACACTGGTCCGTGGTCGAAAAACAAAATTGTCGTCAAAGATGTTAACAAGTGCAAAGTGAAGAATGTTAACAACGTTGGTGTTGGTAACAGCACTACACAAAAGGCCAAAACCGGTAAGGCTAAAGTAGCCAAAAATACCACCGGAGGCAATGCTACAAGCGGTAATGCTCTAAATGATAACCTGACAACTGTGGGCGTTGATCTTACTAACAGTGCGACTACGGGCGACTGTAGTTGTGGCTGTGAGGGTAGTGGTCTACAGGGCGCATCTATAGGCAATACTGGTCCAGGTTCATGGAACACTATCTACGGCGGTACCGTGAACAAGCAGTTAGTTGTGAACAAAAACAATGTATCGGTTGGCAATTCGACCAGTCAGTACGCTAAAAGCGGTGATGCAAGCGTCTACAAAAACACCACCGGCGGTGATGCTACCAGTGGCGATGCCGAAAACATCAACACAACTGATGTAACTATCAGTATTTCGAACAATTAGAACCCCTCGGTTTTAGTAAAGACCAGCCTTTATCTGAGGCTGGTCTTTTTATGCGGGGTATAATGAGGTAGTCAAGGAGATATTCATGCCTACCGATGATCAAAACAATCTACTGAAGCAGCCTGTTAATCTACCGGATCAGCCGACTCCAAATCATGCAAAAAACTCAAAGAAAGCCAACAAATTCCTAAATAAAAAAACCTACCTAATCGGGGCAATCGGCCTCGTGTTGCTAGGTGCAGGGGCCGCGTTTCTACAAACTCGAGATTCTTCAAGCTCGCAAGCAGATTCATCACCTCAACCGACTCAGGCCGCGGATCAACCCGCTACTAAGAGTGATGTGCCGGTTGCGGGGCAAACTAGAGTATTTACTAGTGATATTTTGGGGTTAGAGATCAAGCACCCTTCTTCTTGGTCAGTGACCGACAAAGATGGGGGGATCTTTATTGCCTCGCCCGAGTTTACGTACGAGACACCCGAGGGCGTTAGTACCGCTGGTAGTTTTATTGTTTATATCCGTCAGGGCGCTCGGGATATCGACGGCAAGTACATCGGTCGAGGCTACGCCGTTCAGCCATCAGAAATACTCGTTTATACCAATCCCGGCAACGACCAAAGGAAAGACACTAACTTTACTCAGTTTGGCTTTGATGAGAGCGATAACTTCGGATTCTTCATGGTGACGGGGGACTTTAGTTTGAATAAAGATGAGACCCTTGGGCCAAACTACGGTCGTGAGCCGGATACCTACGTCATCGTTGGTGGTTTCGGAGCTAAATCTCAGGCCGATGCACTTGGATTTAATAGCGTGCCCCTTGCTAACTATCAGAGTACCAATGCCTACAAACAGGCTGTCGACATAATCAAATCCATCAAACTCAATTAAAAAAGACCACTTTTAGGTGGTCTAAACTGGTGGGGCTGGGAGGACTTTGGGCCACCAACCCATCAATTACTCAAAAGCAATTAATGTTTTCCTTGCCTGGCCTTAATAAGAAGATTTATCTTCGAACAAGCAAGCTAATTCGTCATTAGTAAACAACTATTTAATGGTGGGGTTACCAGGACTCGAACCTGGGACCTCGTCATTATCAGTGACGCGCTCTAACCAGCTGAGCTATAACCCCTTATATATTCATGTTGTTAATAGTTTGTTTAAAATTGCCTGGAGGCAATTTCCAGTGACGCGAGGGAGCTAGCTGAGCTACAGTCCCTCGTCAGACTTTATGCCCCTGTCTCGTTTTGCCTTTTGGCAAAAGCTTCGACTTATGGCATGAGTCTTCCTCTCAAAATTGCAAATTAGAAATTCACAATTTTGGTATTGTTGTGGTGGAGCAACGGGGACTCGAACCCCGGACCCCCTGCTTGCAAAGCAGGTGCTCTAGCCAACTGAGCTATTGCCCCACGTTCACATCTGTTAGATTCTACCTTAAATAGTCGGTGTAGACAAGAAGCTACTTATAAGGCTTAAGCTGTTATGGTACTATCAATACAAAGTTAGATGGTGGTAAAAACGGTTAGATGAATCCTCAAGACCCAAATAATTTGCCTAGTACTTATGTTGACCCATATGCTCTGGCAAACTCACAGCCAGTGTATTCACCTCAAGCTGAACAGCAGCCCTATGTAGAACAGGCCTATGTTCAGGAACCGTACCAGCAGTCAATGGCGCAGCAAACGTATGCCCAGCAGCCCGTTGGTTTGCCTCAGCAAGCTCAAGCATGGCAAGATCAGTCCAGCGCCTATGCTAGTCAATACACGTCCAATCAGGTTGCGATGCCTCCAGCAAGTAATGGTAATAATAAGGTGGCAGTATTGGCGATTATTATCGCTGTTGCGGCATTGATTATTAGTACGACACTAAGTACTCTGGCCTTTATGCAGGCAAACAAGAAAGTTCCGACATCCAGCGGCGCAACAGGGCAGACAACGCAGCCGACATCAGATGAATCGACCGATTTAGATTCTGGTTCTGGTGATAGTGCGGCTGCATCAAATAAGTTCCCGGAAAGTTCCAGGCAGGCATTTTTGTCTGCCTGTGTGAGTTCTGGGGGGACAGATACTGCCTGTAGCTGCGTTTTAACTGGTCTTGAAGAGCGACTTACTTTTGAGCAGTTCAAAGAAGCAGATGCTCAAATAACAGCGACGGGGCAGTCTCCCGATTACTTTAGTGATGCTCAGTCCGACGCCTTACAATCCTGTTCCTAAAACAGTCAATTAAAAAAGCCAGTGCATTTATGAACACTGGCTTTTTTAAATCTTTTTGTTTTAGTTGTGTAGGGTGCTAAGTGGAGCAGTTGCTTTTACGGTGCGTCGGTTCTGTCGGATAGTGATTAGGCGCTCGATACCAAGAAGTGCAACAGCAATGATTGCTCCCATGATTGGTAGACTCAAGTCTCGAGACGAACCAATACTGCTGCTGCCATTGGATTTAGTGACTGCCAGTACGGCTTTGTCATCACTGTTATTCTCGCTAGCACTTTCGTTTGTTGGTGTGGTTGCGCCCACAGATGCAAGTGTATAGCGAGTATTCTTGTTTTTAGTGCTGTCAGCTGAATCGGCAGGAACAAATCGGAACACTTGCGGTGCACCTGATGAGCCACCAGATGCTACGGTAGTCGGAGCAGGGGTGTTACCGTACGCCGTATCAACACCGAAGCTACCTTTCCATTCACCAAATACATTGATGAACAATACACCAAACCAGTTACTGAGGTTGAAGGTGCTGTTGGTAATATTGGCGACGTTGACGCCCACATTGGCATCACCGGTCGTTGCATTGCCGCCGGTAGTGTTATGGGTAACATCAGCATTACCAGTTGTGGCGTTTGCCAATATGTTGTTATTGATCTGATTGTTGTTTGTGGCGTTGAGAGTAAGGTCTTCAGCACCACCACAGATGACGATACAGCTATTGGATGCAATTCCGCCACCGAGTGCTGCTGAGGTGCTGCCGGGGGCGTTCACGATAGCACCAACCCAATTGCCAAGAACGTTTATGAATACCAGCATGGCATCGCTGCCGATGACTTGGCGACCAGTAAGGTTCAAAACAGTAAGTTTAGTATTGGCCTCACCGGTCGTTGCATTGCCGCCAGTAGTATTGCTGGCAACGGTGGCTGCTCCACTTGTGGCAGTAGCGTCAATATTATTGTTAATGGCCTGGTTGTTATTAAATTCGGCCAATAAGTCACCATTTGCGATTGATGATGTATCAATGGTAGCGGTCGGAACATTACTGGCAAGTAAGGTATTTATGAAGTTTTCAGGAAGGAGCACGTCGCCTTCAAGATTGCCATAAATGTTGATGTTACCGAGGAATGACTGCTGGGCTCCGATGATCGAGTTGATCATATTAACGATATTGGCGACTGCACTGGCATTGCCGGATGTGGCATCTCCACCAGTGGTGTTACCGCTAACAGCTGCGTTACCAGTTGCGGCATCTAGAACAATGTCATTATTGATGACACCATTTGACTGTGAATTAATAGTCACATCATCATATACCGGGTAGCCAGAGCCGTTGGTGGCGGGTTGTACTTTTGTAAACATGTTTGGGTCTATGTATAGGTCGCCAACAACATTACCGTAAATATCTTGATTAAATGTAGTAAGGTTGCCATTACCAAAACCGGCGGAAGATTGGAGTAAGTTAAACAAGTTGCTGATTATAGTGGCATTGCCAGTTGTGGCACTGCCACCGGTAGTGTTTCCGATAACTCCAGCGTTTCCTGAGTGGGCAGTAGAGTAGATACCATTACTTATGCTGGCATTGAAGAATGAATTAAACGTTGCGTCGTTGCCGTTCCCGCCTGAACCAATAACGTTAGTAGAGTCCGGACCAGTATTATTGATTGTCGCATCTAAAGGACGAGCAGATGATATAACGTTTGGCTCATATTTACCAGTGGCTGGGTTGTACTGCCATTTAGTTGTGTCCCACATACCTGTATCTGGGTTGTAGCTATAGTTGGGAGTTCCTTTAGGCTTAGTCTGTTTTGTAACTGGATTCCAGGTATAAAAATCATTTTCCCAGAGGCCTGTCTCTGCGTTATATTTGTATGTTTTTGCGTCTGCTCCAGTAGGTTCTGTTGGTCCAGTAACATTAGCTGGCGGAGCAGGGGCTGGCGGTATAGAAGGGGTAGGCGTCTCAGTTGTCGTTGTCTGAGGCGCAGGTTCGCTAACAGGCTGAGTTTCGTTAGCCAAAACGGTCAGAGGAGACCCTAAAACTAATAAAAGAGCTAGGCTCGATACAAGGGTTCTCTTTGCGATGTCAGCGGACTTTAACATGATAAATATTTCCTTCTTTAGTTCTTGTCAGCTTGATTGGGTGGTAATTGCTAGGAGAGTTTGCATTTTTTGTGGCAAACTCTCCTAGTTTACCGTCCACCATTACTGTTTTGTACTAATTACTAGTTAGTTACAGTAAGGCTAAGTTCAGTGGTGCTGATGTTTTCTGCGTCACCGCTAGTAGCGTTGCCACCAGTTGTGTTCTTGTAAACACTTGCGTCACCAGTTGAAGCTTTTTGAGAGTTGTTGTTAGTTACAGCAATGTGGTTGTTGTTTGTAACTTTAACAGTACTCTCGTTGTTGAACTTAATGCTGTTGTATGAGTCAGGACCAGTGTTCTCAATGGTACCTTCGTCATCGTGGCCAGAACCGTTGCCACCTAAGCAATCGCAAAGGCTGCCGCTGTTGTCAACGTTAGCGTCGACGCTCAACAGGCTGTCGTTCTTTGCGTTACCAGTGGTAGCGTCGCCACCAGTGGTGTTCTTTTTAACGTCAGCGTCGCCAGTGTAGGCGGACTGAGGGTTGTTATTTGTTGCACTCAGGTCATTGTTGTTGGTGACCCGTGTGTAGTGCCGGTTCTTGAATTCAACCTTGTTGGTTGAGTCAGGACCGGTAGTGTCGATCGAGCTGCTAGCTGCACCGGCTACCCCTGTGCTAAGGGCAAGACCCATGACAGCAACTGCTGCGTAACGTAGTAGTTTTTTCATACTACCTCCTACATTAATTTTAATATTTCGGGTTACTCGCCCGACTTAGAGGCAGCAGTGGTTGCCGATACCGCCCAAAAGTCGATCGACTACACCCACCGCTTACCTGTGTGCTGATGTCCTATCATCACGCAGGTCTGACTGGGTCTCATTATTAACCTGACGATTATCTATTTGCAAGCTTGTCGAATTCTTTGAATAGCTGGAGCCGTCACTTTTGATGTCTATTTTCAGATTGGTACTACTGGAGTTTGTCTTAATTGTTTTATTGACTACATCATCATTTTCGCCATCAACTTCTTGGCCATTTATGGTGAAGGTTGTAGTCTTATCGCCTTCGTCAGCGCTCATGTTGGTTGACGAATCTTTCTTGATACTTACCGATGTAGAACTTTTGACTTTGGAAACACTATCTTCTGAGTTAAGTGAGGAATCGTCTGTTGAAGCGGCGTCAGTTTTTACCGTGAAACTACTTAGCGAGGCATCGTTACCAGTAGGAACCATTGCAATGGCCAATGCTGGTGTGAGAGCGAGTAGGGAAATGCCGGTAATAAGACCTGCCTTACGGGTTGAGTGAGGCGACATCACTAAAGACAGTGACGACTTTGCTACCCCATGCACCTTATTAATACCCGAACGCAGTTTGTATATTACGGCCATTGTCCCTCCATAAAGCTTCAGTTACATAAGCTTTGTTGCAAGCATTGTAAAAGTATTGAAAAGTATAAGACTGTAAGAATTCTTACACTACGATTCTATTTGGCGTAAAAGTCAAAATAAGGATAAGCAAGAACAATTTATTTCTTTTTACGCTTGTATCGGTTCTATTATATTTATATACGTAATATCTAAGGTGTTAGAACGTAGCTATTTTTGCATCATAATATGCTTGACCACCTCTGTTTGAAATGGTATCATCGTATGGCTGCTTGAGTTTAGGCCAGAGGCCAACAGTAGTTCAGTAAGGTTTCCAGCGTAAACTCAAGCTCACAGTACCTAATGAACAAGGTCTGTTTAAAGTCTTTATATGAAGGCGAGCTCAGGGTTTGTAACTTAACAATTTGGCGACACGAATAGAAAAGCAAATGACAACGGCATATTGGTAATTACCAATAGCTAGTCAATGCATAACGTAAAAAGTTACTCAAGCGCACACAATGAATGCCTTGACGTAAGACACCGACGAAGGACGTGATTGGCTGCGAAAAGCCACGGGGAGCTGCCGAATAAGCTTTGAACCGTGGATGTCCGAATGGGGAAACCTCACTAGAGTCATATCTGGTGGCACTTGTCTGAATATATAGGACGAGAACGCGGTAACCGGGGGAACTGAAACATCTTAGTACCTCGAGGAAGAGAAAATAACCAATGATTCCGGGAGTAGTGGCGAGCGAAACTGGATCAGCCCAAACCTTAACCATTTCCTTCTGGCAATTTGCCGGATAGGATAAGTTGGTAGACGAAAATGTTTAAGGGGTTGTGACATACAAAAAACCAGTTCAGAGTTCTAAACTTGTTTTAGAAATCTGAACTGCTGCAGGAACTACCAATGTCCTGCGTAAGGTTCGATAAAATTGCAATGCGAGCAGAACAGTCTGGAAAGACTGGCCATAGACAGTGAAAGCCTGGTATGCCAAGTGTTGCAAACCTTATTATTTGTATTGTCGAGTAGGTCGGGACACGAGAAATCCTGACTGAATCTGGGGGGACCACCCTCCAAGGCTAAATATGTCTTACGATCGATAGTGTACAAGTACCGTGAGGGAAAGGTTAAAAGAACCCCGTAAGGGGAGTGAAATAGATCCTGAAATTATGTGCGTACAAGGAGTCGGAGCCCTTCGGGGTGACGGCGTGCTTTTTGTAGAACGATCCAGCGAGTTACTAGCATTCGCAAGCTTAAGCCATTTGGCGGAGGCGTAGTGAAAGCGAGCCTGAATAGGGCGATTAGTGGATGTTAGTAGACCCGAAACCGGGTGACCTAACCATGGGCAGGCTGAAGCGTCAGTAAAATGACGTGGAGGGCCGAACCGTAGCATATTGCAAAATGCCCGGATGACCTGTGGTTAGCGGTGAAATGCCAATCGAACTCGGAGATAGCTGGTTCTCCTCGAAATAGCTTTAGGGCTAGCGTCGCGTGGTAACAAGTAGGGGTAGAGCTCTGTTTCGGACTGGGGGTCGCAAGATTACCCACCCCTGACAAACTACGAATACTACTTGCGGAATCGCGGCAGTTAGAACGTCGGGGCTAAGCTCGGCGCTCGAAAGGGAAACAGCCCAGACCATCATCTAAGGTCCCTAAATATATGCTCAGTGGGAAACGAGGTGAGATTTCTTAAACAATGAGGATGTTGGCTTAGAAGCAGCCATTCATTTAAAGAGTGCGTAACAGCTCACTCATCAAGAGATCTTGCGCGGAAAATGTAACGGGGCTAAAGCATATTACCGAAGATATGGGCGCGTATTTATACGCGCGGTAGAGGAGCGTTGATATTGCATCGAAGTCGGACTGTAAGGTCCGGTGGAGCGGTATCAAGTGAGAATGCTGGAATGAGTAACCATAAGGCAGGTGAGAATCCTGCCCACCGAAAGAGCGAGGTTTCCTGGGCCACGATAATCGTCCCAGGGTTAGTCGGTCCTAAGCCGAGGCGGAGAAGCGTAGGCGATGGACAACGGGTTAATATTCCCGTACCGGTGATAGTTTGTTAGGTAGTGCGCGGCATGGTAGTAGGAGCGGATTCATGGTTATATCCGTCTAAGCGTCTAGACTTCGGTCGAAGCGCGAATGAAACTGCTGTATAAGCAGGATTCCTGTGACCCAAGCTGACAAGAAAAGCTATCTAACTTATGGCTATTGCCGACCGTACCGCAAACCGACACAGGTGCTCAGGTCGAGTAGACCAAGGTGTACGAGTGAATCTTCGTCAAGGAACTCGGCAAAACAGCGACCGTAACTTCGGGATAAGGTCTGCCCCGTCACAATGCCTGGCATTGTGACTAGCCAGTTTTCTTTTACGGAAACAACAGAAGCTAGTTTTAAGTTTCAAACTTCTTAAAACGAGCCCTGTATAAACGAGTAAATATTCGAGATGACAAAAGAAAGCTGACCTCTAGTAAGCACATACCATGGTAGGTATTGTGACGGGGCCGCAGCTAAAGAACTCATGCAACTGTTTACCAAAAACATAGCTCTCTGCTAACACGAAAGTGGATGTATAGGGGGTGACTCCTGCCCGGTGCTGGAAGGTTAAGGGGATGCGTTCACGCGCTGAACTGAAGCCCCAGTGAACGGCGGCGGTAACTATAACCGTCCTAAGGTAGCGAAATTCCTTGTCAGGTAAGTTCTGACCCGCACGAATGGAGTAATGATATGAGTACTGTCTCGACGAAGAGCTCGGTGAAAGTGCATTGACGGTAAAGATGCCGTCTGTCCGCAGCAGGACGAAAAGACCCTATGGAGCTTTACTACAGCTTGGCATTGGACCGAGCGTATACATGTGTAGGATAGGTGGGAGACTTTGAAGCTTAGGCGCTAGCCTAGGTGGAGTCATCCGTGAAATACCACCCTTGTATACGTTTTGTTCTTACTTGGACCGTTATCCGGTTCGAGGACAGTGTCTGGTGGGTAGTTTAACTGGGGCGGTTGCCTCCTAAAGAGTAGCGGAGGCGTTCAAAGGTTGGCTAGTTACGGATGGAAATCGTAACGATAGTGCATACGCATAAGCCAGCTTGACTGTGAGGCCTACAAGCCAAGCAGGGACGAAAGTCGGAGTAAGTGATCCGCTGTCCATATCATTTGATATATGAATGTGGAATCGACAGCGCAAACGGATAAAAGTTACCCCGGGGATAACAGGCTTATAGCGCCCAATAGTTCACATAGACGGCGCTGTTTGGCACCTCGATGTCGGCTCATCACATCCTGGAGGGGCAGCACCTTCCAAGGGTTCGGCTGTTCGCCGATTAAAGTGGTACGTGAGCTGGGTTCAGAACGTCGTGAGACAGTTCGGTTTATATCCGCTGTGGACGCTAAGAAATTTGAGAAGATCTGCCCCTAGTACGAGAGGACCGGGGTGGACGTACCTCTGGTGTACCGGTTGTCATACCAATGGCATCGCCGGGTAGCTATAGTACGGACCAGATAAGCGCTGAAAGCATATTAAGCGCGAAACTGACTTCAAGATTAGATTTCTCTATGACCCTCCTGAAAGACGATCAGGTTGATAGGCACCAGGTAGAAGCATGGCAACATGTGCAGCCGAGGTGTACTAATCAGGGCACAGACTTTTTACGATCCTAGAGACGGATCTCGCTTCGGTGGGGTTTGCCTCTTGGATCAGCATTGACTAGCTATTGGTGATTAGCATATTATGTTAATCCCCGTTGTTATTTGAAAATATTCGTACACTTGGACGTCGTCGTCGCCAACCCCGCCGGGCCTTTTTTTCCGGGGATCAGTTGGCGGCGTCGGTGCCCATAGCGCTCGGGAAACACCTGTTCCCATGCCGAACACAGCAGTTAAGCCGAGCAGCGGTTACAATACTTGGGTTTTAGCCCTGGGAAAATAGCACGGTGCCGAATTATATAAAAGCCCTCCGGAAACGGGGGCTTTTATCTTTTCTTGAGAAGAAACAACTTTTTACTGCCCCACTTTTGGACCGCCAAAAGGTAGCAAAAGCTCTCGGGCCGGCTGAAAAACGATAGCGTCACTCACTTGCTGCTATTCGGATTCTGCGGAACTCCCGTTGGTCGGCCTAAAGGCTGGTCCTCGAATCACGATATAACAGCAGCGCTCGTTCCTTCTGTTTTCCAGAAGCCCGAAGCAAAATTCACGCTTGGGCCATACTGTTCGGATGAGATACAAGATGCAAATTATTAGATTTTGGTTTATATTTTCTTTACGAGGATGTTTTTAATCAAAGCCTTTTCACTGCTAGAGTTACGAAAGCCGATTGCACCGTACTCAGAATTTACATGAAAAGGAATTTCAGAAGTCGTCACTTGTTTGGGTTTATTGGTCGAGTTATTGTGGGTATATCTAAAGAGAATTGATCCTCGGGGAATAGTCCACTGTTTTTCAAGCAAAATAACGTCACTGCTGTCAACTATCTTAATCTGAACTATGTCTTTTTCGCAGGCTACTAGACAGTGATACCATTTGTCCAAACTTAGCTCCGGATCTATATTTAAATTCGTTTCTTTAACCTCATAGGCTTTCCATCCGCCGTTAATCCTAATATGTGGCCTAACTTCATCAAGCCTGAGTTGTAGCATAATGTAGTCAGATAGATTGACAGCCCGTACAATTACACCAATACAAGTTGTAATGATTTTAAAGTCAAAATCTAGTGTGTAATCATCCCACATTAAAGTTTTAGAATAAATATACCCGGGTTCTGATTCCGTAATATAGTGGCACTTATTTATCCTATCGTATTTAAAAACTCCAGAACCAAACCAGTTGTCAGAATCTCTCCTTGAAGTGAGTGACAGATAGAAAAAATCTCGATTTTTTGCGCGAAGAAATATTGTAATCCAAAGCACCAATAGAGTGAGAATAATTGAAAAAATTAATAACGTTTTAGGTTCACCTATATATACGAATGCAAGAATATATAAAATAATTGCAGCTATGTAAGATGTAAGATCTCTACGGTACTTTAAGATGAAATATTTTAATTTCTTAACCGCTACTGACTGATTCACTAGAATTAGCACCCCTTTTTACTAATATTCTCTTATTCTCTAGAAAATTACGCGACATGCAAGCATAAGTGTTTTGCAATTTAGGCTTATCGGTCCATAATTTTAGCCATAAGAGGTTTTCATTGTGAAGAAGAAACTGCTTGGTATAGGCGCGTTCATAGCGTTTTTCGCTTTTATGGCGAATAGTCTATCTATAGAAGAAACACAACAACCCCTAATACCTGAGCCTTCTGCGAAGGTGCAGCCTGTCGTTTCAAAAGAAAGCGTCAGTGATGAGTCTAAAAAGACGGTGACCACAAGTACTTCTCCAAAACCATCCTCACCACAAGTTCAAGCTGCACAAGCTAGCCCACCTCCTGCTGCACTGACCAGTCCTGCGCCACAACCACAACCTTCATGCGATCCAAACTATACCCCGTGTGTCCCCAATGTTTCATATGATTTGGACTGCTCAGACATTAGTTTTTCTGTCAGGGTCATTGGTACTGACCATCATCGGTTCGATAGAGAAGGTGATGGTTTAGGCTGCGAATCTAACTAGAGTTATTGGTGTTCGGGAGGTAAGGGGAGGTTGAGCTTGGCTCAAACTCTAGTATAAGCAATTTACTAATCTACGCTAGAATAGTAGTCTGTGAACAAAGAACGGAGTGAATATGGCTGATTTACGTATTGATAAACCCGCCGGCTGTAACGCCATTGCGTGGTATGGTGTTGGTGAAGTCGGAAGAGTAAGAACAGATGAAGGTGTACCGAAAGCAAGAGCTGTTGCTCTCGGTGGCGTGGCGTGTAGCTGTGATGAAATTACGTGTATCGCTCCGATGCAAGAGGCTGGAGTAGAAGAAAATCACAGGGATGCCGTGAACTCTGCTGTAGGCAAACTAGCGGCTGACGTAAGTCGTGTAGTTACTGCTTTGTGTGCATGCAGAGAAGTTTAAGTTACAAGTGCACGGTAAGTAAGGGGATATTGAGTTTTATTATAATATTGTTATAATCTTTAGTATGATTCAAAGTATTCAAAAAGTTATTAAGATTGGTTCCAGTGGTGGAGTAACTATTCCTGCCAAGGAAATGCGTCGACAAAATATCAAGTTTGGTGACGAAGTTGAAGTTATAGTAAAAAAAGCTAATAAGACCACCAGCCAAAGCGATGAAGCGGTAATTGCAACCGCTCGAAAAATCCTCAGCGACTACCAACAAGACTTTCAAAATCTAGCGAAAAGATGATAACCCTGACCCTAGAGCAACTGCTTGAGATCCATGCAGTTGTCATAGATTCAACTGGTGGCTCGAATGGCCTCCGTGATTTAGGTAGGCTAGAGTCGGTAATTGCCGTACAAACGCAAAGTGTTTTTGGTGAATATCTATACCCAAGTTTGCATGAAAAAGCTGCGGCAATAATTCGAGGAATAATTGCCGATCACCCTTTCGTGGATGGGAATAAAAGGACGGGGATGTTGGCGGGGCTTACTTTTTTAAGCATCAATGGCTATGAGTTCAAATCAAATAAAGGTGAATTAGAGGATTTTGCGGTAAAAGTAGCGGTTAAAAAGCTGGATGTTGCTGAAATTGCTCTGTGGCTTAAATCACACAGTGCAAAGTAGTCGATCATTGTACGCCGAGTTATTGATGTTCGGGCGGTAAGGGGATTTTGAACTTGTCGCAGAGGGCGGCAACGTCGTGGCGGTCGGCATCAGTCAGTTCGTATCTTGTATGAAACTGCACCATCCACTTAGGCTCGATACATCGGACTACTACGCCATTAATACTGCCAGTGCCGGTTAATGAGTCCTTGGGATATTTGGTGCCGTAGGTGTTATTGCCAGCTTCATCAAAGCCGAATACATGTACGTCAATCAGGTAATGGCCGTCACCCAGAACATATTGCCAATCTGTTTTGTCATTGGTCTGAACGACCTTGTAACCACGTTCACTAAGCAGTTCACGCATCTTGGCCTCGTGAGCATGATCAATGGCCAGATCTAAATCTGCATGTTCACGGGTCTGCTCTTCCAGCAGGGCATCGACGCCCCAGCCGCCATCTACCCAGATTTGTAAGTCATTATCTTCAAACAGCTGGTACAGCTCAATGACATATTCAGCCGGCATCCGCAAATCCGACTTCAGCTTGAACTGGGGAAACTTTGTACTCATCGCTAAGAATTATACGGTAAGACATGCAAAGTTTTGTCTTCATTAGAAAGAGCATCGCCATATTAGGTGTATTATGTAGACATATGCTTACAAAAGCACTGTATTTCATTGCGCACCGTGATCCTCACGGGTTCTATAAATATTGGTTGGAAAACAATAACAAGATCAAACACTACACCTTTGGCTCAGTAGTTTTTGCTGTAATGTCCGGGTTTGTGGCGTACTTATTTGAAAACTACGGTGGCATGCAGACGGCGTGGGCTTGCTCGGCTGTAGTTCTGTTATTTTACTTTTTCGCAGCTGCATCTTTAAAGGCGAATAGTAATTTCCCGCATACTGATAACGGTCGTAAAATGACTTTGGATGAGGTAATAGAAAATAGCGGGCATGGCGGCGCAAGAATAGAGCCTTTTCTGCTAAGTCCATATTTACTAGCGGCGGTATCGATTATAATTTTGGCCATATCCATTTTTGGATAGTCAGTGTAAAGCTGAAGATTTTGAATAAGTTATTGGTATTGGGGGTAGGCGAGGTTGAATTTAACCTAGTAGGCGTCTTTATAGGAGGGATTTCCTGCCTGAAGTCCATCCAGCAGCCTTTGCACAACGCTGGCATTCGTCTGAATACCAGACTCTTCCAGAATATTTAACTGTTTAAGTTGCTTCCTCAGTTCATTTTGGTCAGCGTTTAAAAACGCAATGGTCGCATTGATGTATATATTCCAATCTTCGCGATCGCCCCGATACGCTTTCTTAAATTGTTTTATGGCCTCCTGGTAGTACTCCGTACCTTCGGTAGCATATAGTTGACCGGCATGAAAGAACATGAGTTTATCCATATTGGGGTATTTCTTAAACTTCTTTACTTCTTCAAGGTTAGCTGCCAAGTACTTTTCAATCAGTTTTGCCGCCTCTAGATATTTGCCGTTGTTATCTAGTGCACGCCAACCATTCTCCTCATCTTGGTCAAACGTCCAGGGATCTTTTTTTAACAAATCATCATACTTACTCATAACTAAAAATTATACTTAAAAAAGCTAAACTTCTTAAGAAGGGAAGCTGAATTTGGATAAGTGGGACGCCTTAGAGTAGGGATTTGTATTGCCAAGTAGTTTATTTAGGGTGTTTAATTGAGACGGAGGACAATCAAATGGCTAAGGATGATAAGAAGGCAGTAATAGTTAAAAAGGGTTCGGCTGGAGGTTTCTACTTTTTGACGTTTATCGGAGCGGCAGTGCACTTTGTCGGTAACGTTGATGGGTTCTGGAACATCATACTGGCGCTACTAAAAGCGGCTGTTTGGCCAGCATTTCTTATCCATAAAGTCTTTGAGATCCTAAATATTTAGAATTTATACTTCTTTCGGGCTAGCGCCAGTAAAGGCTGCTTGAGCAAGGCGGGGAACAACCGACCATGCCGGCATCTTGCGGGTGCTATCAGTAGCTTCGTACAGACCGAAATTGGTGAGGTACCTTGTTAGTTTTTCTGACGCTGCATCCGGCAAGCGATTCAAATCTTGCATCCACATACCGTAATCATGACCGAAAGCCAAGGCTTTCATGGCGAATGGATAAACCAAGAACTGGCAACCGAATTGTCCATCCACGCTGGCGTATCGCTCAGTGTACATGTCATAAACGCCATGGCCTACAATTCTTTTGAATAATCTTCGATAAATGGCGGACGCCTGCCAGTCACTTCCTTCACGTTTCAAGTGCATACGTACTGGTAGGGTTAGGGTATCTGTTAGTAATGGTGAAATGCCCTCATGACCGGCCTCGCCGACTACTAGCCAATCTGTCTGATTGCCGGTCGGAAGAGTTGCGAACTGATCAATCCTACTATTCACCAGGTCAGTAAGTTTTGGTGGGGTTGTTATTCTTAACTTCCCAGCCGGCTTCATATCTTCGCGCATTCCCATGGCAATCCTTTATCCTTCCAGTACAGGACCTTTGCCGGCCTTCATGCTGTCTATGCATTGGAGTATTCTTAACATGAATTCAGATCCCATAGATATGCCAAGCTCTTCAATGGGAGTTGTAGGCTCGCTAACCCCTAAGTTGATCGCACGAGATCCCGCCATTTGACTAATAAACATCGACATATTGTCGAGTCCGGTTCTTGGGCAATATGAACCGCCTTGCTCATCGGTAATAATTCGGCCACGCAAGTGACATCCATCACAAAAGGATATATCGCTGGAACTCTCAGACATATGTTATTTATATAATATATAAAATTAAATGTCAAGCTAGGATTTAGAAGTTGAGATTCGTTGACTTAAATTATCGGAAGTTTTTTAGCTATAATTAAGTTAATGGATTACGAATTCAAAGCTGAGGTCTGGCTTTATGGTGGGGGCAAGGGATCGTGGTATTTTGTTAGTTTGCCGCAAGATGTATCGGCTGAAATTAGAGAAAACTTTGGTCGGGGGCGGTCGGGGTGGGGTTCAATCCGTGTGATCGCAGAAATTAGCGGTACAGATTGGCAAACATCCATATTTCCAGATAGCAAAACGGATATTTATTTATTGCCGATCAAAAGTGAAATAAGGCAAAAGACCGGAATTACTGCTGGTAGCAGAGTCTCCCTCCTGCTAAAAATCAATGTGTAGAACATAGATTTTGTATTCGATCCCAACTTAGCTACACAAAATTTCTCTTGATCAATAAACTAGTTCAACTAACCGACCGTAACGAGCCCACTTGGCATAGCAGCAAGTACTTTTTCTACTTTAGCGGCTTCGCGGTCTCGAGCTTCGTAGGCTATCGCATTATCTGGATTCCATATAGCTTCTAGAATGGCTGCGATACGTGCATCCGTTTCGTGAGCCAGCCAGTTACACGGATTCTTCTCATAATCCTCTAATGGTGGTCTTTTTCGCCGTATATAGTCGGTAATACCTCTTGATACAATGGCATAATCATCTTCGGGGAATGTCAGAATTTTTTGGTCTGGAAGTTCATTTACGTCTGCGCAAAAGATGAATTGGCGATAGCTTGGATCTATGATGTGCTGTTGGCCATTGACAGCCACTCTAACCATCGCATGACCAGCGTTGCACGGATTTAGGTCGCCCAGTTCATCAGAAAGCCAAGGTCTTGCGTAGATCATCCCAGAGGTTATTCCGGCGATAGCGGACCTCTTTATATATTCATCAAGGGCATGTGCGGCGTAAAAGCACACCGGTTCAGCTAAAGGATCGTCTACTACGACGCCAAAGCCAATATCAGCCCTTTTCAATCCTTCTGTTAGGGCAGGGCCTAGTTCGCGACTAACAAGGAGAGCCATATTTATATTATATAACATTATTATAATAAAGTAAATAGTTAGTGCGAACTAGGAAAATATGCGGGTTAGTAGACCTCTGATGGGTAGTGAATGTCTGTATGTACGTTGCACTATCCTGGCATTCGCCATATTAGCCGGGTCTCTAGTATCTGAACGGTAAGCAGCTAGTCGGCCAATACCTCGCATAACCACTGTGGTATCGGGTTTATTAAGAGGTAATTCATATGTGGTTTTTCCGTCCGCGCCATCTTCAATTACTAGCCCAGCGATTCGTTCACGCTGGTCAACACCAAGGCTCGAATCAGAGCATATTGCCATGAGGGCAACTCTCACTTCAAACCCTTCAAGAGTTCTTCCGCCCTGTTCGTTCGGTCTCATAATAAGTATTATATAATATCAATTGTATTTAGTAAAATATGGCAACTGTTGCGTTATTGGTAGAGTATTATAGAAGTATGTTAAGTGATGTTTACGTTCGTTCGGCCCAGGAGCATTACGAGGGCTTTAAGCTAACTGCTGAACCTTTGCTAACGGCCGAAGCACTGCGGGACAAGGACACACTACAGCGTATCGGCCAGGCCGTTACAAAAGCAGCAGATACGTTGGTAGCAGTATGGGCTGGTCCATCTTTTGGCCGTGCCGGTAACGAAGGCAGTTTTGATGATTACCTTGATGCCGAAGCTGAACTCTTAAGACTGACACGGCAACAGACTCCTCTGTACTTAGCGCAGGCTCAGGCGTTGGCAAAGTCAAAACTTGCATACAAGCATATGCGGCACATTTGGCACGAGGAAGCTATCATTGATACACATGCTGCCGAAGCTGAACTTGATGTGTGAGCTGCGAGTAGTCGAATAGCAACCATCTGGGCAAATGGTCTGACTACTAAATAGCCGATTTTGTTTTTTGATCGAATCAGTGCTAAGTTCATTAGTAATATAATTTGGAGAAATTTTATGAATATGCGAGACAGCGTGCATATCGGGAATAGTGCGCGTAGAACAGTTATCGGAACAGGACTAGGCCTTGCTGGAGCTGTAGGGCTTCTTGGCGCCGGTAGTTCAGAAGCATCAGGTGCAAGTGAAAGATTTATCTCACCATCGGACATTCAGCGGATTGATTCTATGTCAGAGGCCAATGCGCTACTATGCGGTAGTCCTGATGAGGCCTGTCTTGTAAAGGATGCGAACTTTTCCGTACTCACACTAGAATCCGGGCGTAAAAATGCGTGGGTCGATGTCCAGACCAAAGCCGGTCGGCTTGCATTACGGCTCAGAACGGTGGTAGGCCAAGTAAGCGGCGGTACAAATAATCTATTCGTATCCCCGTTCAATGAACGGGTTGGGTTTAATATTCTTGCAGTGAAAAACCGTCCTGATACGTTCTCGCTCCTGTGGTCATCGAAAAGCCTCGTAAGTGGCCGAGGTTCGGAGGTCGCTTTAGCGGGGCGGCTGCCCGGGGGATACAATCGAGGAGTTGTAGCATTTTCATTCGATGTTGACGGTGCGTATAATCCGCCTTTGACGCACGAACTTAGCTCGACGGCAGTTAAGAAAGTAGCTAATACGCTTGGTGCAAGAGCCGTGTTTGGCGTGAACGCTGCGCCTCGATAATTGCTCCTAGTGCGCCTATTTCTTGACTCTGTTACTCTCGATACAGGCTTTGGTGATTTTTTTGATAAGTTCTAGCGGTAATGGCTTATCGATGGGGAACTGGATGGTGCCCTTAGATGTTTTGTAACCGGCTAGCTCATTTTTGAATTCACTGATTGGGCTAGAGCCAGGGTAAAAGCCGATGTGTTTTTCGTAACCGGCAAAGTGCACTAAATTGCCGTTGAAGTAAAAGGTAGGAATACCGTAGCTTATTTTTTCGGTAGCCTCAGGCGTTAGTTCGTGTACCAACTTACGGATTTGTTCCAAGGGCTTGCGTGCGTGTTCCGGCGCTGCAGCTATGTATTCGTCAATGTTCTTATCGTTCTGCCTTTTTGGCATTATCTATTTTCCTAGGGCAATTGTATTAATAGTGTGTCTTTTATTGTACGCGAACTGTGCAAAGTGTGGAAAAGTCAGAAAAAAATATATTGTATTGTATGTTTTTATTTCTGTCGCTGGAGCTTAATGGGTAGAAGCATCTAGTATTTTTGAAGCAGCTATTCGCGACCTAGATGCATAGAGTTTAAACTGTTATGAAAACAAATGCATAGATATTCAACTACTCCTAAAATTGCGACCAGAAGTACCGGATATGTATTCTTTCTGTCGACTGGCAGTAGTAATTTTAGACTGCCGTTGAGCATCACAATAATGTATACAAAAAATGCGCTAACTTATTGCGCGATTTACCTAGGCAACTTATACTAAGCATAAGCTTTCTTAACAGATAAAAAGTAAACATCGAATAAAAATATTATATTCATGAGCTCGCAAGGCAAAAAAACTAAAAACGAAGACTACGTAACAGTAGGTGAGGCCGCTCGACGAATTGGGGTTTCTATTGACACCATCCGGCGCTGGGAGGAGTCTGGAAAGCTTCAGTCGATACGGCTTGATGGTAAAAATCGCCATTTTCACATTGATCATTTGGCACAAGTTAAATCTAGGCAACCGCTTTCAACTACGGAAGTGGCATTGCACTTAGGCATATCTGCCTCGAGTGTTCGGCGTTTGGAACATCAGGGCAGGCTAATACCCAATCGAGATATTTCTGGAAGGCGCTATTACAATAAAAGTCAACTTGAGGATTACGTTAAGGGACTTCATGGAGCTATGGATGAAAAGGTCTACCCCGTAATTCAAAGTCCGCTGGCTGAAAGTTTACCAATGAAGGCGGAAGTTCCAGCAGAGCAAGCGGTTGGCCTCTCAAGGCAACGCAGGATGATTCGTTGGCCGCTCTACCTCGGGGGTACATTAGCAAGCTTAGTAGCCTGCTTTGTTATTCTGTTTCTGATCTGGCCTCACGCTATGGCACATAATTTTGGTTTAGATAAGGATAGCTCAAATTCAATTTCTAGCAGCGAAGCACCAAGCAACTGGCTAACAGCGGTGCTGAAACCTTTTGCGCAGGTTGCTTTTGGGGTTGCCGGTACAATAAGCAGCGAGGTCAGACAGGCCGGCACTACTCCTGAAGAGCCTACTTTTAGTAGCAATATTTTTCCAATTGGTGGAGCTCAAATCATTGATAAATCCCTTACAGTTTCTGATATTGCGGATGGATCAATTGAAATCGATAGTCTATCGGCTGAATTAGTTGAACTTATAAATAACAGAGGTGGTGGAGCTGGTACTCCTGGTCGTGACGGTGTAGACGGTAGTAACGGGGCAGATGGGGCGAATGGCATAAATGGTAATGATGGCGCAGTTGGCGCGGCAGGTCCACAAGGCCCGGTTGGCCCAGCCGGATCAAGCAACATTACTGACTTAGTGGCTGGCCTGGGCTTAGTCGGAGGCGGTAATAGTGGTTCGGTTACGCTGGATATCGCTGTTGGAAATGGACTTGCCTTGTTGGCGGATAGTATTAACTTGTCGTTAGCTACTTCTGCAACTACCGCTACTACAAGCAGCGTCTCTGGTTTAGAGACAACCGCCCAGGGACTCCGTTTGCTGGGCGGTTGTAGTAATACGGAAATTCTAAAATGGAATGGCTCGAGTTGGGCTTGTGCTGCTGATAGCGTCGGTACTGCTTTTAACCTAGGTGTTCAATTAGCCGATGCTTCAGTTACAACTTCCAATATAAATTCTATACAGTTTGGCCCACTTCTTACTTCTGCTGATGAGTTTAATGTTGTAAATTTGGGTGGTGGAGCAGTACGAATTTTACAGGGTAACAATGTACTTAAAACAACAAACTACGCAACAACTCTCGACTCCATCTATGTCAATGTAGGAGAATCCCCAGCTGCTGGTGACATCAGCGGATCATTCAGCGGAGGACTCACCATTGGTAGCAACAGTGTAGCCC
>JALHRM010000002.1:0-4402 GCA_022841445.1 Candidatus Saccharimonadota bacterium
GCTCTTCCGATCTACCGAGGCAGAAGAAGCTAAGGGACTGCGTAAGAAAAAAATCATGAAACGTCTTCGACTACTGGAAAGCATGCAGCGTGCCGGTATCCGCCCGAGTTCAATGTGTGTGAGCGTTGTGCCGGTTATCCCTCCGGATCTCCGTCCAATGGTGCAGCTGACAGGTGGACGTTTTGCAACATCTGACCTTAACGACTTATACCGCCGAGTCATTAACCGTAATAATCGTTTAAAAAAATTGGTTGAGCTGAATGCCCCTGAGGTTATTCGCCGCAATGAACAACGCATGCTTCAGGAAGCTGTCGATGCCTTGATTGACAACAATAATGCTCGTTCTGGCCGAGCTGTTGCCGCCACCGGTCAGCGTCGCCGACTAAAAAGTCTTAGCGACATGCTAAAAGGCAAGCAAGGTCGATTTCGACAGAACTTACTTGGAAAGCGCGTGGACTACTCCGGTCGTTCAGTGATTGTTGCCGGACCAGATCTAAAAATGGACCAGTGTGGTCTGCCAAAAATGATGGCACTAGAGTTGTTTAAACCTTTTGTTATTGGCCGTCTTATCGACCAAGAACTAGCTCACAACATTCGCAGTGCTACGCGCATGATTGAACTTGGCGAGACTGAAGTTTGGGACGCCCTCGACGAAGTCATCAAAGGCAAGTATGTTCTTCTTAACCGAGCTCCGAGTCTTCACCGACTCAGTATCCAGGCTTTTCAGCCGGTGCTGATCGAAGGCAAGGCTATTCAGCTACACCCACTCGTCTGTAAGGGCTTTAACGCTGACTTTGATGGTGACCAAATGGCTGTTCACTTACCGTTGTCCGATAAAGCCCAAGCCGAAGCTCGAGACATCATGGCTAGTAACAAAAACCTGCTTAAACCTGCTGACGGGTCACCAATTCTTCATATCGAGCAAGACATTGTCCTTGGCTGCTATTACTTGACTTACGAACGACCCGGCACTACTAAAGCCAAAGCACGAATGTTTCATGACATTGGTGAAGCCGTACAGGCTCGCGATATCGGCGAACTCCAAATGCAGGATAAAGTGCTGATGCCGTTTCGTGGTGAAACCAGAGAAACAACCCTTGGTCGTATATTGTTTAACGAAATATTCCCTGAAGACTTCCCGTTCCAGGACGAAGCCATGACCAAGAAAAAGCTTGCCAAAGTCATGGGTCAGGTCTATCAGCAGTATGGTCAAGAAGTCACGGCCGAAATTGCTGACGAACTAAAGGATCTTGGTTTCTACCACGCCACAATGTCTGGTCTCTCAGTTGGTATGACTGATTTTACGGACCTTGACTCATTGCAAGGATTAATCGAGGCCGCCGAAAAACAAGCCACAGACATCAGTGAACAGTACGCCAATGGATTCATCACCGAGGATGAGCGGTATCGCTTGACGGTAGAAACCTGGACTGACACCGAGGCCAAAGTTCAGGAAGACCTGACAAAACAGTTCCAGGCAGAAGACACTAGTATGTCAATTGCAGTAGAATCTGGTGCTCGTGGGAACATCTCTCAAATGAAAAACTCTGTTGGAATGCTTGGAATGATGGTCGATACCACTGGCCGTCACATCGAGTTGCCGGTACGATCTAACTACAAACAAGGACTTAGTCCGCTGGAATACTTTACAGCCACTCGTGGTACGAGAAAGGCCTTGATTGATATCGCGCTTCGTACTGCCGACTCAGGGTATCTTACGCGTCGACTTGTGGATGTCGCTCAAGATGTGTTTACAGTAGATAATGATGCAGATGACCCTGGATTCCCAGTGTACCGCAGTGACTCAGAAGCCATCGGAACCAGCTTTGCGGCTCGACTGGAAGGTAGATTCACTGCTGAAAATATCAAACCGCACATTAAAGCCGGTGAACTGATTACACACGATATTGCTGCTGCGATCGAAGCCGATGCAGCCGTTTCGACAGTTAAGATAATGAGCGCTTTGTCTTGCACTAGCGCCCGAGGTGTTAGCCGTAAAAGTTACGGCGTCGACCTGGCTACCGGTAACACGGTCGCACTAAACTATCCAATCGGTGTCATCGCGGCGCAAAGTATCGGTGAACCGGGTACGCAGCTGTCGCTTGACTCCAAGCACCGTTCTGGAGCAGGACTGGTGAGCGATGATGTTACAAAGGGTCTGCCTCGTGTAGAGGAGCTTTTGGAAGTCCGCACACCAAAGGGCCAGGCTTACCTGGCTGATATCACTGGTCACGCTAGTGTCTGGGAAGAGGGCGACCATTATGTCGTACAAATTACAGCCAATGAGCAAAAAATTCTGGAATTACCCCTCGCTGGGCGTACACCTAAGGTTGCCCACGGTTCTGACATTGCTATTGGTGACGTTGTAGCTAGCGGTGATGGCGGCAGCGATCCATTAGTTTCACCTATGGCGGGTTCTGTTGCCGTGAGTGAAAGCACGATTACGATAACACCTAGTAGCAAAAGCGTTGTTCGTTACGAGATACCTGGCTTTAAGCAGTTGCTGGTAAAAGAGGGTGATACTGTTACGGCTGGTGACCGCATCACAGGCGGTTCCATTAACTTACATGAACTGATGTTACTCTCCGGCATTGAAGCAACCCAGCGCTACATCATGAACGAAATTCTGCACATCTTTGCAGCACAAGGTCAGGCGATCGCAGACAAGCACCTCGAAGTCATCGTTCGCCAGATGTTTAGTCGCGTCCAGATCGAAGATGCCGGTGATAGCGAGTTTGTTACTGGCGACGTCGTCAGTAAATTGGCAGTTGTTGAAGCTAACGAGAAGCTATCTAACGATAATAAGAAGCTAGTGCAGTACAACCAGCTACTACTGGGTATCACCAAGGCCTCATTAAGCACCGATTCGTTCCTTAGTGCAGCAAGTTTCCAAGACACTACCCGAGTACTAATCGCCGCTGCTACCAGTGGTAAGATCGATCAATTGTACGGTCTTAAGGAAAATGTCATCCTTGGTCGCCGTATCCCCGTCGGTACGGGAGCTCGGAATATCGAAGAAGACGAAGTTGAACAACAGGAACTCGAAATCGTTTCAGCTGAAGTGTAAGTTGACCTAGAAACCAAGATTCCGGAGATCACGCAGTACGAGATATATTCCATCTGAGTGGGGTCCAACTTCTGCAGAATTGTTAGAACGCAGGTCAGTAGCCTGGTGGAACAGCTTGACCTCTGCACCCATCTCTGTTAAGCTAGGACGAGTTTAGAGTTAATGGTGCTTCTCTCGTTTTAAAACGTAAAATGCACATCAAGTATCAGTAGGCCGTTCGTATGGCAATGGGCGGCTCGAGATAAACCCTTAAGGAGAATCATGCCAACAATTAGTCAACTAGTGCGCAAGCCGCGTAAGACTGCTAAGTCGAAGAGTAAATCGCTTCACCTGCAGCGTGTCGTCAACAATCTAAAAACCAAGAACTACGAGAAGCCATCACCGTATAAGCGTGGTGTCTGTATTAGGGTCACTACCAGAACGCCTCGTAAGCCTAACTCTGCCCTCCGAAAAGTCGCTCGTGTGCGACTGACCAACGGTTATGAGGTCTGGGCGTACATCGGTGGAGAAGGCCATAATTTGCAGGAACACGCCGTTGTATTAGTACGTGGTGGGCGAGTAAAAGATCTTCCTGGGGTGCGTTACCACATAGTGCGTGGTTCGCTTGACCTTCAGGGTGTCGCCAACCGAAAGCAAGGCCGTAGTAAATACGGTGTCAAGAAGGACGCCAAATAATGCCACGTAAAAAGACTAAATCTCTCGTTCGAGATATTGCACCGGATCGTATCTACAACAGCATTCAGGTTACAAAACTGATCAACAGAATTATGCTGGATGGCAAAAAGCAAATTGCCGAAAGACTTGTGTATAACGGTATGCAAAAAGCCGCAGACAAATTAAAGGTACAAAATCCTATTGAAGTTTTTGAGCAAGCATTCAAGAACATTCAACCACATGTCGAGACCCGTTCTCGTCGTGTTGGTGGTGCCAACTATCAAATTCCATTTGAAGTTAAGGGCCAGCGCCAACAACACCTGACCACCATGTGGTTTGTGGCAGCCGTTCGTGCTCGTAGTGGCATGGGCACAGATGAGCGTATTGCACTTGAGCTTATTGATGCATACAACAACACTGGTAATGCCGTCAAAAAGCGTGAAGATACGCATAAGATGGCAGATGCTAACCGAGCTTTCGCTCACTTCGCTAGGACGTAGACATGGGTGATGGTGCTCCGCCTGACAGGCATGAAAATATGATTCTGCGCATGCGGGAAGGTGCTGGAAGTACCTCACTGGAAGTATATGACGCAATAGTTGATGTGCTTGGTAGGTTAACCGCGAGACAGCCATTGACTAAAGCTGAACGGCACGCCTTTTTGGATTTGCGTAGTATCGC
>JALHRM010000002.1:4412-113970 GCA_022841445.1 Candidatus Saccharimonadota bacterium
CGGAGACAGGACCAAGCGACTTGCCATCAGACCCACGAGCTCATGACAGGTTGCAGTGGCATCTAGTGCACAACATACGTCCGGGTTTATTCGACAATCAACAAGTAGAGGAAAATTAAGTAATGGCAGAGAAGAAGAACGATTTAAAAGACTTACGCAATATCGGTATCATCGCGCATATCGATGCCGGTAAAACCACGACCACCGAAGGCATCTTGTACCGAACGGGCCTAAAGCATAAAATCGGCGCCGTACACGAAGGTGAAACGACAACCGACTGGATGGCGCAAGAAAAAGAACGTGGTATTACTATCACCGCTGCTGCAGTAACTTGTTATTGGAAGAATCACACCATCAACATCATCGACACGCCGGGTCACATCGACTTTACGGTTGAGGTGGAACGAAGTCTTCGTGTACTAGATGGCGCAGTCACGGTATTCGATGGCAAGATGGGTGTCGAAAGCCAATCTGAAACCGTCTGGCGTCAGGCCGACAAGTATAACGTGCCTCGTATCTGCTTTATTAACAAGATTAATCAGACCGGTGGTGATTTTTACAAGTCACTGGATTCAATCCATGCCCGCCTTAATAAGCGTGCCTTCCCGATTCATCTGCCTATTGGGTTTGAGCAGGCAATCAACGGCATTGTTGACCTTGTTAACATGAAAAGTTATACCTACAAAGATTTTACTGACAAAGAACTTATAGAGGGCGAAGTACCAGCCGACATGCTAGACCAAGTCAAAAAATACCGCAGTCTCCTCATCGAAAACGCCGTTGCCGAAGACGAAGCCATGCTCGAAAAATACTTCGAAGTTGGTGAAGAAGGTCTTTCGGAAGACGAAGTCAAACAGGCTATCCGAAGTGCGGTTTTAAGCGGTAAATTCTTTGCCGTCAGTGGTGGTGACGGTCGTGGAGTGATTGTCGAAAAACTTCTCGACGCTGTTAATGACTACTTGCCTAGCCCGCTCGACCGAGGGTCAACGTGGGGTACAAACCCTAAAAGCGGAGACGAAATTGAGCGTAAACCAGATGACAGCCAGCCTTTCTCTGCATTAGCATTTAAGATCGCTACCGATCCTTTTGTTGGTAAACTAGCCTTTTTCAGAGTTTATTCCGGCAAAGTTCAAGCTGGCAGCTATATATTAAACAGCTCAACCGGTGAAAAAGAACGTGTTGGACGAATTGTTCGTATGCAGGCCGATAAGCGTGAAGACGTAGCCGAAGTCGGTGCCGGTGATATTGCCGCTATCGTTGGCCTTAAAGGCACGACTACTGGGCACACACTATCCGACACAACCAATCCGATTGTGCTAGAAAGCATCACTTTCCCAGAACCACCTGTGAGTATTGCTATCGAACCAAAAACCAAGGCCGACCAAGAAAAAATGAGTCTTGCCTTGCAGCGCCTTGCTGAAGAAGACCCGACATTCCGTATTAAAGTCGACCACGAGACTGGTCAGACTATTATCTCTGGTATGGGCGAGCTGCACCTAGAAATAATTGTTGATCGTATGAAGCGTGAATTTACCGTTGAAGCCAACATTGGTCAGCCGCAAGTTGCTTACCGTGAGACTATTCGGAAAGATGGTGTCGAAGTCCAGGGCAAGTTTATCCGTCAGTCAGGTGGTCGTGGTCAGTATGGCGATGTTCATCTTCGCCTCAGCCCTAACGCTGCTGGTGAAGGATTTAAATTCGTCAACTCTATCAAGGGTGGTGTGATCCCAAGTGAATTCATTAAACCTGTCGAAGAAGGTATCAAAGAAGCCATGAACAATGGTGTTATCGCAGGCTATCCGGTTGTTGACATGACTGCTGAACTGTTCTTTGGTAGCTATCATGATGTTGACTCTAGCGAAATGGCATTCAAGATAGCCGGTTCTATGGCGCTGCAAGAAGGCGTCAAGAAGGCCTCCCCAACGTTGCTTGAACCAGTAATGAAGGTTGTCGTTGTTACTCCAGAAACTTCCATGGGCGATGTTATTGGCGACCTAAACAGTAAACGTGGTCGCGTTGAGAGCATGGAAGATTTGGCAAACGGCATCAAACAAATTACAGCGTTTGTGCCATTGGGCGAAATGTTTGGCTATACAACCAATCTCCGGAGCATGACACAAGGTCGTGCCAGCTCGAGTATGGAACTTGATCACTACGCCGACGTACCAAGTCATGTCGCAGAGGCAATCATTGCCAAAAGCAGCAAATAGCATAGTATGCTCAAAACGCTGATAACCCTTTACAATAGGGTGGTATTTCCCTATACTTAGCTTATCTCGTAAGAGCCCTTTATGGTTCGTGTAAAAATTTAAGGTGGAACAGGAGTAAATAAACCTTATGGCAGACCAATTCGACCGAAGCAAACCACATGTAAACGTAGGTACTATGGGCCATGTTGACCATGGTAAGACCAGTCTAACAGCAGCTATTACCATGACGCTGAGCAAGCGCAAACCCAGCAAGGTCAATGTCCCTGTTGCTTATGATCAGATTGACAACGCACCTGAAGAAAAAGCTCGTGGCATTACTATTGCCACATCGCACAACGAATACGAAAGTGACAAGCGTCACTATGCCCACGTCGACATGCCAGGTCACGCTGACTACATCAAAAACATGATCACAGGTGCAGCACAGATTGATGGTGCAATCCTTGTAGTATCGGCCGCTGATGGCCCTATGCCCCAGACTCGTGAACACGTTCTACTGGCTAAACAAGTCGGTGTGCCAAGTATCTTGGTCTTCATGAACAAGATGGACTTAGCTGACCCAGAACTCGTAGAACTCGTTGAAGAAGATATTCGTGATCTATTAGCAAAATACGAATTTGATCGCGACTGTCCTATCATCAAGGGGTCTGCCACCAAAGCCATCGAAGGCGATGAAGCATCAATGGATGCAATTATCGAACTTGTAGAAGCAATGGATTCATACGTTCCAGAGCCAAAGCGTGATCTTGACAAGCCATTCCTAATGCCTATTGAAGACGTTTTCTCAATCAAAGGTCGTGGCACCGTTGCCACTGGCCGTGTTGAACTCGGAGTAGTCAAGGTCAACGAAGAAGTTGAAATCGTTGGTATCAAAGACACCACAAAAAGCGTGGTGACTGGTGTCGAAATGTTCAAGAAGAATCTTGACCAGGGTCAGGCCGGCGACAACGTTGGTATTCTGCTACGAGGTGTGGAGCGTGATGATATCGAACGTGGTCAAGTGTTATGTAAGCCTGGTTCTATCACACCGCACACAGAGTTTGATAGCGAAGTTTACATTCTTACCAAAGAAGAAGGCGGTCGACACACGCCGTTTTTCAAGGGCTACAAACCACAGTTCTATTTCCGTACCACAGATGTAACTGGTGAAGTAGAGCTTCCAGCTGACAAAGAAATGGTCATGCCTGGCGATACAGTAACCTTCAAAGTTAAGTTGCTTGCGCCAATTGCTATGGACCAAGGTCTTCGTTTTGCTATCCGTGAAGGTGGCCGAACTGTCGGTGCTGGTGTTGTAACCAAAATTGTTAAATAAGACGAAGTAGTAATACTAGCCATAAAAAAGAACCCCGTACGGGGTTCTTTTTTTAAAAGTTTCACTACTTTTTGTTATCTCCAGATAGCGCAGTATCCGCCATATGCCGTATAGTAGTACGTCAAGACAAATTTGTACGATCCACCATATTTTGCTGTACAGGCATTGCCGGGCTTGATCCAGATCTGGTTACTACTCGTTACATAACAGTACCATCCACCTACATTATTACCATAGTTCCGTGGACCTTTGTTTAGGCCGCCATAGTGTGTTAATCGATTACACTCAGCACTAAGCGCACTGTAGTCAAACGGTCGAGCGCTCACCCAGGCTGCATTTGCCTTATGTGGGATCAATGCTAGCAGCAATGTCAGTATGAGTGACGTAATTGCTACCAATGCAACGGTGGTATTGAAGGAATTGGTAATGCCACGAACTGTATTCATAACGGACCTCCTTTAATTGTATTTGAACAATAGTATGTAATTTATCAGTCGTCAATAGTGGACTAATAAACAATAATTTGACATAATAATAGTCGTAATTTAATTGTGATGACTAAAAGTCACTGATATCAACTACCTGATGTCTGTGATGTTACATCGCCTACCATAAGGAGTATCATGGCAGAATCTACTAATAAACCAGACGCGCCTGTAAAGCAGCGTATTCGAATTCGATTAAAGGCTTATGATCATAAGGTTATTGATCAGTCAGCCAAACAAATCGTCGATACCGCACTACGCACGGGAGCGAATATAGCTGGACCAATCCCATTGCCGACTAGAAAAAGCACATTTACAGTCGTTAAGAGTCCGCATGTATATAAAAAGGGTCGTGAACAGTTCGAAATGCGCGTACATAAGCGACTTATCGACATAACCGAACCAACTCCGAAAACAATAGATTCACTCATGAACCTGTCTTTGCCTGCAGGCTGCGATGCCGAAATAAAAATGTAGTGAAGCATCACAATTTTACACAAGGCTTATATGTCTGTTGATCCTGTCGCGCTGCTTGGTATAGACCACATCGGCGTTTCGGTGTGTGCAATTGTTCATGATGGCAATGGAAACGTGTTGCTAATGAAGCGTGGCTCAAAAGCACGCGATGAGAACGGCCATTGGGATATTTGTGGTGGGGCGGTTGAGTTTGGAGAATCGATAACTGACGCACTGCACCGTGAACTGCTAGAAGAACTTAACGTCGTACCTGAAGAGACAGTGTTTCTAAACGTATATGACGCACATCGTACACAGAACAATAAACCTACGCACTGGATAGCCTTACTGCATGCAATTAGGGTAGACCCAACTAAGGTCAAAAATGCTGAGCCGCAAAAAATCGATGAACTAGGTTGGTTCCGAAGCAACACACTGCCTGAGCCACTGCATTCGCAGTTTCCTAAGGCACTCAAAGATGCTCTAAAGCACGGTATTATAGGCTAGCATCAGACCACTAGTTTCTGATACCATACAGCTTATGGCAAAAACAAATAAGCAGTCGAGGCGTAATTCCAATGAGCTAGACAGTGCTTATATCCTAAAATTAGTCCTATACTTGATTATTGGGGCACAATGGCTGCGATTTGTCCCGACCGGTAACCTACAGATACCAATACCTATTGGCGCTATTGTTGGTATTTTCTTTGCTGCACACGAACACTTTGTTATAGACCGTAAAATTGAGTACGCCGTATTGCTCGTGGCCATGTTCATAGGATTTTGGTTCCCAGTCGGATTCGATATAGTATTGTAATATATTCAACAGATTGACAGAAGTTACTTTATTGTGGTAATCTGTAGAACAGTAATTCGTTCATTGTGTGCTTGGTCGAGTTAGTAAGTCACGTTGTAACATCGGTGATACTGCTAGCGGCCAAGCATTTTATAATGAAGTTTGCGTAGCGAAATTAAGCGATAACACCGTAAGGATTAGGTGGATATTATGAAGGCGCTTCTAACAAAAAAAATTGGAATGATGAGCATTATCACTGAGAAGGGTGAGGCTATTGGCGTTACGTTGCTTGCCGCTGAACCAAATATTGTTACGCAGAAGAAAACCACTGATAACGATGGTTATGAAGCAGTCCAGATAGGCGGAGTAGAGTCGAAGAAGATCAATAAGCCCGAAGCTGGTCATCTAAAGCCAGCCGCCAAATTAATGAAGTACTTACGTGAAATACGTGTAGATGATCAGCCTGATCTTAATGTTGGAGATCAACTAGACGCCGCTGTATTTACTGTTGGAGATAGTGTACAGGTGACTGGCACATCAAAAGGTAAGGGTTTTGCCGGTACTATCAAACGGCACAATTTTAAAAGAGGACGCAAAACTCACGGTGGTCGCAGCTATCGACGACCAGGTTCGATCGGTTCCATGTATCCACAACGTATTTTTCCCGGTAAAAAAATGGCCGGTCAGATGGGCGGCGTCCAGGTTACCGTCAAAAACTTAAAAGTAGCCCTTGTCGATACAGAACACAATGTCATTGGTGTGACCGGAGCCGTTCCGGGCCCTAACAAAAGCCTCGTTATGCTGAAGGGTGCAGACGTATGAGCACGCCAACCTATACCAAAGCCGGAACCAAAGCCGCTACTGCAGCCAAGCTAGATAGTAGTATTTTTGGCCTTAATGTTGAAGATCACACGCTTCTTAAAGAAGCCTACCTTACGTATTTAGCAAACGGTCGTGTCAATTTGGCCAAGACTAAGAAACGTGGTGAAGTACGTGGCGGAGGCCGAAAGCCCTGGAGCCAAAAGGGTACTGGTCGTGCACGATTCGGTAGTTCCCGTAACCCGATTTGGCGTGGTGGTGGCATCGCATTTGGTCCATCAGGAAACGAGAACTACTCTCGAAAACTCAGCGTTAGTATGAAACGACAAGCACTCAGGCAAGCACTTAGTACCGCTGCTTCGTCAAATAAAATTAAGGTTGTCGAAATTCTTGATATGAGTGGTAAGACAAAAGATTTTGTTGCTTGGCTAGCAAAAATTGAAGCATCCGGTAACGTACTTTGCGTTGTTAACGAAAAAGATGCATCTAAAGAATTTGCTGCAAGAAATCTAGCAACAGTACACATCAGTAGCGCTAAATATCTTAATACCTATGATGTACTCAATGCCGATGCAATAGTTATCAGTAAGCAGTCATTAGAGGTTATTACGGAGTGGCTGGGAGTTGCAAAATGAGCAAGTCTATCCAATTAAAACCGCGTCTTTCTGAAAAGTCATATAAGCAGAGTGAAGCGCTTGGTACATACGTTTTTGACGTTCCTGGATCTGCCAACAAAATGACTATAAAAGCGGCAATCGAAGTTCAATACGATGTTTCAGTCACTTCAGTAAAGACGCTAGTCGCCAAAGGCAAGCGAAAAAACAGTGTTCGACGGGGCCGTAGACCAATAATCGGTCAACGATCCGATGTAAAGAAAGCATATGTAACTCTCAAAGAAGGCGACAAGTTGCCAATTTTTGCAGCTATCGAAGAAGCATCTGCTGCCGAGCAAGGAGAAAAACGATAATGGCCATTCGTTCATATAAACCAACGACTCCTGCTCAGCGCGGTATGGATACTCAGGACTGGTCGGCTATCACCACCAAGAAGCCGGTTCGTTCACTACTAACTATTACTAAGAAAACAGCTGGCCGGAATAACCAGGGACGCATTACAACTCGCCACAAAGGTGGTGGTGCGAAGCGTTTTTACCGCAAAGTTAACTTTAATCTTGCAGAATCAACTACCGCAACTGTTGAACATATTGAATACGACCCCAACCGAACCGCTCGCTTAGCTCGTATTAAAGATCAAACCGGAACGTACCACTACGTATTAGCTACAAAAGAAATGAGACAGGGAGCTAAGATTGTTAGCGATATTGAAGTACCGATCGAAAATGGAAATCGTACATCACTGGCAAACTTACCTGTCGGTACCCAAGTACATGCTATTGAACTACAGCCAGGCCGAGGTGCGCAGTTGGTACGATCAGCTGGCACATCTGCTCAGTTGGTTGCAAAAGAAGGTGCTTATGCCCAAATCAAACTCCCAAGCGGCGAAGTTCGCTTAGTAAGCGTTAACTGCAAAGCTTCAATCGGTTCACTTGGCAATGAACAGCACCAGAATATTTCGTACGGCAAAGCAGGGCGCATGCGTCATAAGGGTATTCGCCCAACAGTGCGTGGCGTTGTGATGAACGCTGCAGATCACCCACATGGTGGTGGAGATGGTGGTCGTCACCGCATGGCACGAGCACCGGTTACTCCTTGGGGTCAGAAGACGCTTGGCTATAAAACAAGATCAAAGCGTGCTAGTAACAAGTTCATTGTGAGAACACGTCATCAGGCGAAGAGGAAATAATCATGAGTAGATCACTGAAAAAAGGTCCGTTTATCGATCCAAAACTAGCTAAGAAAGTCGCTGCACTAGGCAACGATGATCGTACGGTCATTAAAACTTGGGCTCGTGCATCAACCATACCCCCAGAATTTGTGGGCCGTACCCTCGCTGTTCATAACGGTAAGGTGCATGTCCCTGTGTTTATTACTGAAAACATGGTTGGTCACAAACTTGGTGAATTTTCTCCTACTCGTAAATTCCGCAGCCATGGCGGCAAACTTGCGAAAGGATCGAAGTAATGCCAGTACAAGCTTTAGCAAAAGGCGTTAGTATTAGTCCACGCAAAGTTAGTGTGGTTGCATCTTTGGTGCGTGGACGCAGTGTTGCCGATGCTTTAATTATTCTCGAAAATACTCCCCGTCGTTCTGCACAAGCTGTTCGATCAGTCATAGCCAGTGCTCGTGCAAATGCTGAGCATAATCACGGGTTTAAGCCAGATTCGCTTACTATTAAGTCGATAACCGTTACTCCAGGACCTCGTTTGAAGCGATTCCGACCTGCTGCTCGTGGAAGAGCGTTACCGTTTCAGAAGCGTACCAGCCATATCCGAGTGCAGGTAGACGGCGAAATGCGTCAAGTTAAAAAAGCGCCAGTAAAGGAGGCCAAATAATGGGCCAAAAAGTAAATCCTATTAGCATGCGGCTTCAGGTTAACAAGGACTGGCGGAGTAAATGGTTCGCTGGTAAGCGCGAGTATGCTGCATACCTAACACAAGATCTTAAGACTCGTCGCATGATAACTGACAAACTTGGTTCAAGAGCAGCTATTAGTAAAGTTGACATTGAGCGCTCGCCAAATCTTGTAACAGTAACTATACAAACCGCAAAGGCAGGTGTTGTTATCGGTCGCGGCGGTAGCGGTGCTCAGGAGCTAAAAAGCGCTATTGAAAAAATTTACGCCGTTCCTTCACGAGTTAATATCGAAGAAATCAAGCGTCCTGAACTGCAAGCTAAACTGGTAGCTGAGAATATCGCACATCAGATAGAGCGCCGTATCGCACACCGTCGTGCCGTTAAATCTACAGCGTCGGCTACAATGCGTGCCGGCGCAAAAGGCATACGTATCGAAGTTGCTGGTCGTTTAGGTGGTAAGGAAATGTCGCGCCGTGAAAAAGAAATCCAGGGCAGCGTTCCTCTTCACACCCTGCGCGCCGACATTGATTATGCAGCTGCACGTGCAATGTATCCAGGTGCAGGCATTATCGGTATCAAAGTATGGATCTATAAAGGTGAGGCTGCGTAACCGTCATGTTAATGCCGAGTCGAACAAAGTACCGCAAGGTACGAAAAGGAAAAATACATGGTGGTTCTGCAACCTCTTTGCACTATATTGCACATGGCAGGTTTGGTCTTGTGTCACAGCAAAGTGAGCGTATTACAGCACGACAAATTGAAGCCGCTCGTCAAGCAATGACACGATACGTCAAGCGTGGTGGTCAAATTTGGATTCGTATTTTCCCCCACACTCCAGTTAGCCGCAAACCACAAGATGTGAAAATGGGCAGCGGTAAGGGAAACCCTGAGTTCTTTGTAGCCAAGGTTAAGCCAGGCACCATCATGTTTGAAATGGACGGTGTCAGTGAAGAAGTTGCACGTGAAGCTATGCGTCTTGCTGGTCATAAGCTACCAGTACGCACCAAGTTCATGGTTAAGGAGGAGCAGTCGTCATGAAAGTTACTGAAATCCGTAAACTGACAACAGCTGATCTTGCCAATCAAAGCACTATGCTACGAGAAGAAATTGTTGAGTTGAGAAAAAAATTGTACACCGGAGAAATCCAAAACGTTCGTATCCTTCGGAGTAAGCGCAAGGATCTGGCGAGAGTATTAACTGTGCTCAGCGAGCAGCTGGCAAAGGAGAACATCTAATGGCTCGTGAATTAACAGGTCGAGTAGTGAGTGATAAGGCTGACAAAACAATTGTCATAGCCGTAGTAACACGCAAAACTCATCCGCTATACAAAAAGCAATATACTGCTACAAAGCGGTTCAAGGCGCATGATGAAAAGAACATCGCAAAAGTAGGCGATAAAGTTATCATAGCTGAATCACGTCCATTGAGTGCTCAAAAACACTTTACCCTAGTTAAGATTGTTGATCATGGTGGCGTAGTAGTCGGCAGTCATGATGAATCTATTGCTACTGTGCCAGCAGTGGAGTCAAAGCAATGATCCAGCAAGAATCACGACTGGTCGTTTGTGACAACAGCGGCGCGAAGCAAATATTGTGTATTCGTGTACTTGGTGGGACAAGACGTCGTTACGCTCGAGTAGGAGACATTATTGTCGCCACCGTAAAACAGGCCAACCCAAGTGGTAACGTCAAGAAAAAATCCGTTGTTAAGGCTGTGGTAGTACGAACAACTGCACCGATTCGCCGGGCAGATGGCAGCACCATTAGTTTCGACGACAATGCTGCGGTTATACTTGCCGAAGACAACAAGGCACCACGAGCGACCCGTATATTCGGCCCTATTCCAAGAGAGTTGCGTGACCAAGGCTATTCTAAGATCGTATCACTCGCACCGGAGGTTCTCTAACATGAAGACAACAACCATATTTCGCATACGCCTCAAAAAAGGTGACGTAGTCATGGTGCGTGCCGGTAAGGACAAAGGCAGGACTGGCAAAGTACTTGCCGTTCACCCTGATCTCAACAAGGTCACTGTCGAAGGCATAAACATCGCTAAGCGACACCGAAAGCCCTCAACCAAGTATCCGCAAGGCGGTATCATAGAATTGACGCAGCCAATCTGGGTTAGCAAGGTTAGCATTGTTGAGCCGGTCAGCAAGAAGCCATCTCGCATTAGATATGAGCTGAAGGCAGATGGCACGAAGGTTCGTCACTATGCAACCAGTGGCAAGGAGATAAAGAATGCCAAATAATACTCAAACACTACCCCGCTTGAAACAGCTATACCTTGAAACAATACGTAGTGAACTTCAGGGTGAGCTAGAACTGCAAAGCATCATGGAAGTTCCGCGACTGCAGAAAATCGTTGTAAATATTGGTCTTGGTCGTGCAAAAGATGACAAGAAAATTATCGAGGTAGCGAAAAATACTCTTCGTAAAATTACCGGACAGCAACCAATTGAGACGATCGCTAAACAGTCGATTGCATCATTTAAGTTGCGTGAAGGTAACAAAATAGGACTCAAGGTGACACTGCGCGGAGACCGCATGTATGAATTCGCCGATCGACTCATCAATATTGTGTTGCCACGTCTGCGTGACTTTCACGGTGTTAGTACGAAGAGCTTTGACAAACAGGGCAATTATGCAATTGGACTTAGCGAGCAGTCCGTATTTCCTGAACTGACCTTTGAAGATTCAACAACCGCGCATGGTTTACAGGTGATCATGGTTATCGATTCAAAGTCTGCTGATCATTCACGTGCATTGCTGACAAAATTAGGTGTTCCCTTTGAGAAACCAAGGAGTTAAAATATATGGCTAAAAAATCAATAATCGCTCGAGACAAAAAGCGCATCTCAATGATCGAAAAGTACGCTGCCAAGCGCGCTGAACTCAAAGCATTGGGTGATTTCGAAGGTCTCGCTAAACTGCCGCGAAACAGCAGTCCCACACGTCGCAAGAATCGTTGCAGTGAAACTGGCCGGCCTCGTGGGTATATGCGTCAGTTTGGCTTGAGTCGTATTGCCTTTCGTGAACATGCAAGTCGTGGCGAAGTACCTGGCGTAACAAAGAGTAGCTGGTAGGAGCAGTATCATGATGACATCCACAGACCCCATAGCAGACATGCTTACCCGTATACGCAATGCCATTCGCGTTCATAAGAACGAAGTAAACGTTCCTCACAGCAAAGTGAAAGAATCAATTGCAAAGCTGCTTGAAGCAAATCGCTTTGTAGAAGGCGTGCAAGTAAACACCGATGATAAGGTAAAAGTAATTCATATTACGATCAGCAAAGAGAATGCGCCAAACCGTATCACGGAGATCGATCGCATTAGTAAGCCTGGCCGGCGTCTTTACACCGGTGTTTCCGAAATACCAACTGTCAAGCGCGGTCGCGGTATTGTGATTATTTCAACCTCTAAAGGTATGATGACCGGTGCAGAAGCGCGCGCCAATAAGCTCGGTGGCGAGCTAATTTGTAAAGTGTACTAAGGATTTTAAGGTAAGGAATAATAGTAATGAGTCGAATAGGAAAACAGCCCATCAACCTCCCCGGTGGCGTGACAATCACTGTCGACAGTCAATTGGTGAAAGTTAGTGGTTCAAAAGGTGAACTCACGCAGCCAATGCTGCCCGGGATTAACGTGAATATTGATGACAGCGTCATAACAGTAAATCGTGAAAGTGATGCGCGTGAGCATCGTTCAAAGCATGGACTAATGCGGACGCTTATAAACAACATGGTAGTCGGCGTTAGCCAAGGCTTCGAAAAAAAACTAGAAGTTAACGGAGTGGGCTATCGTGTTGCGATGCAAGGAACCGATATTAAATTGAATATAGGTTTTTCGCACGACGTTATATACAAGCTGCCAGTTGGTGTAACTGCTAATGTTGATCAGAACATTATTACAGTTACCGGCATCAGCAAACAGCTTGTTGGTCAAGCAGCTGCCGACATACGCGCATTGAAAAAGCCCGAACCATACAAAGGCAAGGGTATAAAATACGTAGGTGAACGAATTATTCGCAAGGCCGGTAAGAGCGGAAAGGACAAGTAGCGATGAAAGAACAAATAAATAAAGAAGCTAATCGCTTGCGTCGCAAGTCACGTATCCGCGCAACCGTTTCAGGTACAACCGAGCGACCAAGAATGAGTGTTTTTATTAGTGGCCAGCATGTGAGTGTTCAACTTATTGATGACAGCAAAGGTGTTACCGTGGTTGCTGCGAGTAGCATTGGCCAAAAACTTACTGGTACACTCACCGAAAAAGCAGTTCATGTCGGCGAACTAATCGCTAAGAAGGCTGAAAAGGCTAAAGTAAAGAAGGTGGTTTTTGACCGTAACGGAAGACGCTACCATGGTCGCATAAAAGCACTAGCAGATAGCGCCAGAAAGCAAGGATTGGAGTTCTAATATGGATAATCGTCAGAGAGGTCGTAGAAACGACCGTCCAGGTCAGCCAGTTGAGGAAAAGCAGTTTGATGAACGAGTACTCCATGTTAACCGAGTAGCTCGGGTAGTAAAAGGTGGCCGTCGTTTCCGGTTTCAGGCGCTAGTTGTTGCTGGTGACCATAAAGGAAAAGTCGGCATCGGTATAGCTAAGGGCGCCGATGTTAGCGCAGCTGTATCCAAGGCAACTGATGTTGCAAAGAAAAACATGCAGCAGGTACCACTAAATAAAGGCACTATTGATCACGATGTACAGGCAAAAGTAGGTGGCTCAAAAATACTGTTGATTCCAGCAGCTGCTGGTACCGGTCTTATCGCCGGTGGTGTAACACGTATCATCTTAGAGGTTGCAGGTATTGAAAATATTCTTAGTAAATCGCTCGGAGCGAGCAACAAGATAAACACTTCATATGCAGCCTTGCAGGCACTAGCTCAGCTTAAGCCGCGCAGTGAGTGGATTACAATGCCACCAACTAGTGGGGCAAAAACCGCAGTGCAAGGAGCTACTAAATGAAATTTAACGAACTTAACCTAAGTGCTAAAAAATCAGCCAAACGTGTCGGTCGTGGCATTAGTGCTGGTCAAGGCAAGACAGCTGGTCGCGGAACTAAAGGTCAAGGCTCACGTAAGAGTGGTGGCGTACGACCTGGTTTCGAAGGAGGTCAAACACCACTATATATGCGCCTTCCTAAACTACGTGGTTTTCGAAGCGTACGACCAAAAGTTGCTACCGTGAAGACGTCTCAGCTTGCAGCGATTAAAGGGGATATTACGGCAGAAACACTACACTCTGCAGCGCTCATCGGATCACCGTATAGTCATGTGAAGCTAGTGTTTGATGCAGAA
Organism: Candidatus Saccharimonadota bacterium; assembly: GCA_022841445.1. Classification (GTDB taxonomy): domain Bacteria; phylum Patescibacteriota; class Saccharimonadia; order Saccharimonadales; family UBA10212; genus JALHRM01. The sequence goes on from JALHRM010000002.1 coordinate 18,263, forward strand.
GTTACATCCAAGTTATCAGTCAAGTTGACTGGCGCATCAGAAAAAGCTGTTGCCAGTATTGAAAAAGCCGGTGGTTCATTCGAAAAAGTTGCTCGAATACAGCGTGTCGCAAAAAAATCTTCCGAAGAATCTAGCAGCAAATAAATTGTCCCCTCGTGAGCTAATTAAATGCTATACTAGTTAGCAACGGTGAGGTAAAACGGTGTCTAGCCGGTTATAAAGGTGCAGAAATTTCATGAATTGGAAAATCATACTTAAATCCCTTGGCCACTCTGATATGCGTAAGCGTATCCTGGCGGTTCTTGGCATGTTGCTCATCTTCCGTGTTCTGATTCAAATTCCCGTACCGCTCAGTGATCCAGAAACGCTCAAGCAAGTACTTGAAAATTTATTCACTCAAACTCAAAACACGCAGCTACTGGGATTCCTTAACACTTTAAGCGGTGGCGCACTCGCTAACTTCTCTATAATGCTGGTCGGACTTGGGCCTTACATCAATGCTTCAATTATCATGCAACTGCTTACCAAAGCAGTCCCACGCCTGGAAGCCCTCAACAAAGAGGGCGAATTCGGTCGTAAAAAGATTAACCAATACACCAGAATGCTGACGTTCCCTCTGGCCATACTTCAGTCAATTGGCACTATTTATCTGATCCGCCAAACTGCATCCAGCCTTGGAGGACTTGGTGATATTACGGCCAATGCTACTCTGATGCAGTGGGTACTCATGGTGGGGGCACTTACTGGTGCGGCAATGATGCTTATGTGGATGGGAGAACTAATTACAGAACGTAACCTGGGAAATGGTATATCCCTGCTTATAACTGTGGGAATTGTCAGTACACTACCTCAACTCGTGACACAACTTGGTCGTGACACATTATGGAAGACTGGGCAGGCTGTATCTGATAAACTCCAGGCTTTCGGCCAGGAATTCAGTAAACGTGGTTTGATTATTGTCGGGAGTGTTTTTATAGCAACGGTGTTTGTGACGTGGGCGGTGGTAAAGCTCAACGAAGCAGCCAGGCGCCTGACTGTTCATTATGCTAAGCGCGTACAAGGCAATAGAACGTACGGAGGAGTGACAACTATGCTCCCCGTGAAACTGATAACAGCGGGTGTTATACCTATCATTTTTGCGCTTGCGTTCTTAAGTCTACCCAGCTTCATAGGACAGATACTCACAAATAGCGGCACAGAGACTAGCACCTCACTGCAACAATTCGGTGTCATACTTAACGAGCTTTTCACGCCATCGTCTGCCCAGACATTCGCCTTGGGAGGGTGGAAACCTTGGGTGTACCCAGCAACTTACTTCTTCTTGGTATTCTTATTTACCTATTTCTACACCAGTGTGACGTTTAATGCGAAAGAAATATCCGAAAACCTCCAAAAGCAAGGTGGATTTATTGCAGATGTCCGTTCTGGCTTACAGACCGAGAAGTATTTACGTGCTACTGTAAATCGATTAACACTTTTTGGAGCTATGTCGCTTGGCTTACTGGCAGTATTGCCCCTTATTGCCCAAGTATTTATCGATAATCAGAACATAGCGGTAGGTGGTACTAGTATTTTGATCCTGGTAGCCGTCGCTCTAGAAACACTGCGCCATGTTGAATCTCGTGCACTTATGATCACCTATGACCAATATGAACAGCCTGATTACTTCGGTGGTACGGACAATGAAGCTGGTACTAAGCCTGCAAAGCGACGTCGACTGTCACTACGGAAACGAGCCTAATCATTAACGTGCAGCTAAGTAATGCGCATGGTGCTTTACAAGTGGTGGTGACCTCTGCTATACTAACTCGAGTTATTATTTATGGCCAAAAATAAGGAAGTTATCGAGCTGACGGGAACAGTGGTCGAGGCTTTGCCGGGAACCCGATTTCGGGTTGAACTGGAAAATGGTCATCAGATACTAGCGCATGTCGCCGGTAAGATGCGAAAGCACTATATACGGCTTGTTCCCGGAGATAGCGTGACGGTTGAGCTGACACCTTACGATCTTACGAAGGGTCGAATAACCTACCGCAAAAATTAATAATAAGCAGAGTGTTATCACCGAAGCTAGAAGGAGTGATGATCCGCATGAAAGTGCGTGCAAGCGTTAAAAAGATTAGTCCTGATGACAAAATTGTCCGCCGCAAAGGCAGGATCTATGTCATTAATAAATTTAAGCCGAAGCATAAGCAGCGTCAGGGTTAATTATATATGGCAAGACTATCGGGAGTTACTATCCCTAATGATAAACAGATCCACATAGCACTTACATACGTGTTTGGTATCGGGCCCAAGACGAGCGCCGATATATTAGGATCAGCCAATATTGACGGCACTGTACGCGTAAAAGACCTAACAGACGCCGAAATATCTCGCATCCAGGAAGTCATTACCGCCAATTACACTGTTGAAGGAGAACTACAACGAGTAGTCTCAGGCAACATCAAACGCCTTAAAGATATTGGTAGTTACCGTGGTCTCAGACACAAGAATAGCTTGCCAAGTCGCGGCCAACGCACCAAGACAAATGCTCGTACACGTCGTGGCAAAAAGGTAACTGTCGGCGGAACCGCTAAGAAAGTAGCATCTAAGACTTAGGAACTATTATGGCTGAAAATACTGTTACAACTACTAAAAAGAAGAAAAACAAGCGTACTGTCGCTCAGGGTCAGATCCATATCCTCGCTACGTTCAACAACACCATTGTTACAGTAACTGATGTCCAAGGTGGCGTTATTACAGCAGCAAGTGCTGGAGCTAGTGGCTTTCGTGGTTCAAAAAAAGGAACTGCTTACGCCGCACAGGTAGCTGCTGAAAAAGCCATTTCTGATGCTAAGCAAAACTATGGTCTCAGCAAAGCTGATGTATTCGTAAAAGGGGTTGGCCTCGGTCGTGAAGCAGCGATTCGCACCATCGGCGGACAAGACATATTTGTAGAAAGTGTCAAAGATGTTACCGGTGTGCCCCATGGTGGTTGTCGACCGCGAAAGGCGAAAAGGAACTAGTTATGGCACGTGATACCAGCTCAATTGTAAAAATGAGTCGTCGCGAAGGCTACGCTCTCCACCCTAAAGCCCACAAAGCACTCGTTAAGAGAACGACAATTCCAGGTCAACATGGTCGTAACCAACGTGGTAAGGCAAGTCAATATTCGCTGCAGCTCCGCGAAAAGCAAAAGGTCAAACGGCTCTACGGCTTACTGGAAAAACAGTTTAGCAACCTAATGAAAGAAGCATCGAAAAAACAAGGTGAATCTGGTGCAATTTTGCTAGAACTTTTAGAACGACGTCTTGATAATCTCGTATATCGCGCAGGTTTTGCACCAAGTCGACGGGCTGCACGGCAGCTTGTAACCCATGGTCACTTTATGATGAATGATCGACGGGTTGATATACCATCAATTCGCGTTGGCAATGGTGACGTAGTTAGCTTGCGACCTAAGAGTGTTAACAATGAATATTTCAAGAAACTTGATGAAACAAGCCCTGATAATAACCTAATATCCAGCTGGTTTAAGAAGGATCGAAAGAAAGTAACCATTACGGTGAGCGGAGTACCAACGCGTGACGAAGCCGAGCCGGACATCAAAGAGCAACTAATCGTCGAATATTACTCACGCTAAGGGAGGCATTGAAAGAAATATTATGTCAAAAATTATACATACACCATCACTCACATCAGTTACCGATCATTCGGCATCTAGCGCTACTTTTGCTATAGAGCCACTTCACACTGGCTATGGAATGACACTAGGCAATAGCCTCCGCCGTGTCTTACTTAGTAGTATTGCCGGTGCAGCAGTGACGCATTTTCGCATCGAAGGTACCAGTCATGAATTCACGACTATTGCCGGTGTAAAAGAAGATGCTGTTACTATCATGCTAAATCTAAAAGGATTAAGATTCCGCGTTTTTAGCGATGAACCTCAGACGGTTCGTTTAAGTAAGAAGGGTAAAGGCGAGGTCACTGGTGCAGATATTCAGACCAACGCCGATATAGAAGTCGTCAATCCAGATCACTCCATCTGCACAATAGATGATGCCAAAGGCAGTGTTGTTATGGATATTGTTGTAGAAAATGGCCGAGGCTACCGTGTTGTTGATGAGAGCACTCCAAAGAAGGCCGCTGATCTCATCGCGCTTGACGCATTGTTTACCCCCGTTCTTCGCGTACGGTACAAAGTTGAAAATACTCGTGTCGGCCAAATGACAGATTTGGACCGCGTACTTATCACTATCGACACTGATGGGTCAGTTACGCCTCGTGAGGCATTTGAAGAAGCTGCAGCAATTTTAGTCAACCAGTATACGGCTCTGGCAGGGCAGACGCGGATCGAGCCAGAAGTTCCGGCCATTACGCGAACAACCAGTGAACCTGCTCAAGAGAGTGACGAAGCATCTGAACTACTTACCTCGATCGAAGATCTTAACTTGAGTGCACGGACTACGAATGCACTAGTCAACAATGACATACACACCATCAAAGACTTATTTAGCCTTAGTGAGGCGGAACTGCGTGATCTGAAGGGATTCGGCAATAAAGCACTTGACGAAGTTAAAGATAAATTGGCTGAACTGGAGCTATAGAAATGCATCGTCACGGATACAAGGGAAGAAAATTCGGTCGAGAGCGTGATCAACGACGCGCACTCATAAAAGGATTGGCAGACGCGTTGATTATCCATGAGTCAATTGAGACAACGCTTCCTAAAGCGAAAGAAATAGTTCCTTACATGGAAAAATTAATCACTAAAGCCAAGGCGGGAACACTACACAGTCGACGACAAGTCATAGCCGGTGTGCAGACATTGTCCAGCGCGCATAAGCTCGTTGACGAAATTGCACCGAAACTAACCGCCCGTAATAGCGGCTATTTACGGATAAGAAGGTCGGGTTTTCGACGTGGAGATTTGGCGCCACTTGCAAAAGTAAGCTTTGTAGACGACTTAACCAGCACTCCGGTAGCTAAAAGTGCTAGTCAGGAATCTCAGGCACCAAAGCGCAAGACAGCGCCAGCAGCAAAAACTGCTACTACAAAACCTGTCGCCAAGAAAGTTGTAAAGAAATGAAGACATTTAGCTTAAAACCACAGGATGTGTCACGTGCGTGGTATGTCATGGACGCTTCAGAAGCAACTCTTGGTCGTTTATCAACTCAAATTGCTGCAATGCTCCTAGGCAAGCACAAGCCAACCTTCACAAAGCATGTCGATGGTGGCGACTACATTATTGTTATTAATGCTGCTTTACTGCAGGTAACCGGGGCAAAGCGAACTGATAAGTTATACCACCGTCATAGTGGATTCCCGGGTGGTTTGTCGACTCGCACATTACAGGAACAGCTTGATCGAGATCCGACAGTAGTTATCAGGCAGGCAGTAAAACGAATGCTACCTGACAATAAACTACGCGACAGTAGACTACAGCGTCTTAAGATTTATGCAGATGCAGAGCATCAACACGCTGCTCAATCACCAGTTGAATATAAGTTCAAAAAGGAAGTGAAGTAATATGGCTTCAAGTGTATATCACTACGGGTTGGGACGTCGTAAGAGCGCTACAGCTCGCGTGCGAGTAACAAACGGCAAAGGTGTTTTTACGGTCAATGGCACGGCGCTAACTGCATATGTTGCTGACAGTAAATATTTGCTATATAAACTCACCCGACCTTTTGCAGTACTCGAACTCGATGCTACTAAGTATGATATTAGTGCCGTTGTCAGTGGTGGTGGACATGATGGGCAAATTGAGGCTATACGGCTTGGAATAGCCAAGGCACTCGCCGTAATGAACGAAGATTACAAAGGCACATTAAGACGAGCAGAATTACTGGGGCGCGACTCGCGTGAAAAAGAGCGTAAGAAGTTCGGTCTTAAGGGCGCACGTAAACAACGACAATTCACTAAGCGTTAATATCTCTGTATTCTTGCGACCAACCGCCTCTCCGCTGTATGCTGGTATAGCATGCCATTAGAAGCACTCCTAATTACGTTTATAGCGACACTTGGTTTTTGGTTGGTTCTATACGTTATTTCGCTCATAATTCGTGACGCTAGTATTGCCGATGTTGGCTGGGGGCTCTCACCCGCAGTAGTTGGTATTATTTTATATTTAGTTTATGCCCCCTCAAATACAGTCGTATTGCTGATTTACACAGCGGTTATGTTTTGGGGTATACGTCTGGCGCTTCATATAGGTAGTCGTAAGATTGGAAAGCCAGAAGATTGGCGTTACCAAAATTGGCGTGAGCAATGGAGTCCCCACTTTACGAGAACCAGTTTTTATCGCATATTCATGCTGCAAGCAAGCTTGAGCTTTATTATGGCCCTACCGCTTTCAGTCGTTACTGCATCAGGTGCAGCGAGCAGCATAACTCCGTTAGTCATTCTGGGACTTAGCGTGTGGGTACTGGGTATTGCGGTTGAGGTTGTTGCTGACATTCAGTTACGTAAATTCCTAAAAAATCGCAAGGACAAATCGCAAATTATGATGTCTGGGATATGGAAATACTCGCGGCACCCTAATTACTTTGGTGAAGTTCTAAGCTGGTGGGGTATCGGGCTGGCTGTTGTCGGTTTATCGTATGGCTGGCTGGCTATTGTTGCGCCACTTCTTATCACTTATCTGATATTATTTGTATCAGGCATCCCTCTACTTGAGCAGAAGTACCTAAAGCGTGCCGACTATAAAAAATACGCCGAGAGAACTAGTTCGTTTATTCCTCTCCCGCCAAAAAGGAGTCAATCATGATACAGATCGCATTACAGAAACTCGTTTACATATACATCCTTGCTGCTGCAGTTTTTACAGTAATTGATTTTGTGTGGCTTACTAAAGTTGCTCCGAAACTATACAAAGACAACATAGGGCATCTTATGGCTGACCGACCTAATGTGGCCGCGGCTGTTGCATTTTACGCCATATTCCTGATTGGGTTGCTGGTATTTGTTATAGCCCCTGCACTGACGAAACAGTCGATTGGATATGCAGTCGGTTATGGAGCACTTTTCGGACTGGTGACATACGCGACATTCGATTTGACGTCTCAAGCTGTTTTTAGGGATTGGCCTACCAAAATAACTTTAATAGACATGACATGGGGCGTCATTCTTTGCACCGCAGTATCCGCAGTCACCTACTATCTAGCAACTAAATTTATTCTTTAGACGTTTGACAATGGTCTGTCTATGAAGTATCGTACTGCTATGCAACAACAGAACAACCCAACTTATTGGTTTACTCAACCTCGGAGCGTGGCGTAGTTTTTTGCGATAAGTAACAACATACAAATTAACCGCCACGAAGGCGGTTTTTTTATTTATAAAGGAGAAATGCCATGTCTGAAATAGCAGCACCAAAACCAGAGCAACTTGTACTAGCAGATCGCTTGCATTCGCATTGGATGCTGGATGAGATGTTAGTAAGTGAACTTTCGGTCGGTATCAGTGCTAAGGGTGCGGAAGATATAAGTCAAATTACGAGCTGGTTAGATGAAAGGCCAAGTGTTGTGGCTGCGCGTGATAGAAACCGCGCAACTGTCACTGAAATATTCCAGGCCCAGTCCGACAAGCAGCTAATTATTATTGGGCCCTGTTCAATCGATATGGATACCGACTACGCTGAGCTATTTGACTACATTGAAGAATTGCAAATTGAACACCCTGACGCCATCATTGGGTTTCGCTGCAACGGCTCCAAGCCTCGAACTGGAAGAGGTACAACTGGTTTATTTTCTAAGTTAGGAGATGAACATCGTGAACGTCTTATTAAGGTATATCAAGAAGCTGCCGAACGAGGAATCCCAATTTTCGCAGAAATTACCGACCAGAATGAATTCAGCGCGCTAGCTCCATACTTAACTTGTGCTTGGCTTGGCGCACGAGACATGGCCTCTACCGCACTACGTAAACTATTCTCAGCAACCAGACTACCGGTAATGGTAAAGAATGGATTAACTGAGGAGCTAGATTCATTAGAAAATGCAGTTATAACTATTAGATCATCGAGTGCTGACAACGATAACACTGGTGTCGACGTTGGTTTTATAGGACATTCATACACACACAATGGCATGCCAGTCGCTCTATCCGTGGGAGAAGGCAACCAAAATGTGGCAGTTATCGCTCGCGGCTATGACTTACCGAAAAGTATGAAACCCAAAGACCGTGACCGCGCATCTGCAGAGCATCTGAGTGAGGTATGCGCTCTTGCACATAGAATCGGATGTGTCGCGCTGCTGGACGGTTCACATGCGGTGCCACGAATGTTGGCAGTGGATAAGATAGAGGGGGAGACAGACACCAATCGCCTACTTAAGGTCTTGAAGTTCTTCCGTAGTCAAGCAAAGAGCGGTAATATCCTGCATGTTGAGAGAGTTCAGGGTTTGCTTGCCGAAGTCAGCAGCAACCGAGGAGCCACAGATCCGAATCTAATAATTGATGATGCTAATAAGAAGGTGCTAAAAAATGAAATTCGTGCACTTAAAAAGCTACTTAAAGTTGGTACCGCGTTACTGCGCTGTGCCGAAGTTGAGGTATAATACCAGCAATGAATAAACCGGTTATTTTGACAGGTCTGAGGGTTAACAATGACTTGCACATAGGTAATTACTTCGGTGCATTGAAACCAATAATCGATATGACCAAGGATCATTCAGAGAAATACCAGGTTAACCTGTTTATTCCTGACCTGCATAGCTTCACAACCCCGATCAATCACACAGAATTACAAACCCAGATTGTATCAACACTGCGCGCTTTTATTGCGGCCGGGCTGCCACTAGGCAGTCATGACGTGTATCTATATCGTCAGAGTTATATTCCAGCTCACAGTGAACTAACCTGGATACTAAGTTGTTTTACGGGCTTTGGTGAATTTGGGCGAATGGCTGAATTTAAAGACAAATCTGGAAGACTAGGTGTTGATCATATTGGGGTAGGACAATTTGTATACCCAGCACTACAAGCGGCTGATATTTTACTGTATAACGCGCAATATATACCAGTTGGCGAAGATCAGCGACAACATATTGAGTACGCTCGAAATATTGCGGAACGCATGAACAATAAATTCGGCGAACAACTATTCAATCTACCAAGCTCCATGGAAGAAATGTATAAGTTCTTTAATAGAAAACAAGGCCTGCGCATCAGAGACTTGGTAGACCCGACCAAGAAAATGAGCAAAAGTGGCGATTCGAGTAGGGGAGCTATTTTTCTGAGTGATAGACCGGAAGATGCAGCCAAAAAGATTATGTCGGCCACCACAGATTCGTTAGAAGATATTCAATACGACTATGACACACGCCCTGGAATCAGCAACCTACTCGATATCTTAAAAATACTCGGCGGAGACGCAAGTAGTTTTATCGGACAAAAGCAGTACGGGCTCTTGAAGACTGCTGTGGCCGAAGCGGTCAGTATATTCCTTAGTGATTTTCAATCAAAACTTGAACAAGTTGATGATGGCGCAATTGCAGCAAAGCTAACTGTATCAGAGAAAGCAATGAACGTCGTCGCTAATAATACACTTCTAAAAGTTCAACGTGCTGTTGGTTTACGGTCTACTAAAGAGACATGAAGTCTTTTATTATCTCAGAAGAGCATGCCGGCAAGCGGCTGGATGTGTACTTAACGGAGCAATTCCCGGAAAATACACGGGCATCACTACAAAAGCTATTTGAGCTAGGTAACATAAAAATCAGGGACAACCAGGCAAAGCCTGGCGTGAAGTTGCGTGAAGGTGATGTGGTGTCGGTTGATGATGCTCCGCTGCAACTTACCCCTAAAGAAATAAATCTGCCTATACTGTACGAGGACGACGATGTTCTTGTTGTTGATAAGCCGACTGGGGTTTTGAGTCATGCCAAAGGTGGGTTTTCCGATGAAGGTACGGTTGCCTCTTTCTGCCAGAAATACTACTCGCTAGGCACCGACGAGGTGCTTACAAACCGGTCCGGCATTGTGCACCGGCTTGACCGCGATACAAGCGGCGTGATGGTAGTTGCGAAGCACGCTGCCGCACAGAAATGGCTACAAAAACAATTTGCCACTCGCAATGTTAAAAAAACATACCATGCATTAGTAGCGGGTGTCCCTGATCCTGCTGAAGCAGTCATCGATGCACCTATTGCTCGAAACCCAAAAAAGCCTCAGTCTTTCATGGTTAAGAGCAATGGTAAGTCCGCCAGAACACAGTACAAGGTGCAGGCGATTGGTAAAGCTTGCCTTCTTGAGCTGCGCCCAGAAACCGGCAGAACACATCAAATTAGAGTTCACCTTGCTTATATTAGACATCCAATCATTGGCGACAGGGTATACGGTAAATCAGCGGAGCGCCTGTTTTTGCATGCCACTAAGTTGGAGCTTACTCTGCCAAACCGCGCGCGTACTACTTTTGAGTCATCCTTACCCAAGCAGTTTACGGAAAAAGTGCATGATGTTTGAAACGCTGCTATTGCATAGCCGTACTCGGAGTGCACTCGAGCGCTTTATGGCGATGCCATCGCAGGTTTTGACTATCAGCGGTGCGCAGGGTGCAGGTAAAACGGCGATAGCCCATGAAATTTTGCAACTCCTAATCCACGCTCCTGGTGAATCGTCCAAGTCTATACTCAGTGATCCTCGCTTGTATCGGTTAGAGGTACGAGAGAAATCTACCATTGGAATAGAAGAGGTTCGCGAACTGGTGCATTTTCTCAGCATACGGGCAACCGATCGTTCAGATTGGAATCGATTCATTCTAATAGAAAATTCTGGGCTGCTGAGTATCGAAGCTCAAAACGCCCTACTGAAATCATTAGAATCTTTGCCTAACGGTGTGATGGTTATTATGCTGGCAGAACGGCCGGACCAGTTACTTGAGACTGTGCGATCCAGGTCCCAATTTATTACAGTGCTGCCAGTAACATATACCAGTGCCGCAAATTACTTTCAGAGCGACTACAGTGAATCAGAAATCAAAGCCGCCTATGCACTTAGTGGTGGGCATGCCGGACTGTTACTAACACTACTGAGCGATAAGGATAATCCGAATCAAGCAGGTGCAGATCTGGCTAAGAAAATTCTGGCAGAAACTACTTTTCAGCGTTTACTAAGAATAAATGACTTAAGTTCTGATACTGACAAATTTGAGCATGTACTTAGCGGCTTGCAGCGTATTCTTGGCATACTACATGCCTCGGCTATAAATCGTGATACTACAGGGGCGGCAAATTCCTTTTTATTGAAACGCAGGACAGTCAACTATGTACAGCAGGCGCTAAAACAGCGCAGCAATCCAAAACTCTCAGCCTGTTACTTGCTTATAAACTTGTAGTGGTATAATTGTGGGCGTATGTATGCAATGCTATTTGTCGCAATCCTTGGGCTTTATATGCTCCGGAACGCACACCGCAACGAACATGAACTTATTATCATCCCCAGAAGACTTAGTGACCGCTTAACGCGGTTATGGGAAATTGCTCATCAAGGGATGCGTGAGAATCGGTTTTTGCGCGCTGAAAAGGCGTTACTCACAATTCTTAAAATAGATCACAAGAATGCCGCTGCTTACAACAGGTTAGGTATTCTGTACGCAAAACAGAAAGAATTTAAGGACGCTATTGATTGTTTCGAAATTGCCAGTAGTATCGAGCCAACCGCCTCAAGTCTGCACAACCTGGGGCTTATATATTACGAAACCGAAAATTACGCAAAAGCAGCAACCGCATTTGAACAAGCCTTGAAGCTTGAAGATTCGCTAGCTGCTCGGCACATCGCCTACGCAAAAGTGCAGGAAAAAATTGGTAATGTAAAATTAATGATTCGGGAACTTGAGATTGCATCTGACCTTGAAACCAATCCAGAAACACTGACACTATTACAAAAAGCATATGAGTCGCACGATATGATTGAAGAAGCCAAATCAATTGAACGCCGTTTGTCGACGCTCATCATGCCAGCAGGGAAGTCAAAGCGTATTTTGCGCCCTAAACGGGTTGTCATTTAAAAATAGTGAGACAAGTCTGCTGTTTTTTTCATTTCCCGTGCACGAAATAAATTCGATGCTTGGGCTGTTATTTGCGTGAAGAATGAAGTTAAAAGTTTGATATTTAACCCCTGTTTTGCTACACTTGCCGGGTACTTTGACTGCACATAAGCGCCACCTTAGCTCAGCTGGTTAGAGCATCGGTTTTGTAAACCGAGGGTCGTCGGTTCGAATCCGACAGGTGGCTCCATTTAAGTACATTGCGAGAGTACTTAAGTCTTAGTTTGCATGTGAGGTGCAGTCTAAGAGGTGTTAGCATTAGCTTGAGTGGCCTTGCTGCCCTTAAGCTAATAGCGTGCAGGGTTAGTGAAGCGGTCAAACACGGCTGACTGTAAATCAGCTCCCTACGGGTTCGGGGGTTCGAATCCCTCACCCTGCACCAAATATATGCATTTCGAAAGAAGTCTTCTTGTTTGTTATGATATGAGCGTATGAAGTTGAAGCAAAAGCATAGCAGTAGTACGCTAAGTACTCTAAAAAAATGGATTGTATCCCACCGAGTAATCTCTCTTATCATTACTTCAATAGTAATATTGTTTATTGGCGGAGTTACATTTGCCCTCACTGCTCAACCCAGTGACGTAAAGTCCGCTAAAAACCCCAATCAAGTACAAAGTAACCTACCGCACACCAGGCTTAACGTGGAATCTGATCCTAATGGTTTAACTATGCAAAGTGAACAAGACTGTGATAGTGAGAAACTTCAACAAATTACTCCATATACTTGTGCGAAGGTCGGCGCGTTCACTGCCGTCGTAAACGCTCCAGGATCTGTAAGTGTTAATGGCACAACCTACCATTTCAAGACCTGGGATGGTTGTAGCGAGTCAAATGAAGACAAAAAAATCTGCAAGGTAGTAATCTCCGAAAAAGAAACAAAAATAATTAAAGCGGTCTACGAAATTAAGACAGGACAGCAATCAGTTACGACTTCTAAAACCATTGGAAAAAATGATACTGTATGTAAAACCTCATCAGCTCCAACTCAAACCCTTGGTTTCGGGAAAGGACCAGGTAGCGCTTACTCATCATCTACCGGAAAGGATATGATTTGCACAATGAAATTCGAGGATATACCTGCAGGCGGTATACTTCAGAGCGAGCAGGTTGTTTATGCGAGCAAAAAGTTCACCAGCTGTGCTGATCTATGCAGTAAATACGACGCATACAACATGGGAACGTATTGGAACCAGTATCGCATCGCTGGTCTCAGAACTTGCAGCTTTAACGGCATGGCAGGAGATTGTGGTTCTGCGGTAAGTTCGGGTAACGAGAATCTTCGCTCATTCACAAAACCTGTAGAACTCACTTTTCGTGGCTTTGAGGTCTATGATGAGTACTATGGAGCAAGCGGTGACGGTTGCTATTATTACTATTGTCTTTCCAGGTCTACTTTTGATCGCTGGTCCGTGGTATACGAACCATCTACTAGTAGCGGGCTTACAAAAATAAAGATCATTGCCTACTATACACAAGAAGTGTTTTATGACCCTACACAAGAACTTGTTACAGACTGGCAGAAGCAACAGAAGACATACTTTCAAAAGGGATTCGATGATTATTAGAAATAATACTATATGAGAGACGTTCTAACCTCAGCAATGATACTGCACTAAATTCCGCGTACGCTCATCATCCGATGAGCCTTTTTGTTTGGTATCATAGAGGTATGGACTTGCAATCACTTCAGCAGCGCGCACTAGATATTCGGGATAAATACGACAAGCTTAACACAGATAAAAGAGGCGTGATTTGGAACGAACAGCAAATCATGGCTGGCTTTGTTGGGGACGTTGGTGATTTGTCGAAAGTTATTATGGCTAAGCATGGTCTGCGAGATATGGACGATGTTGATTCAAAGTTAGCGCATGAACTTAGTGACTGCCTGTGGTCTATTCTGGTGATTGCTGCTAAATATGAAGTAGACCTCGCTAAAGAATTTATGGAAACAATGGACGAGCTCGATATACGCATAGGACGTGAATTAAAAAGTAGTGGTCGCTAATTGGCCAAGTACTTCGGCACAGAGTAGTTTTTGAACTGAGCGTAAAGGCCTTTGGAGTAAATCAAGCGGTAGAAGCACTCTGCTTCCCACTTTGCGCCATTAAGGGCGTTGTGTGGGGTTGGCTCAAGCGGCAGACCGCAAAATGGGTAGATGCTATCCACATCCATAACCGACCACCCGTCTGTTAGCGGTACCAACTTCTTCAGTGACAGCATTTTAGCGTAAGCTATTGAGTGAAGATCTACCGATCTTCGATGAAGCCTAAGTGCCGAACGAGTCTGCTCGGCTTTAGCGTTTAGAAAAGGTACATCAAACGCCGCCACGTGTAACCCAGCAATTACCTTTACGGAACGCTGTTTGAGCCATCTGTCAAACTGGTCTATGGCTTCTCTTGGTCTTGGCTTGGCAGGGTCTTTTATATTCTGCTTGTCAAATCCGTTCACATATAGTGCGTTTTTATCATAAGTTTCCCCACGCCTTAAGCGACATTCGATATAGAATATCTCTTTTGGTCGCATAAGATCAACCGCACCAATCGACAACAAACCATGTTCGTTCGGATTTAATCCGGAAGTTTCGATATCGAGCACTACCATTTGATATGATTATAGCAAGCCACACTTTGCCGGTGCCGGCATTGTTTGTTACAATACTTCGGTCAATCTTGCCGTCTTAGCTCAGTGGTAGAGCACTTCCATGGTAAGGAAGGGGTCTCGGGTTCAAATCCCGAAGACGGCTCCAGGAGACTATTATGAATAAAGAGATACGCAGGTTGTATCGAAACACTAACGACAAAGTAATTGCTGGGGTGTGTTCTGGTATGGGTGACTATTTGCGGCTAGACCCTGTATTGGTTCGTCTGATTATGATTGCGCTAGCGTTTGCCGGCGGAGCAGGTATCGCTGTATACATTGTGGCGTGGCTGATCGTACCAGAAAGTCCAAAGGCTTCTGACAAGGGTTGAATATAGTAACCGAAACTGTTAGAATAGTAGAAATTATTACAATAAGGATTCGTAATGGGCAAGAAAAATGATAAGCGTAAAGTACTAGGATTGGTCTGTGCCGCCTGCGAGCAGAGACACTACTACTCTACAAAAAATACCCAGAACACTCCTGACAAACTTGAAGTTAAAAAGTACTGTCCAGCGAAAAGAATGCCAGCCTTACAGGTCGAAACCAAGAAAAATCTTGGCCGCAACGAAGTAAAACCCCGCAAACACTAGCTCTCGCTAATTTAGCGGTACTTATTAAGCAGTAAAATTGTATTTACGAATTCTGCATGACTCCACACAAGCGGACTAACTCCTACCTGAGTGCCATCGATAGGATCAACCTGTTCTGCTAGCATGCCACTCGCAGTGATGTGCGCCTTAGTCCAGTCCAATATCTCACGAGTCTGATTTTGGCGACCTGTCCGGGCGTAATACTGTGCCAGCCAAAGCGTACAAATTATCCAAGGGTTTCCTAGATATTGGGTTTGCTTTAAGAAATAATTATCATTCTCGTAGCGAATCGCCCCGCCAGACGGAGTTACATTGCACAGCATTCGTTCTGTGGTGCTCATGGCTTGCCGGAGCGCATCACTGTTAAATCTTGATTCATCAAAAAACCACACCCCGTATGCACTAGAACTATCAACAGTGTTGTTATATTCGATTGTACCGTCGCTTAGCAGCAATTGACTCTTTCGGTACACACCTCGTTCTTGATCAAACAACTGTTTCATATTGTCTGATATTTGGTTCGCTGCTTCGCGCCAGTGCCGAGATTCTTCACTGCGGTGCAGTAAATCCGCAAGACGCGCTGCTTCTTTGAGTGCCGCAACGGTCACCGCGACCGTATACGTATGAGTGGCAAATTTCTCCTCCCACAAGTCATAAGTCGCATGCGGTAACCCTGTTTCAGCATCGATGAACCGTGCCATGAAATTACTAGCTGGTGCAATCAGGCTTTCGTAGATCTTAGTAACAAAATCAATATCTCCGGATGCTTGCTGATACTTACCGATAGCATAAATGACAGTTGCCGTTTCGTCTTCCTGTATAGCTAGTTCTGGATGATTAAAATGCATCAGTGGGTGCCAGGTACTGCCAATACTGCGGTCTGGCTGATATTTATGCATCATGTAACCATCCGGATGAATGGTGTCAACACAAAATTCGAAAAAGTTCCTTGATTCCTCGTAGTATCCAAGATCTATCATGGTCAGCATAGTCAGCGCGCCGTCCCGTGGCCACACGTAGCTATAGTAGTCACGACCATAGTTATAAATAGAGGAATCACAGCTCGCTATAATACCGCCGCGCTTGTCAATATGTGACTTGACTATCATTAGTGATTTTTTGAATAGCGGCTTGTAAGAGTCGTCCGTGGCATTAATATGCTGGTCGGCGATACTTAGCCAGTTCCTCCACCAACTGCGTGTTGTATCAAGTCGTGTTGATAGACCATCCTTCATGAATTTCTTATGAATAGATTCAGCGTCATGCTGGGCATGTGATGCGATAACCCAGTAATCGACATAGTCAGATGCAAAAGGTTCAAGCTTTAGACAGCAGCGAAGCACCGAGTCAACACCGCCATGTTCCACCAGATTCCCAGAAAGCTCACCGTCCTCGGCATCCCTATAGGTGCCTTCTTTGCCTTCAACGCCATAATTACCAACCGAGAATTGGTCGAAAGGTTGATGATTGCTGTCTCTGGCATGAATAAGCAGCGAACAACGACCCTTGTAATCAAATAAGTAGTTTCCGCTTGGCACGTAGAGCACGGTGTCTGCTCGGCCGTCGTTGCTTATCTGAAAGACCTGGTGCATAAATATCCTCGGTTCGATTACATGGTCGGTCAAATTTTCGATCCTGATGCGACGACAAAAGGCATTATACTGGCTATCCACAAAATCGGATAACAATAACCGGACACCGAGTTCTTTGTGCTCGGCAGTGATACTACTCACCAAGGCATCTGATTCAAAATCAACACTAACATGCCAGCTCCCATCGTCTATCCAACTAAAGACACCGTTCACCCAGACGCCGATCATGTGGTGTACGCTGCGAGCAGTTGTTAGGTTTTCTTGGCCTATATATGGGTAGTAAAAGTCGTGCACTAGCCCATGTTCATTCAAGCCTACCAACATTTCGCCGTTGCTAAGCATTACCGCTCTACCCACCACAAACTCCCATCCTAAACCTCAAATCCTAACTTACTAAGCCGATATTTTACGTCGTGGTATGCATTTATAAAGTTTATGTATGCCTCGTACGGGGTTTCATATGGGCTGAAGTAGGCGTGTACGTCACCATCGCTAAACCATTTGGTACACATGTAGTAAAAATGGTCGGAAGTCTGAAGCTTTCTCCAGTCATCAATAAGCTGCAGATCACCGCTCCGTAAAACTAAATCTTGCATGCCATAAAGTGCTGCGATGGCTTGCTGCTGCATAGGGTTACCCAGCCAAGCAGTCAAATCCCGCTCCGTATCAGCCCATGTAACTGTTTCAGGCATGTCAACTCGGTCGACTGGATCGTAAGTATCAACTGCTTCTGACACCGTCATAAACGTGTGTGATGGGTCGGCTAACCATTCGTTTGGCAGATGTTCTAAAAATTCAAAAATGCCACTTTCTTCCCACTGGTGCTCTCCAAACGTTTCATAGTCCATAAACAAATTAAAGTTGGTAGCATCGCCGGTTTCGCTTAACCAATGGCTAAACTTATTGGCAGTAAGCGGCCACTCCGACCATTCTCGGTTAGTAAAGCGAAAAGCAATATCATCACTCAATTTATAATTTTTAAGAAGCAGACGAATATTGTCCGTATAAGTTGGCATATAGACATAATTGGGGCTGCGCCAGTCAAGAGCTGCTTCCCAACCCTCCGCCAAAATGCCCTTGTAGCCCGCCTTGTCCGCCCAGTATGCCAAATCATTATTGTAGGCCAGTTCTGTGTTGCGAAAAACTGTAGGTCGTTGTCCAAAAAGCTGGTCTACTTTCCTCCGATGCATATCCACTTGGGCCTCAAACTCACTTTTGGAATAAAAGAACGCCAAGCTATGATGGTATGTTTCTCCAACAATTTCTACACGACCAGTATCGGTTAGTTGTTTAAAGCTCGCCAAGGCTTCAGGCGACCACTTTTCCAATTGTTCAAGGACAGTGCCGGTGATAGACATGCTTAGCTTGAACTTTGGATGGGTATGCAGTAACTCAAGTAATTTGCGATTTGTTGGTATGTACGACTTGGCAGCTACTTTATGCAGTATTTCCTGGTTATTGGTACGATTGCCAGCACTGGCGTCAAAGTAGGCATGATCAATACCGGCGTCAAAAATAGAATACGGCTTGATACGGTATGGCTGATGTACGTGAAGATACAGAACAATTGCTTTAGTCATACGGCAACTCCGGCCCGATGTCTGTGATAAACGCTCATTAACGAAGTTGCCGCATCATCCCATGACAATCGGCTGTATTCACGACGAGCGTTGCTCAGGAGCTCGGTAGCGAGTGCGGGATTATTAACGACGGCCGCTATCTGGTTTGCCATTCCGTCAATATCCCAATAATTAACTTTTAAGCAGTTACTAAGTACCTCAGCAACGCCTGATTGCCGACTTATCAGTGCTGGTGTTCCATAGCCAACGGCTTCTAGCGGCGTGAGACCAAATGGTTCAGAAATAGATGGCATGACAAATAAATCAGCAATAGCATACGCGTCTCGCCAGTTTTTACCACGTTGGAAACCAGTCAGTACGACTTTGTCGGCAATGCCAAGAGCAGCTGATTCTTCGATGAGTTCATGATATTGTTCGCCGCCGCCTACAATCAGAAACATCGTTTTAGGAGCTTTCTGGCTGACCAGCTGTGCCGCGCGCAAAAAATTCATCAATCCTTTTTGGATTGTTAGCCGACTAATGGTGGCTACAACTTTCCAATCTCGGGCTTTCATTTCTGTCAGGTAATGGTAGGCGTTGTGATCATCCAGAGGTGCAACATCTTCTGTATCGATACTGTTGTGAATGACACTGATTTTGTGCGCCGGGATATGGTAGTCGGCGATAATCATTTTCTTGGTGTGTTCGCTAACAGCGATGATGCGGTCGGCGACTAGCAGCGCCATGTATTCAATTTCTCGCACGACTGGATTGCCATAATGGCCACCAGCCCGATCTCGTTCAATAGAATGCACATGCGCAATAAATGGTTTACCGGTCTGCTCTTTGAGTCGAAGCGCTGCCCGAAACGTAAGCCAGTCATGGGCATGAATAACATCAAACTGAGAGACGCTAGCTAAATTCGCGACAGCATGCTCGTAGCCGTGCTGTTGACCGTGTATGTCCAGCCACTCTATGCGACCATCCTTATAAACATATTTATAACTGTCGTACGCAATGCCGGCTTTGTGCACCTGTTCAACATGTAGTGGTAGGGCGTGTGTGACTTTCATGAAGGGATACTGCTCGTTAGTAGAATAGGGCAAAATAAATTCAATATCTGCTCCACGACTCGCCAGGGCTTTGCATAACTGATAACAAGCCACTCCAAGCCCACCGCTGTTATTTGGCGGAAGCTCCCATCCAAGCATAAGGATTTTCATCTATGTATTGTTGCCCTTTACCCCTTATACACGTCTTATCTAAGAGTATAGTAACTTTACACTATAAGCACAACCGTAACTCAACCATTTTTAATCAGTTATTTCAACATCGCTGATATTTCTACGAGGGCTGACAAAGCAGGACAGATTATATAGAATGATGAGGCACTTTGTTACACAACTATAGGGGCATAGTACAACGGCTAGTATAAAGGTCTCCAAAACCTTAGATCGTGGTTCGATTCCACGTGCCCCTGCCAATATACGACCAGGCATATCCTAAATTATGTAAGAATTCGTTTTTAGTTATAGTTCCTACATAAGTTAGCTATATTTCATAATGTGTACTATAATTAGTACACTAATCTAGTTAGAGGAACATACTAGTGGGACAACCTGAAGTTCAGCAAGGCGGTTATTTGCGGGCAGCTTATTTTGACCGCGATATAAGCGTAGGTGAGGTAGACATATTTAGAACGGCCATCGGTGTACATGCCTTAAAAATGGCTATTTCAAGGGGTTTTAACGGATTAGTTGGGCACAAAGGCGGAATCCAAAAATTAATTCGCGAAGGTTTTGCGCACAGCGAAGATGGCCGAACCAGAAATGGCGAAGAAGGTTTTGCGGTAGAGGTAATTGTGCCGCCACCCGAAGCTGTACTATTCATGGATGGTGAGCACCTTTCAAGATTTACACATGTTTGGGGTCACAGAGTTTTAACTGCTGCGCAAGTCGATGTATTCACCGATCTTGCGAGAGGCGATAACCACCCTGGGACGGCAATCATGTATTTTCCTCATGGAAGAGCTGAATGTATAGACGGTCCATCATCAGGCGACCCTCTCATTTTAGAAATACAGCCTCAAGCTAGAGACTTTAGAGATCGTAGTCCAATAATTGCAATTCCGCTGAGCCTGGTATGCCGCTTAGAAAGCGATCAGGGTAAAACCCTGTATGTTCCAAATCACTGGAGCTTAAGGGATGCTCCTCGGCCAGGGCAGTTAGTTGACCCAGTGGCTGCAGTTTCATAAAAAGTAAAGCAGAAGCACTTAAAGCCTTAAACTCTTGCAATAAAGTAGGCGAGTAGCTAGCGAACTGCGCCGTTACGTTGTACAATATGGTATAAATGAATCAGGCTAAAGTAAGTTTACAAAAACCACTGCTAGTGAGTATGTATGGGTTTCCAGGGGCGGGTAAAAGTTTTACTGGTCGGCAACTGGCCGACGAACTTAGTATGGCTTACGTCAGTGCCGATCGCATTCGAGCTGAGCTTTTTGAACAACCTCGTTTTGATAAACAAGAAAATAGTATCATCTCGCATCTTATGAATTACATGTGTGAAGAATTCATTCATGCCGGTGTCAGCGTAGTATTTGATACCAATGCTGCCCGTATCAATCAAAGGTTTCATTTGCGCGAATTGGCAAGAAAAGCAAAAGCCGAATATCTGCTTATTTGGCTCCAGATTGATCCGGACAGTGCCTTTAATCGTACCCAAAAGCGAGATCGTCGCACCCTTGATGACAAATATGCCTACCCGCATGATGCCGAGTCGTTCCAGCAAGTGCTAAACAGTATGCAAAACCCGCGTGACGAAGAGTACCTGGTAGTAAGTGCGAAGCACACCTTCGCCACTCAAAAAGGTACCGTCATGAATCGACTATATCAGCTTGGAATCGTGTCTTCGCAGCAGGTGCAGGAGCGTGTCGCAAAACCAGGACTGGTGAATTTGATTCCCAATATGCAATCAGGACGAGTTGATCTCGATCGTCGCAACATCTCAATTCGCTAATGCCCTATAAGGAACAAGCCGTGAATGGGGTGGGTGTGGTGCGCGTCACAAAACGCCGCCGGGTAAAACATCTAAAGGTCCGCCTTGATCCTCGTGGTGATATACACGTCACCATACCGTACTGGCTGCCTTATGCAAGTGGTTTTCAATTCGCGTGGAGCAAGCGAGACTGGATAGCGAAATCTCGAACCAAGCACATTGCGCCCAGCTACTATGCTGCTGGAACACGTATCGGTAAAGCACATGTATTAGAAGCAACTGACTCACCAAAAATACGAGTAGGTAGACAGGTCATCAGTGTTCCGGCAAATCATTTACCAACTGATAGTCCCAGCATTTCGCTGCAGCGTGCTGGAGAAAGAGCGCTCAAACGTCAGGCTGAGGCGTTGCTACCCAAGCGACTTGAAGCCTTAGCTATGGACAACAACTTCAAATACAAAGACGTTAGCGTCAAAAAAATGACTTCGCGCTGGGGCAGTTGCTCAAGTGAAAACGACATCGCACTTAGTATTTTTCTCATACAACTTCCATGGGATTTGATTGATTACGTGCTACTGCACGAATTAGCCCATACCGTACAACACAACCATAGTCCGCAGTTCTGGCAGCTAGTTGAAAATCATATGCCAGATTATAAAACCAGACGACGCGCCTTAAAACAAAATCGCCCCACGTTGATTCCTATAAATGAGCCGAGCATGGTCAACATATAAGCGTATCAGTTGCATGCTGTGGCATAATACGGTTATGCCTGTTTCAAAAACAAAACTTGCCACAAGTGAACTGCTTGATCATGAACGCCTCAATGCCCTGGTTAACAGCATGGCTGATGGTGTTATCGCCATTGACGAAGCAGGTATGATCGTTCTAAGCAATGGTGCTGCACTAAATATCCTGGACACTAACGGGACGCTTCGGGGCAAGAAACTTGAGTCAGTTCTGCATTTGGTTGATAAAAACGGACAAAAAATTTCTCTTACCGAACAAATACAGTCAACTCGTACGTCGCTTAGCAGTCGCGATTGGTTGATACGCTACGATGACGAAAGTACCGCTAACCTATATGTCAGTGCAGCAGTCGTGCATCTTGGCTATGGCAAATCCGGTCAGCGCGGTTATGTTATTTTGCTAAGAGACATCACCCGTGAAAAGTCTCTTGAAGAAGAACGTGATGAATTTATCAGCGTTGTTAGTCATGAGCTACGCACCCCTATAGCAATCGCTGAAGGAAACGTCAGTAATGCGATATTACTTGCCCAAAAAGCAGGAATAGCTGGTTCAATCACTGACACCCTGCAAGCCACATACGACCAAATTGTTTTCTTAAGTCATATGATTAATGATCTTTCTACGCTATCCCGGGCCGAACAGGGTACCCTTGCACTCGAAATTGAACCTATCAACGCCCATGATCTGGTTATGGACCTGGTACGCGACTACACGCCACAAGCCGAAGAAAAAGGACTACATTTAACACATAAGGTTGATCCTCGCTTACATATACTACGCAGTGGGCGGCTCTATGTACGTGAAATTCTGCAGAACTTTATAACCAACGCCATAAAATATACCGAAAAGGGCAGGGTGACAATTACGGCTGCGCCGTACAAAGAAGGAGTTCAATTTTCTATTCACGATACGGGGATAGGCATTAGTAAATCCGATCAAGAGCGGGTTTTTGACAAGTTTTTCCGGAGCGAAGATTGGCGCACACGGCAAAATAGTGGCACCGGACTTGGGCTCTATGTCACCATGAAACTCACCCGTCTTATACACGCCGAAATATCACTTAAAAGTGCCATCAATAAGGGATCAACCTTTACCATCAAAATGCCGAATCTAGACACCTAAACTTCTAGAACCGCGGTAGCTTGGGTATTGTTTGCAATACGGGTTCGTTTATTGGTCTGCCTTTCCAGCTGATACTCCCTAGTTCATATCGGTAGAATGACAGGTGGATTATGACAATTTCGGTAAGAAGCGCAGTCGGCATGATAAATGGCGACAACCAAACATGTTTTCTATCATATTGCCACATGAGTAACGCTTGGCAGATAGAAAGCAGTGTCACGCCAATTACTGAAGCAATTATGAGCGCGATGCTACTACCAATAATTCCTAGCATTAGCCCAACATATTGAAGCACCAACAGCAGTAATAGCAAGCTCACGCCAAACATGGTTATCATATTCTGCTCTAGCTGTGGGTAGCGGCTTCGTAGCGCTGTAGTAATTTGATCAGGTGTGTTTTTGATAGAAGCTACACCTAGTGTTGCATCGTTAATAAGAAAACTGTATCTATCGCCATTTTTACCAGTGCTTACCTGACGCGCTAAATGTACTTCTGGAATTACGGCCTGCGCGATGCCCTTCATACCGCCCAACTCCATAAGCGTCTCGTGACGAATTGCCCAACAGGTACTTAGAACTGGCGGATGTTTATGCGCCCACGAGGGTAGCGCAAATTCCCATAAATACCTAAGTGGCTGCACGAATATACCTAATCCTGGCTGATGCTCGCGTTTTGGAAGAACACTGACCATATCGTAACTACCGCCCATACGCTTAACAAGTTCTTCAACCATAGTTGGCTCAATTCGTACATCTACACCGACAAACATCAGTATCGAACCACTAGCCTCTGATGCTAGTCGCTCGTAGGCGTGATTTTTTGCTAACCACCGCCTTGGAACATTCTTACCGGCAATGAACCTCACACCGCTGTGCGCAAATTGCTTAATAATCTCAGGAGTGTCATCTTGTGAATTATCATCAAGTACGATGATTTCCAATTTTTTATAAGTAGTCGCGAGAACACTATCCAAGCAGGCTATTACTTTTGTCGATTCGTTTCGTGCAGCTATCAAAACACTGACGGTCGGCGCTTCTAAATCAGTGCTGACGCCATTTGATTTTCGTTCCGCCTTAAATACACTTAGCGTTGTTATAAACATTACTAGCGCTATGGCAGCACCCACGCCCACCAATATATCAAACACACCAATATATACATCAGTATCTAGCATTAAATATGCCCAGTAACCGACCGCAATCAACAATTGACCGATAAGCATAATTGTGCTTACTCTTGATACTATTCTTCTAAGCACAGGACGAGGTATTTTTGGGTGTAACAACCGAAGCGAATTAATAAATCGATATGCGCTCGCTGCCGCAAGCAAAAACATAATAATTGTTGGTACTAGCACCAGCACAACCCCGAACGCGAACATAGTACAAATAGCTGACAGTCCTATAAGCAAACTGCGATTTCTATAATTCTGAGCCCAGAAACTTATAAATTCAGCGGCCGTCCCTGCTAGCAGTAGCAGCCCCACTATCAGCCATAGATTAGTTTCGATCATAGTATAGTTACGAATATACCACGATAGAATTAGTTAAGTTAGTTGCATTAATGTGCCTTAGCTTGTACTATTGACATGTACGGCCTACTAACTCATATGTAGGCTTTTTTATTTGAGGAAACAACTACATGGCAGAGGAATCAAACGAGTCAAAGAAACGTCGTGTGCGAAAAGCACCAACAAAGCGTGAGCAGTCCGAACAGATACGTGCAAAAGCCGACACACCAAAACGTATACGCAGTGCTACCGGTAAGCTAAGTAAGCCAGCAGACGCCACAAAGCGCACACTTAAGAAAGAGTACTACCTACCGCTACCGGACAATAAAGTAGGCCGCTTCTTTAATAAGCGTCGCAGCTTTATACCTAGTTATTTTCGTAAGTCTTTTGCAGAGCTTAAGCTTGTAACCTGGCCGAATCGACGCGACACCTGGCGCCTAACATTTGCCGTCTTTGTTTTCGCCATTTTAATCGGTTGCACAGTTGCAGCAGTCGACAAAGGGCTTGAAGAGTTATTCAAAAACATAATCCTGGATTTAAAGTAGGAGTAAGCAGACTTAATTTATTATGGGAAACAAACGATACGATTCAACAAAACAGTGGTATGCCATACACACCTATAGCGGTTACGAAGAAAAGGTAGCTGAATCAATCCGTCAGCGGGCAGAGTCACTTGATATGAACGACAAAATTTTTCAAGTATTGGTTCCAAAAGAAAAAATGATAGAAATTAAAAATGGTAAGCGAAAAGTAGTAGAGAAACGGATTTTCCAAGGCTATGTACTAGTTGAAATGAAACTGAGCGAAGATGCCTGGTATATTGTCCGAAACACCCCCAATGTCACCGGCTTTGTGGGCACAGGTAGCGAGCCAACACCGGTAGAGCAAGAAGAAATGGAAAAAATCATGAAGCGTATGGGTCGATCCGAGCCCAAGCACAAGATTGATTATCGTGTCGGCGAAGTTGTCAGTATTACTGACGGTCCATTCAAAGGTTTTGACGGCGCCATTAACGAAGTTGATGATCAAAAAGGGAAGATTAAAGTCCTTGTTAATATGTTCGGACGTGAAACACCCGTCGAACTCGACAGCCTCCAAGTTAAACGGGTCTAGAGCTGTTCATGAATCTTGGCGTTCCCCGAGACCCGTCGTTAAGACAGCTGCGTTCTTTTGCACTTGTCAGTACTTCGCCAGATATACCTTTTCCTGGAGGTTTCGTTGTTGATTACGAGTTACCCGGCGGAAACGTTATTATTAAACGTTACTCTGTTGGGCCACCTACTGAAGCATTAGCACGCGGACTCATGGTAGGACGAGCGCTTGTCGAACAATTACGTCTTCAAGAGGACGACGACACATCTTTACTACAGGGGTAAATAGTAGTACAATAGTTAAGTTACGCACCAAGCGGAGTGCTTCATCCGCAGTTAAATAAGGATTCTTATGGCAACCAAAGCAGTCAATGCTAATTTAAAAATGCGGATTAAGGGCGGTCAAGCAAGCGCAGCACCGCCAGTTGGTAGTTCACTCGGCCAGTATGGTGTCAACATGATGGACTTTATCAATCCGTTTAATGAACAAACCAAAGACCGTATGGGTCAGGATTTAACTGTTCATATTACAATTTTCGAAGACCGCACCATGGAGTGGCGAATTGTAGGTACCGCTACTGACGACCTCATCAAAAAAGCCCTCGGTGTGCCGAAAGGTTCCGGTAAACCAAATAGCGAAAAACTTTCTAAGAAGTTAACACAAGCTCAGCTTACCGAAATTGCTGAAACCAAAGCCGTTGACATGAACGCCGACGACATAGAATCTGTAAAAAAGATGGTTGCAGGCACTGCCCGCAGTATGGGCATCGAGGTCGAGAACTAAACTTAAGAGCACCTAAATGTAAGTGGGAGAGTGAGCAACTCGTCAGCACCACGAAGGAGAACAACTATGCCAACCAAGAAATCTGATACTTCCAAAGAAGAAGTCGTAATTACTGATGAGCCTGTAAAAAAGGAGGTCGCACAGACTCCTGAGCCAGAAACAGAAGTAGCCGAAAAATCTACTGCCAAAGCTGGCAAGCGTAGCGCAAAAGCCATCAAAGAAACTGAAGAAAAGCAAGCTAAAGAAGAACGCAAGGCAACCAAGGAATCTGAAGGATCATCAGAGGAAAAGCCAAAACGAGTTATCACGCCTAGTCGACCCCGCATCGAGCGAGCCGGCAAAAAACTACGCGAAGTAACAAAACTTATAGACAAATCAAAAGACTATGCTCTTAGCGATGCTATTGATCTCGCCATTAAAACCACGACCACAAAATTCGATGCTAGCGTTGAGCTGCACATCAACCTCGGTGTCGACCCTAAGCATGCCGATCAAAACATTCGAGGAACTATTGTTTTGCCTGCTGGAACTGGTAAAACAGTTAGAGTTGCAGTATATGCAGAGGCCGAAGATGTCGCCAAGGCCAAGAAGGCCGGTGCAGATGTTGCTGGCAGCGACGAGTTCTTGCAGCAACTCGACAAAGAAAAAATTGATTTTGACGTACTGATCGCTACACCTCAATTGATGGCAAAACTAAGTAAATACGCCAAGCTGCTCGGCCCCAAAGGACTGATGCCGAATCCTAAAAGCGGCACCGTAGCCGCTGATGTAGCAAAGGCAGTTACTGAAGCCAAAGCCGGCAAGGTCGAGTACCGCGTTGACAGTAATGGGATCGTCCATGTCGCCGTGGGCAAAGTAGGCTTCGGTGCCGACAAACTAGCTCAAAACATTGGCGCACTTTTCAGCAGCATTAAGGCAGCCAAACCAAGCAGTATTAAAGGCAACTACGTCAAGACTATCTATTTGACAACAACCATGGGACCAAGCATTCGCATCAGCCAATCTGACATGTAGCAAATAATACATGTCTCTTAAGCTTGTTCAGCTATTTGACACCCTGTAAACTAGGATGTAACCAAGGAGGTTCATCGTGTCCGTAGAACGAGCGGGAGTATACAGTAATATTCAAATCAGGGAAGCTATAGAACACGGGCACATTATCTGTCATCCGTTTCAGCCGAAACATGTCAGTCATGCTAGTTTAGATGTCACCCTCGGCTATAACTATTACCGTATCGAACGGCTTAATGAGCGAACCATCTATAATCCGTTCGATCGCGAAGATGTTGAGCGATATTTTGACGGACCGTATGAGGCCATGCCCCATGAACAGTGGTGTAAACTAAATGGCTTCAAGCCGCTTAAGAATATACCTCCCGATCATCCTGTCATTTCACTAAAGCCAGGGGAGCGTATTCTGGCCCACACCCATGAATTCTTTGGAATTTTACCTCCAGGTGCATACGAATTAAAAAGCCGTTCCAGTTGGGCGCGGAATGGGATTGCCGTTTGCTTCGATGCCGGGTGGGTTGATCCAGGCTACATCAACCGCTTGACGCTAGAAATTTATAATCTCAATATGCGTGAAACTATTGTTCTGCCAGTTGGTGAACGTGTTGGTCAGGCTGTATTCCATCATACCGGGCCAGTCGAAGGCAGCTATGGCGAAGGTCGTGACCAAAGTTTCAGCGGCAAATATCAGAGCGGAACTGAACTCAAAAAAATAATCACCAAGTGGTCACCTGATCAGATGCTACCTCAGGCCTACCGCGACACCCGTAGCCTACCGACTAAGATTAAAGGCTTGAGTTATGAGTAAGGGACTATACATTGTTATTGAGGGTCCTGAGGGTGTCGGTAAGTCAACGCAAGTTGAAGCACTGGCCAAGAAGTTTAGTGATATTGGACAAAGCGTTAGACTGTTCCGCGAACCAGACAGCCAAAGCGACTTAACGGCACGAGTGCTGCGCCGCTTAACACAGGATCCGCACTATCCGATGAATACCCGCACTGAGGTGCTGCTATATAACGCTGCCCGTAGTCAATCTTTGGAAGTTATCCGGCGAGCAAGAGCTAACGGCACTGTATGTTTGGTTGACAGAAACTACCTCACAACACTTGCCATACAATATTATGGCCGCGGTGATGTGCCAGATTACGACATGATCACCACCATAATTAACTTCGCAGTAGGGGACATGCAGCCCGACAAAACAATCATCCTTGATGCACCTGTTAACGTTCTACAAAGCCGCGCTCAGGAACGAGCCTCTGGTGAGCGGTTTGATAATCTCGACCTCGAATTTTTAGAGCGTGTTAGGGCTGGGTACTTATGGGAGGCCAAGCAGCGAGGCTATCCGGTAGTTCATGCTACTGAATCGGTCACTGAAATTACTGCCAAACTGTGGGGGCTGCTCGGTGGAGCAGAGGCTGCAGACACTGACACAGCATTGACCGTCCCACCACCGCCATCTACTGCAACGCCATTGAAGGAACTAATTAGCGCTAAGCAGGAATCCTTAGATATGCAGCCACTACTTAGCAAGGATAAGGATGGCAACTATATTGTCACGGATGCCGGAACCAGTTACTTAAAACAAGTGCTGACAAATACGACCGGTAACGTATACGCCTTTACTCAAGATATAAATCCTGTTACTGTGGCCGCTGCTATGGCTCGCCTATCTAGGCGCGGCGATGATATGCGCATCACACTGCTGGACGAGTTTGCCGCGCATCACGGCAACGACGAAGGACTGCTAAAGCGAGTTATCACCGCTTACGGTGACGACTCTGTGCAGCAGCTGGTTGGTCAACATGTCGTCGTCGAAAATGCCAGCAACTTACTGACTAAAAAATTGGAGTGGGGAAGGCTGGCATCATACCTCGAGCAATCCACTCGCTACATATACTTTGATAAAAAAGATGCTGCTGGTAATTTTCGATACTACACACCTGAAGAATTGTCAGGAGATCTAGAAAAATCATACCGCGCTAAAATGAATGATATTTTTGTGCATTATTCACTATTAGTTCGTAAACTTACCGAATATATTCAAAAACACTCCGATGTGGCAGAGTCAGAGCGTGACGGTGCCTGGAGATCGGCAACTCGTGCTCAAGCATGTGACGCCATCAGACCAGTACTGCCAGTTGCAACAACGTCCACTGTTGGCATCTATGCGAGTGGCCAAGCCCTCGAAAGTCTGATTATGCATCTACTATCCGATGAGATGCCAGAGGCTGTTACGACCGGCCAGCAGCTTCTCGATGAATGTCGAAAAGTCATTCCAGTATTCCTGGAACGTGCCGATAAGCCCGACCGCGGTGGCGCGATGATCGCTTACCGCGCCACTACTGCTAAGTCAGTCCGTGAACTGGCAGACGGCCTACTTCCACAGTCAATCAGCCCCGAAGTTGAGTCCGTGGCATTAACTGACTACTGGCCAAGGAACGAACTGGATTTAGTTGCAGATATGCTTTACGAACATAGTCATTTGCCGCTTGAGGCAATCCGCGAAGAAGCAAAATCATGGCACTACCAGCAGAAGAGAAAAATCGTCAATGCGTATATGGGCGAAAGACTCAACCGACGACACCGCCCGGGTCGGGCTCTGGAAAAAGCCCACTACAGTTTTGATTTAGTTTGTGATTATGGCATCTTCCGTGACTTGCAGCGCCACAGAATGGTAGACGATATGCAGTGGCAACTACTGACGCCACGCTACGGCTATGACATACCTGAACTAGTCGAACAAGCCGGACTAAGCGAATTGTTTGAAAAATGCTTTGACATAAGCCTCACACTGCACAGCGAACTACAGGCTGCTGGTCATGATCTGGCCGCACAATACGCTACCTTGCTTGGCCACAAGATGCGCTGGAAGGTAACATTTAATGCACGCCAGGCCTTCCATATGCTAGAGCTACGCACCACACCCCAAGGCCACCCCGGCTACCGTAAATTAAGTAAAGAAATGTATGACAAGATTACTGAAATTCATCCACTAATTGGCCAGGCCATGAAGTTTGTCAATCAGGATGAAGATCCTGAACTTACCAGATTGGCAGCCGAGCGCTACACTCAATTCAAGCTAAATCAACTCAAAGTCATCTAAAGCAACATAGCAACTGCCACATTGTTGCGCCCACCTCGCTTAACGTTGTAGAGCAGTCCGTCGGCTGCTTGCAATGCGCCATTCATATCAAAATCCATCCGTGTTGGATCCCACAGTACTGTCCCCATCGATATGGTCACTGGTCGACCCTCTATTTCAGTAGTCACTGCAGATTGCATGCGTCGCATAGCAGTAGTAAAGTCACTAACTCGATCTACTGGCTGTTCACTGAGCAAGGCAAATTCCTCTCCGCCTATTCGGGCAACGGTGTCGGCGGCGCGACTCTGCGCGGTAAGTAACCCAGCAATATCTCTAATGACTTCATCACCAGCATCGTGTCCAAAAGTATCATTAACAGATTTGAAGTGATCTATATCACATACAGTTAAACTTAATACCGTGTCCGTAACACCACGGACCCTTCTCTCTAGAAGATGATTAAAATCGTGCTCAAATCCTCGCCTGTTCAATAAACCGGTTAAAGGATCGGTTATTGCATCACGTTTAAGGCGTTCACGCTCTGCTTGAGCAGCAGCAGCGGACTCTATGCCACTAAGAGATAGATTACCTAGTAGCTCTAAATACCGCTCTCTCTGCTTTACTGGAACAAGCTCAAATACCTCAGCCGCAAACTGACCTACTCTACGACGATACTGTTCGGAATCATGATTTGATAACATGTTTTGTCCTTTCCTTAGTGGTGAAGGATTGCCCTCCAGCCGTGGGTTCGCTACTAGCTCCACATACTCTAAGCGACCAGATTACCGAGTATGCTTCTAAGCTGACTGTTTATTTTATGTTATTATAGCAATTTTATTAATATTTGTCAATATGTATCTGCCTTTGCAAGCATTGAACATACATGTTACAATCATCGTTGATTACCAAAGACAGTAGCTGGCACTTACCTTATGTAAGTCCTTAATCCGCTACCGAGGTACAAATATTATATTTGTCGTCTAAGTCTTTGGTGAACAGCATCCAAGGGCTTTTTTATTGGTCATTTAATGATGCGTCACCAGGTCGATACCAACTAAACAAGGAAATGCACTATGGCATTAACCAAACAAAAGAAAAACGAAGTCGTAGAAGAAGTCGCAAAGCTTCTTGACGCTTCCAAACTAACAGTCGTCGCTAATTATCCCGGAACTAGCGTGAAGAGCATTCAGGCCCTTCGCAAATCCGCCAAAGAAAACGGCACGATTGTTAAGGTCGTAAAAAACCGCTTAGTCATAAAAGCCGTTGAAGGTAATGACCGCCTGAAAAACATAGACACTTCCGCTATCAAGGGTCAGCTGCTTTACGCATTTAATGATCAAGATGAAGTAGCACCCGCTCAGGCATTGGCTGCATTCGCAAAGAGCGAACCGCAAATCACTTTCGTCGGTGCAATTAGCGGAGACGGGCAATTCGTCTCAGCAGATGACGTAAAGGCACTTGCAAGTCTTCCTGGTAAGGATCAACTACGTGCTCAGCTCGTTGGCACTATCGCCGCGCCATTGTCCGGTTTCGTTAATGTACTTAGCGGTAATATCCGCGGGGTACTGAACGTATTAAACGCTCGATCAGAAGCAATCAAATAATTTTAAAATATTCGTAAGGAGAATAATCATGGCAGATGCAGAAGAAAAGAAGTCAAAAAAAGTAGAAACCCCAAAAGAGTTTGAAAAGTTAGTCGCCGAACTTGACAAAATGAGTGCCCTCGACATCAGTAAATTCGTTAAATTCCTCGAAGAATACTGGGGCGTGAGTGCCGCTGCACCAGCTGCTGCTGTCGCCGCTGCACCAGCTGCCGGTGGTGATGCACCAGCTGCTGAGGAAAAAAGTGAATACGACGTCGTCTTGAAAGACGCTGGAGCTCAAAAGGTTGCCGTCATCAAGGCCGTTAAGGACATTACTGGTCTCGGACTTGGCGAAGCTAAGGCTATCGTAGATGGTGTACCAAAGCCAGTTTTGGAAAAAGCAAAAAAAGAAGACGCAGAGAGCGCCAAAAAAGCTCTAGAAGAAGCTGGTGCAACCGTAGAACTTGCTTAAAGACAGAATACCTACATCTAGTAATAATACCCGTCAACAACTGGCGGGTATTATTTATGCTTAAATAGCACTCCTGTTTCAACATTTATCCACACGAATACTCATACTTTGACAGAGACGAGCTGCTATGATAGTCTGAGCTTATAGTGTACCTAAACAAACACTTATAGAGGTGAAAGCAGACAGACATATGGCAGATGTTCCGGAGAAGCAAATCAAACGACTTCGAACTCTTATTGATGACGCTGAAACTAACCTGGCCGCCGCAAAGGAACTTCTTGTAAGTTTAGTTGGAGATGACCCAGTAGTAGTCGACAAGGTCAAAGATGAGAATCTTGGTAAAGTGATCGAAGGTGTTTTTGATGGCCAGAATATGGTTGGATCTGACGGTAAAGTTTACCCTGTACCCGCTAACTACGCCAGTAAATCAAAACTAGTTCAGGGTGACATTTTAAAACTGACTATCGCCCAGGATGGTGCTTTTATGTACAAGCAAATTGGCCCAATTCCTCGCCGTCAGATTGTGGGCACACTTATTCAAAAAGAAGGCCACTATTATGTAGATGTTGGCGAAAAGCAGTACAGGGTGCTACTCGCCAGTGTTACCTATTTCAAAGCAAAACCGGGTGATCAGGTAAGCGTCAACGTGCCTGAAGACGTCACTGTTGATGCCGAGTGGGCAGCACTGGAAGCTGCCCTGTAGCGGTAGAGACCTGCTTTTCGTATATTCCACAGGTTGGTACTTAAAACTACAACGCCCTTAGTAGCCAGTTAAGCGGTATAATTGATAGACTATGGGGAAAGCACTCTACCGAAAATACCGTTCAAGGTCACTTGACGATGTGGTCGGCCAAGAACATATCACTTCAACATTAAAAAATGCTATTTCTAGCGGCCGCTTGAGTCATGCTTATCTTTTCACTGGTCCAAGGGGCACCGGCAAAACCAGTATCGCTCGAATTTTAGCCCATCTTATTAACGACCTACCGTATGATAGCGATGCACTGCACTTGGATATTATCGAAATCGATGCTGCCAGCAACCGCCGTATTGATGAAATACGTGATCTAAGAGATAAGGTACACATCGCACCAAGCAGTACAAAATACAAGGTATACATCATAGACGAAGTACATATGCTTACGCGTGAGGCATTTAATGCGCTCCTCAAAACACTGGAAGAACCGCCAGCTCACGCCGTATTTATCCTTGCCACGACGGAACTGCACAAAGTACCTGCCACCATTGTCAGTCGCACTCAGCGATTTTCATTCAAGCCTGTATCGAAAAACAACGTTATCGAGCACTTACGCACCATTGCCAGTAAGGAAAAAATAACAATCGATGATGAGGCCTTAGAATTACTAGCTGATTATGGGGAGGGTAGTTTTCGGGACAGTATTAGCCTACTTGATCAATTGCGAGGTCATGCTTCTGTGAACTCTGCTACCGTAAGGGATGTAGTTGGCACACCAAGTCAGGAACTGATTATGGCACTCAGCGAAGCAATCGAGGCCCAACAACCGCAAAAAGTCCTCGAGCTACTCGATACCCTCCGCGACCAAGGAATTACCGCGGCATCATCAGCTAGTGCGCTCAGCACACTTTACCGAAAACATATGCGGCAAAACGATCAAGTTTCTGGTCATAGAATTTCGCTTCTTAAAGACTTACTAACAGTGGCAGGCAATAGCCACCCTCAGGAAATGCTGGAAATTATCTTACTACAAGCATCCCACCAAAGCAGTGATGGTATTACCGATGCTAAAAAGCTGTTGACTCAGCCTACTAGCGAGCAACAACAGCAAAAGCCGACTAAAGTGAGATCGATTGCCACGCCGCCGTCAGTTCCTCGCAAATCAGTAGCCGATAGCAACGGCAAGCCCGCAATTGTGCCTGGCGATAAAGCTGCTCCTATGACTATTGAAAAATGGCCAAATGTACTAGAAATGGTACAGACCGAGACGCCTTCGCTGTATCGTGCCCTGCGTATTGCCGAGCCAGAAATAATTAACAACGAGCTGCATTTGTATTTTGAATTTCCGCTTCATCAGAAAAAAGTCGATGAAACAAGAAATAAAACGCACCTTACGACAACACTTGCAGGTATGGGCTTACAGATTAATGCGATACATTGTCACGCTGATAAAAATCGCTTTACAAACAAAGTTACTTCGCCTAAGGAGACTAATCAAGAACCTAATCTTCCTGCAAGTGCGATAGATACCCCTGACTTGGCACTAACAAATATAAGCAATATTTTTGGCACACCTGAACTGTTAGAATCTTAAGCTAATGACTGAAAGCTCTAACACTCCGCTTCCACCGCAGAGCCTCGATGCCGAGGCTGGCCTGCTTGGAGGGCTACTTATTGAAGGTGAGGCTTTCGTAAATATTGGTGATGCCGTAGCGGTCAGTGATTTTTACGATCAACGTCACCAAAAGATTTTTGAAGCCATTGAATCGCTGTATAACAAGCACGAGTCAATTGATATACTAACGGTCAGTGAGCAGCTTAAAAATCGGGGACTATTAGAGGGTATTGGCGGCACCAGCTATTTGACTGAACTAAGCAACACCGTTCCTACCACCGCCCATATAGAGCAATACGCTGACCTTGTGGCATCCAAGGGCGCCCGACGGCGACTTATCAAAGCAACTCAGCTGATTGCCCAGCTAGGGTATGATGAAGAGAAAAGTCTGCAAGAACTAATTGAAGAAGCCGAATCACGTATTTTTGAAGTCAGTCAACAACATGTGAGACAGGATATCGCCAGTCTAGAATCGATACTGGGTGAGAGTTTCGACCGCCTCGATGATCTTCATAATAACCGTGCTGGTATTCGCGGTATCCCCACCGGGCTGACAGATCTCGACAAGACACTCGCTGGCTTGCAGCGCTCAGACCTACTTATTCTGGCTGCCAGACCATCTATGGGAAAGACAGCTTTACTGCTTAATATTGCTCTTAATGTAGCGACCGAAGCCCAGCAAGGTGCGGTACTGTATTTTAGTATCGAGATGGGTAAAGAGCAGTTGGTCGACAGGCTGCTAGCAGCTGAAGCGGGGGTTGACGCCTGGAAGTTACGCACCGGTGAGGGTCTTGCCGATGCCGACTTCGAGAGGCTTAGTGCAGCGATGGGTTCACTGGCTGAGGCACCGATATACATTGATGATACCAGCGGCGTAACCATTAGTGATATGCGTACTAAAGCCCGACGGCTGCATCACAAGCAACCGCTTGCGCTAATAATTGTTGACTACTTACAGCTAATGAGCGGCGGTGCCCGGTTTGCCACCAGCGCTAATCGCGTTCAAGAGATTTCTGAAATAAGTCGTGGTTTAAAAATACTAGCCCGCGAATTAAATGTTCCCGTTGTAGCCGCCAGTCAGTTAAGCCGATCCGTTGAAAGCCGCAGTCCGCAGATTCCGCAACTGGCCGACCTGCGAGAATCCGGCTCGATAGAGCAGGATGCCGATATCGTTGCGTTTTTGTACCGTGAGGAATATTATAACCCAGAGACTGACCGCAAAAATATCACCGATGTGCTTATCAAAAAACACCGTAATGGGCCTGTCGGAAACTTGGAACTGTACTTTGACCGTCAACAGCAGCGTTTTCGCAATTTAGACACCCGTCATCAGCCGTTCGACACGTAACTTTGTGTGCTTTCGCCAGACAGCATGCGCACTACTTTGCTATACTAACCAGTAATGAAATGGCTGTTTCCGTTGAAGCACAAAGGCCGCCAAAGAGTCAGCAGCCGCACGCTGCTGAGCATATTTAGTATAGGCTTAATTGCTTCGGTTATTGGTTTTTGGAACTTGGCCACACCAGCGGGGTTTAGTCCGGCAGAAAAGCAGGCAGTAACGGCGAGTAACAACGCGCGTGCAATTGTGGAAAATCCGCTGCATGCCCCACATAAAACACCGCAATACATCGCTCAGAAAGTAGGACTTGAT
Source organism: Candidatus Saccharimonadota bacterium (assembly GCA_022841445.1). Lineage (GTDB taxonomy): Bacteria > Patescibacteriota > Saccharimonadia > Saccharimonadales > UBA10212 > JALHRM01. The sequence continues at coordinate 55,038 of JALHRM010000002.1, forward strand.
GGTCAGATTGCTATGCGCGGCATATCGGTGCTCTACGGAATCATAGCGACTATTGCGTTTTACTTAGTTGCTCGCCAGTTATTTGGGACGTTTGTTGCCTACATCGCAGCGCTAGGGCTACTCAGCACACCGCTTTACCTGCTGGCTACGCGACACGCCAGCCCAGAAATCATGTACGCCGCAGCGCCAGTTATTATTCTAGCGATTGGTCTTTGGGTACTTAAGACCAGGCAACGGACTATAGCACTTTACGCACTCGTAATCGCCGTAGCGCTTAGTCTATATGTACCAGGCATGCTATGGTGCGTTGCGCTTGGATACGGATTGCTACTTGTTAATCCTCCATGGGTTCGCGTAAAAGTAAGTGCCGCGAACGTCTACGCTGCTGCTGCGGTATGTATACTACTCATAAGTCCGCTACTATACGGTCTGTATCGAAGTCCTGAACTCATAAAAGAACTGTTTCTACTGCCAGAGGTTTTAAACATTGGTGAAATAATAACCCAAACTGCTCAAAGCGCTTCGGGGCTGATCTGGAGAACAAATGATGCACTGCCGCTGCGTATTGGTCATATGCCAATACTGAGTATCATTATTGCTCCGCTATGCCTGATCGGTATATATGCGGCAATACGACAATGGCACTGGCGCAGCGTTTTTTTTGTTGGATTGCCGGTGCTGGGTATAGGATTCGCTGGACTAAGCGGAAATTCACTAGTAATCTTGTATGCTCTTACTGCACTATTACTGCTTTTTGGGAATGGACTGTTTCATCTACTAAAACAATGGTACGAAGTGTTTCCGCGTAATTCCTTGGCTGGTTACTTTGCCGTGGGAGTCATATGCATAATGATAGGCGTGCAGCTGCTTTTTGGGGTACGTTCTTCTATTGTTGCCTGGCCTGCAACACCTCCGGTTACCTCGACTTACGTGCTACAATAAATGCGTCTAAAGAAGGAGTTCGTATATGAGTCGCTTCGATCAAGCTAAGTTGCTGTTAAAAGCTCGGAAATTACAGAAAGAACTACAAAAAGAAGTAATACGCGTGACCGCTGGTGAGGGTGCTGTAACTATTGATATTACTGGCGAGCAGAAAATTCGCAAGATTACTATCGATCCTGAGGCGATTGATCTTGATGATATCGGTCAGCTGGAATTATGGCTGGAAGAAGCCATCAAAGAAGCTGTCAGTCGTAGCCAGAAACTAGCAGCCGAAAAACTCGGGCCAATGATGGGTTCGCTTGGTAATCTAGGGATGTAATTAAAGTTTGATCATATCTTGGGGGTTTGTTTGAGTATTCTACCGAAGGGTCTTCAGAACGTTATTGAAGGATTTGGGCGACTACCCGGAGTCGGCCCGCGCACCGCTGAGCGCTATGCTGGCTATTTACTTCGTTATGAAAAAAATGCGGCCCTGTCTATTGCTGAAGCCTTGGATACTCTGCACGCTAGTGTAAAATTATGTCCACGAACTTTCGCATTAATCAACGCCGACGAAGACGAAAGTTCACTTTATAATGATCCAAAACGCGATAAGTCACTTGTCGCTGTTGTATCAGACTATTTTGATATGGTGGCTATTGAGAAAGCCAACTTATTCAAGGGTACCTATCATGTTCTGGGTGGGCTGATCTCACCGATTGATAATGTCGGACCCGAGCAGCTCAGCATTCCAGCACTCTTGCGCCGGGTTGACGAAGACAATGTCACCGAGCTCATCCTCGCTTTTAACGCAGGTGTGGAAGGAGACACAACAGCATTATACTTACAGCAACAGCTTGCCGACAGAAAGATACATCTTAGCCGGTTAGCTCGGGGCATTCCGGTTGGTCTTGATCTAGAGTATGCCGACCATATAACACTGGCGAATGCGTTGGAAGGAAGACAGACGTTCTAAAGCCTGCTCAACCCGTAGTACAATACATCTCATGACAATGTACGATGAGGCCGAACGTATCCGCTCAATTATTGATGACGCCCAGCATATTCTAGTGGTGCAGGCTGACAATCCTGATGGTGACAGCTTAGGCAGTGCTTTAGCGCTTGAGGAGTTCCTGGGCAACTACGGCAGAGAGGTATCGCTATACTGTGGTGTTGATATCCCGGTACACCTACGCTATCTAAGCGGTTGGGACAGAGTAAGTTCAGAGCTGCCTAATAACTTCGATGCCAGTATCATTGTTGATACCGCAACCGACACACTGCTTGAACAACTGACGCTTCGTAATCAAAAAATATGGATCAAGAACAAGCCCTGTATAGTAATTGACCATCACGCCAGCGAATCGACGATTGATTATGCCACTGTCGCATGCATTAAAGAGGCAGTAGCGACCACGGAGGTTATCTATGAGCTTGCCAGGCAACTTGAATGGAAGATGACACCAACTGCTGCCGACGCACTCGCTACCGGTATACTGAGCGACAGCCTTGGACTCACCACCGAAGCGACGACAGCACGATCTATTCATATTGTTGCCGAGCTGGTGGAGTCTGGCGCTTCTATCACCAAACTTGACCAGGCACGCCGCGAAATGTACCGCAAGGAGCCAGAGCTCGTCCACTACAAAGGCCGGCTACTTCAACGCATTGAATATCATTACGACAATAGAATAGCAACACTTGAAATCCCATGGGATGAAATTGAAAAGTACTCCCATGCCTATAATCCTTCAATGCTTGCGCTAGACGATATGCGGCTCACAACCAATACAGCCGTAGCGGTGGCGTTCAAGCACTACCCCGACGGTAAAGTTACCGGCAAAATACGCACCAACTACGGCTTTCCAATAGCCGACAGACTCGCCGAACACTTTGGCGGTGGCGGACACAACTATGCCAGCGGCTTTAAAATAACCGACAAAAGACACTTAGATGAAATAAAATCCGAATGCATTCGTGTTTCGATTGAACTATTGGACGAACTTGCTAAGGGGGTAACGTGAAACTCTATAACACGCTGAATCGTAAGCTGGAGGTGTTGCATCCCATAAACAAAGATGTGGTTAAAGTCTACAGCTGCGGCCCAACGGTATACAACTATGCTCATATCGGTAATTTACGGGCATTCATATTTAGTGATTGTTTGCGTAGAGCGCTTGAGGCGTCGGGGCATACTGTTAAACAGGTTATGAACATAACTGATGTCGGGCACCTCGTTAGTGATGCTGATGACGGGGAAGACAAACTTGAAACGGGTGCAACACGGGAAGGAAAAACTGTCTGGGAAGTAGCCGAACACTACACTGAAGCGTTCGTTAGTGACATGAAGCAGCTAAATATACTGCCGCCAAATGGCTACAAGATACGTCCCGATGGTTACGCCCGCGCAACGGACTTTATAGATACGCAGATCATAATGATTGAAAAGCTTCTGAGTGGGGATTACGCCTACATTACCGAACAGGCCATATATTTTGATGTTACAAAGCTCGCCAATTACGGGGCGTTGAGTAGACAGAAACTGGCCGATAAAGAAGTAGCCTCACGGGATGAAGTAGTGTCTGATCCGGACAAAAAACATCCTTTCGACTTTGCCGTCTGGTTTTTCTTGGCTGGTCATTTTCAAAATCACAGCATGCACTGGCCAAGCCCTTGGGGCGAGGGTTTCCCTGGTTGGCATCTTGAATGCTCGGCGATTATTCATGCTACGCTCGGTGATCCTATCGACATCCACACTGGTGGAGTCGATCATATCGGTACGCATCACACTAATGAAATGGCACAAACCGAAGCAGCATTCGGACATGCGCTTTCAAATGTATGGCTGCACAATGAATTTATCTTGGTTGATAGTAAAAAAATGAGTAAATCGAGTGGTAACTTTTATGTATTAAAAGATATTATCGAGCGCGGATTTAGCCCGTCATCCTTCAGGCTTTTATGTCTTCAGGCGCACTATCGCAGTCAACTAAACTTTACCTGGGATAGTCTTGCAGCTGCCAGCAATCGGCTAAAGAGCCTTCAGGCACTCGCTGACCTACGCTACCAAACAACACCAGGCTACGCTGGAGAGACATTCATCACATTACTGAAAGACTTACCTAGCCGCATGTTACACGCTGCACAAGACGATTTGAACATACCTCAAGCGCTGGCAGAGTTGAGCCCTCTCGACATAGTTCTGGTCGACGGACTCAAAGAAGGAGACCGACTGTTATTTGAGAATTTTTTGGATAAATGTATTGGTGACTTATTTGGAATAGATTTACTTTCATCTAGCGATATTACCGAGCAACAGAAGGATTCTATAGCCAAACGGGAAGCAGCAAGAAAAAGTAAACAATGGCAGCAGTCTGATGAACTGCGAGATAGCTTGCTTGAACAGGGGATTGTGCTAAGAGACACTCCGACCGGGACGATTTGGTCTCGCGAGTAGTTACTGGCTAAGACTCAACCTGCCTACGTGACGGCAGTCTTTTGTCCAACTGATCTTCAGCTAAAATTCGTAAACATCCGGCTACCGGTATGGCAACTAATGCCCCCAGTAAGCCACCAAAACTGGCACCAATAAGCGCGGCTATAAACACTAGTAGCGGTGTAAGTTGATTGCTTCTTGATTGGATGTACGGCTGGAGGGTGGCGTTCTCTATCTGTTGATAAAGAATGAAATAGATCCCCACAGCAATGGCCAGGGGCAGAGAAACGAATAGACAAAATAGTGTCACCAGTACAGCTGCTAATGTGTTCCCAACCATGGGAATAAGCCCAAATAGCGTGACTATACCGGCAAGCGCAATGGCATTGATCGAAACATTAAAGACCGTACTGAGTATGACCAATGCGACGAAAGAGAACAGTCCGGCTATAACTGCGATAAGCAGCTGGCCGTTTACGTACCCTGTAACCACACGATACATTTTTTGAGCCATTTTTTGATAAGCGGCTTGCTTTTTGGCTGGCTGAAAAGCAAGAATACGCTTTAGCCATAGCGGGCCTTCAACCAACATCATAAATGTCATCACTAGCACCACAACAGCAGACACAATACCACCGAGCAGTTTACCTGCCGTCGATACTACCGGCTCACTCAAATCACTGACGCTACCACTAATATCATCGCTAAGTTTGTCGAGTTGGTCATCAATATTATATTGCCGAACAAAGTCAGCGGTTGATGAATCCTGATTTTTTAGGTCACTTATTGTATCAGGCACCGTACGAATAAATTCGGTTGTTTGTTGCGCGAGCGGTGGTATTACGAGAGTAAAAAATCCTGCCAAAACCGCTAGCACCATCAGGTAGGCAACTCCTGTTGCAGATACCCTACTTTTTAAACGCAATCGCCTCGATAACCAACTAACGACTGGATTTAAGGCTAAAGCCAGAAAGAACGCTACGAATATTAAGGTAAGGGCGTGGACTATACTGCCAATGAACTGCAGCGTTAGCACAACGGCAATAATCAGTCCGAGGATTCGCAGTATCGTACGATTGGATATGGTTACTTCTATGCTATTTTTCATGCCTGCATATCAAGTATGGATGTTTTCTTGTCTCTTGGCAATCGCCAAGTAATACTGCTGTTCAATTTTTTGTCCGACCAGGTCAATGTCGTACTGAACCACATGATTTTGCTGCCATTTTTGTGCTGAATTGCGTCGTTTTGCGTTGACCAAAAAATATTCTAGCTTCGCCGTTAGTAACTCGCAATTTTTTGGATCAACTAGCAGTTCAGGCCGTTCCCCAAGCACTGAGCGATAACCAGGATTGTCACCACCAATAACGACCTCACTACCGGCGGCCATTGCCTCTATCAATACTATGCCGAAACTTTCACCGTAAAGTGCAGGAAAGCAAGCAATCTGTGCAGAAGCAAGCAGGGCAGGCTTATCATGTTCGCTCACATACCCCGCAAAGACAACTACATCAGATAAGCGATTATCCGATGCGTATCGTTCCAGTGTAGGTAACAGCGGGCCAGTACCGGCAATGGTCAGCCGAGCCTCAGGATGTGCCTGGTGCAACTGCTTGAATGCTTTCAGTAGATGCATTACACCTTTACGTTTTACTAATCTTCCGAGAAAAACGATGTGACCCTGCTGAACAGCACTCGAACTTGACAAGTTTTTATATCGTTTCAGTTCGACTACGTTTGGTATAACAATTGTGTCGTAACCAAAAATTTTCTTGGCAAATTCTGCCGCAGGTTTACTGACACTCATAATGGCGTCGTAGCGTTGGTCTATTCGTCTCACAACAGCAGCTAGCAAGCGTGAACTTTCAGCATGCAAACGACCAGCCGGCAGAATGTGAAATGTGCCTACAACTGCTGTTTTGGGACTACAGGCTTTAACTATTCGGCCAGCAAGCCAGGGGGCATATGGCATTTGAATATGCAAAATATCGAATGACACGTCACGCAATATTTTATTAATGCCTGCTTTATTGGCAGGCAGTGGCATATTGAGGCGGTTGGCGTTAAACTTCACCTCTATGGACTTTGAAAGACTAATTATTGGATTTCCACCGTACTGTTCGTTGTCACTCTTACCGGTAAGATAATATACTTTGTGACCTCGCTTCGACAGCCACTGACCAACTGTCTTTACGTACTGCTGCACACCATCATTGCGATCAATACTCGTGTCAATAACCAGTCCGACGACGAGTTTTTTCAAGCTGATTTAGCCTTATGAATTTTTATAGCAGTTTCGTACAGCTCGATATATTGTTGTGTAACATTTTTATAATCAAATTGTTGAACATACGTCTGTGCCCACGTCCGCCATAATTCACGAAGCGCATCATCACTGAGCAGTAATCGCATTCGGCGGGCAAAGTCGACACTGTCCTGAACATTTACAAGTGATACCATCCCTCTGTCTTTCAACACTGTTTCATACCCCGGGTTATCGCCAGCAACAACCGGTAAACCAACGGCCATTGCCTCAAGTAGAACAATGCCAAAGCTTTCACCATACTTTGACGGGGCGCAAAACAGTCGAGCTTGGCGAAAAAGTTCGATTTTTCGAGTTTCGTCTACGTATCCCAAAAATTCAACTCGATGGATGTTCTTTTCATTGACATAATTTTTGAGTGATTCTTCTTCCGGCCCTGTGCCTGCAATGAAAAGTCTAGTTTTTTTATCATGTTCCCCGAGTATGCTAAATGCGTCAAGCAGGTACTTAATCCCTTTGCGTTTTTCTAACCGTCCGACATATAAAATCATTGGTGAATCACCGGCCGAATGCGTGCTTTGGGTATACTTTGCAAGATCAATACCGTTAGGAATAATCGAAATGGGATCTTTGATAAAACCTTTGATGTACTCAGCTGCTGGCTCCGAAACTGCGCTATATACATCTATAAATTTGAGTAATCGACGGGTGTAGGGGATAAAAACGTTGGCGACCGTCTTTGAAGTAAGCCTGTCAGGCAGCCGCGCATGAGAAGTAGCTACATTCGCACAGCGAGACCGGCTAAGTAGTTGCCGGCTGAGAACCGGAACCCATGGCTCATGAAAATGGAGGACATCGAACTGTTCTTTGTCAAGTAGATTCTCGATAGCTTCTCGATCTGCCGTAGCCGAAACTTGTGTTTGCGTATTAAAAAATGATGATACAGTTGCAGATACGCCGATAGTGATCACCTCTGGAGGCACTGAGCCAGAGTAATCACGCGGACGTGGAGTGATAATTATCGCCTCATGCCCAACACGAGTTAGTTCAGCCTGCAGCGCAAGCACGCATTCTTGCACGCCGCCGCCCTTGAACATGTGATATGGACACACTAAACCGATTTTCATTACTTACATTATATCTGTTTAGGATTTTTTTCGTAAGAGTGCCCGTACTGCTGGGGGTATTAGCGGAGCTGCTTCCTCCGCTGTGGCTACAACAGTCGGAACATGTGCCGATATGTCCGCTTTGCTCATACTAAAGTCTTTATATATAAGTCGCATGTGCTGTTCAACACTAGCATTGTCGAAATATCGATCGACATCAACTGATATGTGATGTACTGCCAAATCAACATGCGTGCGAGGTAAACGCATATTCATAACTTCTAGTGCCGTATACATGTACGTACGAACTTCGTTGACATGCCACAGTTTTATTTCAAATTCCAAAAGGTTTTCGTATTCTTCTTGACTCATGCCTTTGTATTTTGGATGATTAACTCTCCCACCGCCTATTTTATAGGCGAATCGTATCAATGTAGGATTTAATATGACATGTCGGAAGAACAAGGCAGGCAATCGGAATTTGAATACCCAGGCCGTGATGTACAGCATGATGTAGTTACGACGTTTGATGCGTAAATCATCTTTGTCGACAAAGCCGACCGCACTAATGAGGTGGTCAACTTTCTTTGCAATTTCTGGATACTTTTGCAACATCCTGGTCGTGACTGCAAAGGACAGGCTGAAGGATATTATACTGAAACGTCGGTTTTTGTATCGCAATTTGATAAATGCAGCCAGGTAGTCCGCCAATGTATCGACGTCCGGTTTTTCGCCAATTTTATAAAATGGCTCCATACCGCCAAAACCAGGGAGGTCTGGTAATGTAACATTACCGTATTGGCTAAGATTTTCAACCACTCCATACATACGCTCTATGCTGGCATGGGAACCATACAGTAGCAGTATCTCTCTATTACGGTTCTTGTTTGAACTTGGCAATTTAAGCATGCGGCCGCTTAGGCCATTCATGTTGAGTGGCAGAATATAGTCAGCGATATTTTTAGAATGTTTGGTAGTCATTAACGGTACTAGTATACCCGACCATCCTGCTTACGCGGAGTACGTAATTTGTACTACTTCATTACTGCATCGACGCCAACCCAAACGTATTCCCAAGGTTCCGGTTCTGGACCTTGCTGAGCAGCACCCTCAGGATAGCTTGGAATCCAGCCTGTTTTTTTAGCATTTTCATAATTATTCCTGCTTATCCAAGTAAAGCACGGGGATGTCACAAAGGCTTCTAAGCTGCCGTTGTTACACTGCAAGTCAATTGTGTAGCCTGTGTGGTGTCTTGAATATCCTGGTAGAGCACTGGTAATCAATATAGCGTTTATGATGCTATCGGCCTGTCCGGACGCGGCAGCGGCAGCTGTTCCCCCGGTGTCGTTATAGCGTGACACAAAAATACTGCGCTGTAATTGCGGCGAACGGTAACCGGAAACAATACGCAGTGGTAAGCCCTCGGAATTTGCCGCCGCTTTCAATAGTTTCCATCCTTCTAATGCTTTTTCTTGCAGTAAATCATCATCGCCAAGATTAGGATCACCGATTTTTACAATCGGCGAAACAGGTATGCTACGCAATTTGTACCCGCGTTTCTCGGCAATTTGTCGCATACGATCATCCGCCGCTTCATTGCCAGTAATAGTGGGTGGCGTTTGAATTGCTGTTGTATTTGGATAGGCGATACTATCGTATAGTTCTTTGAATTGATCGGGTGTAAATACGGCTAGTTGTTTTGGTTTAGTATCGGCTTGTGTGCCAATCTCTGGCACGTTGTTTTTAGGCTCAGATTTTATGGAAGTACTGTTTGGGGCTTGCGCTTTCCCGGCGAGCACAATCACAACTGCAGCAAGCAACACAAACACCATGAAACAAAAAATTATGAATTTCCGCTTATGGCGTCGTTTCGGGGGGATTCTAGTCTCTTCGGTAATAGTTTCAAGCTCAGGCTTTTTAGGATTTATTGGTTCTATAACTCTCATAATCAAGCACTAGTATAACTCACCGACACTGGTAAAAGGCAAGCTCCTTTGCTACCATACTACTGTCTTTGTTCGCGTAAATATATGATAAACAATAGGGCGTGGCCAAGTGGTAAGGCACCAGCCATTTGCGACTTGTTGCAAACATATCACAAGTTGTCCTGGCTGCCAGGCCGTAAAGACTCACGACTTTGAAAATTTACGCATGCACATACAATAGGGCGTGGCCAAGTGGTAAGGCACCAGGTTTTGGTCCTGGCATTCGGGGGTTCGAATCCCTCCGCCCTAGCCAAGGTTGGTAAATGGGCTGAAAGTCCGTTTATCAACCTTGTTTTAGTTGGAGGCATCGAAACTCGGGTGCAGCATTCGGGGTGAAAAATGCCAGTGGCATTTTGCAAGAAAGTCTTTTTATACTTGCAACTGGTTGCGAGTATAAAGTTTCGGGGTTGCCAAAGGTGACTCGAATCCCTCCGCCCTAGCCAAGTATTTTTTATACTTGCTTATATGTCTTAATACTTGTATAATAATCTTTTGGTTTGGAGACATACACTGGTGACTGAAGCAGTTTTTGGTTCATACAAATTGGTAGACCGTTACGCGCCTAAAGAAGCTTTACGGGGCTGGAATGCAGATCAATTTCTTGAAGGCGGCCTGCAAGGCCATTTAGACTCTGACTTGGCTGTCAGACAGCCGGGCAATATAGATGGCTATATGTTAGCCACTCTCCCGCCAGAAGCCTTGCCTGAGCTCTATAGCCATACCGTATTCGTCCTGCCAGAGGAGGGAGCAAAGAGCATCGGCACCGTGCATCAGCTCCCCATCAAGACAGTTAAGGGACTGCACGGTTTTATTCATGATTCAGTTATTTCTATTATGCGGTCTGCTGCTGCTAATGGCGACCGGGTAACCACGGTTTACGCCAATCAACATGTGGGTCAGAACGAAGTGAACGGCCATCCTTTTAATAGCACCTTGCTGCCCGTTCATTTTCATGTGTTCTCATACGATCAGGATGGTTTAGAAGATTATCCCGACAGGTTTCACAGGCTGGATTCATCGATTACTCAAAACAGTTTTAATAAACACCTCCTACGAGACTCTTTGTTTCCGTTAATGGAGGATATTATCCAGCATGATCTTGCCGAACTTGACGTAGAAGTTTCACAAAATAAAAAGGGTGGGTCATTTGCGATATCAATCGGAACAACAGCTGACGAAGTATTTACTGAAAGAGAAATTGTAACTATTCGCGAGGTTAGCGCCTTGTGGGAACTAAGAACCCAGGAACTGACAGATTGCTTCACTGATGGAGAAATCGAAGAAGCAACTGGTCGACCAACACTTTTGGGTGATGACATTATTCTTGAACGGGTAGAGGACTTCATAGGAAGGTCTGAATTCCTTGGGGAAAAGTCTATTCGATTACTTAGATTCCTTGCCAAGCACATCAAGGACGCCGATGAGGTCGATATCTGGAGTTGGTTTTTCAAAGGACAAGCTGGTTGTATCGCATGGGAATTTGACTTTAAGACTAACAAACGTCGCATTATTCTTGCACCGCGTAGCCAGGTCGTACGATCAAAAAACTGGGCAGTATTACCAGACGGGGCCTCGCATATCGTGATAAAAGATAAGAATACTACTTTGCCACCAGAAACAACACAAGAGATTCTCGATTTTCAGCGTGGAGTAAATAGACAACTAAAAGCAATTATCGACAAACGATCCATAGTACGCGAAACACCGGATATTCACAGTAACCAGGGCGATGTATGGATTGGCGATCACACGGTTGTTAAACGATTTAGGTTTAGTGACGATCTCGCAAGGGAAGAGGCTGCACTAATATGGCTACAATCAGGACATCCAGGTATTGCACCAAAGCTTGTTTCATCAGCAGCCGAAGAAGGCCTGCTAGAAATGGAAAACGCTGGCAAAAGCTGGAAGCAAACAAATAAAAGAGATATTGGCGAGCTTATCAAGCACTTAACTCCTTTGTGGTTGGCCTTTGAGGCACCGACTTTTCCATCGAGCCTCATTGGCCAGGATATGATCAACTTGAGAATGCAGTTGTTCAACGAACAGGTGCTTTCTACTATTGCCGATGATAGCCTTAGGGAAAAAGCACGAAAGTGCATGGAGGATGTACTGGCTGCGCTATCTAGAACATCTCCAGGTATAGCTCATGTTGATGTCTCGCCGAACAATATATGCACTGACAGCAAGGGAAAAATCCGCGTTATTGATTGGTCTCGTGCAGCCTATACGTACCCCATTATTGATATAGCAATGATCGCAGAAACATTTGGTCGCATGGTGCGTAGTGATAATGGCATTGAAATAGAATCCGAACTATGCGAATTAATTGATGCCTTGCCATTTTGCAAAGGGAATGAGGGGTTGATAAAATGCCTAGCCCTGGCCTTCGATATAAAAAAAGGAATTACGGGTCGCAGTAAGCCAAAATATAGTGACGATGAGGTAAACCGCCGACTTGAAACATTTATCAATATCGCACAGCATCACATGGCGCTGTCTATAGCTGCTTAACTCTATATATTTATTCCCTTGTATCTAACTCTGTTACCATATTGCTATGTCTAAAAAACTTTCCTACCACAAAATTGTTAATTATGATGTTGCCGATCCAGCCAAAGTGCTTGCCCAAAAAGAGGGTCGAGCTACTGCAAGCAACATGCCTTTCGGGTATAGTGAACTAGAAGGTACCCGAGGTGAATCTGCCTATGTGTTTGATATGGGCGATAGATATGGTGCGCTCGTGCAAGAGGGGCTCGGCACCAAAAGCTTAGTTGCCCAAGCCGTATATGCCCAGACAGGCGAATCTCATTTTGCCGCCATTGCCAAAGATACAGTTTCTACCTTTATAAATGACCTGGTGAGCGTTGGTGCAACCCCAGTAGTTAGTAATGCATATTGGTCCTCTAGTTCTTACGACTGGCTAGCCGATAAAAAACTTACTACTGACTTTATTAGGGGTTGGCGAGCCGCTTGTGATGAAGCAGGTGTAGTCTGGGGCGGGGGGGAAACCCAAGCGTTATCCCAGATGGTAGTTGATGGCGCTTTGGAGTTTGCCGGGTCTGTCTTTGGAGTTATAAGTCCTAAAACACAGCTTGTTACTGAAAAAAATCTAAAGGCTGGCGACGCTATCATTGTCGTAGAATCTAGTGGTGTGCATGCTAATGGCCTCAGCCTTATCCGTGAAATAGCCTCTCAACTACCAGACAGCTACCAAACGAAATTGCCGAGTGGCATCACATTTGGTGAAGCCGTGCTTCGACCGACACATCTTTACGCAAAGTTAGTGCGAGCATTATTTGCTGCAGATATAGACGTACACTATTTATCGAATATTACTGGTCACGGATGGCGCAAACTTATGCGGGCTACTTCAACATTTACTTATCGGATAACGAACCTGCCAGATGTCGATGAAATATTCCCATTTATTCAAAAATATTCTGGCAATACTACAGAGGAAATGTATAGCAATTACAACATGGGGGCTGGCTACGCTATTTACATTAAACATGGTGAGGAGCTAAGAGCAACCGAAGTAATTACCGCGCTTGGGCTGAAGTGCTGGGTTGCCGGAAGAGTGGAAGAAGGTGAAAAGCAAGTCATCATTGAACCGCTAGAAATTACATTTGCCAGTGAAAGTCTCGCCGTTCGCTAAATCTCGGTTTTCCATTTTTTAGCTATCATCAGTGCCTTTTGCTCGGCGATACCGTGATAGTGTTGCTGCGGACTTTCGATGACTGATTTTTCTTGAGCGGTGAACTTTTGCCACAAATGCGACACGGTTTCGTCTGTGGACACCACTTCGTGAAGCGACTTACCGGACTCTAAAGCCTTGTGTGCAAGGGCCTTGGATGTTTCATGAGCTGACGCAAGACCATATTTAGTAAAAAGCAGATACAGTGGTTCTGCTGCAATCGCACCGCCGAGTAGGTTCAGATTACGCTGCATAGCATCTTTATCGACTTCCAAGCCAGACATAATCCGCTGCAATCGCACCGCCATTTCAGCACAAACTGCTAAGGCGATACTATAAAATCGAGCAGCCGCAGAATCAGTCAAGTCGCGTTGATGCTCGCTGGTAAGATTAAGGTTTGCGTTTACCAGTTGAGCAGTAAGTTGTTTGTTCATGCTGACCACGTTCTCAAAATTCCAAGGATTACGTTTGTGAGCCATAGTAGAACTGCCAGTTTGACCTTTTTCAAATCTTTCGGCGACTTCGGCAATTTCGCTGCGTTGCAAATGTCGCATGTCATGGGCGAGGTTAGCCATAATTCCACCTGCAATTTGAATTTCGTCAATCAGTCGAACCACATACTCGGGAGGGATGACTTGAGTTGAATAGGGCGCAGGTTTGAGTCCAAGTGGCTCAAGCACATCGTGTTCAAAACCAACTGGGTCGTCAATGAACATGTCTAGCGCATTGTAAGCGCCCACAGCACCAGAAAACTTACCAGGAAGCTCATCTGCCAGCGCCAATAAGGCATTACGGCTTACTCCAATGCGCTCGACATACTCGGCCATAGCAAAACCGAAGGTTACTGGTACGGCATGCTGGCCATGCGTTCGGCCAACCTGAAGCGTCGCGGCGTGCTTTTCGGTTAAATCTATGAGCGTGGCAAGCAATGCATCAAGTCTTGGGATAATGAGACCTGTTACCGCGTTTTTTAGTTGCAGGGAAGATGCTGTCGCCACAATATCGTAAGAAGTTGCACCAAAATGCACGTATGCAGCGGCGTCCTTGCCCGCCAGATTCTTCAAGCAGTTTACCAGCGCCTTTATGTCATGCTTGGTAGTTTTTTCTTCTTCATACACGTCAGCAGGCGACAATTTGAGAGCAGCCTGCTCAATCGCCATAGCATCAGTCATGCTGCAAATTTTGTGCTTGGCGAGTCCAAATGCCAAAGCAACTTCGACGTGTGCCTGGTAGGCGATACGCGTTGCCTCCGAAAGATATTTTGTGGTTTCGGCATCATAGTACCGTCCGTCCAGTGGGTCAATGCTGTTACCATCAAATGTCTTACTTGGGAGTACCGGGAGCTTGAAGGGCTTCATGGAATGCATTTTTACTTCTCCTTACGATTTATAAGTGCTTGCTCGATGTTAATTTTGATTCGTTCCATAGGATCTTTACTGTAATCTGCAGGTACAAATTGTTCACCAGTTAACACCTCATACAGTTCTATGTAACGATTGGACACGTTTTGAATAAATTCATCGCTCAACTGCGGAACTTTCTGCTCCGGCTGCCCGCTAAATCCTTCCGTAAGCAACCATTCTCGGACAAATTCTTTAGACAGATGACGAGGCGTTTCAGTTGTCTTACCAATAACAAAATCATTGTAACTATCCCCGTAAAAATAGCGTGATGAATCGGGGGTATGTATTTCGTCTATGACGTGCAGAGTGGAGTCCAGTGTACCAAACTCATATTTAGTGTCTGCTAAGTACAAGCCTCGGCGAGCAGCCATTTGCTGAGCTTGTGCAAATAATTTTAAGGCGACATCGGCTATTTCTTCCCATTGTTCGTAGGTGGCGAGCCCGGTGCTAACAACGTCATTAGCACTTATATCTTCGTCATGGCCTGCTTCGGCCTTAGTTGCCGGGGTTATTATGGGTGAGTTGAAGCGATCGTATTGCTTCATGCCATCAGGCATCGATACGCCACAAAGTTCACGTTTGCCGCTGGTGTATTCTCGCCAGGCATGACCTACCAAACAATCTCGTACAACAACTTCAACTTTAAACGGCTTACAAAGGTGACCAATGGAAACATTGGGGTCAGGAGTAGCAATTAACCAATTCGGAACGATGTTTGATGAGGCCGTCAGAAAATAGGCCGCTAACTGATTCAGTACTTGGCCTTTATGAGGAATTGGACGCGGTAGGATCACATCAAATGCTGATATACGGTCGGTCGCTACCATCACAAGTATACCGTCGAATTCATAAACATCTCGAACTTTACCGTGGTAGACATTTTTTTGACCGGCAAATCGAAAATCAGTCTGTGAGATAGTGGAAATACTCATATATTCAACTCTTATTGTAGCTGGGAGTCAAAAAAGTTACTATATGCTAAAGATGAATAGCGTTCAGGTAATTGGAATTGTTGGTGGCGGACAGCTTGGCCGCATGCTAACACTTGCGGCAAAGCCACTTGGTTTTGATGTCGTTGTTGTAGATCCAGGTGATAATTGTCCGGCGGCCCAAGTAGGGGCAAAACAAATACAGGCTGATTTGTACGACGAAAACGCACTTAGCGAATTATCAGAAAGAGCCGACTACATCACCGTAGAAATAGAGCACCTCGACGCCAATGTTCTTGAACGGCTCGCTCGCGGCGGTGCCAAGATTAATCCATCGCCAAAGACCATTAGTCTCATCCAAGATAAGTACGAACAGAAAGTATTTTTAGCAGAACGAAGTATACCGGTCGCGGAGTTCACTATAGTCAACAGCCAAAAAGACGCTACCCAAGCATTGAGCAACTTCGGGGGTGTAATGCTGCTAAAGACAAGACACGGGGCATACGATGGCAGAGGCAACACTAAAATTACTAACGCATCAGAACTTGATGCAGCCCTAGCCGAGTTTGGTAGCAAAACGCTGTATGCAGAAGCCTACGTACCCTTCGTAAAAGAGTTGGCCGTCATGGTAGCTCGAGATATGAACGGCAATGTTGCTACATACCCGATTGTTGAAACTACTCATGAGCGCAACATTTGTACGATAGTTCAAGCGCCGGCTAACATCTCAAACTCAATAAATAATCAAGCTATAGAAGTCGCTACAAATGTCGCAAATCAACTGGAAGGCGCGGGAGTATTTGGAATTGAGATGTTTCTCAATAAACAAGAGGAGATTCTGATTAACGAAATTGCTCCGAGAGTGCACAATTCCGGCCATTACACGATGGATGCCTGCTATACCTCACAGTTCGAACAACACATCCGGGCAATCAGCGGGTTACCGCTCGGCTCTTCGGCAATGTACGTGCCTGCAGCTGCCATGATTAATATTCTCGGTGAGCATGACCGACCGACTGTCGTCAAAAACCTCAAAGAAGTCCTGAGCAAACCAGCTACTCATGTGCATTTGTATGGTAAATCACCAACAAAAGTAGACCGTAAGATGGGGCATATAAACGTAACTGCAATTAACGCTGAAACAGCTTTGAAAGTAGCCAAAGCAGCAAGAAACAAACTGGAGATATAATGAGTAGCCACGAACCAATCGTAGGAATAATCATGGGGTCTGATTCAGATCTAGACATCATGCAAGCGGCGGCCGATACACTCGACGAATTTAATGTGCCACACGAGGTGCGAATCATTTCCGCGCACCGCACACCGGACATTATGGCTGACTACGCAAATAGTTCGGCGGGCAGGGGATTAAGGGTGATCATTGCTGGGGCAGGTGGGTCAGCGCATCTACCAGGAATGACTGCGTCACACACCACACTGCCGGTGATTGCCGTACCGATCAAGCGTGCTGAGACCGATCACGAAGCCTTGTGGTCGAATATCAAAATGCCACCCGGTGTGCCACTCGCCACGCTTCCCGAAAATGGTGCGAGAAACGCCGCCTTATTTGCTATTGAAATTCTTGCACTTAATGATGATAAACTGCGTGAGTTGTATGAGAAATTCAAAACACGTCAGCGTGAAATGGTCATAGACACTGACCAAAAAATACGTGAAGAAACTTCCCAAAGCTAAGAAATGTTGTAAAATACCGATATGCGTTGTACTGAGCCCCTCAGGGGGAAGAGTTTGTTTGCTGCCGATTTTGATGGAACACTGTTCCTAACTTCGGAGCCGAGTCCTGACGGCACGACTGTTAATAGTGCTTATTTTGATGCCATTGACTATCACATAGGAACAGATGCATCTGCAGAGTTTGCGGAGACTGGTGGGCATCGTCACCGATCACCTGCCGAAATTGTACTTTCGCTGGTAGGTATAGAGAACGCAGCTCGAGTTGCTACATTGGAGGGTCGGATTACCACTACCAAATTAGAGATTTTAGAGGGGTGCATCGGCCAAAATCTTGACGACGGTGTGAAATGGCCGCGACCAATGAACGGCTTTCTTGAATTTTGGGCGAATCTGCAACAAGCAAGAAGCAGCGGGTATCCGATAGGATCAGCCATTATATCGGCAGGTCATACTTCGTTTATCAGTAGAACATTCCAGGCCCATGACTTGCTACCTCCTGATGTCCTGGTGACTGACGATGTCAGACTTGGACTTGGGCTGACGACACCACTGGATCAACAAGTGAAGCCCGCCCCCTTTATGTTGCACCAAGCTCAGCGAGTTTGGATAGAGCAATATAGTCACAGTTCATCCGTCCCTAGAACAATTTATGTCGGCGACGACCCTGTTCGTGATGGTGGGATGGCGGCAAATGCAGGTGTGGAATTCGTGCTTATTTCTCAAGAGAATGCTTCCGATGCATGGGCAAGGATCTCCACTTTTCTAGGTCTTGGCACCACTGCCTTAAACGTGGCTGCAAACGGACACCAAAAATAGTGAACAATTGGTATGTACTCACCGGCGGACCAAGTACCGGTAAATCTACCGTACTTAGTAGACTTGCTTCTGCCGGTTACACCATATTTGAAGAAGCCGCGCGGCTATACATAGACGAACAAATTGCCACAGGAAGAACTCTTTCTGACATTCGAGGCAACGAAAGAGAATTCCAAGAAAAAATCTTTGACATAAAGTCGGTTACTGAACAAAATCACGATGAAAGCGTCGTGTCGATATTTGAACGAGGCATCCCTGACAGTGTTGCCTATTACCAATACTACGGATGGCGTGTACCAGAAAAGATGAAAAAGCTGGTCGGTGAAGCAGCTTACCGGAAAGTCTTTCTTCTTGATCCACTTAAAATATTTACTAAAGATTATGCTCGAACTGAAGACAAGCAGTTCACCGAAGATCTAGACGAACTCCTGTATAGCGCATATGCCGATTTAGGCATCGAAGTGGTCCGAGTCCCGCTCGTGCCAGTTAGCCAAAGAGTTAAGCTTATTATCGAGCATATTCAAAACGACTAAACACAGTTTATTTTCAGGCATTAGCATCTATAATTATGCATGTATAATAAGTAATAACGACGTTACATAACTAGAGGATACGGTGTCAAAGCAACAATACCTTACTGATTATTTGCATAAAAACGCTGCGAATCACCCCGATAAAACAGCTCTTGTTTTTAATGATGAGGTTTTTACCTGGCAACAACTTGATGATTTAGTGGTTACTGCAAGCGCAGCATTGGCTGACAAAGTGCCCAGTGACAAGCAGTGTGTTATCGGCCTGCTATTTGCCAACGGCTGGGAATTCATCGTAGCTTATTTGGCAATATTGGACCGCGGCCATATTGCCATGCCATTTGATGTTACGCACAAAGCTCTCGAAATCGGCGCGATTATTGATCAGATGAAACCGCAGCTCATCATCACTAACAATCGCCAAAAATCAGTCTTGCCAGCTAGCCACCCGACAATATTACTTTCTGAACTACTTAATACTGATAAGCCCGCTACTGAAGGCCTGCGGCTTACTCCGGAGACACAAATAGCCACACTATTATTTACCTCGGGCACAACCGGAAAGCCAAAGGCCACACCTTACACCCATGCTAATCACATATGGAATATCAAAGTTACTTCAAAAGTAGTGCATTGGAATAACGACGATACGATGCTGCTGTCATTGCCGCTTTCCCATTGGCACGGACTCGTTATGGGCTTATCTGGCATTATTTATCATGGTAATACTTTGTACCTGCATGAACGTTTCGACCCAGTAAAAACACTCCAAGCTCTTTCTAGCGGCAACATCAGTATTTACACACACATTTCCATTGCATATATAGAAATGGTAAAGCAACCAGAATCCGCCGACTATGATGTCAGTAATGTAAAGGTACTCATATCGGCTTCATCGGCTCTTCCTCCGGCTGTGTCAGAAGAATTCAAGCGACGCTTTCACCACGATATTTTAGAGTGTTACGGGTCGAGCGAAACAGGGAGAATCGCCAGCAATACACCAGAAGATCTACACATAGGCACACCGGGCAAGCTACTCCCCGGAGTTAAAGCTCGAGTAAATAAAGATAATGAGCTGGAGATAGTTTCTCCAGGATTATTCCCGGGTTACTACAATAACGATCTAGCAACAAAAGAAAAATTTACACCCGATGGCTGGTGGAAGACTGGTGATATTGTAGAACTAAAAGATGGCTATTTGCTACTGAAGGGCAGGATACAAGAACGCATTAAGCGAAATGGTTTAACCCTTTACCCACGAGATATTGAGTGGGCGCTCATGCAACATCCAAAAATGAAAGAAGCATTCGTAATGGGAGTGCAGCAGCAGTACAACCCTAGCGATACGCTGGTCTACTTTTTGGTAACAACACTGAGCGTAGGTGAAGTAGTTGATTTTTCGAAACAATCATTGCCTGCTGCCTGGCGAGCAGACCATATACTAATTCTTGATATTTTTCCGAAACTGAGTAATGGCAAACCAAAACTGGGTGAGCTTAAAAAAATGGCCGAACAGCGCATCGGTGATGCAACATCGGAGCGACCCAAGTAAAAATGGCGCTTGCTAAGAAGAAAAAATCAGAGCGAATTTTAGCATTCGATATCCTGCGAGGTATTTTTCTACTCATCATTTTGGTTAATCATGTCGAACTGTACCCCAGTATTTTTGATTTTTTTACCGGTAGAGGGCGTTTGTTCGTTTCTGCCGCCGAGGGATTTTTCTTCCTATCAGGGTTGCTTGTCAGTATTGTGTACCGCCGCCGAATCGCCTACGGTATGCGGTTTATCCTGTTCGCTATGTGGCGCAGAGCAGTAATTCTGTACTTTTCGGCGGTCGGACTAGCACTGTTGTTTACCGCCTGGGGGGCATCGGCAGGTGGGCGATTCATCAAGGATGGTTTACCGCCATTGCCCATTGATTGGCCAGCGCTTATCGTAGAAACGCTGCGACTCCAATACAATTTCGGCTGGGCAGATTTTTTACCGCACTATGCCGTTTTCATGATTTTTGCACCACTCGTTTTTTGGTTACTACTAAAAGGTAAGTGGTGGGTGGCGCTAGCTCTCAGCATTGCTGTCTGGGCTTTTCGGGGTGATGAGTTTACACCAGCGTGGCAACTTATCTTTATGACCGGCATGATAGTTGGATACCATTGGGAAGATATCAAAAACTGGTACATGGGCTTGGCGACGCATCGCAAGACCTTAATTCACTACAGCGTATTCTGGGTCACGGCAGTTACATTCATATTCACGTATACGGGAGTGTACGTCCTATCATTTCTTAATGCGCACATTGAGAAACTACCGGATTGGGCACAGTCCTTCACGCTCAACTGGAATGTTGTTCATGAAATAATTTGGCGAGCGTTTTCAAAGTGGACGCTTGGCCCGGGCAGAGTACTGCTATTTTATGTATGGTTTCTAGCTGCCTTCTACCTCGTTGTCCGTTATGAAAAACAAATTACCAAAGCAACTCGCGGGGTGGTAACTATGCTAGGTCAAAACAGTTTGTTTGTGTACGTTACCCACGCTTTTATTATTTTTACGCTCCGCTATTACTATCAGGACAACAGCAACATCGCTATAAACTTTTTGGTTACACTGGCTGCGGTAGTGCTTATATGTGCAATTACGTACGGGCATGTGCAGCTTAAAAAGCGTGCTACTAGCAGGGGGACAACTCCGATCAAGCTGGTCATCGCTGAATCCAAGAAGCGTGTTTTCGGTACCAGTCCCTGACGATTATCTATGCTTTAAGTAGTTGATCGAATCACGATGAATAGATTCACGCTCAGCACCAAGCCCATGATCTCCATTATCGTAGTAGCGGTATAGGTAGGCTTTACCACTCGATTCAAGCGCATTCGCGAGATCATCAGAAAAACTTGGCGGCACAATCCGATCTTGACCTCCCACGTATATTTGCACACGCGCTTGCATGCGATCCAAAAAGAATATTGGTGATGCACTGTGCCAAAAATTTTCATTAGTAAGCGGCGTGCCGTATTTTTTTATGACTTGGTCGCGCACTTTCTTTGAAACCGGATTAATCCGGTCAGACGGCGGATAATAGCGCGTATACAGATCAAAAATACTGCCGACTGGTGCAGCCAATAGGATGATGTCTTTGATGTCTGGCGACAAGACTGCAGCCCTCAGGGCAAGGTAGCCACCCATACTATGTCCCCATACTGCTATATTGCCACTATCAAAAGAGGGCACTGCTTTTAGCCCAGCAATCAGGCTCAAAATGTCGGTGTTATACGCCATTGAAAAATATGCGCCCTCAGCCAAGCCTTCAGAATTACCATTGCCTCTAAAGTCTGGACGAATAACCGCATAGCCATTCCTGGCATAAAATTCCATATCACCTAAATAGGCGTCACCTCTTGTTTTGTAGTGTGATGGGCGTACAAAACCGTGCAATAACAGCATTACCGGAAAACCTTCAGACGGTGGAGCGCTGTTTGGTAATACCACATAGGCATACTGTCTAAACCCGTCGGAACTGTAGCTGATTAGTTTATGTGACAATTCCCGCTGGACGCCCAAATCAAGCACTTCAGTTATACGACTGTCTGCGTACGTAGCCTGAGAGGCAACCCTGAGGTCAAGACTGGCCGCCTTGCTGGTGTTAGATTTTTCCTCAGCCTTCGACAGCGCTTCTTCTAAAGCCACATGCTCCATGTACTGGTTTAAGCCTATACCGAAGCACAAGATACTAGCTAAAGTGATTAAAATACCATATAAGACTCGATATTTGTGAGCGGGTTGTTTTTTATGTTTTAACCCGCGTTTTACTTGCGGTTTTTTTGGCATTACCTGTTTAGTATACAGATTCAGTGTTCACGCAGTCTACATCCGGCGGGATTGTTCCTCAATAGCTTGGGCTTCAGACTCCATGCGCTTGGCTGATTCGTTGGCTTGGTCTACCGCCTTAAGAAGTTCAGTCCGCTGTGTTTCCAGCTGAGCGATGTGACGTTGCTGCTCTTCTGCCTGTGTTTTCATCTTTTAAAGCTTCGTTCATATGATTCTTTGCTGCATCACGCAACTTCTGGGCACTCATCATCAAATCATCTTTTGTTCCCATATAGCTTCCTTATCTATCAATACTATTTAACATTAGGGTGTTGGTTTTTATACTTTCCCACAAACACCGTTTCAAAAATGTAAGAATATTTATAGTTTATTGATGGTCATGTTTCTATGCTTGATAATAGCTGCTGGTGCAAACTGGTGGCAAAACTAACTACGGTTGAGTACGTAAGTGCGCCTTACACTCTTGTCTACTCAACATCAGTCATCCAGGGAAGCGAGTTCTGCATTGTCGCTGCGGTGTATAATGACTACCCGGCGTAAATAATAACAATTGCGATGAACTTGCTTCTCCCAATTTGTGCATCAGTGATGGCAGAGGTAAGTTTATCGTTTTATATGTTTAGCGTTATAATTTGTGAGAGTTAGGTAATATCAAAATGTATTTGGATAAAATTTTATGGTAAAACCGGCTACTATCCTTATTGTTGAAGATGAAAAGACACTAAACGATGCCTACACGACAATTTTAACGAAAGAAAACTACACGGTGTTAAGTGCTCATGACGGTGAAGAAGCGCTTACCATATTAAAAAAATCGACTCCTGACGTAATTTTGCTTGACCTGCGGATGCCGAATGTTGATGGTATTGAATTTTTGAAACGCTACAAGGTGTTGTCATTGTCAAGAAAGCCGCACATAATCGTATTTAGTAACCTCGATATGCAAAAAGAAATAGACCAAGCGTACGAACTAGGTGCCAATAAATACATTCTTAAAGCATGGGCATCGCCTAAAGAACTAGTTCGACTGGTTGCCGACGCCGTGGCAGCAAAATAAATTTCGCGTTTTTACAGAACAAGATCCTTAAAATTCTCTTCACCGAGGTGACGACTTAGTTTATCTACTTCCACAAGGTACTTTGCGCCTTTATAGGTGACTATACCTTTTTTCTTGAGTTTGCTTAGCTCAACGGCTGTCGTTTCTCTGGTAAGTCCAACAAGACTAGCAATAAGTTGATGAGTGATGCGCATCTTTATCACTACTAGTCCCGGCACAACTTCTTTGCCGTAGCGTCTCGCTAGGTAGTATATGGTGTGCAGTATCTTATCTGCCGCCTTGGTCTGCTCTAACGCCGTTATACGCATTAGTGCAGCAGTATAGGATCCGATATAGTAATCCATTAATTCCTGGCGAACATGATCATTGCTATTAATATAATCAGTTAATTGTTGTTTGGTGGCAGCATATAATTCGGTATCTACAAGCGTTTCGTAGTAATGCATAGTGCTTACCGAACGGTTAAATATCCAATCAGTGGGCAATAGTTCGCCGTCCATGTGAAAGGTTGCAACGCGCTCTTCACCTTGCTGCGTAATACTATATGCCTTAATAAGACCTTTTTTGATAATCAACGCCTCGCGCGGCACTTCACCCTGATATAAAACAACACTGCCTTTTGGCACAGATCGCTTTGTACAAACAGGTAATAACCCTTTAAAACTATTTAGCATCCCGTCCTGTCACTGTCTACATTAATCCTCATATTCATTGTACCGTACAGGCACGATGCGATTGTTGTAATGAACCTTACAGCATTTAAAACATTACACCGATAATCTATACAGTAGTAAGCAATGCTTGCTATCAAATCAACTAAAGTGGGAGGGTAAAAATGTCAGGTATCGTAACCACTAAAACTGAAAAACAAATTGATGCGTTTCTTGCTCGCAAGCGCAACAAATATCCGGACTTATTCATATCGTCGGTCGATGACGTATTAAACGACCTCGACGAAACATTGCCAAAGAAGAATAAACTACACACTGTTTTTCGTCCTTCAGTAGCAATGTAAACATCATCAGGAACAAAATATGCTAGATATTATAGTTTGGATTATATTTGGTGCGTTAGCCGGTTGGATAGCTTCAATGATTATGCGCACTAATGATCAGCAAGGGGCAATCGCTAACATTGTCGTAGGAATTGTTGGTGCAGTCGTTGGTGGATTTATCATGCGTGCAATCGGTTCATCGGGGGTAACAGGCTTTAATATACGTAGTCTGCTGGTAGCAATACTTGGAGCCGTAGTACTGCTGGCGATTGTCAAAATGTTCCGCCGAGCCTCTTAAAAATTAAGAATTTAAACTTAAGTGTTGTGTTTACAAATGGAGGTAGATGATTGTGAGTAAAACACATCGATTCGTGGGTAATGCGGATAGGCGACGAGATCCGTATAAGCGGGAACGTGCACAATGGGAATACGGTGAAGATTTTCCAAATTAACCCATATACTACTGTAATCTAGTTGGAATTTGGAGGGCTAAACTCGCCATGAGTTGGTCTTTCCGGTACTTGGATGTGTGTGCCGTCATCACGAATCACGTCAATTAGCTGTGGACCTTGTCGTTTTTTAGTTACTTCTTCAGGGGTTGCATCGATATAAATTGGTTCTTTACGTGCAACTTCGACACCTATCTGCTGACCCCTCGTTACCGCTGACTTTGTTGCTCCTGGAGTGGCGCGCAAACCTTGGCCGACTTTTTTGCCAGTCCAGGCCACACCTCTTGCAGTGGTTGCTAATACACCACCGGATCGACTTCCGCCTTTGTTCCCAACTTTGGCGTTCCTAGCCAAAGCAATGACCGCTAATATTCCACCAATTATTAGCACTAGTTTAAGGTTACGAGAGTTGTTTTCTGAAGCAACTTCAGCATTTTTTTCGGCCGCCATGGTGGTAAGTACCCGCTCGCTCACAAGCGTTTCGTGCTCTACCGATACCACCGATGACAGATTCATCCCCACGGTCTGACATTCGGCCTGCCCAATACCCTCGCCAGCTAATCTGTGCTCCTCTGCGCTGTAAACACTTTGTTTAGTTCCTGGGTCGCGCGCCTCCGCGACAAGCATACGGTCAAACGCGGCAATACTTTCAGGGGGTGGACTGAATGGTTTAAACTCTCCAGGCCAGCCTCTGCCCTCTGGATCGTTTGTGGCGACGCTTTTATCTTTATCTCGGCTAGTAAACGCAGTGGCATGTACTTTTCGAGGTGGCAGTTTGCCATCAGCGTCGCGACACCATGCCACTACATCGATTTGGTCAATAGATTTTACATACCCTAACGTTGCTTGATTCCAACCTCTGCTGTCATCATTAGTAGCTACTGTCAGCATGCCAGGATTAGCAGCGAGTACACCATTATATGTTAGTGGACGAACGGGAGTTTGTGCCGGAGGACTAGGACTGGAAGGTGTAGTGCTCGGATTCGGGTCTGCTTCTTTAGGAGGCAGAGGCAGACCAGGACGCCATCCTCCAGGGGCATCACTGCCACCTAGCACTCCACAAGCCGACCCTACTGACAAAACTAACGCAGTCGCGAGAGAACCAGGAATAAGCCAGGTAAGCAGGCGGTTGCCGGGGCTTTCAGGCATTCTAGCAACATCAGAATAGGGTGGTTCCTTACTCGAGTCTGGTTTGATTCGGTGTACTTCGCCAGCCATCAACACTACCTTTGCAAAACATATTTAATTGAAAATTCAGTCACTATTGTACAAGAATCGTTCCATAAAAGCAAATTATGTCGTAGTATTGACATATAGTCTATGTTATGTTAATATTATGTTATCCTCAATCAACCTAAGATTCGAGGATAAGGAGTATAAGAAGGTGAAGAAATTATTACTTACAAGCATTATAACTGGTTTATTCGCGAGCGTTGCTGTAGCTGCACCAGTATTTGCATGGCACCCTGAGGGTGTGATTATTAAGAAGGTTCAGAATGTTACGACGGGTGGTGCAGTATCTGATGCCAACACGGCTACCACTGCAGTCACCGCTAAACCTGGTGACACGCTGAAGTACGTTATCGAGATAAGTAACCCGGCAAAACCTGCTAACAATAGCTATAACGACCTAGCGCACATTGTCCTTACCGATACCCTACCTACTGGTGTGGAGCTAGTAAGTGCACCTACTCAGCGTGTCATTAGCGAGAACATCAACGGTATTGTTGTCCCTGGAAGTAAAGTCGTCCGTGAATATACCGTTAAGGTAACCAGCACCAAAGATGGTGACCTGATCGACAACAAAGCATGTTTTACCGGTGACAGTATCGTTAAAGACAGTCCTAAAAAAGGTTGCGACAATGCAATCATCAAGGTAAGTGTTCCTCCAGTTGTTCCTCCTGTAACCCCACCAACTACACCTGAAACGCCTAAAACCCCTCCAGCCCCTGTTGTGCTTCCTGCAACTGGTACAGGCACCAACATTGCCCTGTTCGCCATCGCTGCGAGTGTTATCGGCTACTTTAGCCACCAGATACTTGCACGACGCTCTAACTAAGTAAAATAGTTACGAGACTAAATACCCGCCGGGCACATACTCGGCGGGTATTTATATGCATCAAAATCGAACCATAGTTCTATATACTTATGCTTGTGCCGCTTTTATCTAATGTTCGTTTCTACGTACTGTGCAGCAGCATCCTTATAAGCATTGTGATAGCAGGCTGGACAAGACAACAGATCGTGAGTGACCAGTTGTTTTATATACGGCTGGAACAATTATTCGGATTTCTAGCACTTTTTTACTGGTATATTGCACTGCTTATTTCGCCGCTTCTAGGTGTTATTGGGAGGCGTCGCTACACGCCACATATCAACTTTAGCAGGCGCGGTATCGGTGTTTCGGCAGCGTATTTCGCGCTCCTGCATGGTCTCATCGCACTCTACGGACAGCTCGGCGGCATTGGAGATATTTTGCTGTTGCCAGACCGCTTTCTGTTCGCTATCGCTTACGGAGTCATCGCACTAGCTATACTGCTCACTATGACGGCAACATCGTTCGACATAGTGATACATCGAATCGGATTTCATCGCTGGAAAATACTGCACCGATTGAGCTACCCGGCCGGATTACTTATTTTACTGCACATTTGGTTTATCGGCACACATAGTAAGATGCCGTTAATTTATGGGGTTAATTTTGCCGCGCTGGCGCTACTAGCTGCACTCGAATCAATCCGTCTCTCTAAATTCATTGCAAAACACTCTGGAGATAGCCTTTCGTATATAAAACAGCTGCCGTTTCTGATATTTGGACTAATGATTATTACACTTGTGTGGCTGACACTGACCACCCAAAGCTATCATGGGAAACACCGAGATAGCCATGAAGCGGGGGAGCGGCTATGAAGATTGTGATACTGGCTATACTAGTTGTCTCGACGGCGCTTCTGAGCGGCAGCATAGTCAATGCACATGTGGTTGTTATGGATAAAAATTCCGATACCACACTTCTAGTCCATGTTACACCGGCAGACGACCCTATAGCCGGCGAAAAAAGCAATATATATCTCGATATCAAAACCCGGGAGGCGAATTCTTATCTGCCATCAAACCTACTACTGGCCATCGCCGATGAATCACAGGCAATAAATATAGTTCCGTTCAAAATTTTTGGTACAACAATTACAGCTGAGTACACTTTTCCCGCGCAAGGATTGTATACCATATCCCTTAAAAGCCAGGGGGGTATACCAATGCAACCTATTGAACTCGAATACAGCCTCCGGGTAAGCAGAGGAATAGGTTCAGAACCGCCTGAAAAAAATACTTGGGGAAGCTCACTTATCACTGTCGGATTTATTGGATTTGCAATACTGGCAATTCTCGCAGTGAACAACCGACGAGAACTCTCACGCTTTAGCCGCTATTAATGCTTACGTTTTAGCTGAATCTACGCTATATTTAACCTAGTAATTAATCATACTGGGGGTTTAAAGTGTCCAAGAAGTTACTATTTATAGCGGTGCTATTTTGTTCAATAATTCTATCTGGTGCTGTGGCTTCAGCGCATGTGGTCGTAAAACCTACCGAAGTTGAAACTGGGGCATTCCAAACATTCACCGTCAGCGTACCAAACGAAAAAGAAACCGCTGCAACAATTGATCTGAAGCTCGAAATTCCGGCAAGCTTGGAGCATGTATCTCCAACAGTTAAGCCGGGCTGGACTATAAATGTCGATAAACAAGGTGAGGGTGAAGAAGCGACTGTTAAATCGATCAGCTGGAGCGGGGGAGCTATAGGTGCAGGTTTTCGGGATGACTTTAGTTTTAGTGCTAAAGTACCAGAAAAAGCCACCGAATTACGCTGGAATGCCTATCAAACCTACGATGATGGACTAGTCGTGTCCTGGAATATTGACGAGGCTATGCAACCAAAAAATACTGATGGCACGCATGACTTTTCGACTTCAGGACCGTTTTCTGTAACAAAAGTAGTATCAACAACCAATACGACAGAAACGTCCAATTCATCTGAAACAAACGATAGCTCAACTAGCTCCAATAACCAAGCCACCATTACGGCTATAGCTGCATTAATCATCAGTTTAATTGCATTGGCGCTGAGCACTAAAAAACCTGATAAAAAACAGTCGTAAGTTGCTGCTAAGTGCGAAGTTTAAGATTGACTGTTTGATTGTGGTCAAGTAGTCGGATAATGAGTTCAGCCTCAGAATTCAGCTTCTTTAACTTCAAATCGACGTTCTTGATAACTTTTTCACCGCTTTTGACGACGATGCGCTGTTCTGATGAAACTTGTTTACCACTACCTGTGATTATTTCAATTTGGTAGCGATAAATCAGATTTTCGCCTTCGCGGTTGATAATCACAAAAGGTACTTTATAGTTTTGGTTTACTTTGAGTTTATCCGGGAGCTTAGAATCATCAAAGTAAATTTCGCTGGTATTACTTACCGGTTTTCCAGTCAATGAACGCCAGCCTGATGTAATTTGATCGGCAAATACGACTGATGGGATACATATCGCCAAAACAATCACGGCTGTAACCAAAAGCCTTTTTTTGAATGAAGCCGGTTTTTTAACCTTTTTGGTCGGATTTGATTTATTGAGGCTACCGGCCTTGGTTGCTTTATCTAACTCAGACGGTTTGCTGGCTTTACTTGGCATATTTAAAATAACTCCTGCTTATGTACACCTTAGCACAGTGCTAACGCTCAAAAAATTGCTTATGCTGCTTGCATCACGGAGTAACTAATTGCTTTAGTGCGTAGGATTTTCGAATGCCAAACCCCTCAAACAAGTTAATGACACGTGCGTATAGCCTAACGGACGGATCCTCTCTGACTGAAAACTAACAAATTTTGTTGTACTTTGTTAGCGGTGATGGCGCTTTTTGAGTTTTGCAACTTGCAAGCGTACGGTGTTACGGGTAAGTAGTTGCTGTGCTTCCGATAGTGCAACCTGTGACTTGGCGTCCTTGATGAGTTCACGAGCGCGCTTGACTGCCGCTTCGGCTTCTTCTTCGGCGATTTCTTCAGCTCTAGCAACATCATCAGCCAAAAATCGCAGCACCTTACCATCGACTTCAATAACTCCACCCATAGTCGCAAAGTGCTCCATAACAGAATCGGCATCACTAGCTTGGCGCCGCACACTAATAACACCTGGCGCCGCCACACTCACAAGCGGCATGTGTGATTCAAAGACAGCAATCGATCCGTTGGCTGTCGGGATGATGACCTCATAGACATCATCATCAAATGCTTTGCCGGTTAACCCTACAAGCTGAAACTTTATCACGATTACTTCTTGCCCTTGTGTTCTTTTTTAGCTTCTTTAGGTTTTGCACCAACGCTATCAATACTACCCTTCATAAAGAAGTCGTTCTCGTTCTTGTCGTCGTGTTTGCCTTCAAGTATTTCTTTGAAACCCCGGACTGTTTCTGCCAAAGATACATATTGACCAGGCATACCTATGAACACTTCGGCAACATGGAATGGCTGGGTCAGGAACCGCTGGATGCGCCGAGCACGAGCAACAGTCTGTTTATCTTCATCAGATAGCTCTTCCATGCCTAAGATGGCGATAATGTCCTGTAGGTCCTTATTCTTCTGAAGCACACGCTGGACCTCACGGGCAACACGGTAGTGTTCTTCACCGACGAACTCCGGATCCATGAGTGTTGAACTACTATCGAGCGGGTCGACGGCAGGGTAGAGACCCTGTTCAGTTAAGGCACGTGACAGCACAATTGTTGAGTCGAGGTGGGCAAAAGTAGTCGCCGGGGCAGGATCAGTAAGGTCATCAGCCGGCACATAAACGGCTTGGACTGAAGTGATCGAACCGGTATTGGTACTAGTGATGCGCTCCTGCATGGAACCCATTTCAGTAGCCAAGTTCGGCTGATAGCCAACGGCGGATGGCAGACGGCCGAGCAGGGCAGATACCTCGGCACCGGCCTGGGTGAAACGGAAGATGTTGTCGAT
Organism: Candidatus Saccharimonadota bacterium; assembly: GCA_022841445.1. Lineage (GTDB taxonomy): Bacteria > Patescibacteriota > Saccharimonadia > Saccharimonadales > UBA10212 > JALHRM01. The sequence goes on from JALHRM010000002.1 coordinate 86,145, forward strand.
GAAAAGCAGCACGTCCTTACCCTGGTCACGAAAGCCTTCGGCCATGGTAAGACCAGTGAGTCCGACACGCAAACGGGCACCGGGTGGCTCATTCATCTGACCAAAAACTAAGCTGGTTTTGTCCAACACACCGCTATCAGCCATCTCGTGGTAAAGGTCGTTTCCTTCACGGGTACGCTCACCAACACCGGCAAACACTGAGTTACCACTGTGATACTTGGCAATATTATTGATAAGCTCGGTAATCAATACCGTTTTACCAACACCGGCACCACCGAACAAACCGACCTTACCACCTTTGGTCATTGGACAAATTAGGTCGATAACTTTAATGCCTGTTTCGAAGATTTCTACTTTACCGGATTGTTCTTCTAGTGCAGGCGGTTCGCGGTGAATTGGCGATGTTGTCGTGATATGCGGCGCGGGCTTACCGTCTATCGGTTCACCCACTACATTGAACATCCGGCCCATTGTGGCATCACCGACCGGAACACTAATCGGTGCACCGGTATCAGCCACATCAGCACCACGTGTCACACCGTCAGTTGAGCCAAGTGCTACTGCCCGCACGGCCTTCTGGCTGAGGTGCTGGGCGACTTCAAGCACGAGCGTGCGGCCATTGAGCTCCACATGGAGTGCGTTATAAATCGCCGGTAAGTTATCATCGAATTCAACATCGACGACCACGCCAACGATTTGGGTTATTTTTCCTGTTTTGATTGCTTCTGCTGTTGCCATAGGATTCCTTTCTATAAAACTCCGTTATTGACTGTCAAAAATTCCATTACTTTATCGCTTCTGCTCCACTAGTAATTTCAGCTAGTTCCTGAGTAATTGCAGCTTGGCGCGTAGCATTAAGCTCCAGTGTCAGATCATCAACTAGATCATTAGCATTCTTGGTAGCGTTGCTCATAGCCAGCATCCGCATAGCGTGTTCGCTGGCTGCTGAATCAAGACGAGCCTGCATAAGCTGCGACTGCATATATAACTGGGCGGCACGCTCCAGCACTCGTTCTGGATTTGGCTCAAATTCATAAACCGGGCCAGTTGGCGAATCTTCGGGCTGAGTAATAGGTAATAGGGTTTGGACCTGCACCTTCTGAGTAAGTGTCGTGACAAACTCAGTAAATATGATTGTCACGTGTTGGTAGGTTTGCTCCAAGGCAGCGTTGTTGAGTAAATCAAATACCGGACCAAAGACTTCAGGGTCGGGAGTATCTGCTACGTGCTCATATACCGCTAGTAAGTTTACATCCGATATTTGTGCAAAAAAGCGCGCACCTTTACGACCAAAAACAGCCACATCAACCGATAAACCATTGGATGCATCTTCCTTGATAGCTCGTAGCGCAGCATTTTGGACATTGCTGTTAAACGCTCCAGCCAAGCCTCTGTCGCCGGTGTAGATGATGTACAGGCACTTTTTAGCAGCCTCTGCCTCACGGAAGTATGGGTGCGCGACTGCCTCGGTTGAGCCAGACACCCGCTGCAAGACTCGATAGGCGATCTGACTATAATCACGTGAAGCTTTGGCGGCCTCTTGCACGCGCCGTAATTTAGACGCGGCAACAAGCTCCATGGCCTTCGTTATCTGTTTGGTGTTTTTCACCGAACGAATGCGGGCTTTTAAAATCTTCGTGCTTGCCATTGCCTAGCTACTGCTCCTTGTCCTCGTAGCCATGAGCGGCTTCTTTGGCGGCTTTGATGACAGCGGCCAGGTCTTTTTCGTCAGGCGCTTTGCCTTCGTCTAATTTTTCGACCAACGCCTTATGGTGCTGAGAAATACGACTGAAAAGTGCTGCTTGAGCATCCTTAACCTTTTCGACGGGAACTTTATCAAAGACACCTTCGTTGGCGGCATATATAGCCGTAACTTGCTGCCAGATAGAAAGCGGACTGTACTGCGGTTGCTTAAGAATCTCAGTAAGTAGTCGACCTCGGGACAATCGCTGTTTTGTCTCTTCATCAAGATCACTCGCAAATTGAGAAAAGGCAGCCAATTCACGATACTGCGCCAGACTCAAACGCAGACCCTTGGCGACGCTCTTGACCGCCGAGGTCTGTGCCGAACTACCAACGCGCGACACCGACAGACCAACTGAAATAGCAGGACGAATCCCTTGGTAAAATAAATCAGTTTCTAGGTAAATCTGACCGTCAGTAATCGAAATTACGTTAGTTGGAATATAGGCACTGACGTCGCCGGCCTGTGTTTCGATGATAGGTAAGGCTGTCAGACTGCCGGCTCCAAGATCATCAGAAAGCTTCGCGGCTCGTTCAAGCAGACGCGAGTGAAGATAGAACACATCACCGGGGTAAGCTTCGCGTCCTGGTGGGCGACGCAGCAACAGTGATAGCTGTCGATAGGCAACAGCGTGCTTACTGAGGTCGTCATACATAACCAGGGCATGCTGCTTGTTGTCACGGAAATATTCGCCCATAGCGCAACCGGCGTATGGAGCTAAATACTGTAGCGGTGCAGGATCAGCAGCACTCGTAGCGACAACGATAGTTTGCTCCATAACCCCCTCTCGCTTTAGGCGCTCAACAAGCCGGGCGATCTTGGCGTATTTCTGGCCAACGGCTACATAAATATTGATAACCCCTGTTTTCTGTCGAGCTTGGTTGATCATCGTGTCGGTGACGATTGCCGTCTTACCGGTTTGACGGTCGCCAATAATAAGCTCTCGCTGCCCGCGGCCGATTGGAATCATAGTGTCGATAGCGGCAATACCAGTCATCAGTGGTTCATGCACACTCTTGCGCTCAATAACACCTGGCGCCGCGCGTTCAATTTCGCCGGTCAGTTTAGCATTAATTGGTCCCTTGCCGTCCAGTGGGTTGCCTAGTGGGTCTACGACACGGCCAACAAGTTCTGGGCCAACCGGCACAGATAGCGTTTCGCCGCTCAAGCGCACTTTTGCACCAGCTTTCACTTGCTGGTCATTGCCAAGCAGTACTGCTCCAATTTCGTCTTCTAATAGGTTAAGCGCAAAGGCGGTGACCGTCCCACCGTCGATTGTTTCGATTTCTAGCATTTCGTTATAGCCACATTCACGGAGACCGTAAATCCACGCCACGCCATCACCAATACGGGTAACAATACCCGATTCGCTGGCATCACCAGAGCTTTTAAAGTCAGCTATCGTCTGGCGTACTTCTGCCGCCAATGTCGAGGTATCAAGTTCAGTTTTAGCCATTATTTGACAAGTTCCTTTCTTAAATCATTTAACGTTCGTTTTAAAGACGCATCCCAGCGTTTGGTAGCGGATTCTATGGTCAGACCGCCAATGAGAGACGAATCCTGGATCTCATGGAGGTTAATGTCCTTAACATTCAGAAGGCCCTTCAGTGTAGTGACCAGCTCATTGCGAGAATCGTCATTCAATATGCTAACGCTAGTGACCGTAACATCAGCTGCTTCACCCCGAGTTTCAAGCAAGTAGGCAATGTCAGAAATCAGCATGTCGATCTGATCTGTTCGTTTACTCTCAATAAGCTCGGCCGCCAACGTGCGAGCAACATGGGAGATGACGGCGCCTGATAATAGTTCGTCGACTGCGTATATTGCTAATTGTCGCCTAGATAGTGTGGTCATGGTTTCTTCTTAAGAAAGTTCCTTTACGGCCTTGTTTACGAGTTCTTTGTCGCGAGAGTCAGTCATTTTTTCCTTTAGAACTTTTTCAGTAGCAGCTACAACGAGGCCAGCCAGTTCGCTTTTAAGTTCACTTTTTAAGCGATTACGTTCTTGATCAAGCTGATCGCGAGCGTCCAAAATAATCCGCTCAGCTTTGGTAGCACCGACTGTTTCGGCCTCTGATATGACCGTCCTTGCTTCTGAGCGAGCATCGCCCAGTAGCTTGTCGGCGTCAGCTTGAGCTTCTTTTAGAATTTTGCCAGCCGTTGTCTGAGCATCGGCAAGGGCTTGTTCGGTTTCTTTGGCCTGGACAAGGCTTTTTTCCAAGGTTTCTCGACGGGACTCCAGTGTCGCTACAAGCTTAGTAAAAACATACTTACGAAGTACAAAAAGCACGATCAAGAAGGTGATAAGCTGGAAAGCAAACGCCTTAACGTCTAACCCTAATGCACCAAGACCTTCAGGCTGTGCGGCTTCTGTACTTGTTGCGAACGATGTCAGTAATTGCACGACGATGTGGGCTCCTTAATGACTCTTAGCTTGTTGTAAATACGATTAATAGTACGAAGGCCAAGACAGCGTCCACCAAACCGGCCATGATGAAGGCAGTTGATAACACTTTACCTTGGACTTCTGGATTTCGACCAATGGCTGTCACGGCTGCAGCACCGATAAGCGCCACACCAATAGCCGGCCCTAGTGCACCAAGTCCGATAGTCAAACCTTTGATTAATGCTGGATCTACTTCTGTCATTTTCTAACTCCTTATTCTTAACTTATAACTGCTTAACTACTTATGAAACCTTTGCTACTGCAGGCACATTGGCAACCTCCTGGTGATCGTCATCATGGTGGGCAGTAGCAACAGAAAGATAAACGGTAGTAAGCATCATAAACAAATAAGCCTGGATAATGGAGAAGAATATTTCTAGGAACATGACCGGCAGTGTCGCCGCCCAAGCAAAGTTACCAGCCAGCAGTGCAATAGCATGAAGAAGCACTTCTCCGGCATAAATAACCCCGAACAACCTCATCGATAATGTAACAATTCTTAGCAGCTCACCAAATACTTCATTGATACCGATAAAAAAATTCATCGGATTCCACGGCTTATCACTAAAGTAGTGCTTTAAGTGCCCGACAAAACCAAGCTCTCTAATAGCATAAAATTGCACTGAACCAATAGTAAATATAGCCAGCGCCAAGGTAGCGTTCAAGTCTGTTGTAAATGCTCTGAGCAGGGGCACATCATGACCATTTTGAGTTAAAGTGACTGCGCTAACCCCGGGTATAAGTCCAGACAAATTAGCAACCAGAATAAAAATGAACAGTGTCAGTAAAAAAGGAAGGTGCTTCAACGCTTTTTTGCGGTCACCAAAGGCGTCAGCAATAACACTAAGCAACATCTCGGTTAATGTTTCTACGAAGAATGCCAGCCTGGATTTTGGCCATAACTGGGAGGCCTTGGCGGCCATTCCAAAAAGCGTAATAACGAATCCGGCCGTAACAAGGCCGAACAACATGGAGTTAGTAAAGGGAAGTGGACCTACCTGAACAAGTTTTTCAGCCGCTAGCGGTGCTGATGCAAAGAAAAAATTAAACACAGCGCACCCTTAATGGCACACTCTTTAGCACCGTATGACAGTTTTTCGCAACTGCCCCGTAAAACGTAACACGTAGCATTTTCTAAGTAATTATACCAGATGTGGTATAGCTGATTCAAGATGCAGAAAAGCTATTTTTTGGAGTTTTGACGCTCCAAAGTCATTAAATATTGAATTGCACCGAGGAGTGCTAAATTAAGCAGCAAACTGAACACCGCCACAAACTGCAATCGATAAAAAGCAAAAAACTGAGTGATAAATAAGTTCAGCAGCAGACCGCGACGAATGAATGTGTATGCCCGCATACGATCAGTGCGCAGCCACCACATACCTACCGAAACAAACCCACCGTAGAGTATCGTACCGATAAGCTGCCCGATATTACTACGAGTAAGAGCATCTTCGATATCGATACGATTGCTGCTTGAAACATCTCCAACGAAATTGGCAATACTGACAATGGCAAGTAATACCTGTACAAAAAACACGCTGTATAAAATCCGACGAAACAATGGCCGACCTACTAATTGTCGATAGTATGTCAGTGTTGTTTGGCTAATCCGTCGATACAGCCCTATGTCATCGCGCCTTGCGTGAGTCTGTATTTGTCTCGCAAGCTCGCTAAGGGTTTTGTTCATGACCACATTACCATCAAGACTTGATAACTGCTGTTTCAACTCAGCGCGTTCGTAGCGGTTAAAGCCGTAAAGAAGACCTTCCTGCAATAGCTCCAGCGTATTAGCCTGAGCGGCAAGCTGCCCGAGGCGACGACGAACTCGAATGGAACGCACTAACAGCCATAAACTTAAGAATAAAGCGTATAGCAGTAACGCCGTTGGCTTAAAGAAATAGTCATTATCGTGTGTTACATATTTCCCGAGTTCATCGACAAACAGCCCAAATCCGACACCGCCAATAATTGACGCGAGGGCTTTCGGCCGATCACCCATGAAAGTAACCAGAATAAGCATAGCCGCACCCATTAAAAGGCCGCCCCACACCACGTGAGCAATATGCAGTTCGCTACCGCCAAGTTGAGGGTAGCCAGTCAGCTCCAAGAAAAAGCGGGTGAGAAGTACCGTTACGATAGCACTGACTAAAAAGCTTTCTGAGTGATGATCGGCGCTATAGGCCGTAATTGGTCGCCAAGTACGGATTTTTTTAAGTGAAATCATGTCCGTTTTCGCCGAGCAAGCAGGAAGTTTTCAAAGGCAAGTGGTAAAACCGCTTTTTCGATCAGCTGCACTCTCGCGAATAAATCCTCCGCGCTGTCCCCATCAAGTACTGGCACTGGGGTTTGCAAAATAATAGGGCCTTCATCTACTCCAGCTGACACACAGTGCAGGGTATGGCGTGACTGAGCCAGTCCAAGATCAAGCACTTTCTGGGATGTGTATACACCAAAAGTGTCGGCTGTTTCCGGTAACGGCCCTGGGTGCGTGTTTAATAGCCGACATTCATACATGGACGAATGCCTATCTTTATCGTACCCAAATTGCTCCAGAAAAGTACCGCGTATCACCCGCATATAGCCCATCAAACCTACGAGTCCAATATCATGCTCAAGCATCAGCCGCACAAGTTCTTCGGACTCCGGATCGGTAATACCTCGAGGTTTTGGTTCGGGGCCTTCATGGGGAAACAATGCTGCATTCACGGCTATTGTTTTAATACTGAGTCGGTGCTCCTTGTTCAGCCGCTCAACACGGTCGAATAAACCAGCCTCTGGATGATCCGATATCACTACGGCGACCGACGCGTCAATGCGGCCATCTATAGTCGCCTCAATAAACGCTTCTGCTGTGGATCCACTTCCTGAACCCATAATGGCAATATTCATATCAAAATAGTATGAATTGGTAGTCTACCTAAAACAAGCTTTTGCAATCGCTTAGAAATTTTGACGGATGTGAGCCATAGAAAATTCCCAGGTAGCGTCAACTTTCTTGTGCGGATTGAAGATGTTGTCGGGATCAAATATGTCCTTGGTCTGACGGAAGTACCTGACTACTTCACGCCCGTACATCTGTTCCAGCCATGGACCGCGAATCATGCCGTCGTTATGTTCGCCGGATAAACTACCGCCGTACTTCAGGACTAGCTCGTTAACCTCTTTCATGGCGGGGCGCAGTTTAGCCCGCTCATCACGCTGCTCGATGTTCATGAGCGGGATAATATGGAAGTTGCCATCGCCCATGTGTCCAGCCACGGTTGCTAGTAGTTTGTATTTACGAATAATTCTGTTGAGTTTCGGCAGAAATTCCGGTAAATGAGCCGGCGGCACAACCAGGTCGTCGATAAAAGGGGCGGTGTGCTTGTCTTTGACTTTAGACCTAAGCAAATTAAAACTTTCGCGACGCATAATCCAGAATTTTTTGGCTTCTTCTTCGGTGTCATCTTCTTCCATCGCCATGTTGTATGGCTCAAGTGTCTGTTTCATGGCGTGGATTTTTTTGGCAACTTCTTCTTCGGTGTCACCGGTAAACTCAATAAGCAGAACGAGCTTAGGGATCCCACGCAGCAGCATCAAGCCGTCTGGGAGTAAACGCAGCCCCAGGTTAATCAATCCTTTCCAGCCCAGAGTTTTGTGGAAAGAGAAGAAGAATTTTATTGAGAGCCAAAAGGTGTTGTCGTCAAAGCTTTCAAAACTGGCTGGTTTGTGGGTCAATACGATATTTATTACTTCACCGAGGTCTTTTGTATTTTTCATGAAGCACACTAGTATGCCTGCATGCTTGGGTGCGGGGACGAGTCGGAATTTTATGTCCGTGACTAAGCCGAGGGTACCTTGCGATCCAACAATCAGCTTAGTGAAATCAAAAATACCGGTTTCTCGATTCCAAACATCCCATAAGTTATAGCCGGTGGAGTTCTTACTGACATGGGGCTTGGCGGCTTTGATTTTGTCATAATGTTTTTCGAGCAGTTCAAACATGTCGCGGTACAGTTTACCTTCGAACGTTTGCTGGCTCATTTTGGCGGTCAATTCACGCTTATTGAGCGGCTTCACTATGTATTCATTGCCATCTGCAAGCACTACCCTCAGTTCGGTCACATAGTCTTCGGTTTTACCAAGCTGCAAACTTTTTTCACCACCGGAATTGTTGGCGACCATCCCACCGACGGTACACAGCTCACGGCTAGCCGGATAGCTTGGCAGGAACACACCCTTTTTCTTAGTGGCTTTGTCAAAATCTCTATAAAACACACCCGGCTGAACATGTGCAGATGTTTTGGTCACTTCATTAATAGCCGTCAAGTGCTTGTTAAAATTAACGATAATAGATTCGTTAACCGCGCCGCCGCTCATATCAGTACCAGCGCTACGAGCCGTAAGTGACAATGTTTTATCAGATTTACGATTATCGTTTACGAATCTGACGAGCGATTTGATGTCAGCAGAATCTTTTGGTGCAACAATAACTTCTGGGATCAGCTCAAACAGACTAGCATCGTGACTAAAAAACTGTCGTGACTCATCACTATCATCAACTTCACCCTTGACAATGCTGCGCAATTTTTGTGTCAGTTCACCCATCTTTTTAAGAGTGTACCAGAAAAAAATGTTTCTCCTAATGGTTATTCTGTTTTACAATATGCACCATTAATACAGGGATTATCCGACCATGAAAAAAGTGCTCATCGCCGGAGGAGGATTCGGCGGCATTGTGGCTGCTCGCCAACTCGCTAAAAACCAAAGCCTCGAGGTCACACTAATAACCGACAGTGAATTCTTCCGCTATTGTCCATCGCTGTACCGCGTCGTAACTGGTTACTTGCGTCGCCAAGCAATCATGCACATCCGCGATTTAGTACCTGACAATATTGAAGTTGTTATCGACAAAGTGACATTAATTGACCGCGCCCTCCGAACCCTGCGTACCGAATCAGGCAAAACACATCAATATGACTACGCTATTTTGTCACTTGGAGTGGTTACTAGCTACTTTGGTATTAGCGGTTTAGAGCAGTATTCGTACGGAATTAAATCGGTCGATGACATTAATAAGCTCCATGAGCACCTCCACGGCCAGATAACATCGAGCGGTGAACTTGATAAAAACTATATTGTGGTCGGTGGTGGCCCAACAGGCGTTGAATTGTCTGCGGGTTTGTCCGCTTACCTTCGAACCATCGCCAAAAAACACCACATCAAACGGCACAAGGTGAATATCGAACTAATCGAGGCCGCACCGCGCATTCTACCGTCGATGCATCCGGTAATTTCCAAAAAAGCCACCAAACGGCTACGCAAATTAAAAGTAAAGGTTTCCGTCGACAGCAAAGTAGAAGGGGAAACAGCCAACAGCCTGGTAGTCAGCGGTCGCAGTATCCCTACCCAAACCGTTATCTGGACAGCCGGTGTAGCTAACCATCCATTTTACAAAAACAACGAAGACCAATTTGAACTTAGCAAACGGGGCAAAGTGGTTGTCAACGAACACCTTCAAGTCGATAAGCATGTCTTTGTAATCGGTGACAACGCCGAAACAACCTACAGCGGTATGGCGCAAACCGCCGTCCATCAGGGGCATTACGCCGCTCATGCTTTATCACTGATGGCCGTCGATATCACGCCAAAGGCATATGCGCCAAAAACACCGGCGTATGTCGTTCCAGTTGGACGCAACTGGGCGGTAATGCAGTGGGGGCTCATTAAAACAGGCGGCATGATGGCTGGAATGATGCGTCGCTTTGCTGACTTAATCGGATACGCCGATGTGATGGGCTGGTCTAAGGCCGTGTCACTATGGACACGCACCGATGATATTCAGGAAACATGCCCTAAGTGTAGCCGCTTGCATACCCGTGTCGCTTCCGCGAAATAGTTTTTTATAGCTAAAATTAGCTCCTTTAATTACATGCCATCTCGACTAGAGTCCTCATCCGGCCTTGCCGAACTGCGGATAGTCTCGATTGGCACGTAATTAAAAGATGGCCTAAGCTACAATGAAATAATGGGTATTTACCAGCAAGCACTTGAAACTCTGAATCAGCAGCAGCGACGTGCCGTCGAACAAATTGATGGTCCAGTATTAGTGATTGCTGGGCCTGGTACCGGCAAAACTCAGTTACTCGCCATGCGAGCTGCGCACATACTGAAAACAGACACTACTATGTTGCCAAGCAACATTTTGTGTCTGACTTTCACTGATTCGGCCGCCATAAATATGCGAGAGCGTCTCATCCAATATACCGGCCAGGATGCTTATCAAATTGCCGTGCATACCTTTAATTCTTTCGGTGCCAGTATTATGAACGTGTATCCGGAATATTTTTTGGATTTTCGAGATATAAAAACAGCAGATGAGCTGACCACCCATCAAATCATAGAACAGGCCTTAATCGACCTACCAGGAAATCATGTTTTAGCAGGACGAGGCGGTGATGGAACGTTTTATTCTTTAAAACAGATTCGTAATTTTATAGCGGATGCTAAAAAAGCTTCCCTCGATGCCGATGATATTCGGCGTATTGTCGAAGACAATGCCGCAACAGCGAAAAAACTTACTCCACTCATTCAAGAACATTGGCCACAGAGCATCCGCGCAAAAGAGGCACTACATTCAATTCATCAACTCGTTGAATTGATACGCAATTTACATGAATCAACTGAGGTTGTTGCCGGGATCACTCCCTTGCAAGAGATGATAAAAAACTCTCTTGTTTCCGCTAATGATCAGGCTGATCTGTTGGAAGCAAAATCAAAAACAAAACCTTTCACGAAGTGGAAAAATACATGGCTAGAAAAAAACGACGCCAACGAATTTGTACTCACAATCGAAAAATACGGGGACAAATTAAATGCAGCAGCGGATATTTATGAAACATACCAGGCCAGGCTAAAAGAACGCGGTTTGGCTGATTTTAGCGACCATATTACATGGGTCGAACGCACACTCAAAGACAACCCAGATCTTCGGTACACGCTTCAAGAACGCTACCAATACGTCATGATTGACGAATTTCAGGACACAAACCGATCGCAACTACTACTTGCCGAGCATATTACGGATGCCCCCGTGCACGAAGGCAAACCAAACATATTGGCGGTCGGCGATGACGATCAAGCTATTTATCGATTTCAGGGCGCGGATATCGGCAACATCGCAACTTTTGAAAACAAATATACTCAGCCACTTCTGATTAATTTGGCAGAAAACTACAGAAGCAATAGCGAAATACTAGAGCAGGCACAACTCGTAAGGTTGCAGTCGAGCAGTTCACTCGAAAAAATACGAGACATCGACAAGTCCCTTGCTGTAACTGTTGACTCGTCTGGCATTGGCACGAACCTTCTCGAATTTGACACAGAAACAGAACATTACAGTTTTGTCGCTCAACAAATTAAAGAGCGTATTAACCGCGGTGATACGGGCAGTAGCATTGCTGTTTTGGCACGTCAGCGCAGCCAACTCGACGACCTTGTGCCATACCTGCGCGAATACGGTATACCCATTGATTATGAACGTCGCGAAAGCGTCCTCGACCAACCGCATATTGTTACATTACTGACGCTAGCTAGGTTGGTGACAGCAATAAGTAAACAAGACTTTTTGCAAGTTAATCAGCTTTTGCCTGAAATTATTAGTCATCCGATGTGGAATATTGCACCAGCCCAGATATGGAAACTGGCACATACTGCCTATCATAAAAAACAAGACTGGATATCTGTTATTTATGAACAAGGAGATGACCAATTACGTTCGTTCGCAGATTTTTTCGTACAACTAGGTGCCGTAGCGAGTGCGCAGCCGCTCGAACAAATACTTGACGAACTCATCGGTAATGAAAATTATGAAATTACTGATGAATACGACACTGGAGACACCGATGCGGGGAGAGCGGCAAGTAACACGTCGCCGTTTAAGTCTTACTACTTTGGTGATGAACTTCAGACCAGTAATCCTGCCATGTACTTAACGTTGTTATCACACCTCAGCACACTGCGACAAAATTTGCGCACGTACCAGACTGCACAACAATCGGTGTTAAAAATTAATGATCTGGTTGATTTTGTTGATTCCTACCAGCGAGCGGAACTGACAATGATCGACACAGCACCTCACCGCGAGGATACCGATGCGGTCAAACTCATGACCGTCCACAAGGCAAAAGGGCTAGAGTTCGATACAGTATTTGTGATTGGTTTACAGGAGTCTACATGGTCGAGCAGTCGGGGGAGCAGCAATCGGTTTCGTTACCCGCCAAATCTGGAAGAAATCAGGCCAAACAACAATGACCATGACGATAGCATTAGGCTACTATTCGTGGCCATGACAAGAGCGCGACAAAATCTGTACCTGACATACTTTAGGCGAAGTGAAGACGGAACTTTACACCAACCTTTTAGGGCGTTACTTGGTCTGGAATCGCTTTCTGTCCAGAAACCGCAGGTGTCCGCTTCCACTACAAGCCTAGTGGCTGAGTACGAGCAGCGCTGGCGGCAACGCCACCTAAGCGTCGATGGAGCCACACTAGCATCCTTACTTAGCGAAACATTGAGCACCTACCAACTAAGCGCAACGCATCTAAATAATTTTACTGACCTCACAATAGGCGGACCCGCCTACTTTATGACGCAGAATTTACTGCACTTTCCGAGCAGCATGAACACGTATGCAATGTATGGCACCGTAATGCATGATGTGCTCAAAGCCGCCCACGAAACAGTCATTGCCGGTAAGCCGTTACATGTCGACTCTTTACTCAAACGATTCAAGGTGGAATTAAGCGCGCAAGCGCTCAACGAATCAGACATGGCTCTGTTTACGGGCCGTGGCGAAAAAGCATTGTCTATGTATCTGTCTGCCAATCGGAGTACGTTTTTACCGAGCCAACGAGTGGAATTTGATTTTGTCGATCAAGGCGTGAATGTGGGCGAAGCGAGACTCAAAGGAATACTGGATCGCTTGGATTTTGACACTGATACAAAAACCATAGCTGTAGTTGACTACAAGACCGGCAAACCACACGCCAAGTGGGACCTTCCGCCCAGCGCCACTCAGCATGAACATATCAAGCTACACAAGTATCGACAACAGCTGCTTTTCTACAAAATTCTGGTTGATAGTTCGAGTGAATGGGGCGCCCGAGGCTGGCAGGCAGAAAAGGGTATTTTGCAATTTTTGGAGCCCGACCAGAGCGGCAAAATAAGACAACTCGAACTAATCTACAACTCAGAAGATGTACTAAGGATTCAGCAACTCATAAGGGCTGTCTGGAACAGCATTCAGAACTTAAGCTTCCCTGATATTTCTAAATACCCGGCCGACATTAACGGCGTACACCTCTTTGAGCAAGACTTAATAGATTCACTCAAATAAAGCAGCTGCTACCGCTTGGATTTAGCTTTACGACGTACTTGTTTAGTACTTGATTTTACAGGCGAAGGTGAGGAAATAGAAACAGCCGTAACCTTGGTCTTTTCAGAGCGTGCATTAAACAAAAGCAAGTAGCCGTTTACACCAACAACACCACCAAGCAAGGGACCAAGCACATATGCTGCATTAAAGCTGTTAACGCCTGCAGCAATCGCCGGGTTTAATAATGCAAGTGAACCAACACTGGCAATCATGATACCGATAAACAAGCTAGAACCGATAACAGCCGCCGACTGACTGTTGCTAAGCGAACGATTTATGGCAGCCATAACACCAAAAGTTAGCAGCGCTGTACCGATGAGTTCGGCAATCCAAACACGTGCCTCAAAAGCACCAGCCTTTTCGGCTACTGTGGAACCTGATAAGTACTCGAACAACCTCCAGGCTGCCAGACCACCAAGCAGCTGCGCAGCAATGTAGGCGACCGCTTTTGTTGTTTCAATTTTGCGCGCTGTCCATAATCCAAACGTTACTGCCGGGTTAGCATGTGCACCCGAAACACTTCCGAACAACATAACGATAATACCCAATGTTATGCCGACAGCTAGCGCGGCCAAAATATTAATGCTCGCCGCGTTACCAAGTGCCAGCACACAACTAGTGAGAAGTGCAGCACCCAAAAACTCCGCCGAAAGCATAGCGACTTTTGCTCTTCCAAACATCTTGTTGAACCCCCAAATTATTACTAAAACTAACTATAAACCGTATTAATGATTCAAGCAAACACCCGTTTCTTACTAATGACCGCCTGGATTTACCTGCACGGCGCGTTTGAGGCGCTCAAGCAGCGAAAATTCTTCGCTACCTTGACAGGAACTTGGGTCAGTGCCGTGATTGTATTCATCGGCAGTTTTTGGAATCTGACTATATTGTGCCTGGGTAGCCTGAGCATCTTCAATACCGTAGCTCACCAGCAGAATATCTTCATTACCAATCACGCGGTTAGCAATTTTTTCGACCGGCTGGCCGTTCAGAATAAAGCTGAGGGATTTTCCATCAACACCGTCCACAAGTACAACATCGTCAAGTTGTAAGACGCGGTCTCCTAAGCTGTAGCGTAGGTTAGCAAAAAAATCCGCCCATGTTACAACGTCGTCGTGCACATGTACGACACTGTTAACTTGCTCATGCATATGAGCCCGGTGCTTAGGGTCAACGCCATCGGTCGAACAGGCCGCCACTTCTTCGTAAAAAGTCGGTCCTTCGAACTTGAGGCGCTGCCCGTCAACAAACACGCCAAAATTAGCATGGTAGTGGGGTGCTGTGTTTTTAATAAGGACTGCTCTTAGCGCTACCGTCCATATCAGACCGATAATAAAACCAGCCAAAACAGCGATGACAATAGGGATAGATAACTTTTTCACTCATTTCATTGTACATAGCGATGCATCAGCCCGGCAAATGGACCGCCAGTTTGGTTTGTTATACTTTTTATATGATATTTGCACATGCAGAAAAAGTGAGTGGATTTTCTCTATCGTCCAATGAACTACTAGCAGTACTACTGGTAAGTTTAGTAGCGTTTGCCTCGTTACTTGGTAGTGCACTTTATTTAAGTACCCACTACGCGCCAAACACGAACAGATCAACCAAAACCAATAAGGAGGATGCTCAAAAATGAATTCAACTGTAACTGTGTATAGTGCCACCTGGTGTGCTTTTTGCAAAATGGCGAAAGAATATCTGGCCAGTAAGGATGTTGCCTACAAAGAAGTTGATATTGACCATGACCAAACGGCGGCCATGTACATCGTCAATAAAACTGGTCAGGCCGGAATTCCGGTGATCCAAATCGGAGACGAGTTTATTGTTGGCTTCGACCGCCCCAAAATCGACGCCGCCTTGGAAGATCAAAAAATAACCTAGTCATGGCGTTTGAAGATTATAAAACTAAAGAATCGGTTGTCATTGTCTATACCGGGGAAGGTAAGGGCAAGACCAGCGCCAGTGTTGGCCTTTTGGCTCGTAGCTTAGGAAGTGGCTGGAATGTCGCCTTTATTCAGTTCATCAAACACTGGACGGTCGGTGAGCATACATTTATCGAAGCAATTCAGCCAGTCTTCGGGGAAAAGCTATTGTTTCACAAGGGAGGCAAGGGGTTCTATGATGCTGGTGATTTGAGTGCAGAAGGTGTATCAGAGGCCGAACACAAAACAGTAGCGCAGGAAACGTTTGATCTGGCATTCAAGGCAGCAATCGAAGGCGGCTACGACCTAGTCATCTGCGATGAGATAAATAACGCCGTCAACCACAAACTGGTCAGCAAAGCACAGCTCAAAAAACTGATCCAGAAACGACATCCCAAAACCAGCTTGTGTTTGACGGGCCGAGATTTTCCCAAAGATTTACTTCCACTTGTAGACATTGCCACTAATATGACCAAAATTCGTCATCATTTCGATGACAAGTACCTCGCCAACAAGGGAATTGATTACTGATTCACCTTTGCATCCGAAAGTAGTTTACAATTAATCTCACAAATGAAACGACGTGAGAAACGGCTTATTATCGGGCTTATCGTGGCGATTATTAGCTTGCTGGCTTTATATCGGCCGCAGTGGTTCGAGGGTGGGTCGGTGCCAAAACCGGCTCAGAGCATTCAGGCCGGGCTATACAGCGTGAACAAAGTCGATGACGGCGACACTATTACGGTTGATATGGACGGCGTTGTCGAAAAAGTACGCATGATCGGTGTCGATACGCCCGAAACACAACACCCCAGCCGCCCGGTTGAATGTTTTGGACTGGCAGCTAGCGCTTATACCAAAAAACTCATCGGAACAAATGCAGTTCGACTAGAAGCTGACCCCACCAACATGAACCGTGACCGCTACGACCGTTTACTGCGCTACGTTTATCTGCCAGACGGTACACTAGTAAATGCCAGAATCATTCAGGATGGCTACGGCTTCGCCTACACGTATTTTCCGTTTGAAAAACTAGATCAATTCCGAGGTTACGAGCAAACTGCTCGTAGCAACAACCTCGGACTATGGGCAACTTGCCCGGTGACGACCGGCAAGAACGGTCAACAGCATTCTCAATAAAATGTATACTACGGTAGCGATATGCGTGAATATTTACGAATAATTATTAAAGCAGTCCCACGAGCAATGATAGCCACATTTGCGTTTACGGCAGCGCTTCATATGGTTCTACTATTTACGATAGCGCTTATAAAGCTCGATATCCGCTATATAAATCCGGTGGACTTTCTTGGCGTATCATACGTCTGGCCGGAGCTGGCAAACAATACCGACTACATACTAGCTGGTTGGATTATTATATTTACGACTTTTTTAGTTATGATGTACCTCATCATTCATTATCGTAGTTACATCGCAATCGTAAAAAACCAGACGGCTTTTCAGAAAATTACTACCGCAGCCCGCAATGGTCGCAAAAAGGCTATGAAAGTTATCGAGTCCGTAACCGATATTTAAGCTTAGTGCGAGTCTTGCCAGCATCTTTTTTTATGACGCTTTGATAGGTGTCGATTAGTCCTTGGGTGTGATGCTCACGGCTAAAACGCTCACGTACTAATTGTCGTCCGTGTTGCCCAAAGGCCTGTAGCAAAGATGGGTTTTTGAATAGATTGTCGGCTTTAGCGGCAGCATCTGCTACGGACGTCACAAAATATCCGCTTTTGCCATCATCGAGTAGTTCGCTTAGTTGTTCATCGAACAGCAGCAGGGGTTTTTGCATGAGTGCAGCCTCGGCAATAGACAGGCCGAATGTTTCTCGAAGGCAGGGATTGATGTAAATGTCGGCTGCTGCCAGATGAGAAAAAACTTCTTCGTGTGACACCGCCCCGATAAACCGGGTAGTATCATAGACACCAAGTCGTTTTGCCATCAACTTCAGTTTTGATCGCTCCGGCCCATCACCAACAATTATCAGATAGCTCGCTTCGGCCTTCTTTACTAATCTGGCCAGTATGCGCACGGCATAGTCAATTCGCTTTTCAACAACTGGACGGCTGGTGGTAATAAGCACGTTGGCATCAAGCGGAATCGATAAATGGTTCCTGATTTTTGGGCGGTCATAATCGCCTGGCGCGGGGCTCACGTCCAAGCCATTTGCCACATGATGCAGTTTCGATTCTTTGATGTAGGGGAGCAGCTGGCTGCGCATTTTTTGGCTCGGGACAATAACGGCATCAACATTATCGGACAAGTAGCCGTAAAGTCGTTTCGCCAAGTCACTGCCATATTTTTGACCGTTAGTTCGGACATGGCGGCGGCGCCAATAGTTACTCCAATCGCGCGCCGAAAACGCCGTAAACATGAACAACACATATAGCCCCGGGACAAGCGCCGGATACTCACTGGCAAGATCAAGGTCGCTATGGCAGGTAAGCGCCACCGGGATACCAAGCTTGCGCGCCATCGTCATACCAAATTGGCCGACAAACAGCGGCGTATGAATATGGATAATATCCAGATTAAGGTCTTTGACCATCTTTGTATTAATAGGCCAAAACGGCCAGCTGGTGCGGAGTCCTTCATATAACAGGGAAGGCGCGGAGTGAAAAGCATGGACGTTTTTTGGGTAGCGCACCCCCGGACGACTCGGACAAAAAACATGCACTTCGTGGCCAGCTTGTTCTAGTCCTTCCCGCATGGTTTCTACTGCAATAGCAATGCCGTCTGGTCGCGGAATATAACTATCAGTGAATAAGCCAATACGCATGCTTGGCTATTGTAATGCAGTTCGGTTGCTTGTTCTACTTAATCAGTTTATTTTAGTGCTTTTGCGACACGGCCCCAGTAGGCAAACGACTCATGGCGCATATGTGTTCCGGGTACTGTTTCCACTGCGATACTAGCTTTAGGTCTCCTAAGCTTCTCAACAACCGGCCGGGCAGCCAGGCGACTAATCCCACTTGGCAAATCTTCAATAGACGAATCAGCACCACGCTCAATACGTACAATAGCGCCATCCGCCAATACGCCCTCTCCACTAAATATATTTTTACGCAGTACTTCTTCGTCATCGCCATGTCGCATAGCTCTGATGGCGTACCTCATTGATTCCAGGCTCGCTGGCAAAATTGCCGAAAGGCCTGGTTCACCTGGATCCGCCGCCCATTCCGGGTTGGTGGCTTGGTACTGCTTAGCACCCCCGACACTGCGTAAGTATCTTCGGTAAAACCTAGGAAGCCCCCAAGATACGTTCGCCCTCAAACTAAGCCGCGATACTAGGATATGACCTTCGGCCGCTTCAAGCATTCCAAGAACTGTTGAGGCAGCTAGCGAATAGCCGTCAGCGATTAATTCTTTTCTATCGATATCAGGCACAGCTTCTAGCGCCGCTACGAGCATTGATGCACCCACAGCCCGAAACCTGCCGTCAGCAAGTTCTTCCATTTGCTTTTCGGTTAGGGTGTTTGACGCTGGATTACCTTCGCCCGCCATGAGCAGTCGAGGGTTCGGCGCATGCCGCTCAGAAGTCGACGGGATACCTTGACCCGG
This sequence comes from Candidatus Saccharimonadota bacterium, assembly GCA_022841445.1. Classification (GTDB taxonomy): domain Bacteria; phylum Patescibacteriota; class Saccharimonadia; order Saccharimonadales; family UBA10212; genus JALHRM01. Next base: position 105,244 of record JALHRM010000002.1, read on the forward strand.
AAAGTCAACCATAATTACTCTTCCACCCAGTGCTTGTGCAAATACACCGACACGCTGTAAATGGAATGGCCGCTCGGTGTGATCAGTAATTGGAACAGAGGTAATGATATCTGGCCCAACACCGTCAACGCGGGCATCAATTACTGCCACACCAACCGGTTGCACACCTCGAAGTCTTGGTGAATCAACACTAACGGGGATGACATAGCGAACCGCATCAGGAGGTTGAGGGATTTCAGGCGTACTCATATGTTTATATATTTTAATATATTTACTGATTTTTAGCAAGTATTTTTCATGATATGCTTATGCTTATATGCCTGCCACAACAAAAAGAAAAAAACCAATCACATCAAAGAAAATAGTCCCTAAAAAAGGACAGCCGCAAAAACCATATCAACTTGCAGCAATAAAAGCACGGTTTCTTGGCCTTAGAAGACGTTACCAAATTGTGCTCATCCTAGGAGCAGGGTTGCTTATTTTTGCAGGCATTTCTTATTCCATCGACCGCCTTATTCAGCCTGTAAAGCAACCACGCTACGGAGTCAGTTTTTCGGTTAAATATGCTCAAGAACTGAGCAATGATTGGAAAGCAAACTATACTGCACTGCTTGATGACCTCAAGATTCAGGATTACCGTCTAATGAGCCACTGGGACACCATCGAACCCGATAATAATCGTTACACCTTTGCTGACTTGGATTGGCAAATGGACGAAGCCGCCAAACGAGGCGCTAATGTCAGCCTGTCGATAGGACTTAGGCAACCACGCTGGCCAGAGTGCCATGAACCTGGCTGGGCAAAACAAATCGAAGAAGAAAGTGCCGCATGGCGTACTGAACTGTACGAATACATTGAAGCCGTAGTCACTCGGTATCGTACACATCCGGCACTGTATTCGTACCAGCTAGAAAATGAAGCATCTAATAATTGGTTCGGTGATTGTCGAGGCGGAGCAGCACCTCAAGATCGGCTTGTTGAAGAATTTAACCTCGTTAAACAGCTCGACCCGTACCATGAAGTGTGGATGAGCCTCGGTGACCAACACGGATGGCCGCTCAGCCAGCCGACTCCTGATAAGTATGGATTTTCTGTTTACAGAGTTGTCTACAGCACACAACTACCAGTGCACTTTTACATGACATACCCAATTACCGTCTGGTATCACCGTATGCGTATTGCCATAATCGACATCATCCGTGACCGTGATGTATTCATACATGAACTACAGGCCGAACCATGGGGACCAAAAGCTACCAAAGACTTAACAATTGACGAACAAGACCGTTCCATGAGTAGTGAACAAATTCACAAAAACCTCACCTATGCCCGTAAAATCGGCAAGTCTGAAATTTACCTGTGGGGCGGTGAATGGTGGTATTGGCGCAAACAAACCCATAACGATGCGCGGCCTTGGGAAGCAATTCGCGAAGAACTCAACATCGGGCGTACCGTCGTTAATTAGCGTACAATACTTGTCATGGCATCTGGCAAGAAAAAGTCTACCCCAGGCACTATCAAAAACCGACGAGCCAGTTATGATTATGAACTTGGCGATCAATTCGTGGTAGGCTTGCAACTAACTGGCGCTGAGACCAAAAATTTGCGGCTTGGACACGGCAATCTACGTGGTGCATACGCAACATTAAAAGACGGCGAGTTATGGTTAATAAACGCTCAGATTACAGGAACAAATGGAATTCCAATCAGTGAAAGTGACCAAACCAGAAACCGCAAATTGCTTGCCAAGCGACGCGAAATAGAAACTATGGCTGCAGCAAAACAGCAAGGATTAACAATTGTGCCGCTGGCTCTATTAACCAAAGGCCGCTACATAAAACTGAGGCTTGGTATGGGGCGTGGCAAAAAACATTACGACAAACGCGAAACTATCAAACGCCGCGACACAGACCGCGACCTCCGCCGCGCTACATAGCTACTCGAGCAAACCCCTGATGACCGTCAGATACGACTTCTACCGGGATCGTAGGCACCGTACCATTTTGTCGCGCTTCTAACAAGACAGATTTGAGTAAATCTCTTGGTTCTAGTCTGCGATCAAACGCCAATGATGCTTTTGGTTTAAACCATTCGCTCGATAAGCCATGGCTTGCTGTAATGTCATCAAATATACGTTCGGGGGTAATTGGAATAACGCAGACCGCTAATTTTCTACATAGCACTTCGGTAAGTGCACTGCCCCGAGCATAAACATCACCGATGACGTGGTTTGGTTCTATAGGGAGCGTATGTCCATAGCCGGGTGGGTTGGCAAGAATAAGGTCGGCTTTTCTAGGGGCAATAGCGCCTCTTACTCCTGCAGCCGCCAACCACCCCTCCGAAACATCAAAATCATCCGCGTTTAAACGCTCCGGGTGTGGATAAAAATCTCTTGTTTTGTGGTATTGCAAAAACCAAAGCGCATCTTCATCATCGATTTGCATTTCAACAACTGGACAGTGGGCTGGATTAAAGGCTGGTAGATTTCTGACGGTTTCGTATGTTCTTATCGCGTCAGATATATTACCACCGCTAAATACTTGGTCTTGATTATCGCCGTTGATCACAACCCCTTCAGAATTGACAACGAGCCAAGACCTCCTGCCAGACTCCGAATATTTACCAAACAGGTAGTACTGTCCAGCGACGGCACTATCAGCTACGACTTTAATATTGCGCCCCGGAATATATTCCCAAAAAGAATAGCTTGGTGTAGCCTTTGCCCGAGCATCTACTTCACCGATTAGGGTTGCATAATGATGCATCGAACCTAGCACGTTTTCCATAGTCGCCATAGCTTCAAGGGTTGCAGCCGGATCAGTCGCTTGTATCCGAGCGATTATCATCCCACTCATCCAAAATGCATCTGGCCCCTCGTCTTGAGGCTGAGAATAACTGTTTTGTCGGGCAACTGCAGCCTGAATTTCATCTTCATTAATGGGCAAATGCGAGTATATTTCGGTGTATTGCTTATAAAAAGCAATCTCTTTAGAACTTACGACATATGAATCCATTAAGCCGCTTGGACCATCGTATTCGAGCGCACAATCACTTCGAATAATAAATGCGCCGCCTGTTGAAAGATGTCCAAGTGCTTCTTCTAGATCATTGAACCGCCTTGGAACGGGCAAACCACTATCCTCAACATAATCCCCAATCTCTTGCTTCGGCCGCCAAAGACCCTCTTTTAGTTGCCACGCATCAGCAGCATTAAATTCTGTCACAACAGTATCCGCATCGTTATTTTTACTTACTATATCATATTTTATACATTTAGTCCTGTGATGGTCGAAGACTAACAGGTAGTCGGTCTTTGCGATATAATGCAGACTATGAAGGATTGGCTCAATAAAAATTTGACGGCCTTCGCCTGGGGCGTAAGCGGAGCAGTGGTACTACTTGCACTGCTACATTGGGGATTCTGGATAGATTGGCGATTTTCTGATGTAAATTTTTACCGTCTGTTCCCGCTGTTTGGACTGCTGGCTTTTTCGCTAATGTGGTCGCATTATGTGACATTTGCAGCCCGTGTGTATAGTGGCCAAGAGCGCAGTGCCACTAAAACCTACTCTCGTTATACTGGCTATGCAGTTTTAGGGTTCTTGCTGCTGCATCCCGGACTACTGGCTTGGCAAATTTACCTCGACGGTTACGGCTTGCCTCCAGTGAGTTTTCAGGAATATGTCGGCAGTGCGCTGTACGGGTTTCTGATTCTTGGTACGATTAGTTTTATGATTTTTATGCTCTACGAACTGCATCGATGGTTCGCTAAAAAAAGCTGGTGGAAATGGATAGTGGCGCTTAACCATTTGGCAATGCTACTCATTGTTATTCACGCCATTAAACTTGGCGGCTCACTGATGGGCGGCTGGTTTCAAATCACCTTTATCGGCTACGCCGTAGTGTTGGTGCTTATTTATCTTTACCTGTGGGACAGAAAGCAGTTGATCTAGCATATGCTGCGTATTTATTCGTGGAATGTTAATGGTATCCGAGCCGTGCATCGCAAGGGCTTATTCGAGCCGTTTATCAAGCAACACCAGCCCGACATATTGTGTCTGCAGGAAACCAAGGCAGACCAGTCGCAGTCCGAAGTAGACTTGCCGGACTACCGAGAATTTTGGCACTCTGCAGTTAAGAAAGGCTACTCAGGTACCGCGATATTTAGCAAAGAAGAACCACTGCAGGTCATAAACGGATTTCCTCAGGACACCATTAAAAAGTTCGGCGTGACAGGTGATGCCTACGGTGATCCGAACTTAGAAGGCCGAGTTATCGCCGCTGAATATGACAAATTTTATGTCGTAACCGTCTACACACCGAATGCCAAGGACGATTTAACGCGGGTTAGTTTGCGTCATAAACAATGGGATCCGGCGTTTTTGGCCTACTGCCAGCAACTGGAGCAAAAGAAACCGGTTATTTTTTGCGGCGATTTGAATGTCGCTCATACCCCAGATGACCTGGCAAACCCAAAGCCCAACGAAGGCAAAAAAGGCTTTACGGCCGAAGAACGAGAAGGTTTTCAAAATTTCATTGATGCAGGTTTTGTTGATACCTTTCGCATGTTTAAACAGGGTAATGGCTACTACAGCTGGTGGAGCCATTTTGCTAAATCCCGCGAGCGCAATGTCGGCTGGCGGATTGACTATTTTCTAGTCAGTGAAGCACTGCAACCGCTCATCAAAGAAGCCAACATTCATCCGGACGTTATGGGTTCTGACCACTGCCCAGTAAGTATTACGCTCGACCTATGACACCTGACAAATATACCAATCGGGAATTAATGCTTGATGTCGGCGATGGACATACGTTATATGTGCACGATTGGGGGCACGACGATGCAAACGTGCCTATTCTTTTTTTACATGGTGGACCGGGCTCTGGTGTATCCGATAAGCATAAACGACGCTTTGAGCCAGAAAACCAACGAGTTGTATTTTTCGACCAGCGTGGTGCTGGCAAGAGTTTGCCAAAGGGTGAACTACGTGACAACACTACCGATAAACTTATTGAAGATATCGAAAAAATCCTTTCAAAGCTGCAAATAAAAAAAATTATCCTAGTTGGTGGATCGTGGGGTTCGACTCTCGCCCTCACGTACGCAATCAGATACCCAGAAAGAGTAAAGAATTTAGTTGTGAGTGGTATTTTCACCGCCAGGAGTGAAGAGATTGACTACATTGATAATGGCGGATTCAGAGCGTTTTTCCCTGAAGTATGGAACCGATACGTAGCAAGTGTGCCACGACAAAATCAGGCCAATCCGAGCAAGTATCATTATGAACATGCCCTTGGTAAGAATAAGAATTTTGCAAAGAAATCGGCATACGCTTACATGCAACTTGAAGGCCCCTTGGTAAGTATTGATGACCGCTACTACCCCGACAGCTTTGATGATTTTGAACCAGAAGGCATGATTATCGAGATGCACTACTTGCACAACAATTGTTTCTTGGAAGAAAATTATATACTCAACAACGCCGCCAAACTTACCATGCCCGTATGGATAATCCAAGGGAGGTATGACATGGTCTGTCCACCAATGACCGCATATGATCTGCATGGCAAGTTGCCAAACAGCCAGCTTATTTGGACGATCGCGGGACACGGTAATGACCGTTCGAATTACGATGTCTTACGCAGCGTTCTGCTTAACATTGCACCATGAACAAACAGCAATACTGGCATAAACAAGGTAACGAACCACTCTTTCCGGATATGATTTGGAGCCGGCCGGAGACCGCAGTTACTGCTGGTAAGCTACTTATTGTTGGCGGCAACGCTCACGGATTCTCAGCTCCAGCGCTGGCATTTAGCACGGCTGTCAGAAGTGGTATCGGTGTTGTGAGAGTGCTGCTACCGGATGCTCTAAAACAATATACCAAGATGCTGGCTGACAATACCGGACTTCTCCCTAGCACTCCCAGTGGTAGTTTCGCCAAATCCGGGCTTTCTGATTTGCTCCTAGAGTCTGAATGGGCAGACGGCATACTACTCAGCGGAGACGTCGGCAAAAATTCGGAAACCGCCATACTACTAGAAGCATTCACACAAAAATATACAGGACTACTTACGGTTAGTGGCGATACTGTTGATGTTTTTTATGCCCACAGCGAAAGTCTGCTAGATCGAAGCAATAGCCTTGTGGTTGCAAAGTTACAGCAACTACAAAAATTAGTCGTGCGAGCCGGTCATATGGTGCCTGTATACCAAGGCATGAGTTTGACGCAACTGGTTGAAGCGCTGCACATAATATCAACTGACTACAAAGCTAGTTTCATTACGATGCACCAGAATCACTATGTAATCAGCGTTAACGGTCAAATAGCTACTGCTATCGTGCCCGAAGGGGAATTACCTAACTGGCAGGTGCTAACCGCGTCAAGAGCCACTGTCTGGTGGCTACAGAACCCCACCAAGCCTTTTGAAGCAACCGCTACTGCATTATTTAGTAGTGCAACATCAAAGAGCTAGGGCATCCCGGGCTACATTTGCCATGAACTGGGGGTCATGGCAGTCATAATCACATTGTATGCGCACCATTGCTTCTACTTCTTGCCAATTATTTGGCAATAGCAGCGCATCTACAGGCCCAAGCAATTTAGGATAACCCAGATTCCCGAGATGTGTGCGTCGAGTCGTGGCTACGATACCAAGCGCATCAAGTACTAACGAAGATTCAACATGCGCAGTCATAAATTGTCCGTCTCTGCGTTCAATAGTGCGTTTACGGAGCGCAATATACCTGTCATAGCACACTTGCTCCACTGGAATAGCAATATCAAGATCGTTGCCCAGACCAGATCTTGCGACACTTCCAAACAACATAATTTCATTAAGACCTACTCCACGTAAATAGGACGCCATGCAACTGGCGTTCTCGAACGTGGTAAGGTTACTGAACTCAGCAGACATTTATTTACATACGCCGTAAGGTGGATTTATTCTTGAATATACACTATCGATAAGTTGCTTTTTTAGGATTTTGGGCTTTAGCATGCCTTAGGCTATTGTCCGGCGTTGTTCACTTCATGAACTGTACATTACGAATGGTGCCGCGAGAGAGAATCGAACTCTCACAGAGTTGCCCCTACGGGATTTTGAGTCCCGCGCGTCTACCAATTCCGCCATCGCGGCCCCATTCGTAATGTACATCTACAAATTCCGCTCGTTGCGGCATTCTAAAAATCCATTCAACAGATATTGTACAATGAAGTAGAGTAAAATTTAAACGCTTATGCAGAATCATAGAATGCCACAAGACTCCCAGTCCGACCCGAATCCAGCCGCCGAACTTATCCGGCAGAAAATTGCCGGACTATACCAGGATGAGCCTGATATTAAAGAAGAAGTTCAAGTAATTTCAGATGGCTCAACGACCTCCAAAACACGCTCTGAGCACCAGCAATTTATATATGACCTCACCCACTCGGGAAAGTCGATGGTTGAAATTCAAACCGCTTGGCACGAGTATTACACAAATTTAACTGATGACCAAAAGCATATCGTTTGGAATGAATTTTACAGCGCCCACGCTCATGCTTCTAAGGCTAAAAAAACTGCCCCGCTCGCAGCACCGGTATCAGGTGGTAGCGCCCAACCGCTTCCCGGCGAACACCGCAACAGCTCTATTGCCCGGTTTAAACAAATAGGCGAAATCCGCAATAAAATCGTAACCAGCCCAATCGCCAAAAAGACGAGAGGCAACACTCATGTTCGATCACTACTTTTCGGTCTGAGCATGGGCGCAGTTACTATCGGGGTGCTGCTCTTCGGATTTTTTAATGAACGAGTTATCGCGCCCTTCATTACACCGAGCCGAACAGTAACAAACACACCAATTATTAGCGATAGCACTGCATCGGCCGGCCCTGAGCCACGAGTAATCATCCCCAAAATTAACGTCGAGATTCCAGTGGTGTTTGATGAGCCATCTGTCCAAGAAGAAGCCGTACAGACAGCGTTAGAGCGCGGAGTCGTGCACTACGCCTCCACAGCGCAACCTGGGCAGAATGGTAACGTGGTGATTGTTGGTCATAGCAGTAATAATATTTTCAATAAAGGGCAGTACAAGTTTGCTTTTGTACTGCTGTCAAAACTAGAAAACAATGATACCTTTACGCTACAGAAAGATGGTCAGCGGTTTACGTATCGCATATATGAAAAAAAGATAGTTAAACCCACCGATGTAAGTGTACTTAACGCCCAGGCTAAACCAGCTTCGGCGACACTTATTACCTGTGACCCACCTGGAACCAGCATCAACCGCTTAGTAGTAATTGGTGAGCAGATATCACCCGATCCCTCCATTAACACTACAACTGCTTCTACTCCTGTGGATTCAAAAACTACCGAAATTATCCCGGGCAATGCACCTAGTTTGTGGCAACGATTCTTTGGTGGCTAAGATATCCTTAGGGTACGTAACTATTAGTTTTCGTCAGGCGCCCGTAAGTCGAAAACACTCAACTCTTGAACCGCCGTTTGGGTGGGGGTTAGGCTATACATGTAACGGTAGCTAGTATCAAAATAGGCACCTTTGCTCAGAACCGAGCTCGATAGAAACTGCTTGTTGCTCCCGTCAAAATCAACTACTAAAACGCGGTTAGAAGATAGTCCAATAAGACGATGCCCATCCATCCAAGTCAGTGGTTCAGCGAGCGGTTCGTTGATCGAAAAACGATAATTGCGGTTTTGTTCAAGATCATAGACCTGTTTTACGCT